>NZ_AP014809.1:2211356-2910213 GCF_002355515.1 Methylorubrum populi | reverse complement strand
ATCGTCGAGGCCCTGCGCACCCGCCCCCTCGACAGCCTCCTCGTCACCTTCGGCGACCACCGCCCCTCCGTCGAACCGGTGATCGGGATCGGCGACTCGGTGGCGGTCCAGGTCTGGGAGGCCGGTGCGGGCGGCCTGTTCTCGGGCCCGCTCGTCGCCGACCGTTTCTCCGCCGGCTCCAAGTCCGCCACGATCCCCGAGCAGGTGGTCGGGCCCGACGGCGGCATCACCGTTCCTTACGCCGGCCGCATCAAGGTCGTCGGCCGCCGCACCCAGGACGTCCAGGCGCTGATCGAGACCGAACTCGCCGGCAAGGCGATCCAGCCGCAGGTGCTCGTCTCCGTCACCAAACCGGTCTCGCAATCGGTCACCGTCACCGGCGAGGCGGCCACCGGCAAGCGCGTGCCGCTCTCGGGCCGCGGCGACCGCCTGCTCGACGTCATCGCCCAGGCCGGCGGCGTGCGCACGCCGGTGGCCGAGACCTTCGTGCGGCTGTCGCGCGGCAACCGCACCGTCACCGTGCCGATGAGCACCGTGGTCGCCAATCCGCGCGAGAACATCTTCGTGCGTCCCGACGACACGCTGACGCTGGTGCGCGACCCGCAGACCTTCCTGGCGGTGGGTGCGCTCGGCTCGACCACCGAGGTGCCGTTCTCGGCCGACGGGCTGACCCTGTCGCAGGCGCTGGCCCGCGCCGCGGGCCTGCGCGACTTCCAGGCCGATCCGGAAGGCGTGTTCATCTTCCGCTACGAGCCGGCGGCGGTGGTGCGGCGGCTGCGGCCGAACTCGCCGCTCCTGGCCTCGCCGCAGGTGCCGGTGGTGTACCGGGTCAATCTGCGCGACCCGCAGGGCCTGTTCCTGTCGCAGAGCTTCCGCATGCGCAACCGCGACCTCGTCTACGTGTCGAGCGCGCCGTTCGCGGAGCTGGGCAAGGTGCTGAGCGTGTTCTCCACCGTGACGGCGCCGGTCGCCGCGGGCGCTTCCCTCTACACCGTCACCCGATAGGATCCCTGTCCCGGAAGGCGAAGGCGCGGGCGCACCGTGTTCTCCGCCCCTCGACCGAAAGTTCGCCCTGTTTCATCGAGATCTCGACTTGCCAAAGGTCCCGCCCGCGTCATTCCATGCATCATCTGTGATGTCGGATGCGCGGCCGTGCCGCTCCCGGAAAGGGAGCCGGCGCAGGACGATGGTCCTGGCAGACGACAACGGTCCGGACCGGCAGACCTTGGCAACGGGGCAGCGGGCTGGGAAAGAGGCGCCATGACGGTCCGACGCCCCCTCGCCCTCGCTTCGGTCTCCCTCGCGCTGCTCGCCGGGCTCATCGCCGCCTCTCCGGCCGCGGCGGAGGTGAAGGTTGGCGTCGCCGTGCCGCGGACGGGCCCCTACGTCACCGTCGGCGAGCAGGTTCTGCGCGGCGTCGAAGCAGCGGCCAAGGACGCCAACGCCAAGGGCGGAATCGACGGCGAGCCCATCGTGCTCGATGTGCAGGATGATTCCTGCGATTCGAATCAGGCCGTGGCGGTCGCCAATCACTACGTGAACTCGGGCGTGAAGCTCGTCGTGGGCCATGTCTGCTCGAATGCGTCGCTGGCCGCCTCCGACGTCTACGCCGCCAACGGAATCGTGATGATCACCGCGGCCTCCGTCGCCGCCAAACTGACCGATCGCGGCCTGCCGACGATCTTCCGCGTCTGCGGCCGGGACGACGATCAGGCCAAGCTCTCCGCCGCCATCCTCGCCGAGCGGTTCCGCGATCGGAAGATCGCGATTCTCAGCGACCTCTCACCGGCCTCGCGCACGCTTGCGGCGGCGACCAAGGACAACCTCAACCGCATCGGCGTGAACGAGGCCATGTCCACCGCCTTCCAGCCGACCGATGCCGACGATGCCGCCCTCGCCGACCGGCTGAAGGCGGCGGGGATCGACGTGGTCTATTACGGCGGCGACGCGCAGGAGATGGGCCGGCTGGTCCGCATCGCGGCCGAGCGGGGGTTTCGACCGCAATGGTTCGGCACCTCGGCCATCGCCACGCCGGATTTCGCCAAGATCGCAGGGCCGGCGAGCAACGGCGTGCTGATGACCTTCTATCTCGATCCGAGCCGGAAACCCGAGGCGCAAGGGACGGTCGCCGCCTTCAAGGCCCAGGGCATCGAGGCGGATGGCTCCATGATCTACGGCTACGCCGCGCTCCAGGCGCTGGTGGAGGCCGGCAACTTCGCCCACAGCACGGAACCGGCTGCGATCGCCAAGGCGCTGCACAGCGAGCGCTTCGATCTGGTGCTCGGCCCGGTCGGCTTCGACGCCAAGGGCGACATCACCGCCCAGGGCTACGTGCTCTACGTCTGGCGTGACGGCAACTTTACCCCGGCCAAATCGAACTGAGCCGAGGATCAGCCACGCAGGGCCGCGTCGACCTCCGCACCGCGACCGAGATCGCGCATCACCTGATCGAGATGGGGGCGCTTGCGCAGTTGCAGGCCGTGCAGGCGGCGCACAGCCTCGCTGAGGCTGCCCCGGCGTCCGAGCATCTCGTCGGCGAAGGCGATCATGCGCGCGTTCGGCCAAGCCTTCTCCCGCTGGGCGTGGAGGCGGGCGATGAGGTCTTCGGCCGGCGTCTCGGGCTCGGCCTCGGCGAACAGGGTCGCCAGCGCCGCGGTCGAGCGCGAGATGCCCACATGGCAGTGGACGAGGATGTGGATCTCCCCGCCATCGGCGATGGCCTCGCGCCCGAAGGCCAGAATCTTCTCGACGTCCCCGCGCTCCGGCAGGACGACGCCCGGCGCCGGCTCGATGGCGTCGTGGAAGCGCAGGATGGTGCGCCGATGGGTGCCATAAGCACCGAACGCCTCCGGATCCGCCCGGTCCGGATCGAGGATCGACAGGACATGACTGACGCCGCGGGCCTGATGCTCGACGAGTTCGTCAAGGCCGCAGACGGTGTGGAGGCTGAGTTTCTCGGTGCTCACGCGAAGCCTGCTATCACGGCGCCGCGCGGGAGGCGACGGGGCGTGACCCGGTTTCCCGCTGGCCGCCTTCACGTGTATGGCAACGGTCGGCCGGCCGATCGGGACGACCCGGGAGATCCATGTCAAACACCCTGCCACGCCGCGCCCTGCTGACCGCCGGCCTCGGCGCCGGATTGAGCGCCGCTGGAACGTCGGTGAGCCCTGCTCAGGCCCAGCAATCCGCACCCGAACTGCGCTGGCGCCTGACCTCGGCCTATGCGCGCAGCCTCGACATCCTGTTCGGCGCCTCCGAGAGCCTCGCGAGAGCGGTGGCCGAGGCGACCGACGGGCGCTTCCAGATCCAGGTCTCGGCCGCGGGCGAGTCGACCCCCGCCGACGGGCTGCTCGACGCGGTGGGAAGCGGCAAGGCCGAGATGGGCCACGCACCGGCAAGCTTCGGCATGGCCAAGACTCCGGCCTTCGCACTGGCCACGGCCATCCCGTTCGGTCTCAACGCCCGTGGCCAGAACGCGTGGTGGCTCCAGGGCGGCGCATCGGAGCTGTTCGCCGAGATCTTCGCCAAACACGGATTGGTGGCGCTGCCTGGCGGCAATACCGGCGCGCAGATGGGCGGCTGGTTCCGCAAGGAGATCAAGACGGTCGGCGATCTCCAGGGGCTGAAGCTGCGCATCGCCGGGCTCGGCGGCACGGTTCTGTCCAAGCTCGGCGCGGCGGTGCAGGCGACGCCGGGGCCGGAGATCTACGCCGCGCTGGAGAGCAAGGCGCTCGACGCCGCCGAGTGGATCGGCCCGCACGATGACGAGAAGCTCGGCCTCCAGAAGGTCGCGCCGATCTATCACTATCCCGGTTTCTGGGAGGGCAGCGCCCTGCTGCATTTCTGGATCAACGCCGAGGCGTGGAAAGGCCTGCCGAAGACCTACCGCGCCATCCTGCAGGGCGCGGCGGCGCAGGTGAACGCCGATGTCCAGGCCCGCTACGACGCGCGCAACCCACAGGCCCTGCGCCGGCTGGTCTCGGGCGGGGCACAGCTCCGCCCCTTCCCCCAGGACGTGATGGAGGCGGCGCTCAAAGCCTCGAACGAGGTCTATGCCGACCTTTCGGCCAAGAACCCGGACTTCAAGCGGATCTACGACGCGATGAAGACATTCCGGAACGAGGAGTACCTCTGGTTCCAGGTGGCCGAGTACACCTACGACAACTTCATGATCCGCGCCCGCGCCCGCGGCTGACAGCGCCGGCCTCGAAACAAAAAAAAGCCGCCCCGAAGGACGGCCCGAAGTCTAGGGAGGAAACGCCCAAGGAGGGCAGCGGGACACGGACGCCGTCCGCGTTCCCGCAATGCACAAAATGATCTTTGCCCGGGATTTTTCAAGCTGCTTGGTCGGCAATGATCACGTTTGCGCGTGTGCAGGCACACGTCGCACCGGGTCTGTCACTCAAATGCCGCATGTCCTCATCCGGCCCGAATGCAATGCTCGCGGCAAGCTTCGCAATAGACGAGCGCGCGCGATCTGCTTTCGCCGCGCGGCACATCGTTGAATCGTCTCGCGATTTCTGATCGGGCGGCAACCCCGCTTCGAGCCGGCCGGCTGCGTCTGGCGCCGACGATGCAACGTTTGCCGCGCTGGTGCATTCCCTGCCCCGACGCGGGATCGATCTCGGGTCGCCGACGGGCGAACCCCGAATCACGCGGCAGAGCCTGATTCGGCCGCTGCGCCGGTGAGGTGAGGCGCGACAGGTCGAAACGGGGGCGTTTTCGGGCGATGGCGATCCAACCGGCCCGCATCCGGGTTCTGAACGACGTGCCGCCGCGCGATGGCGGCGACTACGTGCTGTATCTGATGCAGCAGTCGATGCGCGTCCCGTTCAATCCGGCGCTGGAACTGGCGATCGAGGAGGCCAACCGCCTCAAGCTCCCGCTTCTCGTCTGCTTCGGCCTGCTCGATGGCGCCAACGGCTTTCCGGAGGCCAATGCCCGGCACTACGCCTTCCTGCTGCAGGGCCTCGCGGATGCGGCCGCCGCCCTGGAAAAACGCGGCATCGCCTTCCTCCTGCGGCGCGGAACGCCGGCCGAGGTCGCCATCGACCTGTCGGAACGGGCCGCTCTGCTGGTGCTCGATCGCGGCTATCTCGCGATCCAGAAAGGCTGGTACGGCGAGATCGAACGAGGAGCCAAGTGCCGGATCGTCCAGCTCGAGGGCGACGTGGTGGTGCCTGTCGAGACTGCCTCGACCAAGCACGAATACGCCGCGCGCACCCTGCGCCCGAAGCTCCAGAAGCTCTGGGACGATTATCTCGAACCGCTGGCGCCGCGGACGATCGATCATCCCGCCGGGGGGTTGATCAAGCGGCTGAAGCTGAAGGACGGGCTCGACGTCTCCGATCCGGACAGGCTCCTCGCGAAGTTGACCCTCGACACCACGGTCGGCCCGGTGCAGCGGTTCCGCGGCGGCCATACCGAGGCGCGCGGGCGCCTCGACAGCTTCGTGGACGAAGCCTTCGCCGGGTACGGCGCCGGCCGCAACAAGCCGGAGGCGGGAGCCGCCTCACATATGAGCCCCTACCTGCATTTCGGACACATCTCGCCGGTCGAGATCGCCCTCGCGATCCGCGCCGCGGAGGACGCCGACCGCGACGACCGCTCGGCCTATCTCGAGGAGCTGATCGTCCGGCGCGAACTGGCGATGAACCACGTCTTCCACACCGAGGGCTACGACGATTACGCCCGCGCCGTACCGGAATGGGCCCGCAAGACGCTCGCCGAGCATGCCGACGACGCGCATCCCAAACTCTACTCCGAGGAGGAACTGGCGGAGGGCAAGACCCACGACCATTACTGGAACGTCGCCATGCGCGAGATGCGCGAGACCGGCTACATGCACAACCAGCTGCGCATGTACTGGGGCAAGAAGATCCTCGAATGGTCGCCCTCGCCGGAAGAGGCCTTCGCCCGGACGCTGCGGCTCAACAACCGCTACTTCCTCGACGGGCGCGACGCCAACTCCTTCACCAACGTCGCCTGGATCTTCGGCCTGCACGACCGCCCCTGGCAGACCCGCAAGATTTTCGGAAGTGTGCGCTATCAGAGCGAGAACTCGCTCCGGAAGTTCGATGCGAAGGCCTACGAGCGGGCGGTGACGCGACTGTGCGAGGCGGAAGGTGGCTGACGCTCAGCGCTTCAGACACCCCATCAACCCGTCCACCTGCCCCATCCGGCTCTGGATGCGCCCGGCGATCGCCCGCACGCCGCGGGTCGGCTTGCCGGCGCTGCGCAGGATCGGGTTCGGCAGGACCGCGGCGAGGAGCGCGGCCTCGTTGCGGGTCAGGTCGCGGGCGCTCTTGCGGAACCAGTGGCGGGCGGCGGCCTCGACCCCGAAGATCCCCTCCCCCCACTCGGCGACGTTGAGATAGATCTCCATCGTCCGGCGCTTGCCCCAGACCGCGTCGGCCATCACTGCCAGCGGGATCTCGAGACCCTTGCGGATGTAGGAGCGGCCGGGCCAGAGGAAGACGTTCTTGACCGTCTGCATGGTGATGGTCGAGGCGCCGCGGCTCGGGCCCTCCTCGTCGTCCACCACCTCGCGCAACGCGCCCCAATCGACGCCGTTATGCAGGCAGAAGCGCTGATCCTCGGAGGCCATCACCGCCTGGACCAGGGCCGGCGCGATCGCCTCCAGGGGCACGCTGTCCCGCTGCGCGCCCTGGAGTGTCAACCATCGGCCGAGCATCAGGGTTGAGGGCGGGGTCGCCACGCTATAGACGAGCGCGAGCGTAAGCGTGAAGGCAAGAATGGCAATGGGAGCGAGGGTGATCAGGGTCGCGGCGCGCCGCAGCCCGGTTCGACGCCTCGGAGCGGACTTTTGGGTGGCGGAGGCCCTCGCGAGGGGTCTCGACGCCGGAATCCGTCGCAGGTCGCGCCCGTGCCGTTCCGCCTCGCTCTCCTCCGGCACCGCCACCTCGCGTCCGCCCCTCCCCGATCCAGGCCCCTTCCGATGACCTCAACGCAGGCTTCCCACCCCTCGGTCAAGGCGGACGCCTATACGGGTGACTTTACCCACAGGCTCGCTCAGGTCGCCGACACCGTCGAGACCTTCCTCGTCGACCTGCTCGGCCCGACCCTACAGGCGGGCGAGATCGCCCGGCCACCGCGGCTGATGGAGGCGATGCGCCATGCCGTGCTCGGCGGCGGCAAGCGCCTGCGCCCCTTCCTCGCCATCGAGACCGCACGGATGCTCGGCGGCGCCGAGGATGCGGCGCTCGCCGCCGGCGCCGGCGTCGAACTCGTCCACTGCTACAGCCTCGTCCACGACGACCTGCCGGCCATGGACGACGACGACCTGCGCCGCGGCAAGCCCACCGTCCACAAGGCCTACGACGAGGCCACCGCGATCCTCGTCGGCGACGCGCTCCAGACGCTCGCCTTCGAGGTCACCGCCGATCCGCGCTGGCAGCCCGATCCGGCGATCCGGGCGGAGCTGGTGCTCGGGCTCGCCCGCGCCTCCGGCCTCGGCGGCATGGTCGGCGGCCAGCTCCTCGACCTCTCGGCCGAGGGGCGCTTCGGCCCGGCCAATATGGATATCGACGACACCCTGCGGATGCAGGCGATGAAGACCGGCGCGATCCTCGCCTTCTCCGTCGAGGCCGGCGCGCTGGTCGGCGGCGCGAATGCCGACGAGCGGGCGGCGCTTCTGCGCTACGGCAAGGCGCTGGGTCAGGCCTTCCAGGTCGCCGACGACATCCTCGACCGCGAGGCTTCGCCGGAAGCCATGGGCAAGGCCACCGGCAAGGACAAGGATGCCGGCAAGGCGACGCTGGTCGACCGCCTCGGCCTCGACGGCGCGCGCGCCGAGTGCGACCGGCTGGTGGCGCTCTGCGACGAGGCCGTCGCCCCCTGGGGCGAGCGGGCGCGGGTGCTCAAGGACGCGGCCCGCTTCACCGTGGCCCGCAAGGCCTGATCTTTTCGCTCACGGGTGCGGCGGATCCACCGGCCGAACTCCTTGAAAGCGGTGCCGCTGTTCCGGCGGCACCCGGGCACAATCCTCGCGGCGGCCGAACAGCCTGTAGCGAAAGCGTGCCACGACGCCGTAGAGACGGTCGCGCAGCGGCTTCGGCAGGATCCGCGCTATCCTCGCCCAGCACCACGGCGCCCGGAGATGCCGCGCCACTTCCAGTGCAGCGTCCGAGCGTGTCAGTGCCCGGCCATCCTGAACCAGCAGGAAGGTGCCGTTCAGATCCTCGGCCGTGAAGCCGTGCTGCGCGGCGAGGGCGAGCCCTTCGGTCGACCACGCGCCCATGAAGTGGAGGCGCTCATCGCGCTCGTGCGCCAGCACGAACCGCACCGATCCGGCACAGAGCACGCAGTCCGTATCGAAGACGAGAGTCGGCGGCATCGGGTGCGGGGAGACCGTCACGCCGCGCTGACCACCACTTCCACGAGGTTCGGCCGCCCCGAGCGGATGCCCGCCTCGACCGCCCCGGCCACATCCCCGGCCCGCTCGATCCGCCGCGAGGGCACGCCCATGGAGGCGGCGAGTGCAAGAAAGTCGATGCGCGGCTCGGTCAGATCCATGGCGATGAAGCGGTTCGCCCGCACCGAGGCGTAGTGTGTCTGCGATTTCATGAATTGCTTGAGGATGTTGTACTCGGCGTTGTTGATCACGACGAAGGTCACCGGCAGCCGCTCGTGCGCGGCGGTCCAGAGCGCCTGGGGCGAGTACATCGCCGCGCCGTCACCGACGATGCAGACCACCGGCGCCCGATCGAGCCCGAGGGAGAAGCCGACCGAGGCCGGCATGCCCCAGCCGAGCACGCCGCCGCGGATCGAGGAATATTGCCGGGTCCAAGTGCTGTGCAGGATCGTGCGCAGATGCCCGAGCGTCGCGGGCGCTTCGTCGACGATGGCGATGTCGGATCCGACGGCGCGGGCGATCTCGCGGGCGGCGACGAGGGGATGGATGACGGGATCGGCGAAGGCGGCATCCGCCCGCGCCTCCAGGGCGGCCCGGCGGGCGTCGTAGGCGGCGACGGCCTCTCGGCGCAGGCGGGCATAGGTCTCCGCCCGGGGCGCGACGCGGGTTTCCAGGAGCGGCAGCAGCACGTCGAGGGAGGCGCGCACGTTGCCCACCGTCGAGAGCTGCGTGGCGTAGGTGCGGCCGAGGTCGCGGGCATCGGCCGAGAGCTGGAACACCTCCGTGCCCGGCGGCACCGCCGAGCCTTCCGTGTACAGCACCGTGATGAGCGACTTGCCGCCGAGCGCGAACACAGCGTCGTAGCGGCCCAGGATCTCGGCGATGCCGCTCGCCTTGGTCGGCAGGTTGCCCATCCAGAGCGGGTGGGCGGTCGGAAACGGGATATGCGCCGGCCAGGACGAGCCGTAGACCGGCGCCGCGAGAAGGTCGGCGAGCCGCACCGCCTGGGCCGAGGCGTCGCTGGCATCGACCTCGTCGCCGGCGATCAGGGCGAGTCGTCCCGGCGCGATCGCCGCGAGATGGTCAGCCAGCCGGTCGAGAGATCCGGCCACGGCGTGGTGGTCGATGACGGAAATCTCGCCGAGCGGCGCGGCCGTCTTGGCCTCCATCACGTCCATCGGCAGGGACAGGAAGACCGGCCCCGAGGGCGCGGCGGCACAGTCGTGGAAGGCGCGGCGCAGGAGCACCGGGAGTTGGTCGGCGTTCGTCACCTCGCGCGCCCATTTCACCGTGGGGGCGGCGATGGTGGTCAGGTCGCCGAACAGGAGCGGATCGGTGATGACGTGCCGCGAATCCTGCTGGCCCGCCGTCACGACGAGGGGTGTGCCGGAGATCTGGGCATTGAGCAGGTTGCCCATGCCGTGGCCGAGGCCGCCGGCGGTATGCAGGTTGAGGAAGCCCGGCCGTCGCGCGCCCTGGGCATAGCCGTCGGCCATGGCGACCGCGCTCGCCTCCTGCAGCGCCAGGACGTAGGCGATGTCGGACGCGTCCGTCAGGGCGTCGATCAGCGGCAGTTCGGTCGTGCCGGGATTGCCGAAGACGTAGCGGACGCCCTCCGAGCGTAGCACCTCCACCAGCACGTCGGCGCCGCGCCGCTCGGCCAGGGAATCGAGTGTCGTGACCGTCATGGCTCGCTCCTCACCTGCCCGAGAGAGCCTCCCCCGCCGCGCATCGCACGCACAGGAGGCATGCCCGTCTTGGCTCCGCCTCGGCGACGCCCGCTCAAGGTCTCCCATGACCGACGGCGGCGCGAGGGCCGCTCATCCCTCTGTCGAATCTACCGCCGAAATCGTCACCGGTTCAGGGCTGGGCCGCGCGCGGCCGCACGGTCCAGGTCGCCCAGAAAACCGGCCGGCCGTAGAGGGAGGAGGCGTCGCCGCCGTCGATTCGCGGCGCACGGCGGTCGAGCCAGGTCAGGAAGCCGCCCTTGTCGGGGTAGATCGCGGGTGCGTCGAGGTTGCCGTAGCGGTCGGTCATCCAGCCGAAACCGTCGCGGGTGAAGCGCCCCAGGGCGTCGCCGCCGGAGCGAAGGCCGAGAAAGGCCGTCGAGTGGCCGGCCGCCACGGGTTCCGCGTAGAGCGCCAGGGCGGTGATGCTGCCGGGCGAGAGGTCGGACGTGTAGTGCAGGCAGATGTCGGCGACGGGTCCGCCCGAGACCGTGACCGGCCGCGAGCAGGTATAGGCCAGGGCCCACCGGTCCATGCCGCGCGCCTTGGCGACGCGGATCTCGGTCTCGGCGGGCAGGCTCTCGATCAGCGTGACGGGCGCCGACCATGTCCGCTCCGCCAGCGGGTCGCGGCTCGTGCGCAGATACAGGGCCATGCGCCGCTTGCTCCGCGGCGCCTCGCAATCGGCGGGCACCACGTCGGTGTAGAAGTAGTGGTAGACGCGATCGACTGCGCTGATCGAACCGGTCAAGCCGCGCGCCTCGAAATCCGGCGCGACGCAGTTGCCGACGATGGGCTTGCCGGTGTCGTCGAGCACCGGCGCGGGCTTTGCCGCCGCCGCTGACCGCCCGCGCCCGCGCCGCCGCCCCTTCTCCTCGGGGGCGGGCGCCCCGAACGGCCGCCACTCGGTGCCGGGATCGGCCTCGACGCGCAGGTCGAGGCTCTGGAAATCGTAGGTTCGCGCCTGGACCAGCACCCGGCGGCGGCCCTCACCCGAAGGTTCGGTCGCGGTGGCCAGGATGGCGTAGTACGGATCCCCGGCCCAATCGCGCCCGGCCACCATCATCGCGTTGCCGGACGGGTCGTCCTCCGGCGTCGGCGCCTGGGGGCGGAAGGTCATCTTTTCCGCCTGCCTGTCCCCTTGCCGCGCCTCGCGCGCCGCCCGGCGGGCCTCCCGCCTTGCCTGCCGGCTGGCCCGGCTGCGGCGGCGCGGCTGCTCGGCCCGCGTCGAGCCGGACCCTTTGAGCCCTTCGCTCCAGAAGCGCGGATCGGTCGGGGGCAGGATCGTGGCCAGCGTCTCGATCTGCCGGCCGATGCGCACGGCGCCGCCCGCGGCAGGATCGGTGGCGCGCAGGTCCGACGGGCAGGCGTCCTCGCCGCGGCGACCGCCGCCGCGCGGCGGCTCGGCCCGATAGATCACCTGGAGCGGGCCGGGCGCGCCGGTCTCCTTGAGCCGCAGGATCTGCACGTCGTGAACGAAGCGGCAGGGCGGCGGAACGGCGTAGACGCCTTCGGCCTCGTCGTCCGAGCGGCAGATCTCCAGGGCGCCGCCGCCGGTGAGGTAGCAAGCATTGCCGCCGCGGGTCGGCCCGGCCTGAGAGGGGCCTGCCAGCGCCGCGAGCACGGCCAGCACCGGCCCAGCGATCGCCGCCGCGCTTGAACCGGATCTGGCCGCGGGCATGAGGAGACCGCGTCCTGCGGCGGCGGAATGGAAAAGGCGCGGTGTCTGCACGGCGGAACCTTAGCCCTTCCCGGTCGGGCTGGGAAAGCAGTCCCCTCGGCCCTTCCCCATCACGATCAGGTCGTTTTCGGCACGCGGGATGCGAACATGGTGAAAGGATTGGCTCACCAAGCCGGATTATCCTGAGCGTCCGTTCGATCAAGAGGGCATCCCATCGATGAGCAGCGGTCTCTCGGCACCGGCCGGTCTGTCGGAGGTCTCCCGCCTCGCGACGTTGCTGGCCGATCAGGCACTCGACGCGCAGATCATGAGCCGTCCGATTCCCGACGATCAGGTCCAGGCCCTGCTGGACGCCGCCGTTCTCCTCGACGAGTACGGCCAGGAGATCCCGCCTCTCCTCGGGCAGATCGTCCACGAGATCGGATCCTCCGCCCCCGAGCGCGCCATCCGCTCGGGCAAGCGCGCGGACGAAGACGAGGTCGGGCGCATGGCCTGGATGCTGCGCCCGTTCCGCTCGGCCAAGCGCGCGGGCTGAGACGAGCGTACCGGCTGGGACAGGCGCATCGGTTGCGAGACGGGCTTGCGGGGGCCGGGCCGCGCCGATAGAGCGCGGGCAACGTGGCGCGTGCCATCAGCCCGGATTTCAGCCCCATGACAACCTACAAGCTTCTGCTCCTGCCCGGCGACGGCATCGGCCCCGAGGTGATGGCCGAGGTCGAGAAGGTGGTCGGTTGGCTCAAGCGCGCCGGCCTCGCCGATTTCGAGACCGAGCGCGACCTCGTCGGCGGCGCGGCCATCGACGTCCATGGCAAGCCGCTCGCCGACGAGACGCTGGCCCGCGCCGACGCGGCCGACGCGATCCTGCTCGGCGCCGTCGGCGGGCCGAAGTGGAACGGCGTCGCCTACGACATCCGCCCCGAGGCCGGCCTGCTGCGCCTGCGCAAGGATCTCGGCCTGTTCGCCAACCTGCGCCCGGCGATCTGCTACCCCGCCCTCGCCGACGCCTCCGCCCTCAAGCGCGAGTTGGTCGAGGGCCTCGACATCATGATCGTGCGCGAGCTCACCGGCGGCGTCTATTTCGGCGAGCCGAAGGAGATCACCACGCTGGAGGACGGCTCGAAGCGGGCAGTCGACACGCAGGTCTACACCACCGCCGAGATCGAGCGGATCGCACACGTCGCCTTCGACCTCGCCCAGAAGCGCTCCGGCCGGGTCGCCTCGGCGGAGAAGAACAACGTGATGAAGACCGGCGTCCTGTGGAAGGAGGTCGTCACGCGGGTCCATGCCGAGCACTACGCCCAGGTCGAGCTGGAGCACGTTCTGGCCGACAACTGCGCCATGCAGCTCGTGCGCCGCCCCAAGCAGTTCGACGTGCTGGTGACCGACAACCTGTTCGGCGACGTGCTCTCGGATGTCGCGGCGATGCTGACCGGCTCGCTCGGCATGCTGCCCTCGGCCTCGCTCGGTGCGGCCGACGCGCGCGGCACCCGCAAGGCGCTCTACGAGCCGGTGCACGGTTCGGCCCCCGACATCGCGGGCAAGGGTTTCGCGAACCCGATCGCGATGATCGGCTCGCTCGCCATGTGCCTGCGCTACTCCTTCGGACTCGGCGAAGCCGCCGACCTCGTGGAGAGCGCGATCACCCGTGCGCTGGCCGCCGGCGCCCGCACCCGCGACATCGTCGGCGAGGGCCAGACCCCGATCAGCACCGCCGAGATGGGTGATGCGATCCTGCGTGAATTGCAGGCGCAGGCAGGCTGAGACTCCGTCTTACATCGTCACTGCGAGCGGAGCGTAGGAGTTTCGCGGCGCGACCTCTCCCGAGAGATCGCGAACGGGACTGCTTCGGCTCCGCCTCACGATGACCGAATTGAGAAGGGATCTGCGTCATCCCTCCCCCAGCGGTAGCCAGGTGCGCCCGTCCCGGCTCAGGAGTTCGTCCGCCTCCTTCGGGCCCGGACTGCCGGCGGGGTAGAAGGATACCGGCGCATCCTTCCACGCCTTGATCAGCGGATCGACGGCGGCCCAGCTCGCCTCGATGGTGTCGGCGCGCTGGAACAGGGTCGGGTCGCCCATCATGCAGTCGTAGATCAGCGTCTCGTAGCCGACGGTGGCGGCCGGGGTGAAGAAGTCGGCGTAGCGGAAGCCGCTCTCGATCGCGGCGAGAGCCATCTGCGGCCCCGGCCGCTTCACGTTCAGGCGGGTGGTCGAGCCGGGCTCCGGATCGATGCGCAGGCGCATGACATTCGCGGCGAGGTCGTTGCCCTCCGCCCCGCGGAACAGCGTGAACGGCGCCGGCTTGAAATGCACCGCGATCTCCGTGCGCCTGCCCGCCAGCCGCTTGCCGGTGCGCAGGTAGAACGGCACGCCGGACCAGCGCGGGTTCTCGATCGCGAGCTTGAGGGCGACGTAGGTCTCGGTGCGTGAATCCTCGGCCACGTCCGGTTCACCGCGGTAGGCCGGCACGTCCTTCCCCTCCTCGTGGCCGGCGGCATACTGGCCGCGCACCGCGTCTTCCGGCGAGACCGGGCGGATCGCCGTCACCAGCCTCGTCTTCTCGTCGCGCACAGCCTCGGCGTCGAACGAGGCCGGCGGCTCCATCGCCACCATGGTGAGAAGCTGGAACAGGTGGTTGGGCACCATGTCCCGCAATGCACCCGTCGGCTCGTAGAAGCGGCCGCGCTCCTCGACGCCGATCGTTTCGGCAGCGGTGATCTCGACGTGATCGATGGTGTCACGCCGCCAGATCGGCTCCAGCATGGCGTTGGCGAAGCGGATCGCCAGGATGCTTTGGACCGTCTCCTTCCCGAGGAAGTGGTCGATCCGGTAGAACTGGTTCTCGTCGCCATGAGCCAGGATGGTCTGGTTCAGAGCCTTGGCGGAGCCGAGATCGGCACCGAACGGCTTCTCGATGATGACGCGACGGAAGGCGCCGTCCCTCTGCGCGAGCAGACCCGCCTTGCCGAGGCCCTCCACCACGGGCCCGAAGAAGCGGGCGGCCACCGCGAGGTAGAACACGACGTTGCCGGTCAGCCGCCCGGCGAGATCCCTGAAGGTCGCCTCGTCGGAAAAGTCACCCTGCATCACGTGGAGGCGCTCGCGGATGAAGCCCCACGGCTTCGGATCAATCCGCTCGGGGTGAAATTCGGCGGACGGGTCGTCGGTGAAGGACTCCATCGTCTTCGTGAGGTCGTCGCGCCAGCCGTCGTCGGTGAGCGGGTTGTGATCGACACCGAGGACGGAGAACTTCTGGTCGAGCAGCCCGCCGCCGGCCAGATTGTAGAGGGCGGGCATCAGCAGGCGCTTCGTCAGGTCGCCGCCGGCCCCGAAGACCACGAGAGTGCAGGGCGGGGCCTGCGGCGTGTCGGGAGTGTCGTGAACGCGGGCGTCGGGCATCGATCATCCGGGGCTTCCGGCCGGCGCTTGGCCGGCCGCTGAATTCCCGGCTTCAACAGGAGGCTGACGATTCATGTTCCGGCAGAGCGGCCCTGCTCGCAGCGCCGAGCGGCCGAGCCATCTCAACCCGTCCCCTACTCGTCGGTGCGGACCGCGGAGCCGCCGTCGATCGGCAGGCGAACGCCCTTCAGCTCCTCCCCGGTCGGCAGCGAGCGGGCGTCCCAACCGCCGCCCAGCGCCCGGATCAGCGCTACGGCGGTGGTGAAGCGGTTGAGGCGGATCTGCAGCGCGGTGATCTCATTGTTGATCTGCAGGGCCTGGGCGGTCACCACGGTGGTGTAGTTCTGCGTACCGGCCCGGTACTCGTTGAGCGCGATCTCGACCGCGCGTCGCGCCGAAGCCACGGCCTCGTCCTGCTTCGCCTGCTGCCGCGCCAGGATACGCACGCCGGCCAAGCCGTTTTCGACCTCGCCGAAGGCAGTGAGCACCGTCTGGCGGTAATTCGCCACCGCCGCCTCGTAGGCGGCGCGCGCCGATTGCAGCACGGCGGCGCGGGCACCGCCGTCGAAGAACACTTGGCTGCCATTGGCCGCGATCGACCAGACCCGATTGGCGGCCGAGAACACACCGTTGCTGGTCGCGCCCGAGAAGCCGCCCGAGGCCGAGAGCGTGACCGTGGGGAAGAAGGCGGAGACCGCCACGCCGATCTGCTCGCTCTGCGCCTGCACCAGCCGCTCGGACTGGGCGATGTCGGGCCGACGCTCGAGGAGGTCGGAGGGGATGCCGACCGGCACCGAGGGCGGGCGCACGGGAAGGGGCGAGAACGGGAGCTTAAACTCGGAGGGCGGCCGGCCGGTCAGGATCGCCACGGCGTGCTCGAAGGTGGCGCGCTGCAGATCGACGGCGATCAGCGAGGCCTCGGTGGTCTGGAGCTGCGTCTGCGCGGTGATCACGTCGGAGCGGGCGGCGACGCCCGCATTGTACTGATTCTCGGCGATGGCGAGGCTGCGCTTGAAGCCCTCGACGTTCTCCTGGAGCACCCGCTTCAGCGCGTCCTGGTAGCGCAGCTGGAGGTAGGCGGTGGCCAGCTCCGCCTGAACGCTGAGGCGCACCAGGGCGAGATCCGCGGCCGAGGCCTGCGCGGAGGCGACGTCGCTCTCGATCTGGCGGCGGATACCGCCGAAGAGGTCGAGCTCCCAACTCGCCTGCCCCTGGAGCGAGACCGTCGTGCGCTCCGTCCCCAGTGCCCGCGAGCGGGTGATGCTGGGGGCGCCGATCACCGTGGGGAACAGCGCGGCCCGGGCCTGCGCCACCAGGGCACGGGCCTGGTCATAGACCGCGATCTGGGCGCGGAGGTTCTGGTTGTCGACGTCGACCGAGCGGATCAGCCGGTCGAGGGTCGGGTCGTTGAAGGCCCGCCACCAGTCGCCGCGCTCGGCCGCGTCGTTCGGCACCGCCAAGCGCCAGCCCTTCTGCGCCTGGACATGGGCAAGGCTGTCCTCGCGCAGGCCGCCCTGCTTGAACGCGAGGGGCGTCTCGACGGAGGGGCGCGAATAGTCGGGGCCGACGAGACAGCCGGAGGTGGTCGCGGCAAGGGCGATCACGCCAGCAACCCGGAAAACACGTGCGCGCACGTCCCTCTCCCCTCTGCGGGAGAGGGTGTCGCTCGAAGGGGGTCGGGCGAGGGGAGCGCCGCTTCCGGACAGTGCGGAGCCGGCCCTTCTCCCGCCTGCTCCGCAGGCACCTTCCCCCGGAGAGGAGGGAGGGTCTTTGCACGTGTCACGGATCACGAAACAACCATCCTCACTCGGCCGGCACCGTCGCGGGTCCGCCCCGGCGACGCTTCGCCCAGAGCCGGAGACGGTCGAGATACAGGTAGACGACCGGTGTCGTGTAGAGGGTCAGGATCTGGCTGACCACAAGTCCACCGACGATGGCGATGCCGAGCGGCCGGCGCAGCTCCGCCCCCTCGCCGCCCGCGACGATGAGCGGAGCCGCGCCGAGGATGGCGGCGAGCGTCGTCATCATGATCGGCCGGAAGCGCAGGATGCAGGCCTCGAAGATCGCCTCACCCGGCGCCAGCCCGCGGTTCCGCTCCGCGTCGATGGCGAAGTCGATCATCAGGATCGCGTTCTTCTTCACGATGCCGATCAGCAGGAACACCGCGATCAGGGCGACGATGGTGAATTCGGTCCCGGTCGTCAGCAGCGCGACGATGGCGCCGATCCCGGCCGAGGGCAGGGTCGAGAGGATCGTGAGCGGGTGGATGTAGCTTTCGTAGAGGATGCCGAGCACGGCGTAGACGGCGAGCAGGGCGGCCAGGATCAGCAGGGGCTGGCGCGAGGCCGATTCCTGGTAGCTCTTGGCCGCGCCCGCGAACTCGCCGTGAATGGTCTGCGGCAATTGCAGATCGAGCATGGTCTGGTCGATCACCGCGGTGGCCTCGCCCAGGCTCTTGCCCGGCACGAGGTTGAACGAGATCGTGGTCGCCACGAACAGCCCCTGGTGCGAAACCTGGACCGGGGCATTGCCGGTCTCGAAGTGGGCGAAGGCCGAGAGCGGGACCATGGTCTCCTTGGCACTCGACACCGGCGCGCTCGACGAGGCGCCGCCCTTGCTCGCGGCGATGGCGTTGCCCGCGGCGTTGCGTGCCGAATCCGCGGCGAGGGTCGCGGCGGTGTCGGTGGTGGAGGTGCCGGAGGTCGAGGCCTGCGAGGGGGTGGTCGTCCCGCCGCCGGCGACCGTGCCGGCGACCGCGTTGGTGGTCGCCGATCCCCGCGCCCGGCCGCCCGTGGTCGAGACGTAGATCGTCTTCAGAACCTCCGGGTTCTGGAGGTAGCGCGGCGCGATCTCCATCACGACGTGGTACTGGTTGAGCGGGTTGTAGATCGTCGAGACCTGCCGCTGGCCGAAGGCGTCGTAGAGGGTGTTGTCGATCTGATCCGGGGTGATGCCGTAGCGGAAGGCGGTGGCGCGATCGATCACGAGGCGGCGCTCCAACCCGCCCTCCTGCTGGTCGGACGTCACGTCGGCGAAGATGTCGGTGCGCTTCTGCAGCGCCTGCAGCAGCTTCGGCGAGGCGGCGTAGAGCTCGGCCGCCGTGTCGCCCTGGAGCGTATACTGGTACTGCGCGAAGCTCTGGCGCCCGCCCATCCTCAGATCCTGGCGCGGGAACAGGTACAGGCGCGCGCCCGCGACCTGGGCGAGCTTCGGCCGAAGCCGGTTCATCACCTTCTCGATGGAATCGCGCTGGCCTAAGGGTTTAAGCCCGACGAAGACGTTGGCCGAGTTGGTGCCGCGCCCGCCGGTGAAGCCGACGATGCTCTCCACCGCCGGGTCCGCCTGCACGATGGCGCTCGCCCGCTCCAGCTTGTCCTTCATCGACTGGAACGAGATGCGCTGGTCGGCCTGGATGCCGCCCATGAGCTGGCCGGTATCCTGATCGGGAAAGAAGCCCTTCGGCACGATGATGTAGCCGTAGACCGTGAGCCCGATCGCGATGAACACGCTGAGCGCGGTCAGCCGCCGGTGATGGAGCGCGAAGCGGAGCGTCCGCTCGTAGCCCGCGAGCAGCGCATCGAACCCGCCTTCCAGCATCCGCAGCAGGATGTTGGGGCGCCTGGTCGCGTGCATCTGCGCCTCGGGCTTGAGGAGCAGCGCGCACATCATCGGCGTCGTCGTCAGCGAGAGCACGAGCGAGACGAGGATCGCCATCGACAGCGTGACCGCGAACTCCTGGAACAGGCGGCCGACGATGCCGCCCATGAGCAGGATCGGCAGGAACACGGCGATGAGCGACAAGCTCATCGAGACGACGGTGAAGCCGACTTCGCGGGCGCCGATCAGCGCCGCCTCGACCCGCGGCTTCCCCGCCTCGATGTGGCGCTGGATGTTCTCCAGGACGACGATGGCGTCGTCCACGACGAAGCCGGTCGCGATGATGAGCGCCATCAGCGACAGGATGTCGAGGGAGTAGCCGAGCATCCACATCGCGGCGAAGGTGCCGATGATCGAGATCGGCACCGCCACCGCCGGGATCAGCGTCGCCCGCCACGAGCGCAGGAAGATGAAGGTGACGAAGATGACAAGGCCGATGGCGATCAGCAGCGTCTCCTCGGTGCTCGCCAGCGAGGCGCGGATCGTGGCCGAGCGGTCACCGGAGATGTTGAGGTCGATGTCGCCGGGAAGCGCCGCCTTCACCTGCGGGATCGCCGCGCGCACCCGCTCCACCGTCTCGACGACGTTCGAGCCGGGCTGCTTGTAGATGAACAGGATCACGCCCGGCTTGCCGTCGACGAGGCCGAGATTGCGCTTGTCCTCGACCGAGTCGACCACCTCGCCGACATCCGCCAGCCGCACGGCGGCACCGTTGCGGTAGGCCACCACGATGTCGCGGTAGTCGGAGGCCTGCCGGCCCTGGTCGTTGGCGTAGAGCTGGTAGCGGCGCTCGCCCGCGACGATGTCGCCCTTGGGCGAGTTTGCATTGGCCGAGGCCAGACCCGCGCGGATGCCCTCCAGACCGATGCCGTAGTGGAACAGGGCGGTCGGATCGAGCTCGACCCGCACCGCCGGCAGCGACGAACCGCCGATATCGACGTTGCCGACGCCCTCAATCTGGCTCATCCGCTGCTGCACGATCGTCGCGGCGGAATCGTAGAGCTGGCCCGGCGTCAGGGTGTCGGAGGTGAGGCCGAGGATCAGGATCGGCGAATCCGCCGGATTGAACTTGCGGTAGGTCGGGTTGGTGCGAAGCGCCGTCGGCAGGTCGGCGCGCGCGGCGTTGATCGCCGCCTGCACGTCGCGGGCGGCGCCGTCGATGTCGCGGTTGAGGCCGAACAGCAGGACGATCCGCACCGTGCCGGTGGAGCTCGTGGACGTCATCTCGTTGACGTCGGCGATCGCCCCGAGCCGCCGCTCCAGCGGCGCGGCAACCGTGGTCGCCATCGTCTCCGGCGAGGCGCCGGCCATCTGCGCCTGGACGAGGATGACGGGAAAGTCGACCTGCGGCAGCGGCGCCACCGGCAGCCGCACATAGGCGAACAGGCCGGCGAGCATCAGGCCGATGGTGAGAAGCGTCGTCGCGACCGGGCGGCGGATGAAGGGTTCGGAGAGGTTCATGGGGCGTGCCCCACGACTCTGCGGGTCTCCCCCTCTCCCCGCGCGCGGGGAGAGGCCCGCAGGCACCTTGTCGTGCCTGCGGGAAGCGGAGGCGCAGCCGAAGCAACGGTGAGGGGGCGGCTCCGAACGAGGCTCCTCCGATGAAGCCTCCTCACCCTCGGCTGCCGCCTCGCTTCGGCGACGACAAGGTCGCCGAAGCCCTCTCGCCGCAAGCGGGGAGAGGGGATGCGCACCACGGCTATTGCCAAAAACCTCACAGTGCCGCCCCGCCCGGCGCCAGCCCGTCCCGCTCCCACCGCCGGGTCAGCCGCCGTTCCAGCCGGTCGAAGGCGAGATAGATCACCGGCGTCGTGAACAGCGTGAGCACTTGGCTGACGATGAGGCCGCCGGCGATGACGATGCCGAGCGGCTGGCGCAGCTCCGAGCCGACGCCCGAACCGAGGATCATCGGCACCGCCGCGAACAGGGCGGCGAGCGTCGTCATCAGGATCGGGCGGAAGCGCAGCAGGCAGGCCTCGTAGATCGCGTCGCGCGGCGCCTTGCCCTCCTCGCGCTCGGCCTGGAGCGCGAAGTCGATCATCATGATCGCGTTCTTCTTCACGATGCCGATCAGGAGCACGATGCCGATGATCGCGATGATGTCGAGCGACAGCCCGAACCACATCAGCCCGAGCAGCGCGCCGATGCCGGCGGATGGCAGGGTCGAGAGAATGGTGATCGGGTGGATGAAGCTCTCGTAGAGCACGCCGAGCACGATGTAGACGGTGACGATCGCCGCGCAGACGAGGAACAGCTCGTTGGAGAGCGCCGACTCGAAGGCGAAGACCGAGCCCTGCGGCACCACGTTGAAGCTCGCCGGCAGGTCGATCTCTTTGCGCGCGGCCTCCAGCGCGTCCACCGCCTGCCCCAGGGCGACGCCCGGTGCGAGGTTGAACGAGACGGTGGTGGCCGGGAACTGGCCGAGATGACCGATCAGCAGCGGCGCGCGGCGCTCCTCCACCTTCGCCACCGCCGAGAGCGGCACCTGCCCCGAGGGGGCGGTGGAGGAGGGAAGGTAGAGGTTGTCGAGGGAGGCGAGCGTGGTGTGCAGCTTCGGGTCCGCCTCCAGGATCACCCGGTACTGGTTCGACTGGGTGAAGATGGTCGAGACGATGCGCTGGCCGAAGGCGTCGTAGAGCACGTTGTCGATGGTGGCCGGCGTGATGCCGTAACGGCCGGCGGTGGCGCGATCGATCGTGACGTAGGCCGCCAGCCCGTTGCCCTGGTAGTCGCTGGTGACGTCGGCGAGCAGGGGCGAGCGGCGCAGGGCCTCGACGTAGCGCGGCACCCAGGTCTCGAAGTCGCCGAGATTCGGGTTCTCGAGAATGACTTGGTACTGCGTCGCCGAAACCGCGGTGTCGATCGTCAGATCCTGCACCGGCTGCATGTAGAGCCGCACGCCGGGCACGCCGCTCGTCGCCGCGTTGAGACGGCGGATGATCGCGCTGGCATCGGCGCTGCGCGCCTCGCGCGGCTTCAGATTGATGAGGAAGCGGCCGGAATTGAGGGTAACGTTCTGGCCGTCCACGCCGATGAAGGACGACAGGCTGGCCACGTCCGGATCCTTCAGCACCACGTCCGCCAGCGCCTGCTGGCGCTCCGCCATGGCCTCGTAGGACACGCTCTGGTCGGCCTGTGAGATGCCCTGGATCACGCCCGTATCCTGCACGGGGAAGAAGCCCTTGGGGATCACCACGAACAGGTAGGCGGTCAGCGCCACCGTGCCGAGCGTGACCAGCAGCGTCAGGCCCTGGTGGGCCAGCACCACGCGAAGCGCACGGCCGTAGAGGGCGATGACGCCGTCGTTCAGCCGCCGGCCGAAGCGGGCGATCGGCCCCTCACGGCGAGTGGCCGGCGTGTCGGCGCCGTGGGCGACGGGCTTCAGGAGCCGCGCGCACATCATCGGCACGAGGGTCAGCGAGACCACCGCCGAGATGACGATGGTCGCCGCCAGCGTGATCGCGAATTCACGGAACAGGCGGCCGACCACGTCGCCCATGAACAGGAGCGGGATCAGCACCGCGATCAGCGAGACGGTGAGCGAGATGATGGTGAAGCCGATCTCGCGGCTTCCCTTCAGCGCGGCCTCGAACGGGCTGTCGCCCTCCTCCACGTGGCGGGCGATGTTCTCGATGACGACGATGGCGTCGTCCACGACGAAGCCGGTGGCGATGGTCAGCGCCATCAGCGAGAGGTTGTCCAGCGAGAAGCCCCAGGCATCCATCGCCGCGAGCGCGCCGATCAGCGAGAGCGGCACCGACAGGCTCGGGATCAGCGTCGCGGAGAAGCTGCGCAGGAACAGGAAGATCACCATCACGACCAGCGCGATGGCGAGCATCAGTTCGAACTGCACGTCGTGGACGGAGGCTCGGATCGTCGTGGTGCGGTCGGTGAGCGTCGCGATCGAGACCGCGGCCGGCATGGTCGCCTGAAGCTGCGGCAGCAGCCGCTTGATACGGTCCACCGTATCGATGACGTTGGCGCCGGGCTGACGCTGGATGTTGAGGATGACGGCCGGCGTGCGGTCGGCCCAGGCGCCGAGCCGGGTGTTCTCGGCCCCGTCCACGACCTCGGCCACGTCGGTCAGGTGGACCGGGGAGCCGTTGCGGTAGGCGATGATCGCGTTGGCGTAGACCGCCGGGTCGCGGACCTGATCGTTGGCGTTGATGGCGTAGGACTGGGTCGGGCCGTCGATGTTGCCTTTGGGCGTGTTGACGTTGAGGTTGGCGATGGTCGTGCGCAGGTCGTCGATGTTGAGGCCGTAGGCGGCCATCGCCAGGGAATTGAACCGCACCCGCACCGCCGGCCGCTGGCCGCCGCCCATGCTGACGAGGCCGACACCCGCGATCTGGCTGATCTTCTGGGCAAGCCGCGTTTCGGCGAGGTCGCGCACCTGCGTCAGCGGCATCGTCGCGGAGGTCAGCGCCAGCGTCAGAACGGGCGCGTCGGCCGGGTTGACCTTGGCATAGATCGGTGGGGCGGGCAGGTCGGTCGGCAGCAGGTTGCCCGCCGCGTTGATCGCCGCCTGGACCGACTGCTCGGCGATGTCGAGGGGGATATCGAGGTTGAACTGGAGCGTGATGACCGAGGCCCCCGCCGAACTCTGCGAGGACATCTGGTTGAGATTGGCCATCTGGCCGAACTGCCGCTCCAGCGGCGCCGTGACCGCCGAGGTCATCACCTCCGGGCTGGCACCCGGATAGAAGGTCTGCACCTGGATCGTTGGGTAATCGACGGCGGGCAGGGCCGAGACCGGCAGGTTCAGGTAGGAGACCGCGCCGACGATCAGGATCGCCAGCATCGACAGGGTCGTCGCGACGGGCCGCAGGATGAAGATGCGGGACGGGTTCATGGCCGCATCCGGTTACGGTGCCGGGCGCCGGCGTCCCCGGCGCTCCTGTCCATTCTCCGGCGAGCCCGCCGCCGCACCGGCGGCCGGCGTCGACGGCAGCGTCGCACCGGGTGCGCCGGCGGCGGGTGCAGCGGCCTGTTGACCGTCCGCGTGACCGACGATGCGGACGGGAGCGCCCTCGCGCAGGCGGTCGGTGCCGTCGGTGACGACCCGGTCGCCCGGGGTGAGGCCCGACAGCACCACCGTGTTGACGCCGTCGGTCTCGCCGGTCTTGATCGGGCGGACCGTGACCTTCTCGTCGCCGTCCATCAGGTAGACGTAGGTGCCCGGCGTGCCGCGCAGGATCGCGGCGTTCGGCACCAGGGCAGCGTTCTGAACCGTCTCGACCGTGAGGCGGGCATTCACGAACTGGTTCGGGAACAGGGTTTCCTCCTCGTTCTCGAACATCGCCCGCAGCTTCACCGTCCCGGTCGTCGTGTCGATCTGGTTGTCGATGGTTTCGAGGCGGCCGGTGGCGATTTCGTGCTGGTCGCTGCGGTCATAGGCGCGCACGGTCAGCTTCGCCCCCTGGCGCAGCCGGCGCATCACCCGCGCCACCTCGTCCTCCGGCAGTGTGAACACCACCGATATCGGGCGGAGCTGCGTGACCACGACGATGTTGGTTGAGCCGGCGGTGATGTAGTTGCCGAGATCGACCTGCCTCAGGCCCACCCGACCCTCCACCGGCGAGACGATCCGGGCGTAGGTGAGGTTGAGCTTCTGCTGATCGACCAGCGCCTGATCGGCCGCGACCGTGCCCTCGTTCTGCTTCACCAGGGCGGCCTGGGTGTCGACGTTCTGCTTCGAGATCGAGTCCTGCCGGTTCAGGGTCTGGTAGCGCTGGAGGTCGAGCTTGGAGTTCTGCAGCAGCGCCTGGTCGCGGGCGAGCTGCCCTTGATACTGGGCGAGCAGCGCCTCGTAGGGCCGCGGGTCGATCTGGGCGAGGAAATCGCCCTCCTTGACCATCTGGCCCTCACGAAAGCCGATCTTGGTGAGGTAGCCACTGATCTGCGAGCGGACCGAGACGGTGGCGAGCGGCGTCACCGTGCCGAGGCCCTGCAGCACGACCGGCATGTCGCCTGTGACGACCGGCGCGACGCCGACCGCCTGCTTCATGTCGGTGGGCCGGCCGCCACGGCCGTGACCGCTGGGTCCCGGCGCCTGCGCCGTCGCGTCGGCCGGCTTCTGCCGCGCATCGTAGGTGCGATGGGCCACCGCGCCGGCTCCGCCGAGGATCAGCAGCGCGAGCATCCAACGGCCGAACTTCCGTCGCCGACGAACCGGCGCGGTCGGCACCGGATCCGCGGTCCGGTACTCCCGGGCGGTCTCCCTGCGTATCGGCGAACTCTCGTTCATCCCTCACACACTCGTCGATGTCGTCCACGGCCATCGGAACCGGCCCGGTTGGCAGGAACGCGTCCGTCGGCCGGAAGTCCGATCCCGTCGAGATCAGGGCACCCGGACGGGCCCGCCTCGGTACGGCCGGCGAGCGTCGCCTGGCAATGCGGTGTTCCTACGGCGCCGACGTTTCCGGCATGTTGCTGCGCCCCGGCTCGCCCTGCGACTGATAGAGGCGCATCACGTCGCGAAACGATTCATCGACAGGCGTCACCGGCAGGACGAGGCGCAGACCGAGCCCGAGACCGGCGGACAGGACGGCCAGCAGCAGACAGGTTCCCAGACGCATGATCCGCCGATGGCGAGAGACCGAGGCAACGCGAAGCGCGCGGACCGACCGGACATGAAAAAAGCCGCCGTGTCGAGCGGCGGCCTGTTCATGAGGACGACCGGACCGGCCTGCCACACCCAAGAGACGAGGGGGCGAAGTCCCTTCAGTGCGGCGGCCGGTCCGACCGTGGGGTGAACATGCGCTTACGACTGATGATCGTCAACATTCGTCACACCCTCGATGCGCCGCAAAATCCCGATTCGATCGCTCTATCGCAGACGCGTGTGCGTGAACGCACCTCGCATCGATAGAGCCGCGAAGTTTTCCGCCAAGCCTCCGCAGCACACCTCTTGTCTTCGAACACGGAGAAACCAATCGCGCGCAAGTTTCCTCTCCGATTCCATCTTGCAGGAAGGCGCTTGGAGCGGCGCGGTCGCTCTGCGAAGACATCGCCCATGGATCCCGCCGCGAATCGCATCCCCTCCCCCGTTGCCCATCCCGTCTTCGCCGACTTGCCGGAAACGGTGTTCGAAGTGATGTCACGGCTGGCGCGCGAGCATGGTGCGATCAATCTCGGCCAGGGTTTTCCCGATGGTCAGGGCCCCGACGATGTCCGCGCCGCCGCGGCGCGGGCGCTGGAGAGCGTCAGTAACCAGTACCCGCCGATGATGGGGCTGCCCTCGCTGCGCGCGGCCATCGCCGCGCATTACCGGCACCATCAGGGCCTCGACCTCGATCCCGAGCGCGAGGTGATGGTGACCTCGGGCGCGACCGAGGCGCTGGCCGGCGCGCTGATGGCGCTGGTGCGGCCCGGCGACGAGGTCGTGCTGTTCGAGCCGATGTACGACGCCTACCTGCCACTGGTGCGGCGCGCGGGCGGCGTGCCGCGCTTCGTCACGCTCAAGCCTCCGCATTTCCGGATTGAGGAAGCCGCACTCGCCGCGGTTTTCTCCGAGCGGACCCGCCTCGTCCTCCTCAACAACCCGCTCAACCCGAGCGCCACGGTGTTCGAGGTGGACGACCTCGCCCTTCTCGCCGCGTTCTGCCGGCGGTTCGACGCGGTGGCGGTCTGCGACGAGGTATGGGAGCACGTGATCTTCGACGAAAGGCGCCACCTTCCGCTGATGGCCCTGCCCGGCATGCGCGAGCGCACGGTGAAGATCGGTTCGGCGGGCAAGATCTTCAGCCTCACCGGTTGGAAGGTCGGGTTCGTGATGGCGGCCGAACCGCTGATGCGGGTCCTGTCGCGGGCGCACCAGTTCCTCACCTTCACCACCCCGCCGAACCTTCAGGAGGCCGTGGCCTACGGGCTCGGCAAGGACGACGCGTATTTCGCGGGGATGCGCGCGGATCTCGCCCGCTCCCGCAACCGCTTGGCGGCGGGCCTGTCGCAGATCGGCTTCACGGTGCTGCCGAGCGCGGGCACCTACTTCCTCACCGTCGATCTCGCGGATCTCGCCGCCGACGACGTCGCCTTCTGCCAGCGGATCGTGACCGAGCACGGCGTGGCCGCCATTCCCGTCAGCGCCTTCTACGCGGAGGGGGACGTCAAGAACCTCGCCCGCTTCTGCTTCGCCAAGGCCGACGCCACCCTCGACGCGGCGGTCGAGCGGTTGGCGGAATTATTTCGCGCGGGCTGAGCGGGCGCGGCGGTCCGCTTCCTTGTGAAGCGGCCGGGGCGGGGCCACATCCCCCGCCATGACCACCTCCGCCCAGACCCCCAGCATGGCCTATCGCGAGCCCGCCGGGGCGGCACAGCTGCGCCGCCTCACCGATACCAGCACGGAGGCGAGCCTCCAGCGGCTGGAGCAGCTCGCCCACCTGATGGACTCGGCCTTCCTCCTGCCGGGCATCAACCGCCGCGTCGGCCTCGACGCGGTGATCGGCCTCGTCCCCGTCCTCGGCGACATCGCGGGCATGGCGATCGCCTCGTACATCGTCTACGAGGCGAAACGGCTCGGCGCGCCGCGCTGGCTGGTCTGGCGCATGATGGCCAACGTCGCCCTCGACGGCGCCGTGGGCTCGGTGCCGCTGGCCGGCGACCTGCTCGACGCGGCCTTCAAGGCGAACCGCCGCAACGTCCGCCTGCTGCGCCGCCATCTGGAGCGCAAGGGCGCCTTGCGTCCGAGCGAGATCGAGGGCACCGCAATCCGGCTCGACTGAGCCGGCATCGGCCGCCCGAGTTGAGGGCGAGTTGAGGGTTCGAGCCGATGAACGAGCACCTGCGACCCGAACCCGATGCGGTGCCCGTCACCGCGCCGGGCAACGCGCCGCAGATGCAGGTCCTGCCGACCGCCACCCGCCGCGGTCTGTCGCCGCTCAACCGGCGACGGCTGGCGAACTTCCGGGCCAACCGGCGGGGCTACTGGTCGGCGGTGATCTTCACCGTCCTGTTCGTACTCAGCCTGTTCGCCGAACTCATCGCCAACGATCGCCCGATCGTGATGCAGTACAAGGGCGAGTGGCTGTTTCCCGTCCTGATCGACTACCCGGACGAGAAGTACGGCGGCTTCCTCGCCCAGACCGACTACCGCGCCCCTGAGACGCGCGAGGAGATCGAGGAGAACGGCTGGGCACTCTGGCCGCCGATCCCCTACGCCGACAACACCTACATGCGGGACCTGCCGACCCCTGCGCCCTCGCCGCCGACCTGGATGCTCAGCGATGAACAGTGCCGCCCCGTGGCCGAACGGGCGGGGGTGAAGGCCGAGGGGCGCGAACTCGGCTGCCGCGACATCGAGTGGCACTGGCTCGGCACCGACAACGCGACCCGGGACGTGCTGGCGCGCGTCATTTACGGCTTCCGCATCTCGATCCTGTTCGGCCTCGTGCTCGCCGGCATCTCGTCGGTCATTGGCGTGATCGCGGGCGCGGTCCAGGGCTATTTCGGCGGCTGGACCGACCTGATCTTCCAGCGGGTCATTGAGATCTGGGGCGCGATTCCGACGCTCTACCTCATCATCATCATGTCGGCCTTCCTCGTGCCGAGCTTCTTCACCCTGCTCGGCATCCTGACGCTGTTCTCGTGGACGGCTTTGGTCGGCGTGGTGCGCGCGGAATTCCTGCGCGCACGCAACTTCGAGTACGTGCGGGCGGCCCGCGCGCTCGGCCTGTCGAACGTGCGCATCATGACACGCCACCTCCTGCCCAACGCCATGGTGGCGACGCTGACTTTTCTGCCGTTCATCCTGAACGGCTCGGTCACGACCCTGACCTCCCTCGACTATCTCGGCTTCGGCCTGCCGCCGGGCTCCCCCTCGCTCGGCGAACTGCTGGCCCAGGGCAAGGACAACATCAACGCCCCCTGGCTCGGGCTCACCGGCTTCTTCGTGGTGGCAACGATGCTGAGCCTGCTCGTCTTCGCCGGCGAGGCCGTGCGCGACGCGTTCGACCCGAGGAAGACGTTCGGCTGACGTCGGTCAGCGCCGCGCCTCGTCGCTGCCCGGCGGGCCGCGCCAGCCGGTCTCGACGGTGAAGCCGGCGCTGCGGGTGGCGAGGGAATCGCCCCCGACATGGGCGAGGTAGGCGCCCGCCTCCACCACGAGGGTGCCGTCCGGCTCGTGATAGCCGAGGTCGCGCGCGGGCACGCGGAAGGTCGCGGTGCCGGTCTCCCCCGAGGCGAGGTCGAGGAGCGCGACCCCCCTGAGCAGGCGGCGGGGCCGGCTGCGGCCCGCCACAGGCTGGCCGATATAGAGCTGCGCCACCGCCCGGCCCGCCCGCGTGCCGTAATTGGTGACGGGCGCGCGCACCTCCAGCACCGCCTCGTAGCGATCGCCGACGCCGACGCGCGGCGTCACGATCTCCGGCTCGCCGTAGGCGAAGCGGGTGTAGGAGAGGCCGTAGCCGAAGGGGAAGAGCGGCAGGGGCGATTCGTCGGCATAGCCCATGGTCCAGCGCGAGCCGGGGCTATGCGGGCGCCCACCCGGCAAAGCGTCGTAGGTCAGCGGCAATTGCCCGACGGTGCGCGGCCAGGAGACCGGCAGCCGGCCGGACGGGTCGGCATCGCCGAACAGCGTCTCGGCCAAAGCCGGCCCGCCCTCGGTGCCGGCGATCCAGGCCATCAGCACCGCCTGCGCCTGGGCCGGCGCGTCCCCGAGGATCGTCGGGCGCCCGCCGATTACGACGAGCGCGACCGGCTTGCCCGCCCCGGCCACCGCCGCGAGCAGGTCGTGCTGCAGCCCCGGCCAGGAGAGATAGGCGCTCGACGAGCCCTCGCCCGAGCGGTCCCGCGGCTCGCCCATCACCGCCACGACGAGATCGGCGCCCGCCGCCGCCGCGACCGCTTCGGAGAAGCCCGCGCGGCTGTCGCAGACCCGCGGGCAGCCCGGAGCAAAATCAACCGCGACGCCGGAGGCGGCGGCGCGCTCGCGCAGGCCCGCCAGGATCGTCACCGCGTCCCATTCCTGCCCCGCGCCCTCGTGCGGCCCGACCTGATCCCAGGCGGAATCGGCGAAGGGGCCGATGACGGCGATGCGGCGCACCCGCGCCGGATCGATCGGCAGCAGATCCCCGCGGTTCTGGAGCAGGACGAGGCTCGCCCGCGCCGCCTCGCGGGCGAGCCGCCGAGTCTCGGGGCGCAGAAGCTTCTCCTCCGCACCCTCCACAGCGATCACCGGGTGGTCGAACAGGCCGAGCCCGAACTTCAGACGCAGCACCCGGCGCACCGCCGCATCGACGGCGCTCTCCGGGACGCGCCCGGCGCGCACCTCCTCGGGCAGGTGGCGCAGGAACAGCCCGCTCGTCATGTCCATGTCGACGCCCGCCATCAGCGCCTTGCGCGCGGCTTCGGCCCCATCGTGGGCGACGCCGTGCTTCACGAGGCTTGCGACCGCCTGCCAATCGGCCACGACGAGGCCGGGGAAGCCCATCTGCCGCCGCAGCAGACCGGTCATGAGAGTGGAATCGGCGGTGGTCGGCAGCCCGTTGAGTGCGGTCAGGGCCGTCATCACCGCGTCGGCGCCGGCGCGGATGCCGTCGCGGAACGGCGGCAGGTGGAGGTCGTGGAGTTCGGTCGGGGCGACGAAGGTCGCGTCGTAGTCGCGCCCGCCCAGCACCGCGCTGTAGCCCGCGAAGTGCTTGAGCGTGCTCGCGAGGCCGCCGTCGCGAAAACCCTCGACCTGCGCAGCGGTGAGCCGCCCGGTGAGCCACGGATCCTCGCCCAGGCCTTCCACCACCCGCCCCCAGCGCAGATCGCGGGCGACGTCGGCCATCGGCGAGAAGGTCCAGTTCAGGCCGATCGCCGCGGACTCGCGCCCTTGGGCCGCGGCGGCGCGGCGCACGAGGCCGGGATCGAAGCTCGCGGCCATGGCGAGCGGCAGCGGGAAAATGGTGCGGTAGCCGTGGACGATGTCGAGGCCGACGAGCAGCGGAATCCCCAGCCGCGACGAACGCGCGAGCCGATCGGCCTGCGCGACGAGGCCGGCATTGTTGAAGTTGATGACCGCCCCGACCTCGCCGCGGCGAAAGCTGTCGAGGTCGAGGATCGGCTCGTGCGAGATCAGGTTGAGCTGACCGGCCTTCTCTTCCAGCGTCATCCGGGAAAGCAGCGCCTCGATCCGGTTCTCCGCCGGCTCGGACGGACTGGCCGGACCGATGAGGAGAACGAGGCAGGCGGTGCCGCAGACGATTTCCCGAGCCAGCCGCCGCATCGTCACCGCCCCCCGGGACGGTTTCGACCGCCCGCTCTCACGGGGCGGGACGATGCCTCAGGCAGGTAGGTCCCGTCGATGCGCCATCGGCCGGCTTTTCCGCGCCGCGGGTCAATCGATGTGGACGATCCTCAGGACGGGCGCATCCGGCGCCGCACGGAGGCGGTGAGCAGACCCGTGCCGGCGGGCTCCTCGACAAGGGGAGGCGGATGGTCCCCCGAGGCGACCACACGGTCGCGACCGGACCGCTTGGCGCGGTAGAGGGCGTCGTCGGCCCGGCGCAGCAGGTAGTCGAGGCTACCGCCGATCTGGCTCTCGGCGGCAACGCCGACGCTGACGCTCATCGTCAATTCGGGATAGTCCGGGTGGGTGAAGCGGGCGACACCGGCTCGGATCCGCTCGGCGACGCGCGCCGCCGCCCGCTCGTCGAGGCACGGAAGCAGGCAAGCGAACTCCTCGCCGCCCATCCTCCCGAACAGGGCCCCGGGCGGCAGCAGCGGCGCCGCGATGTGACAGAACGCGGCCAGAGCCGCATCGCCGACGCTGTGGCCGTGGCGATCGTTGATCATCTTGAAGTGATCGAGATCGAACAGGAGCAGCGCGGCGGGCGCGACCGCGAGGTGCCGCTCGGCCCCCGCGACAAGGGCGCGGCGGTTGGCGATCCCGGTCAGGGAATCGGTCTCGGCAGCCAGCCGCTGCTCGCGCTCGGCCCGCTCCTTGGTCAGCGCCATGAACACGAAGGCGATCGCCACCGAGAACAGCGTGCCGGTGAAGCAGAGGATAGCGAACCAGGGCGAGGCGGTCGCCACGGAGGCCGGGATCGGCGTGGTAACGGCCAGCGGCACGCGGATCCAGTAGAGAGCGGCATAAGTCGCGAGCAGGACGAGGGCCGGGTAGCGCGACACCAGAGACTCGCCGCGGCCCTGCCAGATCGTGAGCGCGCCGAAACCGCAATACATCCCCGCGCTCGTCGAGGCGAGGATGACACGGGCCGGCAGCGACTCGTAGAAGGCGGGAACGGTACAGGCGGCGAGCCACGTGACGGCGCCGGCCAAGGCCCAGTCGAGACGTAAGGGGCGGCGCTCGAAGGCCCGCACGCCGCTCCAGATCAGACCGTAGGCGCCGATCATCAGTGCGTTGGCGACGCCGATGGACAGACTGTCCGGGATCTGACCGCGCAGGGACAACAGCAGCGAGGCGCCGCTGCCGACGATATGCGCGATGCCCCAGACCACCAGGGCACGCTGGCGGCGGGCCTGACTCCACGACAGCAGGAACAGCACACCGACCGTGAAGGTGACGGCGGCCGTCATCATGAAAAGCGTCGGGAGATCGAGGCGCATCGCATCCTGGCAAAGGTTCGGCCAAGCGAACTTTTGCGTCTCCTCCCCCGGGTCGTAATCCACCTAAAGGGTCAGACCACGGTCACAATGTCAACTGTATCAAAGCACAAGGGGTGCGAATTTAGCAGCAATTCGCGACCAAACATTCCATAAATTAGGCAATGTTAGATAATTCGATGCAGTTCTTCTCAGGAAACAGTTCCGACCTCGATGTAATCGCCTGAATCGTTCAGCGGATGGAGGTCGCGCACCATGCCCTTCAACCTCTCGTCGAGGACATGGGTATAGATCTGGGTCGTCGAGATGTCGGCATGCCCCAGCAATTCTTGGACGACGCGCAGATCGGCGCCGTTCTGGAGCAGGTGGCTGGCGAAGGCGTGGCGCAGAACGTGCGGGCTCACCCGGTCCGTGCGCAGGCCCGCCGCGGCAGCGGCGTGCTTGAGGTCGCGGGCGAAGGCCTGACGGGTCAGATGGCCGCTCTCGCTCTCCGCCGGGAACAGCCAGGGACCGTCCGCGGGCAGCAGCGCGACGTGGGCGCGCATCGCATCCCGCGCGAGGTCGGTCAGCGGCACGAGACGCTCGCGTCCGCCCTTGCCCTTGACCACGAGGTAGCGCTCGCGGGTCGCGGCGGCCGAGCGCGGCAGCGCCACCAGCTCTGAGACGCGCAGGCCCGTGGCGTAGAGCAGTTCGAGCAGGCAGAGCATCCGGGAGGCGGCGCGGGCCTCCGACCGGTTGTCGCCGGCCGCATCGACCCGCTCGCGCGCCGTCGCGAGCAGACGGTCGACTTCCTCCACCGAAAGGATCTTCGGCAGGCCCTTGGCGCGGCGCGGCGCGGCGACCGGCGCGGTCGGGTCCGTCTCGGCATAGCCTTCGGCGTAGAGGAAGCGATGGAAGCCGCGGATGCAGGAGAGGCGCCTGGCGGCGGAGGATGCCTTCAGCCCGCGGGGCTCCAGGGAGGCGATGTAGGCGCGGACGTGGTCGGCGCTCGCCTCCTCGGGGTCGATCCCGCCCTCCGCGAGATATCCGAGATAATCGTCGAGATCGCGGCGGTAGGCCGCCAGGGTGTTGGCGGCCGCGCCCCGTTCGGCGGCGAGCATGTCGAGAAAGAGTTGACCCGGATCCTCCGCCCCGTCCGAGGGCGCGGAACCGTCCGCGCTCATCGGCCGCCCGGCTGGAGCTTCGCGGGCGGAATCGTCACGCTCATCTCGCGCGGCGTCGGCTGGACGAAGGTCGCCAGGGCGAACATGCCGGCGAAGACGAGGCCCGCGAGGATCGCGATCGTGGCGAGGAAACGGAACAGGGTGGGCAAGGGAACCGGCCTTTCGCCGAGGATACGCGGACGAGCGGGTCGTGTTGCGATGCGCAAACCGTGGGCTTCGATCACACGGCCCCGAGGCAAAGGCAAGGTCTCGCCGAACACAGGCGACGCGGTCAATGGACTCGCCGCGAGACCGCTGCCCTCCCCTGCCCGGTCGTCAGAACCGGTTCTTCCAGGCGCGCAGGGCGGTGAAAACCGCGGACGGATCGGAGCCCGGCTCAAGCCCGGCCGATCGGGCAAGGACCGGCTCACCCACGCGCAGGAACGGGTTGGTGGCCTTTTCCTCGCCGATGGTCGAGGGGATCAGGAAGCCGCCCGTCTCGGAGAGCCGCCCGGCCTCGGCCACGCGCTCCTTCAGGTCGGCGTTGTCCGGATCGGCGGCGAGCGCGAAGCGACCGTTTGAGGGCACGTAATCGTGGCCGCTATAGACTTTCGTCGCGTCGGGCAGGTCGAGAAAGCGGGCGAGCGAGCGCCAGAGCGTCGCCGGCTCGGCCTCCATCACCCGGCCGCAACCGAGGGTGAACAGGGTGTCGCCCGCGAACACCACGCCGGCATCCGCGAAATGATAGGTGACGTGATCGGCGCAGTGGCCCGGTGTTTCCCACACCGCCGCCGAGAGACCGCCGACCGTCACCGTGTCGCCTTCCCGGACGTAACGGGCCGCATCCGGCACCGCCGAGCGCGCCTTCTCCGGCGCGGTCACCCGGGCGCCGGTGCGCTCGACCACCTCCGGGATCCCCTCGATGTGGTCGCCGTGGCGGTGGGTGACGAGGATGTCGGTGAGTTGCCAGCCCTCCGCGTCGAGGACAGCGAGCACGGGCGCCGCCTCCGGCACGTCGATGGCGGCGCAGGCGCCGCTCGCGGGATCGCGGATCAGCACGCCGATATTGTCGCTCCGGCAGAGGAAGGTGCGGATTTCGGGGGCCGCTCTCGTCATCGAAGACCCTTTCGCCAGAACTGACATCACTCGGCCGGCTTTCTCGCTCGGACCGGTGGCACAAGCCAAGGACAAGCCCAGGTTAAGCCAGGGACAAGCCGAGCGCGGGACGCGCCGGCTTCGGAACCGTTGCAGGATCGTCACGGTTCCAAAGCCGGAGCACTGCCACGCTTGCGCGCGTCGCGCTGGCGGACTTCGCCGACTTGCCGGACCGACTTGCCGAACCAGCTTGTCACCCCCGCTTGCCGGACGGGCCCGCGATCCCCATTGATGCCGCATCAGCCTTGCGACATCCGTCTCGTGGAGGACAACCGGCCGTGCCGGCACCCCATCCGATGCGCCTCGACGTCACGGACCTGCGCGCCTTCTACGCCTCGCCGCTCGGCGTCGTCACCCACCGCGTGGTCGGCCGAGCCATTCACGGCTTCCTCGGCTCGGTCTCGGGCCTGCGCGTGCTCGGGCTCGGCTACGTCACGCCCTATCTCGGCCCGGTCCACGTCATCGCCGAGCGCACGCTCGCCTTCATGCCGGCGACGCAAGGCGTGGTGAACTGGCCCTCCAGCGGCCGTTCGGTGACGGCGCTCGCCGACCTCACCATGCTGCCCCTTCCCGAGGCGGCGGTCGATCGCGTCATCCTCGTCCACGCGCTCGAAGCCGTCGAGAGCCCGAGCGAATTGCTGGCCGACGTCTGGCGCGTGCTGACACCGGGCGGGCGCCTGATCCTCGTCGTCCCCAACCGCACCGGCGTCTGGGCGCGGCGCGACGCGACGCCCTTTGGCCACGGCCAGCCCTACAGCCGCTCGCAGCTCTCGCGGCTGATGCGCGACACGTTGTTCTCGCCGGAAGGCTGGGCGGAGACCCTCTACATGCCGCCGATCCGTAGCCGCTTCTGGCTGCGCACCGCCGCGGCCTGGGAGCGGTTCGGTACCGGCCTCGCCATGCCTTTCGCCGGCCTCCATGTGGTCGATGCGACCAAGCAGCTCTACCGGCCGGTCGCGGTGCGGCAGGTCCGCCGCCTGGAGAGCCGCGTGCCGGCGCGGGTGCTGGTGCCGGCCGGACAGCCGGGCTAAAGCCCGCTCCCCTCCCGCGATCTGCCGAGCCGGGCCCGCATGCTGGCATCCATCGGATTCGAGACCGTGCTCACGAGCTTCCTGCTCGCGCTGTCCGGCCTGTTCTCCATCGTCAATCCGGTCGGCTCGGCGCTGATGTTCGCGCAGATCACCGCGGACCGCTCGCAGGCGGAGCGGGCGGAACTGTCGCGCCGCATCGGCTTCTACGCCGCCCTGGTGATGCTCGCTGCCCTCTGGGCCGGCGCCCCGATCCTCAACTTCTTCGGCGTGTCGCTGGCAGCGCTTCGCATTGCCGGCGGCCTGTTCGTGGCAGCCTTTGCGTGGACCCTGCTCAACGCGCCCGAGACGCGGGAGGCCCGCAAACATGCCGAGGCCGAGCCGGAGGCCGGCGAGAACCTCGCAGAAGTCGCCTTCTTCCCGCTCACCCTCCCCTTCACCACGGGACCCGGCACCATCGCGGTCGCCATCGCGCTCGGCGCCAACCGTCCCTCGGAGCCGGGCGACCTCGCCGGCTTCTTCATCGGCGCCTCGCTGGCGGCCATGGCCATTGCCGGTATGATCCGCGTCGCTTACGGATCGGCGGACCGGGTCGTGACCCTGATCGGGCCGGTGCGGGCGCGGGTGCTCGGACGGCTCTCGGCATTCCTGCTGCTGTGTGTCGGCACGCAGATCACCGTCAACGGTGTATCGGATGTCCTTGGACCGCTGATCGCATCGCAACGGGTCTAGGCGGACGGTTCAACGGCGGCCTTTCGGGCGACAAATGGCCCGGCGAGAGCCGGGCATCCATCGGAGCGGGAAGTCGACCATCATGAAGCTCGTCGTTGTCGGCGCCGAGGGGCGCATGGGTCGGATGCTGATCCGGGCGGTCGCCGAGGCCAAGGGCTGCACGCTGCACGGCGCGGTCGAGCGCCCGGGATCGCCCGCCCTGGGACAGGATGCCGGACGCCTGGCCGGCATCGGCGATCTCGGCGTGACGGTCAGCGACGATCCGCTCTCCCTGTTCGTAGCGGCCGACGGTGTCCTGGACTTCACCGCCCCCGCCGCGACCGTCGCCTTCACCGAACTCGCGGCGCAGGCCCGCATCGTCCATGTCGTCGGCACCACGGGGCTCTCGCCGGACGACCTGAAGCGGCTGGAGGCGGCCAGCTACCATGCCCGCATCGTGCGCTCGGGCAACATGTCGCTCGGCGTCAACCTCCTCGCCGGCCTCGTGCGCAAGGTCGCCGCGACGTTGGGCGAGGAATTCGACATCGAGGTGCTGGAGATGCACCACCGCATGAAGGTCGATGCGCCCTCGGGAACGGCCCTGCTGCTCGGCGAGGCGGCGGCGGAGGGCCGCGGCGTGCGTCTCACCGAGACCCGCGTCTCGACCCGCGACGGCCATACCGGCGCGCGGCGGCCCGGCGATATCGGCTTCGCGACTCTGCGCGGCGGCTCGGTGGTCGGCGACCACAGCGTAATCTTCGCCGGTCCCTCCGAGCGGATCACCCTCTCCCACCACGCCGAGGACCGGGCGATCTTCGCCCGCGGCGCCGTGCGGGCCGCACAATGGGCGTTCGACAAGCCGCCGGGCCTCTACGGCATGGACGACGTGCTGGGGCTGAGGGATTAGACCTTCGTCGGAATAACGATTCCGGCGGAACGTCAGGCTTGGGCTTGGGAGGTGTCGCCGCCTCTGGTAGAGGCCCGGCCCATGCTGGCGAGGTCCCGTGACGTGGCGGCCTCGCCTTGACCTTCTCCGGAGAGACCCGTCCCATGGAGCGCCTGCTCGTCCTCGCTCGGCACGGCCAGAGCGAGTGGAACCTGAAGAAGCTGTTCACCGGCTGGCGCGACCCGGAGTTGACGGAGCTCGGCGTTGCCGAGGCACGCCGGGCCGGACGCTGGCTCAAGGCCCAGGGCACGCAGTTCGACGTAGCCTTCACCTCGAACCTGCGGCGCGCCCAGAACACCTGCGCGCTGATCCTCGAGGAGATGGGTCAGGGCGGTCTGGAGACGATCCGCAACGAGGCGCTGAACGAGCGCGATTACGGCGATCTCTCCGGCCTCAACAAGGACGACGCGCGCGAGCGCTGGGGCGATGCCCAGGTCCACGAGTGGCGCCGCTCCTACGACGTGCCGCCGCCCGGCGGCGAGAGCCTCAAGGACACCGCCGCGCGGGTGCTGCCCTACTACATCCAGACGATCCTGCCGCGCGTGATGTCGGGCGAGCGGGTGCTGGTCGCGGCCCACGGCAACTCGCTGCGGGCGCTGGTGATGGTGCTGGACGGCATGACCACCAAGACCATCGCCAGCCTGGAGATCGCCACGGGCATCCCGCTGGTCTACCGGCTCAAGGCCGATACGACGGTCGAGTCGAAGCTGATCCTCGACAAGGATATCGACCAGGACGACTGACGGCGCGGGTCACCCTGCGCCCAGCACCTCCTCCACGGCCCGCGCCACGCGCGCCGTGGAGCCCGATTCGTCGAGGGGGTTGCGGCGCAGGCGGTGGCGGAGCGCGCTCGGCGCCACCTGCCGCAGATGCGCGGCCGTGACCGTCCCCGCCCCGTCGAGGGCGGCGAGTGCCCGGGCGGTGCGCATCAGCGTGAGTTCGCCGCGCAGGCCGTCGGTGCCGAGCGCGAGGCAGAGCCGGGCTGCGCTCTCCAGCACCGCGTCGGGCACGCTCACGCCGCCGAGCCGCTCGCGGGCGGACAGGATCGTCTTCTGCAGTGCCTTCTCCGCCTTGGCTTGGGCGGCACAGAACGCCTCGCTGTCGCGCTCGTAGGCGTCGCGCCGCCGCACCACCTCGATGCGCGTGGCGATCTCGGTGGGCGTCGTCACCTCGCAGGCGAGGCCGAAGCGATCGAGAAGCTGCGGGCGCAGTTCCCCCTCCTCCGGGTTGCCGCTGCCGACGAGGACGAAGCGGGCCGGGTGGCGCAGCGACAGGCCCTCGCGCTCCACCGTGTTGACGCCGGAGGCAGCGACATCGAGCAGGAGGTCCACGAGATGGTCCTCGAGCAGGTTCGCCTCGTCGATATAGAGGAAGCCGCGGTTCGCCCGCGCCAAGAGGCCCGGCTCGAACGCCTTCTCGCCCCGCGTGAGCGCCCGCTCCAAATCGAGGGCGCCGACCACCCGGTCCTCGGTGGCGCCGAGGGGCAGATCGACCACCGGCACCGGGATCAGGTGGGTCTTGATCCTATTCCCGCTCTTGCCCTCGCCCCTCTGCCCGGCACAGTGCGGGCAGGCCTCGGCCGGGCTGTCGGGCGCGCAGGAATAAGGGCAGCCTGCCACCGCCGGGATCTTCGGCAGCAGCGCCGCCAGCGCCCGCACGGCGGTGGACTTGCCGGTGCCCCGGTCCCCGAAGATCAGGACGCCGCCGATCGAGGGATCGACGGCCGCGATCAGCAGCGCCCGCTTCATCTCCTCCTGGGCAACGATGGCGGTGAAGGGAAAGGGGGGCACGCGCGATCAGCTTCCGGACCGGTGGGGCCCGGGATGAGGCTCACGGGCGGTTGCAGCGATCATGCACGAATTGCACGGCGCGAACAGCCGCGCTCGGCTCCGCCGGGCGGCTCGGACGACGTTCGATCGCCCGCGTCGCGAAGCAAATCGCGCGTCGCCCGGGCGACGTGCGGGCCTGCCGTTCGGGTGGTGATCGCGCCGGGCGTCGGCGCCGCGCTTCACAGGCCGCGGCAGCGGCTGCGCACGAGGCCCGCGAACTCCTTTTCCGAGCCCTGAACCTGAGACAGGCGCTCGGTCCGCTCGGGACCGGACAGGCAGCGGCCGTAGACGCCAGCGATCCGCCGCATGGTCTCGACGTGACGGCGCCAGACGCGGCAGAGGCTCGCCTCGTCTTCGCCCCCGCCTTCGAGCTGCTCGATCGCCTGTCTCTGCATCGAACCGGCCACCAGCACGTCGCGGGCACAGGCCGCATCGCTCTGAGCGTGCAGGGTGCCGGGAGCCAGAAGCGCCGCCAGAACCAGGGCGGTACGCGCAGAGACTACGAGCATGATCAGGCGGCCTGCGTCGTCGGGCCGTTGGCCAGCAGAGCGTAGAGGGCGGTGGCGTCGCGGGCGCTGCGGATCCGTTCCAGCATGCCGGGCTCGCGCAGAAGCCGGGCCACCTGGGCTAGGGCCTTGAGGTGGTCGGCACCCGCCGTCTCGGGGGCGAGCAGCAGGAAGGCGACATCGACCGGCTGGCCGTCGAGGGCATCGAAGTCCACAGGCTTTTCCAGCCGGGCGACGAGGCCGAACAGGCGGTCGAGCTGCGCCAGCTTACCGTGAGGGATGGCCACGCCGTCGCCGATACCGGTGGAGCCGAGGCGCTCGCGCTGAAGCAGGGTCTCGAAGATGTCGCGGTCGGACAGGCCCGGCAGGCGGCGGGCGGCGTGAATGGCCAGCTCCTGGAGCACGTGCTTCTTGTCCCGCACGCGCAAGGCAGAGACGACCGAGTCCGGGTTCAGGAATTCGAGCATCGGCATGAAAACTTAACGCCTCGTCGGCGGGATCCATCCGGCGGTCCCGCGTTCCCATGCACGCCCCCGGGACGGGTGGCCCCGGCACCGAGCCGCTCGCGTCAAGGATCCGGGCGGTCCCTCGTCCGGCGGCGGGAGTGCAGCCGGAACTTCGTGAGGGACGCTCGCTTCCCCGCCCGCGGTGATCCGAAACGGGGCCGTGCCTCAACCCCGATCGGCGGGAGGATCGACCCACCCGATCGCGCCGTCGCTGCGCCGATATACGACGTTGATGCGCCCGGTGCCAGCGTGAACGAAAACGACCACCGGAGCCCCGGTCATGTCGAGGGCAGTGACGGCCTCGCTGACCGACTGGCGCTTCAAGGTGCGGGTGCTCTCGGCCACGACCGGAGGATGGTCGCCCTCCTCCGCCTCGAACGACTCGTCGTCGGTCTCCTCGTCGGGCGCGGCGAAGACGGCGTAGGCCGCCTCGATCTCCGCTCCGTTGGGGCTCGGCGCACTGTGCGTCTTGAGCTTGTGCTTGTAGCGGCGCAGGCGCTTCTCGAGCTTGTCGGCGGTCTGCTCGAAACTCGCATGCACGTCGTGCGCGGCGCCCGAGGCTTCGAGTGTCAGGCCGGTGACGAGATGCAGCACGCAATCGGTGCGGTAGGCGGTGCCGTCGCGCCGCAGCGTCACATGCCCGGTGCAGGTGCCGCTCATATGCGGATCGAGGTACTTCGAAAGCGTCGCCGCCATGCGGTCTTCGACCCGGCCCCGCAGAGCCGTACCGAGATCGAGGCCATGCCCCGTCACCCGCAAACCTGCCATCGACGTCTCCGCTTTTCCTCCCGAGGGCTTCGAGAGTTAGAAAGGGGGACGGGTCAAGTCAACGCGAAGGCGAGCCGGCACAAGGCTTTCGGGTAGCCTCTCCGCACCCGGTGTCAGCGGGCGGCGGAGGCCATTTTCGCCCGGCGGCGGTCGATCGACGAGGGAATGCGCAACGACTCGCGGTACTTCGCGACGGTGCGGCGGGCGATGTCGACGCCCTCGTCGCGCAGGCGCTGCACCAGCGCGTCGTCGGACAGAACATCCGAGGCTTCCGCATCGACGAGCTGCTTGATGCGGTGGCGGACGGCTTCCGAGGAATGGGCGGCCGCCCCGGCGGCGCCAGGGATTGCGGCGGTGAAGAAGTACTTCATCTCCAGGGTGCCGCGGCTCGTGCCGATCGACTTGTTGGAGGTCACCCGCGAGACGGTCGATTCGTGCATGCCGATCGCTTCGGCGACGGTCTTGAGGTTGAGCGGGCGCAGGTGGGCGACGCCGTGGAGGAAGAAGGCATCCTGCTGGCGCACGATCTCGGTGGCGACCTTCAGAATCGTGCGCGCCCGCTGCTCCAGGCTGCGGGTGAGCCAGTTGGCGGTCTGCAGGCACTCCGACAGAAACGCCTTGTCGCCATCCGCCACCGCCCCCTTGGAGACGCGGGCATAGTAGCTCTGGTTGACCAGCACCCGCGGCAGCGCCTCCGAGTTCAGCTCCACCAGCCAGGATCCGTCCGGCGCCGGGCGGACGAACACGTCGGGGACCAGCACCTCGACGGCGTGCGAGCCGAAGGCGCGGCCCGGCTTCGGGTCGAGCCGGCGGATCTCGGCCAGCATCTCGACGAGATCCTCGTCGTCCACGCCGCAGAGGCGGCGCAGGGCCGGAAAGTCGCGCTTGGCCACGAGGTCGAGGCGCGAGACCAGGGCCTGCATCGCCGGATCGAACCGGTCCTGCTCGCGGAGCTGGATCGCGAGGCATTCGGCGAGGTCGCGGGCGGCCACGCCCGGCGGGTCGAAGGTCTGGACGAGCCTCAGGATGCGGGCGACGTCGTCGAGCGAGGCGCCGAGCCGTTCGGCCACGCCGTCGATGTCCTCGCGCAGGTAACCGGCATCGTCCACCGCATCGATGAGGAAGCTGCCGATCAGCCGGTCGGACGGGTTCCGGGTCGCGAGGTCGAGCTGGGCGGCGAGGTGCTCGCGCAGGCTCGTCTCGGCGGTGAGCGACGCCTCGAAATCGGGAAGCTCCCCGTCGAAACTGCCGCCGGTATTGCCGTAGGGCGCGGGCGTCAGCGAGAGCATGTCGCCGGTCCCGCTCTCGCGCGGGGCGGGATTCTCGTCGGCGAAGACGTTGTCGAGGCGCGTGTCGAGGTCGCCCTCGATCTCGCTGCGGCTCGGCGTCATGTCGGAGGCGAGCCACGCCTCGGGCTCCGGCCCGTCGCCGCCCTCGTACTCGCCGTCGCCAGTTGCCTCCGGCGCCTCGCGCTCGGAGGCTGGCTCGCCCTCGGTGCGTTCCAGCAGCGGATTGCGCTCCAGCTCGGCATCGACATAGGCGGCGAGATCGAGCTGCGAGAGCTGGAGAAGCTTGATCGCCTGCAGCAGTTGCGGCGTCATCACCAGGGACTGGCCCTGGCGCATTTCAAGCCGTTGCAGCAGACTCATCGCGACGTCCAACTCTCAGAAATTGTTGACAAATCGCAGCCCAGGCGTGAGCCGCACCACATTCGGCACGTTCTTTGCTTCTCCTTTGTTTAGGTCTAGCCCCATCCGAACCGCTCGTCAAAGTCTGATTGGCATCCGCACCCTGAATTCCACTTGGGTGGGCAGCAGCGCCACAGACCTGCACCGATCAAGCCCCGCGAAACCTCTACACGCACTGCGTGAGACGTTGCGGATGGATTGCATTTCAAGGCTCAAGAAAACCTTGCGCACGACCTGGGCATCGGCGCGCGTAGTTCAGGGGCCGTTACCGCTATCGCCTCATTTTCAAGACGGCGATCGACGGCACCCCGGCGGCCTCTGCCGCGCGGGCCGGCCAGATCAGAGCCGGAAATCCTCGCCGAGATAGAGCCGGCGGGCATCCTCATTGGCCACGATCTGCTCGGGCGTGCCCTCGGTGAGGATACGGCCGGAATGGGCGATGTAGGCGCGGTCGATCAGGCCCAGCGTCTCGCGGACATTGTGGTCGGTGATGAGCACGCCGATGCCGCGCTGCTTCAGGTGCTTCACCAAGTCCTGGATGTCGCCCACCGCAATCGGGTCGATGCCGGCGAAGGGCTCGTCGAGCAGCATGAAGGTCGGCGAGGAGGCGAGCGCCCGGGCGATCTCGCAGCGGCGACGCTCGCCGCCCGACAGGGCGATGGAGGGCGACTTGCGAAGCCGCGCGATATCGAACTCCTCGAGCAGCGAGTCGAGCTTGCGCTCGCGCGCCCTGCGGTCGGGCTCGGCCACTTCCAGCACGGCGCGGATGTTGTCCTCGACCGACAGCCCGCGGAAGATCGAGGCTTCCTGCGGCAGGTAACCGATGCCGAGCCGGGCGCGCTGATACATCGGCAGATGGGTGATCTCCATGCCGTCGAGGCTGATGAAGCCGCGATCGGCCGGCACGAGACCGGTGATCATGTAGAAGATCGTGGTCTTGCCCGCGCCGTTCGGCCCGAGCAGCCCTACCGCCTCGCCGTTGTGGACGGTGAGCCCCGCCTCATGGACGACGGTGCGCGCGCCGTAGCTCTTGCGAAGGCCCCGGACGTGCAGCACGCCCGGACCGCCCCCCTCAGCGAGCGCGGGGTCGGGCGCGGCCTGCGGCGTGGAGCCACCGCGCCCGAACAGGCGACCGAGCCACGAGCCCTTGCGGCCGCTTCTCGCCGGCCTCGGTTCGACGACCGCCCGCAGCGGCACGCCCGCAGGCATCCCGGCTCCCGTCACGGTCAGTTCGCCTGCGCCCGCGTCTTCACGGCCGGCTTCTCGGCGGCCTTGGAACCCGGCTTTCCGGCCACGGCCGGCTGGGTGCAGCCCTTCGGCTGGCCGCCGGCCTGCCCGCCCTTGGCGTCGCCCCCCTCGCCGGGCACGAACATCGCGGAGACGCGACCGCCCGCCACCGGGTCCATGTTCGCCCGGCCCGTCGCCATGTCGTAGACGAGCCGAGAGCCGCGGGTGACGTTCTGGCACTGGCTGAGCACGACATTGCCGGTCAGCACGATGCGCTTGGCCTCTTGATCGAACACCGCGTTATCGCCGGTGGCGACCTGATCCTTCTGCGCGACGGTGACGGGGCCGGCGCACTCGACCTTGCGGATGCCGCTGCCGCCCATCGCCGCCTTGGCCTTCGCGTCCTCGGCCGCCTGCGTCTCGGCCTTCGGATCACCCTTCGCGGCGTCCTTGCCCGGATCCTTGTCCTTGTCGCGCTTGTAGTGGACCGTCATGGCCGAGCAGCGAATCGTGCTCTCGCCCTGCACCGCCACGACATTGCCGGCGAAGATCGCCTTGTTCTCCTTGTCGAACACGTCGAGCCGATCGGCATCGATCTTGATCGGCCCCTTGCCGCCGCCGACGGTACCGAGCGGCGCGGCCTTTTCCTTCGCCGTATCCTTGGCGGCCTCCTTGGCCGGTGCGGCGGCAACGGACTGGGCCGAGAGAGGGGCCAGCAGGAGAGCGAGGCCGGCGGCGAGCGCCGGACCGAGACACCGCTTCATCGCGTGGGTTCCGCCGCGGAGGTGTGGATGCGCTCGACGTCCGCCCGCGCGGCGACCTTGGCACCGCTCTCCTTCTCGCCATCCTCGCCGTGGAACACGGCGTGGACGCGGCCGACGAAGGAGATGACCCGGCCGTTCTCGACGACATCGAGGGTGTCGGCGACGATAGATCCCGACGGCACCGTCACGGTGACGGCCTTGGAGGAGCGCAAGCTCCCGGTCTTGAAATCGACGGTGGCAACGGAGAGGCGGACCTCTTCGCCCTTATCGGTCCACAGGCGGATGTCGTTCTCGAGATTGAGCGACTCGCGGGTGGAGTCGAACACGCCGCCCTGGGCCTGGAGGTAGGCGCGCCCGCCCTTGTCGTCGGTGGCGACGTGGCCCTTCATGGCCTGCAACTCGATGATGCTGGGCTTGCGCACGTCCTGCTGCGCGGCGTCGGCAACCACTTCGTAGCCGCGCTCGCCCTTGCGGAAGCCGGACAGGCGCGGGTTCTCCATCGTGACCTTGGTGCCCGAGACGCTGATCGGACCGATGGAGACGTTGGGGATGCTGCCGGAGAGCGGGCTCCACAGCACGATCCCCGCGAGGCCCAGCACGGCGAGTCCGGCGGCGACGGGGATCACCCGGCGCAACGTGCGCACCTGCGCACTGTGCCGGCGCGCCCGCCCGTGCGCCCGCCTGCGACGCGCGTTCTCGTTCGCGGCGAGCGCGAGGAGATCCGTCTCCGTCTGAATGGTGTCGGCCGCCTGCATCGCGTTCCTGAAGGGTCGGCGCGCTCGCGGTCGCGCCCTGCCGGCCGGATGCCCCGGTGCGGTGGCGAAGTTATGGCCTCGTCTTCGACAAATGATCAACGTCGCCCGCGTGTGCCCCCGCACCGAAAGCAGCGCGAAACGCCGCGCCTCGGCACTCTTCCGCGCGGGCGTTGCTGGCCGGCATCGCTGCCGGAGCCGATCTCACCTCGCCTGTCCGGCGGCATTGCCCGTTTTTGCGGATCCGGCGGGCGTCGAAGTGCGGGCGCGACTCAGGCGTGAGCGAAGATGTCGACCTCGGGCCACCCGGCCAGGTCGAGCTGGGCCCGGGTCGGCAGGAAGTCGAAGCAGGCCCGCGCCATCTCTGCGCGCCCCTCGCGGGCGAGCATCGCGTCGAGCCGCTCTCGGGCAGCGTGCAGGTAGAGCACGTCGGAGGCCGCATAATCGATCTGGGCCTGGCTCAACGCGTCCGCGCCCCAATCGGACGATTGCTGCTGCTTCGAGAGATCGACGCCCACGAGCTCGCGCACAACGTCCTTGAGGCCGTGCCGATCGGTGTAGGTCCGCGCGAGCTTCGACGCGACCTTGGTGCAATAGACCGGTGCCGGCATCACGCCGAAGGCCTTGAACAGCACGGCGAGATCGAACCGGGCGAAGTGGAAGATCTTGATCACCTGCGGGTCAGCGAGGATGGCCGCCAGCCGCTCGGGCGCCGGATCGCCGGGCCGGATCTGCACCACGTCGGCGCTGCCGTCGCCGCGAGAGACCTGCACGACGCAGAGCCGGTCACGGTGCGGGTTGAGCCCCAGGGTCTCGGTATCGATGGCGATCGCCGTGCCGGGCACGAAATCGGGCGGCAGGTCGCCGTGATGCAGGAGGATCCGAGAATGGGCGGCGGGCATCGTTGATCGAGCGTGTTCAAAGATCGGGTCCGGCGGCGCGTAGCATCGCGCGCGCCGTCCCGATAGCCCACCTCCGCAGCCGGGGACGTGAAACGCTATTTCTGTTTGGCGATGATCTGATCCTTGATGCCGGCATAGACCGATTCCGGCAGGATCTTTTTGCGAACCAGCTCGTCCTTGCCCCGGTACGGGCGGCCCTTGACGATGGCCGCGGAGCGCGCCTCGCCGATCCCCTTGAGCTGGCTCAGCTCCTGGGCGCTGGCGGAGTTGATGTCGATCAGCTCAGCCTTCGCATCCGTTTTCGCATCGGCCTTCGGCGCAGCCGCCGGCGGGGTGGCCGGCGCGGCCGCGGGCGGCTTCGCGGTGGTGGGCGGCGTGGCCGGGCTCGGCGCCTGCGCGAGTGCGGGGGCGGCGGCGAGGCCGATCAGGATCGTGAAGGTGCGCAGAAGGTTGGAACGCATGTCGATCTCCCGACATCTCGGGCGGCGGGGCGCCGCGCCGGTTCACGAGATCTAGGGCGGGCTGGTTGAACCGTCCTTGAACGCAATCACGCCGCAACGGGCACCGCGCGCGGCGTCACCCGTTGAAACTGTGCCGAGCCCTGTCGCGATTGTGACTGTGGATCCGTTCGGCGGCGCCGGAACCAGCGGGTTTGCAACCCGTTCGTGCACCGCTGCCGTGTCGAGCGCACGGCCGGCGGGAGAAGGCGCTGCGTCCGTGACGGGCGGAGCGACACCATTATCTTGGAGCGAGGGTTCGCGACCATGGTCGATACCAATAGGATCACAGGGGCCGCCCGGGAATTGGGCGGCAAGGTTCAGGGCGCCTTCGGCGATCTGACCGGCTCCCGAGACGATTCCGTCGAAGGCCGGGTGCGCGAAGCCGCCGGCCGGGCCGAGAGCCTCTACGGACAGGCCAAGGACACTGCGCGGCACGTTGCCGACGAGGCCTACGACGCGGCCGAGGACATCTATGATCGCGGCCGCCGCACGCTGCAGGAGGGTCACGAACGGTCGGCCGAGTGGCCGCACGCCTCCCTGCTCGTCGCCGGATTGATCGGCTTCGGCCTCGGTCTCCTCGTCCGCGGACGCAACTAAGGCCCGGCTCTCTTCCGAGAACCGCCGCAGACTTCGGAGTCTCAGCGTGACCTATCCTTCCGGTTTCCAACCCTCGTCCGTGGACGGCACGCGGAGCGTCGCACATGAAACGGTCGCCCTGAACCAAGTCTCCTGGGGGGCCGTCTTCGCCGGCGCCGCGACGGCTCTGGTGGCGCAAGTCGTCGTCAACCTCGCAGGCGTGGCCGCAGGCCTCGCCTCGGTCGGGCTCGACACGGCCGAGAATCCGACCGCGTCGACGTTCTCCCTCGGCGCCGGTGCCTGGTTCGTCGGCTCGGGCATCGTCGCGTCGCTCATCGGCGGTCTGGTCGCCGGCCGCCTCGCGGGCAAGCCCCTTCGCGGAATTGCCGGACTGCACGGCCTCGTGTCCTGGGTCGTCACCACGCTCGTCGTTCTCTACCTGCTAACGTCCGCCGCGAGCGGCGTCGTCGGGACCGCCGTCGGCACGGTGGGCTCGGCCCTGGGCGGAGCGGGCAATCTCGTCGGCGGATCCGTCCAGACCGCGGCGCAGGCCGCTGCTCCGTCGCTGACCAAGATCCCGAACCCGCTCGACCGGATCGAGCAGCGGGTGAAGGATCAGGCGGCGGGCCAGGATCCGCAGGCTGCGCGGGACGCGGCCGTCTCGGCGATGCGCGCCCTGCTCTCGGGTGATGCCGCCGACAAGCAGCAGGCCGAGAGCCGCGCCGCCGACGCGCTCGCCAAGGCTCAGAACATCCCGGTCGATCAGGCGCGTCAGCAGGTTCAGGACTATCAGAAGCAGTACGAACAGGCGGTGGCCAGCGCCAAGAAGCAGGCGGAAGAGGCGGCCAAGACGGCGAAGTCGGTCGCGACCCAGGGCGCGCTCTACGCCTCGATCGCTCTGGTCCTCGGTGCCATCGCCGCCTTCCTCGGCGGGCTCCTGGCCGCGCCGAAGCCGGCGCCCCTGACCTTCCGCGATTGATGCGAGAGGCCGTAACCGGGGATCCGGTCCTCACGGCCACCGGGCCGGAGGGCCGGATGCGATGATGCCGCCCGCACGTTTGCAGAGAGAAAGTGAGCGCTGGCGGAACCAGCGCTCTCGTTCACGGCCTCTCTCATGGATGATCACGGAGTTGCTTAACTGATGAAGTCGACCTTCGCGCTCACTGCCTTTGCCGCCTTGCTCGCCGGTGCGCCCGCATCGGCCGCTCCGGCGCCGCAGGGTCCGGTGGAGGCCCTGGTCCGGAGCGATCTCCCGACCGGCTACGCCCAATACCGCCGCTTCGGCCACCGCCATTACGGTCATCGCCGCTACGGCTACGGCCGGGGTTATCGGCGGGGTCCGGGTGTCGGGGCGGCCGTCGGCGCGGGCGTCGCGGGTCTCGCGGCGGGGGCGATCCTCGGCGGCGCTCTCGCCAACTCCCAGGCACAGGCCGCCCCGGTCGTGGTTCAGGGCGGCCCGGATCCCGAGGCCGTGGCGGCCTGCGCCCGCCGCTTCCGCTCCTACGATGCTCGGAGCGGTACCTATCTCGGCAATGACGGCGCCCGTCACCCCTGTCCGTAGGCGAAGCGCCGTGCCCGGCTCACCCGCGCGCCGACGAAATCGGCGCGCGGGGCGCTCTCAGATGGCGGCGAGCCGGGGACTCTGCCGGTCGGGCGGCGGGACACTCGCCCCGTCGGACGCAGAACGGGTCTGATTGCGCCCTCCGCTCTTGGCCTCGTAGAGTGCGGCATCCGCCCGACGAAAGAGGTCCGCCGCACCGCCCGCCGAACTCACGGCGAGGCCGATGCTCACGGTCACGGAGCCCGGCCCGATCCCGGCGGACGGCAGCATGAGCGTTCGCGTGGTGTCGTGGATGGCGGCCGCGACCCGCCCCGCCCCTTCACGATCGGTCCCGGGCATCAGCACGGCGAATTCTTCCCCGCCGATGCGGGCAGCGAGATCGCCCGGCCGGCGCACGCTCCGCATCAGCGTATCCGCCAAACCTCTGAGCACGGCGTCCCCGACGGCGTGGCCGAAGCGGTCGTTGAAGGTCTTGAAGTGATCGGCATCGATCACGAGCAACGCCAGCGGCCGGCCAGTGCGCGCTGACGCGCGGGACTCTCGCTCGAACGCCTCTTCGAACTGCCGCCGGTTCGCCAATCCGGTCAGGGAATCGGTCCGCGCGAGCTTGGCCAATTCCGCCTGCATCGTCGCGCTCCGGCGCAGCTCCCGTCCGAACAGGAGCGAGAGCAGCACGGTCAAACCGCACAGGACGAGGACGGCCAGACCGAGCACCGCGGCCTTAGCCTGCCACTCCGCCTCGATCTCATGGGTTCCGAGCGCGACGTTGAGGATGAGCGGCCGATCCCCGACTTGCGTGTAGGCATAGTACCGCTCGACGCCGTCGCGAACGGACAGGCCCCTGAAGCTGCCGCTATGTTCGGCGAGAAAGCGCTGGAAGGTCGGCGCCCCGGCAATGTTGGCGCCGATATCGGCCTCCACGGCGGGATAGCGCATCAGGCGCGTGCCATCGCGCAGGTAGAGGTTGATGCCGCCTTCCCGCCCCAGCCCGATCCGGTCGAACAGGGTGCTGAAGTAGGACAGCTTGAGGCTCGCCAGGACCACGCCGCCGAAGGAGCCATCCGGCCGGTCGATCCGGCGGCTCAGCACGAGCACCGTTTCGCCGAGCAGGCGCGACTTCAGCGGCGGGCTGATGTGGAGGCCGAGATCGGCGTTCGCCTTATGAAGCTGGAAATAGCCCCGGTCGGCGTTGTTGACGCGCCGGGCGGGCACCGCATTGGAATCGAGGATGCTGTCACCGTTCTCATCGAGAACGAGCATCACGCCCATGTCGCGGGCGGTCGTGGCGCGGTCGAAGAGGACCAACTGGCGCAGGGCCGGACTGATCTCGGCGACGCCGGGTGCCTTGATGTTGTCGACGACGGCCTGCAACGACAGGTCGATGATCTCGATGTTGCGGGCGATGTCGCGCTCGATCACCTGGAGCAGGTTCTTCGAGGTCTGCTCGGCCTTCTCCCAGGCGTCGCGCCGCAGATCGAGCAGCATGATGGCCGAGAGCACCAGCATGCCGACAGGCGCGAGGACACCGAGCGCGATCCAGTTCCGGGCCGAGCGGAGGTGACGGGCCAAAGGAAGTCGCAGCCGGCGCCGCGATCGGGATTCCGGCGGCACGCCCCCATCCTTCGCCCGGTTCTTCTCGTCATCGGAGGGGGGCATCGGCGTCGTTTCTTGTGTGTCGGCCTACCTCTCTCGGTGCGGCGCGCTAACCAAACCTTTCGCAGCCACCGCGAGGATGAGCCCGGATCCCTCCATGGCTAAAGCGTCGTTACCTCTGATCGGAAGGCAATAGCTTACGCCGCAAGGCTCGCCGCGCTGCACAAAGATGTGATCAAGGCGTCGGGATTAGAAATCGTCGCACCTGGAACGAACGGGCCAAGCAAGACTTAGCGCCGGAATCGCGTCGCCCCTCGCCCTCTTCGGAGGCGAACCGGGCAATCGAAACGCGAATGACCGGGTTGCTGTCCTCATGAGGCTGCGATCTGGACCCGAGACGTCGCGCTTGCCCGTGGGGACTGCCGATGCCTGTCGAAACACATTCGTCGCCCGCCTCCCCCGATTCCACCGTGCGCGAGCCCTCCCGGCGCGCCCTGCTCGGTCTCGATCTGCTCAACCTCACCCTCGCCGACGTGCGCGACGGGCTCGGCCCCTACCTCGCCATCTACCTGCTCGCAGTGCGCGGGCCGGAGCAGGGCTGGAACGAGGCCACGATCGGCCTGGTGATGACGATTGCGGGCATTGCCGGGCTGCTGGCCCAGACGCCTGCGGGCGCGCTGATCGACCGCACCAATGCCAAGCGCAGCGTCGTGATCGCCGCAGCCGTCGTCGTGACCCTGAGCTGCCTCGTCCTACCCTGGATCTCGAACTTCACGCTGGTGGCCGGCACGCAGGCGCTCGCCAGCATGGCGGGCTCCGTCTTCGCGCCTGCGCTGACCGGCATCACGCTCGGCCTCGTCGGACCCAAGCTGTTCTCGAAGCGCATCGGCCGCAACGAAGGGTTCAATCACGCCGGAAACGCGATCTCGGCGATGCTCGCGGGCGGTCTGGCCTACCTGTTCGGACCCGTGGTGGTGTTCTGGCTGATGGGACTTCTCGCCGCCGCCTCCATCGCCGCGATGCTGATGGTGCCGGGCGAGGAGATCGACGACGATCTCGCCCGCGGTCTCGATTGCGCCGAGGACCAGAATTGCGAGCAGCCGTCGGGACTCAGCCTGCTGCTGCGCAACCGACACCTGATGCTGTTCGCGCTTCTCTGCGCCGCCTTCCATCTCGCCAATGCGGCGATGCTGCCCTCGGTCGGGCAGTTGCTCACCAAGGTCGTGGGCAAGGACAACGCGACGTCGCTGATCGCAATCTGCATCGTCGCGGCGCAATGCGTGATGGTGCCCATGGCGGTGCTGGTGGGTGCCAAGGCCGACAGCTTCGGACGCAAGCCGATCTTCCTGGTCGCCTTCGGCGTCCTGGCCCTGCGGGGTGTGCTCTACACGTTCTCAGACAACCCCTTCTACCTCGTGGCGGTGCAGTGCCTCGACGGCGTCGGCGCCGGCATCTACGGCGCGCTGTTCCCGATCGTGGTCGCCGATCTCACCCGCGGCACCGGCCGTTTCAACGTCGCCCAGGGTGCGGCGGCGACGGCGCAGGGTCTCGGCGCGGCGCTGAGCGCGACGTTGGCCGGCGTGGTGATCGTGGGGGCGGGCTACTCGGCGGCCTTCCTCGTGCTGGCGGCGATCGCGGCGGTCGGCTTCGCGCTCTACCTGCTGTTCATGCCCGAAACGCTCGGCTACCAGCCCCGCCCGACCGATGCCCCGCCGCGGACTCCGGCAACGCCGCTCGCGGCACCGGCGGAGTAGCGCCTGCCGCCGAGCCGCGCGCGGCTCCACCGCCTCACCGCTCCGGCGGGATCGAGTAGGTGCCGGTGGCGTGGCAGACGATCGCCTCGCCGCCCTGGCTGCGGATGGCGACTTCCCCAACGGCAAGGCGCCGCCCGAGTTTCAGCAGCCGACACTCGGCCACGAGCGCGGCGGGGCCGGGCCGGCGCAGGAAGTTGACGTTCAGATTCGTCGTCACGGCGAGCGCCACCGGGCCGATATTCGAGAGGATCGCCGCGTAGAGCGCGTAGTCGGCCAGCGCCATCATGGAGGGGCCGGAGACCGTGCCGCCGGGGCGCAGGTGGCGCTCATGATAATCGAGACGCATCCGCGCCGAGAGCGGCCCCACCGCCTCCAGATGGAAGTGGCGCCCACCCGCATTCATCTGCGGGAAATCGCGCTCCAGAAAGGCAGCGGTTTCCTCCAGGCTCATCACGGTCTCGCTCATGACTGAGCCTTGCAGCATGTCAGCGCATGGCGGACAAGAGCGGCATGATCCCGACGATCGACACCGCGCCCGAAGGCATCGCCACCCGGCACGACCGCTACCCCGATGCGCAGATCCGCGCCGTGCTCAAGGCGACGCGCTCGATCGCCCTTGTCGGTGCCTCGGCCAACCCGGCGCGGCCGAGCTACATCGTCTTCAAATATCTGAGTGAGCGCGGCTACACGGTGACGCCGGTCAATCCGGGACTGGCGGGTCAGACCCTGCTCGGCCGCCCGGTGATCGCGCGGCTGTCCGACCTGACCGGGCCGGTCGACATGGTCGAGATCTTCCGCAATTCCGCCGCGGCGGGCCCTTTGGTCGATGAGGCGCTGGCGCTGCCGGTGCCGCCGAAGGTGATCTGGATGCAACTCGGCGTGCGCGACGACGCGGCCGCTTCGCGGGCCGAGGCCGCGGGCGTGACGGTGATCATGAACCGCTGCCCGAAGATCGAGTACGGCCGGCTCTCCGGCGAGATCGGCTGGACCGGTGTGAACTCCCGCATCCTCAGCGCGAAGAAGCCTCAGATGGCGCGGGGCGGGGTGCAGAAGCGGACGATCGAGGGACCTTGAAACGAGGCCGCCCCCGGCGATGAAGCCGAGGGCGCATGAGGCGGGAGCGTGAGGGTCAGGCCACCGTCAGCCCGACATCGACGTTGCCGCGCGTCGCGTTGGAATACGGGCAGATCTGGTGGGCGGCCTCGACGAGGCGCTCGGCGTCCGCACGGTCGAGGCCCGGCAGGCTGACCTTGAGGTCGGCGGTGATGCCGAAGCCGCCCTCGGAGCGCGGGCCGATGCCGACATTCGCAGTGACGGTCGTCTCGGCCGGAACCTTCAGCTTGAGCTGGCCGCCGGCGACCTTCAGGGCGCCGATGAAGCAGGCGGAGTAACCCGCCGCGAAGAGCTGCTCGGGGTTGGCACCCGGGCCGCCGGCGCCGCCGAGTTCCTTCGGGGTCGAGAGCTGGACCTGGAAGCTGCCGTCCTCGGTGCGGGCGGAGCCGTCGCGGCCGCCGGTGGCGGAGGCGGTGGTGCGGTACTTCACATCGACGGTCATGGGTCTGTCCTCGTGATCAGGGTTGAACGAGGCCGATCCGCTCGGCTCGGGCTGTGATTACCGGCAAACTGAATTGTGCGCAATCTAAATCGTGCGCAATCCATTCGCCGTAAGCATGACCGCCCGTCGAGAATCGAGCGCCCCTCGGCTTCAGGCGTCGCGACCGGTCTCCGGCATGAGGGCGATGGCGGCGAGGCTGATCCCCGCCGCGGCTGCGAGGTAGAGGCCGACGAGGCCGATGCCGCCCCAATTGGCGAGCCACTGCGCGGCGAAGGGCGCACCCGACGCGCCGACGATGCCGGCGAGATTGTAGGTGACGGAGGCGCCGGTGTAGCGCACCCGGGTCGGGAAGAGTTCGGGCAGGAGCGCGCCCATCGGCCCGAAGATCCAGCCCATGGCGAAGAGAGCGAGGCAGAGGAAACCGAGGACCAGGGCGGGATCGCCGCTGCTGAGCATCGGCCCGAGAACGGCGCCGAGCGCGCCCGTCACGGCAAGACCCGAGACCATCACGGGCTTGCGGCCGAACCGGTCGGCGGACCAGCCCGAAAGGGGGATCGCCAGCGCCATGAACAGGATTGCCACGCACTCGAACAGCAGGAAGGTCTTGCGCGCGTAACCGAGCGTGCCGGTGCCGTAGCTCAGGGCGAACACCGTCGAGAGGTAGAAGACGGCGTAGGCCGCCACCATCGCCAGCGTGCCGAGCAGCGTTGCGCGCAGATGTGCGGAGAAGATCGTGGCCAGCGGCACCCGCTCCGGCGGGGCCTGTTCGAGGGCGGCGCGGAAGGCCGGCGTCTCGGTGAGCTTGAGGCGGACATAGAGCCCGACGCCGACGAGGGCGGCCGAGGCCAGGAACGGAAGCCGCCAGCCCCAAGCCTCGAAATCCGCCGGGCTCAATGCCACGCTGAGCCCGAGGAAGAGGAGATTGGCGGCGATGAAGCCGATCGGCGCGCCGAGTTGCGGGAAGATGCCGTAGAGTGCGCGGCGCCCCGGCGGCGCGTTCTCCACCGCGAGCAGGGCCGCCCCGCCCCATTCGCCGCCGAAACCGACCCCCTGGCCGAAGCGCAGCAGGCAGAGCAGGGCCGGCGCCCACCAGCCGATGCTGGCATAGCCCGGCAGGCAACCGATCAGCACCGTGGACAGGCCCATGATCATCAGCGAGGCGACCAGGGTCGCCTTGCGGCCGATCCGGTCGCCGAAATGGCCGAAGGCCGCCGCCCCGATCGGCCGGGCGAGGAAGGCGATGGCGAAGGTCGCAAACGCCTGAAGCGTCTGAACGCCGGGTTCGCCCTGGGGAAAGAAGATCGGCCCGATCACCAGGGCGGCGGCGGTGGCGTAGATGTAGAAGTCGTAGAACTCGATCGCGGTGCCGACGAAGCTCGCGACCAGGATCCGGCGGGCGGACGGGGCGCTCATGCGGCCGAGGGCTCCCACTGCCAGAACACCGTGCCTGTGAATTCGAAGACCGGCTCGCCGCGCTGGTTCTCGGCGGTGTTGCGGTGCGTGGCGATGCCCCAGCCCGGCCGCGAGGCGGAGGCGCGCCGGTCGATCAGCGTGCTGGCGTAGCGGATGGTGTCGCCGGCATAGACCGGCCGCAGCCATTTCAGGTCCTTGAAGCCCGGCGAGGGGCCGAGTTGCGGCACCGGGCCGGAGCGGGCGGTCAACGCGATGTCGCGGGCGAAGGTGGCGTTGAGCCGCTTCATCCAGACCGCGGCGGTCTGCCAGCCCGAGGCGCAGAGCGCGCCGAAATGCGTGGCCCGCGCGGCCTGTGCGTCGAGATGGAAGACCTGCGGATCGTAGGCCCGTGCGAAGGCGATGATGTCGTCCGCCTCGAAGCGGTGGGCACCGAGGTCGCGGGCCAGGCCGAGCTCGGCGTCGGCGAGGTAAGGCAGCGGCACCGCGTCGTCCGGCTCCGTCACGGGTCCGCGCTCCGTCGCGAGGTCGACCGGACGCGGGGCGGGCACGGCCCCGGCGCGCGCGAACAGGACCGCGAAGGCCTGCGTCATCACCGCCTCGCCGCGCCCGTTCGTCAGCGTCATCGCGAGCCGCGCCATGCCGCGGTCGGGCTTCGAGGATGACGGGCGGACCTCCTCGACGCGGATGACGGCGCTCAGGGCATCCCCCGGCAGGACGGGCCTGAGCCAGCGCAGGGCGGCGATGCCCGGCGAGCCCATCGAGGTCGAGTGCGAGATCAGCGCCTGCGCGAACAGCCGCATGCCCAAAGCCGCCGTCTGCCATCCGGAGCCGATCAGGGTGCCGACGAAAGTGCCCTTGGCGGCCTCCTCGTCGAGATGAAAGGGCTGGGGATCGTAGACCCGCGCAAAGGCGACGAGTTCGTCCCGGCTCACCGTGATCGGACCGGCCGTGAACTCCTGGCCGGGAGCGAGGTCGTCGAGAGAAAGCAGAGCCATGGGATGCCGCACCGCGGGAGAACTCCGCGCGTGGCTACATCATCGAACGGCCGAGCGCATCCGGTGATGATCTCGAAGGCCATCCACCCGGAAGCCGCCTCACTTCATCAGCGCGTAGGCCTGGATCCCGGCGGGCGTCAGGAGCACCACGAAGAGGACCGGCAGGAAGAACAGGATCATCGGCACGGTCAGCTTCGGAGGCAGCGCAGCCGCCTTCTTCTCGGCCTCGGTCATGCGGAAGTCCCGGCTCTCCTGCGCCAGCACGCGCAACGCCTGACCCACCGGCGTGCCGTAGCGCTCGGCCTGCATCAGCGCCGTGGTGAGCGACTTGACGATCTCGAGACCCGTTCGCAGGGCGAGATTCTCGTACGCCACGCGCCGCTCGGGGAGAAAGGACAGCTCGGCGGTCAGGAGCGCCAGTTCCTCGGCGAGCACGGTCGACTGGCTCGCGATCTCCAGGCTGACGCGCCGGAAGGCGTTCTCGACCGACATGCCGGATTCGACGCAGATCAGGCACAGGTCGAGGGCGTCGGGCCAGGCGCGGCGGATTTCCGCCTGCCGCTTGGTGGTGATGTTCGACAGGTACACCTCCGGCAGCTTCAGGCCGATGAAGCCGGCGGCCAGGACGAGGCCGGCCCGGATCGCGAGGGGCTGATCGAGCACCTCCAGCACGAACAGGTAGAACAGGGCGACGGCCGTGAGGACGATCGGCATCACGAGGCGGAAGAACAGAAAGGCGGTCTCGGCGCCGGCACCCCGGTAACCGGCCTGAACCAGCTTCGCCTTGGCGGTCTCCGTGCCGAGCCAGCGGTTGAGATTGAACTGCTCGACCACCCGCTTCATGTAGGCCTTCGGCTCGACGCGCAGGCTTGCGCGGCTGTTGAGCCGCTCGCGCTCGCGCTGCCGGATCTGCTCGCGCTCGTCGCTGACGAGCTTCATCCGCTTGGCGAGCTGGTCGCCTTCGAGCAGAGGTTGAACCAGGGTGAAGACCGTGGCCGCCGCGGCAATGCCGGTCAGCACCGCGGCGACGGTGCGCGGGGCCAACGCCGTGTTGACAAAGTCATCCAGCATGTCAGTCCGGTCCAGCTCATCCCTCGCGGCGCGGCTCGCGCTGCCCCGTTCCCCTCGACATGGCCCCTCGGAGCGGGGCGTTCGGCTCCCGGTCGCAGAGCCGGATCAGACGTCGAAACTGATCATCTTCTTCATCACCAGGACCCCCGCGAGCATCCACAGACCGGATATCACCAGGGCGATCTTACCGACCGAGGTCGTCCACAGCAGCGACGTGTAGTCCGGACTCGAGAGATAGGTGCCGCCGCCGATGAGGAATGGCAGAGCACCGATGATCCCCGCCGAGACCTTGGCCTCCATGCTCATCGCATCGATCTTGCCGGCCATCTTCTTGCGCTCGCGCAGCACCCGCGACAGGTTGCTGAGTGCCTCGGAAAGGTTGCCGCCGGCCTTCTGCTGGATGCCGATCACGATCGAGAAGAAGTTCACCTCGGTCACGGGCACCCGCTCGTACATGCGCAGGATCGCGTCCGCCATCGGCAGGCCGAGCGCCTGTGCCTCGATCGCCACCCGGAACTCGCTGCGCAGCGGCTCCTTCGCTTCACGCGAAATCATGCGCAGACAATCGCCCAAGGGAATGCCGGAGCGCAGGCCGCGCACCACCACGTCCATGGCGTTGGGCAGTTCCTCGACGAAGGCCGCGACGCGCCGCTTCTGCCGCCACTTGAGCATCCACGCGGGCAGGCCGAACCCACCCGCGAAGAGGGCGAGCAGACCAACGACCACGTTTTGGGAGACGAGCACGGCGACGAGGGCGAGCACGGCCGCCATGATCCCGGAGACGACGTAGTATTTCTGACGGCTCCAATCGAGACCGGCGCGGGCGATGCGCAGCTCCAGGGTAACCTTGGTCTTGTCCTTCTTGGCCTCAAGCTCCTTGAGGCTCTTGGCGACCTGTTCGCGGCGGTTGGCAGCGGCACCGCGCTCGGCGAGCGTCGTGCGCGGCTGACCCAGCGCCTTGCGCCGCTGCTCGGCCCGCCGCTCGCCCGAGAGCGCCGGCAACAGGAAGACGTAGGCGAGCGCGCCGGCCGCGACCGCCACGAGGCCGGCCGCGAGGGGAGCGTTGAGCGCGCTCACAGGGGCTGCTCCACGGTATCGGCGGCGGCGTCGAGGGCGGCCGCCAGCGCCCGCTCCTCGCCGTAGTATCGCGCCCGCTCCCAGAAGCGCGGACGGCCGATTCCGGTCGAGCGGTGACGGCCGATCAGGCGCCCGTTCGCATCCTCGCCCAGCACGTCGTAGACGAACAGATCCTGAGTGATGATGACGTCGCCCTCCATCCCCATCACCTCGGTGATGTGCGTGATGCGGCGGGAACCGTCGCGCATGCGCATGGCCTGGATGATCACGTCGACCGAGCCGGTGATCATCTCGCGGAGGGTCCGCGAGGGCAGCGAGAAGCCGCCCATAGTGATCATCGACTCGATACGCGCGAGGCATTCGCGCGGGGAGTTGGCGTGGAGCGTGCCCATCGAGCCGTCGTGGCCCGTGTTCATCGCCTGTAGCAGGTCGAAGGCTTCCGGTCCGCGCACCTCGCCGACGATGATGCGCTCGGGGCGCATGCGCAGGCAGTTCTTGACGAGATCGCGCATGGTGACCTGCCCCTGCCCCTCCAGGTTCGGCGGGCGGGTCTCGAGGCGCACCACGTGCGGCTGCTGCAGTTGCAGCTCGGCGGCGTCCTCGCAGGTGATGACGCGCTCGTCGTGCTCGATGAAGGCGGTGAGGCAGTTGAGCAGGGTCGTCTTGCCCGAGCCGGTGCCGCCCGAGATCACGACGTTGCAGCGCACCTTACCGATGATCTGCAGGATCTTCGCGCCCTCGGGCGAGATCGCTCCGAAGCGCACGAGCTGGTCGAGGGTGAGCTTGTCCTTCTTGAACTTACGGATGGTCAGCGCCGGCCCGTCGATGGCGAGCGGCGGGGCGATGACGTTGACGCGGGAGCCGTCGGGCAGACGCGCGTCGCAGATCGGCGAGGATTCGTCCACGCGCCGGCCGACCTGGCTGACGATCCGCTGGCAGATATTCATCAGCTGCTGGTTGTCGCGGAAGCGCACCGAGGTGAGCTGGATCTTGCCGGCGACCTCGATGAAGGTGCGATCGGCGCCGTTCACCATCACGTCGGCGATGTCGTCGCGGGCGAGCAGCGGCTCCAGCGGGCCGTAGCCGAGTACGTCGTTGCAGATGTCGTCGAGCAGCTCCTCCTGCTCGGCGATCGACAGCACGATGTTCTTGAGGCCGATGATCTCGGAGACGATGTCGCGGATCTCCTCGCGCGCGGCCTCGCCCTCAAGCCGGGCGAGCTGCGCGAGATCGATAGCCTCGATCAGCGCACCGAAGATCATGCTCTTGGTGCGGAAATAGTCCTCCGACTTCGGCAGCGGCGCCTGAGGCACTGGGATGCGCGGCGGCTCGGGATGGGCGCGCACGACCTCCTGCTGGAGAACCGGCGGGGCAGCCGTCGTCGGCCCGGCCGCGGCGGTGGCCGGGGCAGGAGCCGATGCGGCGTTGGAGCGTCGACCGAACATGGCGCCGCGCCTTCAGCAATGTTGGGAGGAGTGAGCGCGGACCACCGTCAGGACGCCTTCTTACGCGTCAGCCGGGCGAGCAGCGGTTCCAGGAGATTCGCCCTGGCACGACGGATCTCGGCCCGGCCGGTCACGGTCGCGGCCAATTCGGAGAAGATCTCGGCGGGCTTCGAACCGGCCTGCACCTCGGCGATCATCTGGCCGTTGTTGGCCGCGGTCCCGAACAGAGCCGGATCGAACGGGATGACGGCCTGGAGCGGCACATCGAGCGCCTTGGCGAACTCGGCGGCGGCGATCTCCGGCCGCTTCGGCATGCCGACACCATTGAGGACGACCCGGGCCCGCGCGTCGTTGGGACGCTGCTGGTGCAGCAGCGCGAGCAGATTCTTCACGTTGCGCAACCCCGCCAGATCCGGTGAGGCCACGATCAGGATCTCGTCGGCGCTGACCAGCACGCGACGGCTCCAGGCGCTCCATTGATGCGGCACGTCGAGGACGATGCAGGGCACGGTGGCCCGCAGCAGGTCGGTGAGCGCATCGAAGGCGGGTTCGGTCAAGTCGACCGTGCGATCGAGGGTGGCCGGCGCCGAGAGCAGGCTGAGATTGTCGGCACATTTCGAGAGCAGCCGGTCGAGGAGGTTGGCGTCGAGGCGCTCGGGCGCGAACACCGCCTCGGCGATGCCCTGCGGCGGGTCCTGATTGAAGTTGAGCCCCGCCGTGCCGAAGGCGACGTCCAGATCAGCGATCACGGTCGCGGTGCCGTGCTCGCGCGCCACCGTCCAGGCGAGGTTGTGAGCGATGGTCGAGCTGCCGACGCCGCCGCGCGCGCCGTAGACGGCGATGGTGCGCCCGACCGGCTTGGCCCCCGGCGCCGCGAACAGATCGGAGATGGCGGCGATCAGATCGACCGGCTCGACCGGCGCCATCAGGTACTCGCTCACCCCGCGCTGGATGAACTGCCGGTAGAGCAGCACGTCGTTGACGTGGCCGATCACGAGCACCTTGGTGCCCTCGTCGCAGACCTCGGCGAGCTGGTCGAGGCATTCGAGCGGCCGCGACTTCAGTCCCACGAACTCGATCACGATGATATTAGGCGTCGGCGCGTGCCGGTAGGCCTCGAGGGCTGCCGCGCCCCCGCCCATCTGCACCTTGACATGGGCCTTCTGCATCCGCCGATCGGACGCGGTGCCCTCGATCATCGCCGCGGTCTCCGGCGTCTCGCAGAAGGCCTGGATCGTGATGCGAGGGACCGGGGCGATGGTTCGCTCTGAGGCCTCGTGAGTGTCCGGCATGGTGCGTGGTTTCCGGTTCTTGTGCCGAGGAGGGCGCGGCCGGTGATCGACAGGGTTCGAGCGGGCAGCGGACGGGGGGCCGGCGGCGCTACTGGCTCTTCACGTCGCTGCTGACATTCGCCTTTCCATCTTGACGCCAACGGGTTGACGGATCCTTGCCCTCGCGGAGCTGGCCGATATCCTGCGTGCGCCGGATCGTGTCGATGCGGCCCTCCGGCCGACCGCGCACGAGGTCGATCGGGTCGGCGACCTGGGCGGCGACGTTCGCCTGCATCGCGCAGCCGAGGTTCCAGGTCGGCTCGTTCGACCAGCCGGCCCGCAGGTCGCTGACGCCGAGGTCGCGCGGCCAGAGCCCGCACTTGTCGGCGACCTTGGCCTGCATCCGCTGGAAGCTCAGGCGCACCGGCGAGGCGAGCGTCGGGTTGGCGATCGGGTAGCTGATGACCCGCACGCCACCCGCCGGCACGCCCATCTCCGCCGCGAGGCGCCGGATCGACTCGCCCGTATGCGCCACCGGTCCGGCCAGGGCCGGAGACACGCCGCGCGGCACCTCGACGACGAGGAGGCCGCGGCCGTAGCGCCGATATTCCACGAGGAAGGTTTCGAGGTCGGCGCGCTGGCGCGGATCGATATGGCCGATCCCGGTGGGGAAGATATCGAGGCTGCGATCGGCATCCGCCAGCACGATCGGGTGCCGGGTGCGGACATCGATCGGGTAGGTCGAGCCGGTGGTGGCGACGCGATCCGCGCGGCAAGCGCCGAGCAGGGCGGCCACGAGAACGGCGGCGGCGATGGGCCGGGCGCGAACGACGAGGGTGCGGGCGGGGGAAGACATCGGGCTTCGATCCTGCAGGAGCGTTTTCCGCCGAACGGGCGGTCGGCTCCAGGTAAGAGCGCGTTCAAACAAGGTCCTGGAACCGCTCCCAGCCGCAGCGGGGTCGAGAACGGTGCAGGGCGGGGTTAGTCGGCGATGAAGCCGACCCGGCCGCGATAGGCCGGCCCGAGGGTGCCGCCGCCGACCGTGCCGTAGATCTTGTTCAGGCGTCCGAGCAGCACCGCCTGCCCGTCCGACGCGTCGACGAAGCCGTCGTCCGGCCGCTGGACCTGGCGCGCCTCCATCGGCTGCGCGATGTAGGGCGTGACCATGATCATCAGTTCGGTCTCGTCACGCTGGTAGTCGCGGGAGCGGAACAGGGCGCCGAGGATCGGCAGGTTCATCAACCCCGGCAGGCCGCCGATCACGGCGCGGTTCTTCTGCTGGATCAGACCGGCTGTCATCATCGTGGCGCCGGAGGCGAGTTCCACCGTCGTCTCGGAGCTGCGCCGGGTCGTGGCCGGGACGGGGGTCACCCGGTTCGAGCCCGGGAAGGAGAAGCTGTAGCTGTTCTGCCGGTCGAGCTCGGTCACGTCGGTTGCGACCCGGATCGAGATGCGGTTCTCCGCCAGCACCACCGGCGTGAAGGCGAGGCTCACGCCGTAGGGCTTGAACTCGAGCGCGACGGTACAGGCGGCGCCGGCCACGCCCGCGGCGCAGTTCGAGGGAACGGGGATCTCGCCGCCCGCCGTGAACTTGGCCGACTCGCCGGAGATCGCCGTCAGCGTCGGCTCGGCGAGGATGCGGGAAACGCCGGCCTGTTCAAAGGCGCGCAAGGTCGCCTGAAGGGAGGCGCCACCGGAGCGCACAGAGGCCGACAGGACGTTGCCGTCCGGCGTGTAGGCACCGGTGATCGGAAACAGTGTATTGTTCGTCAGGACGTTGCCAGTCGGGTTGAGGGGATTCAGAGCCGCCCAGTTTCCGGTCACGTTGATGCCGAACTGCTTCAGAACCGTGCGCGCCACCTCGACCACGGTGACGCGGATCATCACCTGATCCTTGTTGCGGATCGTCAGGTTGTTGATGACGGCGCCGCGCACCCCCGTCCCGGCGCCGGCCCCCAGACCAACGAAGGCGTTGGCGATGTCGAGCGCCTGCTGCGCCTCCGAGGCGGAACTCACGCTGCCCGAGAGAACGAGCGATTCGCCGACCGCCTTCACGTCGAAGCGGCCGCCGGGCAGGCTCTGCTGCAGCGACTGGCGCAGCACGTTGATGTCACGGGCGATGGTGACGTCCAGCGCCGCGATCTGGCGTCCCTCGGCATCCATCACGAAGATCGAGGTGGCACCGTTGTCGATGCCGATCAGGAACAGCTTGCGGCTGGAGCGCACGACCGCATTCGCAACCGCCGGATTGGCCACGAACACCTCCTTTGCGTCGCGGGGCAGATCGACGATGAGCGATCGGCCCTTGCTCAGCTCGACGCGCCGGGAGACCGCGGCCTCGTTCGGCCCGATCGTCAGGACCGGAGAGGTGCCGACGGGGCCGGACTGGGCGGCAACCGATCCGCACAGGAGCGCTGAGACGAGACAGGCGCCGGAGAGCAGGGAGAGGGTGAAGCCGCGGAAGCGAGCGGGGGTCGTCATCGGTCCTGTCCTCACCGGCGCTGCTGCTTGGCGACGCCGAATCGCACCACGGTCAACGGGCCTTCGGGCGGCATATCCGCCTCCTCGGAGATGGCGGCGGTCCGGGCCGAATCCTGGATGCTGCGCAGGACGAGCGAGAGCTGCCCGATCTTCTGCGCCAGTGTGACGGTCTCGGCCTGGACCGGCGTGAGAGCCAGGGTGGCGGTTTCCGCCGTCACGACGTTGGCGCCGTTCTTCTCCTGCACGATCTGGCCGACGGCGAGCACGCGCACATTGGTCAGCAGGGTCTCGGCGAACTGGTCGCTGCCCTCATTGCTGGTCTTGATGACGTCGACATGGTCGTTCGGCAGGATGAAGCCGCCGGCGGAGCTCGACCCGCGGGTATCGGTCGTAATCGCCACCGCCCGCATGCCCGGCGGCAGGATCGCCGACATGAAGCCGCTGCCGGCCTTGACCAGACGTTCGGGCCGAATCGGTTCGTTGGCCGAGAAGCCGGTGCGAATGATCGCGCCGACCGAGTCCTCGAGCGCCTTGGGAGCGGCACGGCGGTCGATCAGGCCGGGCGAGATCGCCTGCTCCGGCCAGGGCATCCAGCGCAGATCCTCGGGCTTGAGGGTCTGACCCATGGGCAGTTCGGCAGCGGCGACCAGCACCTCGCTCATCGCAATGGGCGCGACGGGCTCGGCCCTGGCGACGGGTGCGGGCTCGGGCGCCCTCTCCTCACCCCGCATCAGCAGGGCAGCGCCGCAGCCCGCGACGAGTGCGATTCCCAGAACGGCGAGACGGGCTGGTTTCATGGGGGCTTGGAACCGTGGCGACGGCTCCGTCGCCGTCCGGTTCCGAGACTTGCCCGGGATTCGTCAAGTTAGGGTTAACCGAGCGTCACCGCGGCCTTTTCAGTTCTGTCCCGGCCGACATTCGCGCCTAACCTGCCAAAACAGAAAGGCCGCCCGGAAGGCGGCCTGCTCAATCGGAATTGTTACCGTCGTTCACGGCCACGCAAGCTGCTCGAGACCGACGGCGTTCGGCAGCACCAACAGCGCGGCTGCGGCCAGCGCGATACCATAGGGAACGCCGGTCCTAGTGTCGTGCAGATGAACCGCGAACGGAAATTTTTCCGCGAGCTTCGGCAGCGGATACTTGCGGGCCGACACGATCGAGAGCGTCAGAGGGCCTCCGAGAATCGAGGCCAGGACGAGGTATTCCGGGAGATGCGCGAGCCCGATCCAGAGGGCGGTCGCCGCGGCGAGCTTGGCATCACCGCCGCCGATCCAACCCCTCGCGAAGAAGGCGAAGGTGATGACCAGCGTCAACGCACCGGCCGCAAGATGCCAGAGCAAGTCGTCCCAACTCATGCCGGACGCGACGACGTAGAGAACGAACCCAACGAAAACGAGGCCCGTGATCCGGTTTGAAATCCGCATCGTCAGCAGATCGCTGGCGGCCGCGTAGGCCATGAGGAAGGGAAAGACGACGCACAGAAGAAGGTAGGACGTCATAGCCGACACCGTCACGGTTCCTTCGCGATCTTCCCGTCGGCCCGATCAGCCCTTACGCGCCTGTCGGCCGTTGCAGTCGTGAGATGCGCCCATCCCCTTGGGCATCGGTCGTCAGCGGACTGAGTTCGTCTGATCTCAAGGTCGGGCGACGGTGCCCCGCTTGAACGGGGCACCGCCTTGAAAGCGAGATGGATAATGTCCCTCACGCTCCGAGAGCTGTTGTCGCCTCGTCGAGAGATTAGTTCTTCGTGGCCAGCTTGCCGGCCTGGGTGTTCAGGCCATCCCCGAGCGTCGAGAAGGCCGTCGACAGCTTGCTGCCGAAGCTGGCGAAGATACCGACGATGGCAATACCGACCATGGTGGCAACCATGCCGTACTCGATGGCAGTGGCGCCGGACTCGTCGGAGATGAAGCGCTGGGCAATGTTCTTCACGATGATCTCCACTCGTTTAGTCTGATGGGCGACCGTCGGAAGTCTGTAGAGGCCCCGATCGGCGACAGGTCGAGATGTAGTCCCGACGCGTTGCATTTGCGTTAAATCGATCTCCCAACCAAGCCTTCCGCCAGGCGTTTGTGGCGATCAGTTAATGACGTATTGCACAGATCGCTCGAATGGTCGGTACAGTGCCGTGCGGGGCGCGGCACGGACTGCTGAAGGCCGCCGCGTCGATTACGGTTAGCGCTTCCTTCATCAGTTTCCTGTTCCGTGCCGCGACGGGAGATGCGCCCGCTCCGGACCTGTGCCGCGGATATGGCACGGCATCCGGCGGCAGGTCCCGCACTCCGCGCGATCGGACCGACCCTCCATGACCCGCCTGCGCCCTTTCCCGATGCACGCCCTGTCGGCGCTCCTCACACTACTCGCGCTGACGGTCCCCGCCCGCGCGAACGAGCCGGTGCCGCAGGGCACGGTCTCGGTGCAGGTGGACAACGCCAAGGTGATCCGCCTGCCGGAGAAGACGCAGACCGTGGTGGTGGGCAATCCGATGATCGCCGACATCACCCTGCAGAAGAACGGCGTGGTCGTGCTCACGGGCAAGAGCTTCGGCACCACCAATCTCATCGCGCTCGACGGCAAGGGGGCGATGATCGCCGAATCGACCATCAGCGTGCAGGCGCCGCAGGCCTCGATCATCACGGTCCAGCGCGGCCTGGACCGCGAATCCTATTCCTGCACCCCGAACTGCCAGCCCTCGGTGCAGCTCGGCGATGCCACCAAGTATTTCGACGAGACCAGCAAGCAGGCCGAGGCCCGCCGCGGCATGGCGACCGCGAACCGGTAGACCCTCGTTGCCCGGCCGGCCGTTGCCACGCGGCGTCGAAGCGTGTAAGGCCCGCCCGCGCCCTTGAGACACCCTTGGAGGCACGGGCGCGCTGGGAAACGGTCGGGCCGTCCGCTTCGGGCGGCCTTTGTCGTTGGCCCGGCTCCATTTTTCTACAAAAGGATCACGCCATGAGCGCCACCAAGACGCTTGAGGCCGTGGCACGCGACCGGGTCGGCAAGGGGGCCGCCCGGGCCGTTCGTCGCCAGGGCCAGATTCCCGCTGTCATCTACGGCGGCAACCAGGCCCCGGAAGCCATCGCCGTCGACCTCATCCGCACCCGCACGCTGATCTACGCCGGCGGCTTCAAGACCACGCTGTTCGACATCACCGTCGGCGGCAAGAAGACCCGCGCGATCCCGCGCGACTACCAGCTCGACCCGGTCTCCGGCGTGCCGCTGCACGTCGACTTCCTGCGCGTCGTCTCCGGCCAGACCGTCACGGTCGACGTTCCCGTGCACTTCTTGAACGACGAGAAGGCCCCGGGCATCAAGCAGAAGGGCGGCACCCTCAACGTCGCGCTGCACACGGTGTCCCTCGACGTGGCGCCCGACCAGATCCCCGACGCGATTGAAGTCGACCTCACCGGCCGCGAGATCGGTGACGTGATCCACGCCTCCGACCTGCGCCTGCCGGCCGGCACCTATACCGGCGAGCCGACCGACACCGTCGCCAACATCCTGCCGCCGACGGTGCTCGGCGCCGAGGTCGAGGCCGAGGAGGCCGCGATCGCCGAGGCGCAGTCCGCCGAGGCCGCCGAGGAGAAGGCGGAAGCCGAGGCCGAGGCCACCAACGAAAAGAACGAGACCGAGGAGTAAGCCACGGGCGGGTGCCGCGCGCACCCGTCTTGCGCAACGCTCGATGCCCCGGCCGCCCGGCCGGGGCATTTTCCGTTTGTCGGGAATCGTATCGGGAGCACGCATGCGGCTCATCGTCGGATTGGGAAATCCTGGGCAGCGCTACGCGCGCAACCGCCACAACATCGGCTTCATGGCCGTGGACGAGATCGCCCGCGTCCACCGGGCGGCCCCGTTCCGGCGCCGCTTCCAGGGAGAGGCCGCCGAGGTGTTGCTCGGCTCCGAGCGCGCCATCCTGCTGAAGCCCCAGACCTTCATGAACGAATCCGGCCGCTCGGTCGGCGAGGCGCAGCGCTTCTTCAAGATCCCGCTCGCCGACGTGATCGTGCTGCACGACGAACTCGACCTTGCGCCGGCCAAGCTGCGGGTGAAGCTCGGCGGCGGCAATGCCGGCCATAACGGCCTGCGCTCGATCACCGCTCTGTGCGGCAACGATTACCGCCGGGTCCGCCTCGGCATCGGGCATCCCGGCGACAAGGCGCTGGTGCACGCCTATGTCCTCAACGACTTCGCCAAGTCGGAGGAGCCCTGGGTCGAGGATCTCTGCCGTGCCACCGCCGACCATGCGCCGCTGCTCGCGGCCGGCGAGGATGCGAGCTTCCAGAACAAGGTGCATCTGGCCATGGCCGGCCGCGGCTGGGACGCGGTGAAGACGCCGGCGGAGGCCGGAAAGGCGAAAGCGCGCGACGCGAATTGACACGAGCCCACCGGACCCCGATGGAGCGGGCTTCCGGGCGCGGCCCCCGACCGATCACAACGGATTTCTAGGACCAGCCATGGGCTTCAAATGCGGCATTGTCGGCCTGCCGAACGTCGGCAAGTCGACCCTCTTCAACGCGCTGACGCAGACCGCCGCGGCCCAGGCCGCGAACTACCCGTTCTGCACCATCGAGCCGAATGTCGGCGAGGTGGCCGTGCCCGATCCGCGCCTCGATGAGCTGGCCAAGATCGCCTCCTCGAAGGAGATCATCCCGACGCGACTGACCTTCGTCGACATCGCCGGCCTCGTGCGCGGTGCATCGAAAGGCGAGGGCCTCGGCAACCAGTTCCTCGCCAATATCCGCGAGGTCGATGCGATCGCCCACGTGGTGCGCTGCTTCGAGGACGGCGACGTCACCCATGTCGAGGGCAAGGTCGATCCGATCGCCGATATCGAGACGATCGAGACCGAGCTGATGCTGGCCGATCTCGACAGCCTTGAGAAGCGGGTCGTTGCCCTGGAGAAGCGCGCCAAGGGCTCCGACAAGGAGGCCAAGGAGTTTTTGGACCTCGTCAACCGCGCCCTGCCGCTCCTGCGCGACGGCAAGCCGGCCCGGCTCGTGGAGCGCAAGCCCGAGGAGGAGCGGCTGTTCCAGCAGCTCGGCCTGATGACGGCCAAGCCCGTGCTCTACGTCTGCAATGTCGACGAGGGCGACGCCGACAAGGGCAACGCCAAGTCGCAGGCGGTGTTCGACCGGGCGAAGGCGGAGGGCGCGGTCGCCGTCGTCGTCTCGGCCAAGATCGAGAGCGAGATCGCGGTGATGCCGCCGGCCGACCAGACCGAGTTCCTGGAAGCCGTGGGCCTGACCGAGCCGGGCCTCAACCGGGTGATCCGCGCCGGTTACGACCTGCTCGGCCTCGTCACCTACTTCACCGTCGGCCCGAAGGAGGCCCGCGCCTGGACCATCACCAAGGGGACGCGCGCCCCGGCGGCGGCAGGCGTGATCCACACCGACTTCGAGAAGGGCTTCATCCGCGCCGAGACCATCGCCTTCAAGGACTATACGGCGCTGAACGGCGAGGCGGGCGCCCGCGATGCCGGCAAGCTGCGGCTGGAGGGCAAGGACTACGTGGTGCAGGACGGCGACGTGCTGCATTTCCGCTTCGCCAACTGACGGGGTTCGCGGCATGGAGCTTCACCCGCGCCATGCCTGGGACCTGACGCCGGCCGAGGCCGTCGCGCTCCAGCGCAGGCTTCGCACCGAGATCGTGGCTGATCGGCCGATCGATCTCGGCGCGGTGCGGCTGGTGGCCGGCGTCGATGTCAGCGTGAAGAACGAGCGTTCCCGCGCGGCCGTCGTCGTCGTGACCTTTCCGGGGTTCCTGCTCGTCGAGACGGCGGTCGCCGAGCGGCCGACGCCGTTTCCGTACATCCCCGGCCTCCTCAGCTTCCGCGAGGGGCCGGTTCTGGAAGAGGCGTTCGAGCGCCTGCGAGCGGAGCCGGACGTTTTCCTGTTCGACGGCATGGGCACCGCCCATCCCCGCCGCATCGGCATCGCCAGCCATATGGGCCTGTGGCTGCAGCGCCCGACCATCGGCGTCGGCAAGACCCGGCTCGTCGGCACCAATGCGCCGCTCTCCGAGGAGAAGGGTGCGCACGTTCCCCTGATCGACCGCGGCGAGACCGTCGGCGCCGTGGTCCGTACGCGCACGGCCACACTCCCGCTTTTCATCTCGCCGGGCCACCTCGCCGACATCCCGAGCGCGGTCGAATTGGTGCTGGCCTGCTCGCCGAAATACCGCCTGCCGGAGCCGATCCGGCTCGCGCACAGGACGGCCGGCGATTTTTGATCGACCGACTTTGGTAACCTCGACGCTCCTCATGCTGAGTCGCCGAGCGGAAGCTCGGCTTCGAAGCACGCCGGAACGGTCGAGTCCGTGACGCCCCTTTGCTGGGAGAAGCGTCGCGGCGTGCTTCGAGGCTGCTGACGCAGCGCCTCAGCATGAGGACTGTCGTGTCATACCGGTTCCGGTTGATCGCTTCAGTTTTTGCCCGACACCGTCATCGCGAGGCGAAGCCGAAGCGATCCAGGGCGCGACATCTCCGGAAAATGCGGAGCCCTGGATTGCCACGGCTTCGCCTCGCAATGACGAAGAGACACCGAAGCGATCCAGCGGAGACCGTATCAGCAGTGACAGCGCAGGCGAACCGGCGGTCAGTGCGCCTCTTCCCAGTTCCCCGCCGCTCGCGCCTCGACCACCAGCGGCACGCTGAGTGACAGGGCAGGCGCCGGCGCCTCCTCCATTACGCGCGCGATCACCGGGATCGTCGCCACCACCTCGTCGTCCGGCACCTCGAACACCAGTTCGTCGTGCACTTGCAGCAGCATCCGCGCCGTGAGCTTTCTCGCTTCCAGCGCATCCTCCATCCGCGTCATGGCGCGGCGGATGATGTCGGCGGCGGTGCCCTGGATCGGGGCGTTGATCGCCTGACGCTCCACGCTCGCCCGTTCGGACGGGTTGTTGGAGCGGATCTGCGGGTAGTGGCAGACGCGACCGAAAAGGGTCGTGACGTAGCCCTTCTCGCGGCACGAGCGCTTGGTGGTGTCGATGTAGTCGCGGATGCCCGGAAACCGCTCGAAATACTGCTTGATGAAGGCCGAGGCCTCCTCGCGGCCGATACCGAGGCGGTCGGCCAGACCGAAGGCCGAGATGCCGTAGATAATACCGAAATTGATGGTCTTGGCGCGCCGCCGGAGGTCGCCGGTCATCTGGTCGAGCGGCACGCCGAACATCGCGGAGGCCGTGGCCGCGTGAATGTCGAGTCCCTGCTCGAAGGCTTCGCGCAGTTGCGGGATGTCGGCGATGTGGGCGAGCAGGCGCAGCTCGATCTGGCTGTAATCGGCCGAGATCAGCTTCTTGCCCTCGGGCGCGACGAAGGCGCGGCGGATGCGCCGCCCTTCCTCGGTGCGGATCGGTATGTTCTGAAGGTTCGGGTCCGAGGAGGAGAGCCGGCCCGTGGTCGTCGCGGCGAGCGCGAAGGAGGTGTGGACCCGGTTCGTACCGCGGTCGGCATGCTCCTGCAGCGAGTCGGTGTAGGTCGATTTCAGCTTGGAGAGCTGGCGCCAGTTGAGGATCTTCTTCGGCAGGTCGTGGCCGGCCTGGGCCAGCTCTTCGAGCAACGTCGCGGGCGTGGCCCACTGGCCGGACGGCGTCTTCTTGGCGCCGGGCAGGCCCATCTTGCCGAACAGCACGTCGCCGATCTGCTTCGGCGAGGACACCTGGAATTTTTCGCCGGCGTCCTCCTGGATCTCCTCTTCGAGCCGCGCCAGGATCTGCGAAAAGTCGCCGGAGAGGCGGCTCAGCATGTTGCGGTCGATGGCGATGCCCGCCCGCTCCATCCGCGCCAGCACCGGCACGAGCGGACGCTCCAGGGTCTCGTAGACGGTCACCCGGTGCTCGGCGACGAGGCGGGGCTTCATCATCCGCCACAGGCGCAGGGTCACGTCGGCGTCCTCCGCCGCGTAGGCGGTGGCCTTGTCGATCGCCACGCGGTCGAAGGTGACCTTGTTGCGCCCGGTACCGGCGACGTCGGCGAAGGTGATCGGCTGGTGGCCGAGATGGCGGCGGGCCAGTTCGTCCATGCCGTGCCCGCCCTTGCCGGCATCGAGCACGTAGGAGATCAGCATCGTGTCGTCGAAGGGCGCCACGTCGATGCCGTAGCGGTGCAGCACCGAGAGATCGTATTTCAGGTTCTGCCCGACCTTGAGCGTACCGGGATCCTCCAGCAGCGGCTTCAGCAGCTTCAGGGCCGTGTCGAAATCGATCTGGCCGGGCTGCTTGTCGGAATCGTCCGCGCCCGCGCCGCCGTCGCCGAACAGGTCGCCGCCCTTCACCTCGGGCTTCACATGGGCGAGCGGGATGTAGGCGGCGCGCCCCGGCGCGGTGGCCAGCGAGACCCCGACGAGGCCGGCCTTGGCCGCGTCGAGGGCGTCGGTCTCGGTATCGACCGCGATCACGCCGGCCTCGTAGCTCTCGGCGATCCAGGTCTCCAGCTGCTCCACCGTCGAGATCGTCTCGTAGGCGGAGGTGTCGAACGGCTTGACCGCCTCCGCCGCGCGGGCCGCGACGAGGTTGGCCGGCGTCGGCTCGGAGGGGCCACGCTTCTTCTTCGGGGCCTGATCCGGCAGGTCGAGATCGGCGAAGGGATCGGCCTCCCTCGCCTCGGGCGGCGCCGCGCCGTCGGTCCGTTCCGGGGCGGCGGCGGTCTCGGGATCGACCGGCACGGCATCGCCGAAGAACGGCACCGCGTCGCTGCCGCCGGCGGCGTTGGTGTAGGCGTGGGGCTGGGCGCCCGGCAGCAGCGCCGGATCGGGCTTCACCGCCTCGGGATCGACGTGGAGCATCTGCGCGATGCGCCGCGTCAGGGTGTTGAACTCCATCGCCTTCAGGAAGCCGACGAGCTTTTGCGGGTCGGGCTGCGGCACGCCGAGTTCGTCGAGGGGCACCGGCACCGGCACACTCTCTTCGAGCGCCACGAGGCGGCGCGAGAGTTTGGCCTGATCGATGTTGGCCAGCAGCGTCTCCCGGCGCTTGGGCTGCTTGATCTCGGCGGCCCGCTCAAGAAGCTGCGCGAGGCTGCCGTATTCCTTGATCAGCGCGGCGGCCGTCTTCAGGCCGATGCCAGGCACGCCCGGCACGTTGTCGGAGGTGTCGCCGATCAGCGCCAGCGCGTCGCCGATCTGCTCCGGGGTCAGCCCCTCCCACTTGGCGATGATCGCGTCGCGGTCGAGGTTGCGCTCGGGCCGGTAGCCGGGTTTGCCCTTGGCGCCGGATTCGAAGTCGTAGAACCGGATCCTGTCCGAGACGAGCTGCATCAGGTCCTTGTCGGAGGACACGATGATCACCTCGGCGCCCCGCGCCTCGGCCTGGCGCGCGTAGGTCGCGATCAGGTCGTCGGCCTCGTAGCGCTCCAGCTCCACCGCGTGCAGGCCGAAGGCGCGCACCGCGTCGCGCATCAGCGGCATCTGGCGCTTGAGGTCGTCGGGCGCGTCGGGGCGATGGCCCTTGTAGTCCGGAAAAAGCTCCTTGCGGAACGAGCCCTCGGACTTGTCGAAGACGATGCCGAGATGGGTCGGTTTCACGCCGGCCGCGCCGTCCTGAAGGAACTGGGCGATCTTGGTGCAGAACAGGCGCACCGCCCCCGTCGGCAGGCCGTCGGAGGGCCGCGTGTTGTACTTCTGGTCCTGATTGATCGATTGGAAGTACGCCCGGAAGATGAAGGACGAGCCGTCGACGAGGATCACCCGGTCGTCGGCGCCGACGGGCTTGTCCGGTTGCGGTTGCGTCTCAGCGGTCATCGGTCGAGCAGCCATCGGCGAGCGGGGCCCCGAGGCGGGGCGCGTCGATCCATAGAGCATTTTGGCGGCCCCGGAACATCGCCCCGGCGCCGGGAAATGCCGCAGGTCCCCGGTTCTCTCGCGATCAAGGAGGCCCGCGCCGTCGGCGCGTTGGCGAACGCCGCGCCCGCTCATCGGCCAATCAAGCGGCGAAAGGCTCGAAAAAGTCGTCCACGGCACGGCCGCATGTGCGCTCGTGCACCGGGCGGATTTTCCATATCGCAGATGCGGAAACCCGTTGGTGAAACTGCGGTTTTTGGCATGCGCGCGGTGTCGCTGCACGAAATTGCGCGCACAAATCCCCTACCCTGAACTATATCGATGCTGCGCTGCGACAAAACGTGTATTGTCTGCCCGACCATCGATCCCAGATCCTGTCCATCGAAGACGGGCGGCAGCCAGACCCGGCAACAATACAGGTTAGGCCCCGTGAAGAGCTGCCCGCACAGTCAATTGAAGGATAGATCATGACGAACCGCACCAAGATCACCGCCGCTCTCGCCGTCGCTCTCGGCCTCGCCGCGACCCCGACCCTCGCGCAGGGCGTTCCGTCCGACAGCGCCAGCTACAACCGTGACGGCACTCTCAATGTCTGGGGTGCGCATATCGACCCGGCCCGCGAGCGCGGCGGCCTTCTCGGCGGCGTCGGCAACGTGGTCGGCGGCGTGACCAATACAGCGGGCACCATCGTTGGCGGCACACTCGGCGCGGCCGGCACGATCGTCGGCGGCACCGTGAACGCGGCAGGCAACGTGGTCGGCGGTACCGTGGATGCCGCGGGCGATGTCGTCACCGGCTCGGTCCGCCGTCCGGCGGGCTACACCGCCTATCAGGCCAACGGCCGTTACGGCGAGCCGCTCGACCGTTCGGCCGCCTACGGCCGCACGGCCTACTGAGCGGCCTCGGTCAGCATTCGGCATTGAGTTGGGACGGCGGGGCGCGAGCCTCGCCGTTCTCTTTTGCGTGATCCGGTCTGCCCACAGGCAACGAAGGCCCTGACGCCACGTTTGCCGCCGCGCGCGGCTGGAGCGAACGGGACGACCGGCCGCCTGTCCCGCGATTGCATGCTGGGAGGACAAGAATGACCCTCGGATCACGCCTGGGCGCCGCCGCGCTCGGCATAGCCCTGGCTGGCGCACTGATAGGCCCCCTCCCCTCCGCACGGGCCGCGGACGGGACGGACGGCGCCCACACCGCCGCCGTCACCCTGGCCGACGGATCCGCCGCACAATGGGCGAAAGGGCCGCCCGATCTGCCGAAGGGGACCGAGATCAGCATCCTGGCGGGCGACCCGTCGAAGCGGGGCCCGTTCGTGCTGCGGGTAAAGTTTCCCGCCGACACGGTGATCGCGCCTCACACCCATTCCCAGGCCGAGACGCTGACGATCCTGTCGGGCTCCATCTTCCATCAGCACGGCACGAGGATCGACCGGACGAAGGGCGCCGAACTGAAGGCCGGCGGCTTCGTCTTCCTCCCCGAGAAGATGCCGCACGCGCTCTGGACGACGCGCGAGCCGGTCGTCCTTCAGGTCAACGGCAGCGGTCCGTTCAGCGTGGACTACCTCGATCCCACCGATGACCCGAGCCGGACCAAGAACTGACGGAGAGGGCCGCGCTCAGGCGGCGGCCCCCACCGTATCCGCCATGCGGGCGTCCCGCGTACCGAGCGGCTTCGGCGCACCCACCGTCGTATCCTTGGCGGTCTGGTGCTCGAGTTCGGCATTGAGCTGCGCGCCGAGCAGCACGATCGTGGTCGAGAGCCAGATCCAGGTCATGAAACCGATGGCGGCGCCGAGCGAACCGTAGGTCTTGTCGTAGCTGCCGAAATTCGAGACGTACCACGAGAACAGCAGCGAGCCGGCCAGCCAAAGGAAGGCGGCGAACGTGCCGCCCGGCGTCACCCAGCGCCAGCGCGGCGCATCCCGGCTCGGGCCGTAGCGGTAGAGTACGGCGAGCATCAGGATCACCACGACGAACAGCGCCGGCCACCGCAGCAGCGCCAGCCACCATGCATCGCCCGAGAGCCCCAGGAATTGGATCGCCACCGGCACCGCGACGATGCCGGCAAGCGCGAGCACGATGAAGAGCAGCGCCCCCGCGGTGAAGGCCAGCGAGACGAGATTGAGCTTGAAGAAGCCGCGACGCTCGCGCTCATTGTAGACGAGGTTGAGCGCGTCGAAGACGTGTTTCACGCCGCCATTGGCGCTCCAGACCGACAGGGCGATGCCGATCAGCGCGGTGAGGCCGAGCGTCGTGTCGCCCTTCTCCGTCAGCCGCTTCACCTGCTCCGAGACGATATCGACGCCGCCGGACGGCAGCACGCCGCGCAACGCATCGATCTGCTGGTTCATGGTCGAGACGTCGGCGACGAGCCCGTAGACGGAGACCAGGGCCGCGATGGCCGGGAAGATTGCGAGGAGCACGAAGAAGGTCACGCCCGCCGACACCAGGGTGAGGCGATTCTCGCCGATATCCTGATAGGTCCGCTTGAGGATGTCCTTCCAACCCGCGGCCGGCACCTCGGTCGGCCGGTCGGCGGATCGGCCTCGGTCGTGCTGGGTTCGCGCGACCCGATGGGCGTCAGCGCCCTCGTGCGAAGGCGATTCCTGGCGGGCCGAATCCTGAGCTGGGTCATCGTGCGGCTGAGCTCGCCCCGCGACCGCGACAGGTCGGCGCGGGAGCGCGACGACGCCGAGCAGCGCGGCCGCCAGCGCCATCGTCCATAGAGTCGGATAGCGCGGGTCGCCGCCTGAACCTTCGGTAGCTCCGGGAACATCTCGGTTGAGGGTAGGCATCGAGAGATCGGCTCCGTCCACCGCCTCGACGGCGGTGCTGATCGGCAACCCTCCGCCCCGACTTTGGGTTCACACCGACGGGAGACCGTCCGAGCAGAAGCGTATTCAACTCGGGCACCCCAAAAAATCCACATTCGCGCCAAGTTTTCGCCGGAACTGTTAAGATCGGCTTCAGTTGACAGCGCATCGGTCGAACGCGACCACTCGCTTCAGGAGCCGTCGATGCCCTCGACCCCGCCCCGCTCCGGACGTCGCTTCGCGCTCGTCCTGGCCTCGTCCGCACTTGTCCTCTCCACCGTCGCCGGCGTGCACGCTCAAGAAGGCGGTCTCGGCGGCCTGTTTCAGCAGCTCTTCGCCCCACGGCAAGCAGCGCCTGCCCCGGCACCGGTCGTGCCCTCTTACGGCGGTGGCGAGGTGAACGAGCGCTACCGCTGGCGCCGCCACCGCGGAACGGCGGAACGGAGCCGTCCGAAGGTTCGCTACGCAGCCCTGCCGAAGGATGAGGGCACCGGGATCAGCGGCAAGCAACCGGTCGATTCGAAGGCGATCGCCGCCAATCCGACCGCAGCTCTCCTGCGCGACGAAACCCTTCGCCCAGGTGACATCGTCGTCATGCCGAGCGGGCCCAAGGTCTTCATGGGTCGCTCCGATCGCGGTCGCGGTGCGAAAGCCGCGCGCCATCGGATGAGCGATTTCGAGGACGTGAAGCAATCGCGCACGATCAACGCAAAGACTCGTCGGCAATTGATGGCGATGATGCTGCCGCACGGTGCCGTGCCGGCCGAGGAGGCGCGAAAACTGCTCGCCAAGGCCAGCCGCCTCGGCTCTCGGGAGGCGATCGAGCCACTCAACCGACAGGCCCGTGCCGAAACGGGTTCGGCCCCGACCCGCATCATCAGCCCGTGGCAGGTCGCCCGCTAGGGCACGAGCGCACGGCGAAATGCGCTCATCAGCCGGCTACGAGGCGGCCGATTGGCGCAGGAAGTGGCTGAGGCGCGTGGGACGGCAACAAGCCCAGACACACGCTCATTGATGGGATCACCTTTGTGACGACTTCGCAGATCTTGCACCCAGTTCCCGGGCGCCGCTGTCCTCTGCGAAGGAAGTATGATGGTGGAGCCTAACGGGATCGAACCGATGACCTCTTCCATGCCATGGAAGCGCTCTCCCAGCTGAGCTAAGGCCCCATCATTTTTGCCGCGACCTGCTTCGGTCCTTGGCCTCGCCGGCGGCGCTGAGTGCGTCGGCGATGGGCGGTTCTATAAGCGGAGGATCGGCGGGACTCAACCCCTTTTTCGAGGCTTGGCCGATTTTTTGAGCCGCCTCTTCATCCAATCGCTCCTGCCGTCCCGGGCGTTGATCGGGAGCCTGCAGCTGGGCGGATCTTCGACCGGCCGATACCGTCCGACTTCGGCTATTGCTGCGCCCTCACCACGTAACGCTCCATCAGCAGACCGATGGTGAGGCTGCCGAAAACCCAGCCGAAGAGGTAGAGGTAATCAACCTGAACAGGGATGGTCGGATCATAGCCGAGCCGAACCCACTCGATGATCTGGGTTATCGGATTCCATTTCATGTAATAGTAAATCTCATCTGGCATATAACATGCTATGAAGTAAACACCACTTGATAGATATAAGGTCAAAGTTACTAATATATAGCCAAGAGCCCATCCCGGAAAAACTGAGCATATTCCAACATTGATTGTTCCAACCCCAATTCCAAGCGCGATCGCGGCCAGATAGCCGCCGATGGCCATCGTCATATCGACAGGAACAGGATCGGCACCGAAACAGAGGAGCACGACGCAGACAAGACAGACGCCCAGGAAACTGCTGACGATTTCGACGAGGATGCGCGCGACGACGGTGTCGAAGCGCTTCACCTGCGGGAAGTAGGTCAACGGTTTGTGAATCATGTAACCTTTCATCACCTCACGCGAGATGTACTGAAAGGCGAGCGCTGGGAGTGCACCCGACGCTATGAAGACCATCGGATCGTCCCCCATCGGCGATTTGATGCCGCGAAAGGTCATGGCGCCGACAAGGATGGCGAGATGGGCGCAGGGCCACAGCACCTGAACCAGATAGCCCCAATAGGTTCCGCCGAAACGGCTGCGCATATCGCGCAGCATCAAGGCGCTGAGGACGCGCAGGTAGACGTCGAGAAAGCTCTGGCGATAAGGCAGAGACGGGGCTTGGGCGTTCATGAGATCCGTCGCAACGGGGCGGTCGCGTCGTCAGACTCGCCGGAAATCGCGACGAAATCGAGGACAGTTCAGCGAGTGCCGCGACGGCCCGCCTCGTCCGTGTGCGAGGCGATACGGTAGAACGCCGTCAGCACCATCATGAAGACGACGAGACCGAGCCACGGCCCGGCCCCGCCCAGCGCATCCGCCGCGAAGGCCAGGGAGGCGCTGCGGCCGCTCAGTGTGTCGGCGGCCGCGAGCAGCACGCCGACGACACTCTCGCCGACGAGGAACCCCGACGCCAGCAGCACACCGCGGCGGCGCCCGCCCGCCTGCTCGGCCTCGCTGGCCCGGCGCAGACGGCGCGCGGCGAGCCAGCCGATGAGGCCGCCGAAGGCGATCGTCACGACCACCTCCAGCGGGAGGTACATGCCGATCCCGACGGTGAGCGCCGGGAACGAGCGGCCACTGCGGCGCAGACGTGCCTCAAGGGCGACGAGAAGTGCCCCGAGTCCGCCCCCCGTCGCCACCATCGACCAGGGCAACTCGCCGCGCACGATGCCGCCGGCGATCTGGGTCATCAGGGCGGCCTGCGGCGCCGGCAGGGCCGAAGCTTCGTCCATCCCCTCGCGTGGCAGCGCACCAGCGAAGCCGTAGGCATTGTAGAGGAGGTCGAGGAGCGGTGCGATGACGAGGGCGCCGACGCCGACGCCGGCCGCCAGCGCCACCTGCTGCCGCCAAGGCGTGGCATCGACAAGTTGGCCGGTCTTGAGGTCCTGAAGGTTGTCGTTGGCGATCGAGGCGGTGGTGACGACGATGGACGAGAGCAGCAGGACCGCGGCGACGACGAAGCGCTCGCCTTCCGGCCCGGCGGCGCGGCCGAGCAGAAGCGGCAGGAGCAGGGCCGCGAGCAGGGTTGTCAGGATGCCGATGCCGGAGATCGGGCTGGAGGACGAGCCGAGCAGGCCGGCGAGGTAGCCGCAGGCCGCCGCCATCAGGAAGCCGAAGCCGACCGTGAACAGGGTCGCGACCGCCACCAGCGCGAGGCGCCTCCCCCCGAGTTCGGCGCCCGCGCTGAAATGGACGAAGAGCCACGCCAGCGGCAGCGCGAGAAGGAGCGAGGCACCGGCGACCCAGGTGATCGGCAGGTCGCGCTCCTGGCGGGGCAACTGGCGCAGGGCGTGGCCGCCGCCCCGCGCCGCACCGAAGGCGGAGCGGATGCTGCCGAGGATGGAGCGGCCGAGGGAGGCAACGGTCCAGATCGCGCCGACGGCGATGATGCCGGCACCGATGAGGCGAACCTTCTCCGACCAAACCGCCCGCGCCGCCGCCTCCGCACCCGCGGTGCCCACGCCACCGCCGAAGGCGGTGAGCAGCGGTACCGCGACGCCCCAGGCGAGGGCCACGCCGGCGAGCAGGGCGAGGCAGGCACCGAGCCCGACGAGATAGCCGACTCCGACGAGAGCGGGGGAAAAGCCGGTGGCGAACCGAAACAGGGCCGGCCCGACCGCCAGGGTGGCGTGGAGGCCCTCGGCGAGGAGACGGAAGCCGGTGGTGGCGAGCCCGATCAATCCGCCTGCCCCGGCCGCGCCGAGCAGGATGCTGAGGCCGCCGCGATCGCCAGCCTCGCCCGCATGCAGCACTTCGGCCGCGGCGGTGCCCTCGGGATAGGGAAGCCCGGCGCCCATCACGAGCGCGCGCCGCAGGGGAATCGAGTAGACGAGTCCGATCAGCCCGCCGATGAGGCAGACGGCGGTGGTCTGCCAGAACGGGAATCCGTGCCAGTGGCCGATCAGGACGAGGCCCGGCAGGACGAGGATGACGTTGCACAGAGTGCCCGCCGCCGAGCCCTGGGTCTGGACGATGTTGTTCTCGAGGATACCGGACCCGCCGAACAGGCGCAGCAAGCCCATCGAGAGCATGGCCGCCGGGATCGAGGTCGAGAAGGTCACCCCGGTCTTCAGTCCCATGTAGAGGTTGGCGGTCATGAACACGACCGTGATCACCGCGCCGAGCAGAAGGCCGCGCAGAGTCAGTTCGGCGATGTGACGAGAGCCGTCCCGGTCGGCCGCGCCGGGGGGTGAGGAACGTTCGTCGGATCGTGCATCCACGGGCAGGCGTCTCCGGTATCGCCCCACGGCTCGGGACGTTGCCACCGTTCGGGAACCCGACGGGCCCCTCGTCTGATCCCCCGTCGCGCCATCACTGCTGCCAAGCCTGGTTCGGCGATGAACCGGCGCGATCCCGCGGGCCTGCCCCGCACCAGAGAGAGAACGACCGATGAGCCGACCCGTGCGTCACGAGATCCCGCCGCGCTCCGGGGCGGCCTTCACCCTCGACCGCGGCCAACGTCTCACGGTGATCGATCCCCAGGGGGAGCAGGTGGCCGACCTCGTCGCTTTCCGGCGGGACGACCTCGACGAGGTCATCTCCTCGGGCCGCACGATCGACTACGCCTCGCGCATCTTTCTGACGACGGGCGATCCGATCTACTCCAACCGTTCGAACGTGCTCCTGCGCATCGTCGAGGACACGGTGGGCCGCCACGACTTCCTGCTCACGCCCTGCTCGGCCGACACGTTCCGGATCATCTACGGCGACGAACATCCGCACCGCGGCTGTTTCGGCAATCTCGCCGATGCGCTGGCGCCCTACGGCATCGTGCCGGACCGCATTCCGGTCGCCTTCAACGTCTTCATGCACGTCACCATCGACGGGCAGAGCGGCGAGATCGCAGTGCGCCCGCCGCTCAGCCGGGCCGGCGACCGGGTGAGCTTCGTGGCGGAGGAGAACCTCGTCATCGGCCTGACCGCCTGCTCGGCACTGCAATCGAACAACTTCTCCTTCAAGCCGATTCACTACGAGATCGAGTCTTGACGCTTGAAGGAATTGTGTCGGTAAGTTGTTTTCGCGTGCCGACCAAAGTCTGCGCCACGATGCCGCGGCTGATCAAGACAATCCGCAGATGACCAACAGGGCTTATGCCCACCGTTATCCCCAAGCTTCGCGGAACAATGGTTGGGAGCCGAGGTTCCCCGCGCAGTTCACCTTCTCCGACGACCGGCGGACCGCGTGTCGGCCGGCTTCCCTCTCGCGCTCTTCACCGAATCGGGCCGTCAGGTCCGGTCGCGACGTCCGCTTGCCCGCCCCACACGAGGTGTCATGCTGCTGCCCACCGACGACACCGGTCATCCGCTCGCTGAGCGCTTCCGGCACTTCATCCGCCAACAGCCGTTCCCCTGCGTCGGCGCCAAATCCGCTTTGTCCCGCGGACAGCTCAAGGTCTTGGTCGCCCGCGACATCGCCTCCGATGCGGACGACGCGCGGATCTATCCGGCGCTCCTGGCCTTCATTTGCCGCTACCGCGCCAGCCGCGACCAGTTCCAGAGCTTCGCCGTCGTGTTCGAGGATTCCCGCAGCCTCACGGAAGAAGCCTTCGAGGCGGCTCTCTGGCGCCGGATGCAGTCGCTGTCCGACCGTGACAGCGGGGTCGGACATGTTCAGGATCCGCGGGTCTCGGCCGACCCGGACGACCCGCATTTCTCGATGAGCCTGGGCGGCGAGGGCTTCTTCATCGTCGGGCTGCATCCCGGCGCGAGCCGCAAGGCGCGCCGCTTCGATCATCCGGTGCTGGTGTTCAATCTGCACGACCAGTTCGAGCGCCTGCGCGCGGAGGGTCGCTACGAGCGGCTGCGCGAGTCGATCGTCGAGCGGGATGTGGCCTGGACCGGCTCGGTGAATCCGATGCTGGCCCAGCATGGCGAGCGCTCGGCCGCACGGCAGTTCAGCGGACGGGCGGTGCCCGACGATTGGGTCTGCCCGTACCGGCGGCGGGAGGGAGCCGCGCAATGGGATGCGCAGCAGGTCGCGGCGGATCTCCGCTCGGGCGCCTTCGTCGCCGGACAGATGGAGGGCTGAGGATGACCACGGCCGATACCCTGACCCGCCCGGCCGAGACCAGCTCTCGCGACGCGAATCCGGACGAGGCGCTTCTCGCCCTGGCGCGCGCCGTCCGCGACAGCGGCTACCGCTTCACCACGGTGACCCCCGCGACGCATGCCCGGGTCAACGCCCGGCCTGAGAACGCCGTCGCCCGGTCTCTGCGCGACGTACTGGGTTGGAGCCGCCCATTCCGCGAGGATGCGATCCCGGCCGGATTGACCGACCTGATGAAGCAGGCGGGCGTGCTCGATCGTGCTGAGGAGGGTCCCGACGACACCCTCCTGAAGGCGCGCATCCGCCTGTCGAGCCTGGATGACGAGTTGTTCCTGCACGCCGCCTATCCGCCGCTCGCGGCGGATTCGGTGTTCTTCGGCCCCGACACGATGCGCTTCGCTGAGGCGGTTCTCGCTCATCTCGAAGAGCGGGCCCGAACCGGGCGACCGGCGCCGCGGCGGGCCGTCGATATCGGCTGCGGCTCGGGCGCGGCGGGCATCCTCGTCGCCAAACGCTTACCCGAGGCCGAGGTCACTCTCGTCGACATCAATCCCGCAGCCCTGCGCGTGGCGGGGATCAATGCCCGCCTCGCGGGCGTCGAAAACGTGCGCACTGTCCACAGCGACATGCTCAGCGGCGTCGAGGGCGTGTTCGATCTCATCGTCTCCAACCCTCCCTTCATGGTCGATGCCGGAGAGCGGGCCTATCGGCACGGCGGCGGGCCGCTCGGTGCCGGGCTCTCGCTGCGCGTCGTGGAAGCGGCGGCCGAGCGTCTGGCGCCGGGCGGTTCCCTCGTCCTGTTCACCGGTTCGGCCATCGTCGAGGGCCATGACGGCTTCCGGGCCGAGGCGGGCGCGATCTGCGAACGGTCAGGTCTCGAATGGTCCTACCGCGAGTTCGATCCGGACGAGTACGGCGAGGAACTCGACGACCCCGGCTACGCGGCAGCCGAGCGCATCGCCCTCGTCGTCCTCACCGCGACGCGCCGGGACGGCGTGCGATGAGCGCGACGGAAGGCGTGGCAGAGGATGGGACAAGCGAGCGCGCAGAATTCCTGCGCGACGCACTGGCCGGCCTGTCGGGCAACCCGAAGACGTTGCCCGGCAAGTATCTCTGGGATGAGACCGGCTCCGACCTGTTCGACCGGATCTGCGCCCATCCCGACTACTACCCGACGAAGCGCGAAATGGCGCTCCTGCCGCAGGTTGCCGCCGAGGTCGCAGCCCTGGTCGGTCCGGGCGTCAGCGTCGTGGAGTTCGGCAGCGGTGCGAGCCGGAAGATCCGCACCCTGCTCGACGCCCTGAAGGCGCCTGCCGCCTTTCTCGGCCTCGACATATCCGGCGCCTATCTCGAAGCGGCGATCCGGCGGCTCGCATCGGACTATCCGAGCGTGGCGATGATGCCGGTCGTCGCCGACTACTCGAAGCCGGTCCGCCTGCCGCCGGGGGCGGCGGCACCGCCGATCCTCGGCTTCTTCCCCGGCACCAGCATCGGCAACTTCACACCGGAGCAGGCGGGCGGCTTCCTCGCACGCGCTCGCGAAACGCTGGGGCCGAGCCATTTCCTGGTGGGCGCCGACCCGACCCGCGACCCAATCCGTCTACGCCGCGCCTACGGCGAGGCCGGCGGCCTGATGGCGGCCCTCCACCTTAATCTCATCGACCGGCTGAACAGGGAGCTCGGAAGCGACTTTGACCGCAGCGCATTCCGTCACGAGGCGCGGCTCGCCGAGGATCCATTCCGGGTCGAGGCCCACCTCGTAGCCCTTCGAGCAGGCACCTATCAGCTCGGGGGTCAAACGATCCGCTTCGAGGCGGGTGAGAGCATCCGCACCGACACCTCGCACAAGTACCCACCCGAGGTCTTCCGGGCCCTCGCGACGGCGCAGGGCTGGGAGCCGGTCCGCCTCTGGATCGACGACGACAGCGGTTTCAGCCTGCACCTGTTCCAGGCACGGTAAAGCGTCCTCTCGAAGAACGGCCATCGATTTTCAAGCACGGGCCGGCGTGTCCGCGAGAAAGGTGAGGAGTGCGAGCCAGGTCGGCAGGCAGTGCCGGCGCCGGTCGTAGCGCTCGATGACCGTGCGCCGGGCCGCCTCCCGCAGAGGGCGCGTCCGTTCCGGCATGCGGCAGGCATGGATGAGCGCCTCCGCCAGCGCATCCGCGTCGAAGAAGTTTCGGATGATCCCGTTCACGCCGTCCCGCATCACCTCCCGCACGGGTGCGGTGTCGGAGGCGATCACGAGACACTCGCAGGCCATCGCCTTCAGGAAGACCCGCGAGAGCGAGAAGGGATAAGTGTAGGCGACATGGGCCGTCGCTACGGAAAGGGCGGCCAGGATCTCGTCATGCGAGAGACGGCTCACGAAGTGGATGCGCTCGAGATCGAGCCGGCCGTCGAGCTCAGTCAGGAGGCGCGCCTTCCAAGTCTGCGCCGAGGCTCCCTTCGCCGCGGCGTCCCGGCGTCCGTCGCTTCCCACGATCAGGATCTCGGCCTGAGGCACCGCTTCGAGCAGGCGCGGCAGAGCACGCATGAAGGTCGGAAAGCCGCGCAAGGGCTCCAGCTGCCGGGCGATGAAGGTGACGACGGGCCGCGCCTTGGTCAGGACGCGCCCGTTCGGCAGACGCAGCGCCGCATCGGGATCGTAGCGCACCACATCCGTATCGATGCCCTCGTGGATCACGCTCGCCTGCGCCCGCAGGGCCGGCGGCAGGAGGCTGCGCTGGAACTCGGTGGGACAGACGAGCCTTTCCGCCTCGGCATAGGCCATGGCCAGGGCCGCGTTCCCGGCCCGGTCGCGCAGACGGTCTTCGAGGTTGGGCGGCCGCGTCCATTCCGGATCGAAGCCCAGCGCATCCCCCTCCGCCCGATAGTACGGGGCGTAGGCGAGCCGGCGCGCACGAGGGAAGATCTGGTTCAGCAGCAGCGTTTCTCCGCGCCCCGGATGGCAGACGACGACGGCCGGATCGAAGCCGTGCTTGCGCAGGTCGATGGCGCATCGCAGGGCGGCGGTGGCGTTGATCAGCGCCGTTTCCATGGGATGGGCGAGCGGAAACAGACCCGGCGTCGCCTTCCGTCCCGGACGCCACCGCAGGATCGGCAGGCCGTCGAGACCCGGTGCGCCTTCCCCGGCAATGGCCGCGCAGCGGTGCCCCCGATCCTGCAACGCCTCGGCGAGAAATCCGAAGGAGCCCGGGAAGTGGTTATGGACGAACAGGAAATCCGTCATTCCGGAGCTCCAGCCCCCTCCTCTCGCGTCAGCTTCAGCCGGCAGGCGCCGGCACGTGCCTTCGACGGCGCCACTGGTTGAGCGGCTCAGGAGGGGATGTTCATCCGCGGCGCAGCTTCGCCGGCGCAAAAAACCGCGGCCGACGCTCGCCTGCGGCCCGGCCGAAGCAGGGGACGCCGAAATCCGGTCGAACCTCGACCCACGCGTTGCAAGAAGGCTGCGCCCGGAGGAACTCTCTCGGGGGCCCGAAAATTTGGGACGCTCAGTCAAGTCATCCGCGCGGTCTGCGGTTAGCCTACCAGGCGATTTAGCCAAACCGTCCCGTGAACAATGAGCATGTTTGGAAGAGAAAGCGTCCAGTACGGCCGCCCCCTGCGCGGGCGGCAGGCGGCCTGGATCCATCGCCGTTCGCCGCGCCTCGTGCCGCTGTTGCTCCGCGCGCAAGCGAAGACGGAGCGGATGGGGACCGGGCTCCGACGGTCCGGCGACAACGACAACACGGCCGGGCAGGCTGCCCCGGCGCCGCAGGAGCGGCACGGCTGGCAACCGTCCCTCGCCGCGAAGCAAGGTGCAGGGTCTGCCTGACCCGCATCGCCGCGAGGCTTCTTAGCGCGGCGTCCTGCGCGCTTTCGCCCAGGACGCGAAGAGATAGCCGACGCCGCTCAGCCCCAGGATGCCGGCGATGATGCCGAGCCAGATCAGTCCGCCTTCCATGTCGTCCTCCGCTCCTGCCTGAAAGGGGAACGCGACCGAGCGCGTCCGTTTCAGTTCTCCGCGCAGCCCGTGGAAGAAGGAGGCATCAACGCGGCACCGAAGCCGATTGATGGCGCCGGATGATCGACCCGCCCGCCTTGGGACGGGTCACCAAGATGCTGACCTGATCGATCGTTTCAGGCCGCGCGCACGGTGTCGAGGAAGCTTTGCACCTCGGCGGAGAGGTGCTCGGACTGGCGCGACAGCTCGGAGGCCGAGGCGAGCACCTGCGTGGCCGCCGCGCCGGTCTCCTCCGAAGCCTGGGCCAGCCCCGCCATGTTGTGCGTGACCTCGCCCGTGCCGGCGGCGGCATGGGCGACATTGCGCACGATCTCCTGGGTGGCCGCGCCCTGCTCCTCCACGGCTGCCGCGATGGAAGCTGCCACGGCGCTGATCTCGCGGATGCGCAGCGTGATCGCGCCGATGGCGCCCACCGCCTGCCCCGTCACCCCCTGAACACGGCCGATATGCCGGCCGATCTCCTCGGTGGCGCGGGCGGTCTGCGAGGCGAGTTCCTTGACCTCCGATGCGACCACCGCGAAGCCCCGCCCCGCCTCACCCGCCCGCGCCGCCTCGATGGTGGCGTTGAGTGCGAGCAGGTTGGTCTGGCCCGCGATGGTGGAGATCAGGCCGACCACGTCACCGATCGTCGCGACGGCCTCGGACAGTTCCTCGACCAGATGCATAGTCTGGTCGGCCTCGCCCACGGCCGCCTGGGCGAGGGAGGCCGAGCCGGCGACCTGCCGGCCGATCTCGCCGACCGACGAGCCGAGCTCCTCGGCCGCCGCGGCCACGGTGTTGACGTTGGAGGCGGCCTCCTCGGCGGCCGCGGCCACGGCGGTGGATTGCGAGGCCGTCTCGCCCGCGGTGGATGTCATCTGCTGCGCGGTCGCCTGCAGTTCGGTGGCCGAGGAGGAGACGCTGCCGACGATCCCGCCGACGGCAGCCTCGAAGCGGTCGGCCATCTGCCGCATGCCGGCCCTGCGCTGCTCCTCGGCGGAAGCCCGCGCCTGCGCAGTCTCCGCCTCCAGGGCACGGGTGCGGATCATGTTGTCCTTGAAGACCTGAACCGAGCCGGCCATCGCACCGATTTCATCGCGCCGGCCGGCTCCGGGCACCGATCGGGTCACGTCGCCGGCGGCGAGGTGCTGCATCATCTCGGTGATCGCCGAGAGAGGAGCGAGCACACCCCCCACCGTCGTCTTCAGAGCAAACCCTGCAGCCAGAAGACCGAGGATAAGCGCTCCGAGGCCGATCTTCTCCGCCGCTGCGTAGGCCTGCGAGGATTGCAGGTGAACCGCGTGAGCCTCGTCGATTTGGAGATCCACTAGTTGACCGATGACCTCGCTCACCGGATCGATCGCCCTGTACAGGCGATCGCTCACAAATCGCTCGATGTTCGCCTTGTCACTGCTGTGCAGGGCCGCCAGCAATTCTGAGACGCCGGCATCGGCTGAAATCATGGCAGACTTGGCGGCGTCCGCGAGTCGCTTCTCCCCGCTGTCCATGTTCGTTGCGGCATAAGCGCTCCAGAGCTGCCCGATACGGGCCTGCGCTTCCGTGACGGCTGCGATACCCTCAGGCGCCGAAATATTTGCGTTGCGCACTTTGTGCGACGTGTCGACGATCTTGACCGCATACATGTCGGCGATCGTCTTCAGATCACGCAGCGGCACCACCCGGTCGGCGTAGATGCTCTCCATGCTTCGGTTCGCCGTGCTGGATGCATACCAACCAACTCCGGCCATGAGGACAACGGCAGAAAACAAGCTGGCGAGCGTGGCGTAGACGCGCGAACGTATTGAACGCATAACTAACACTTGTTATTTATATCAACTCGGGACTAACTGGTTAAATTCCTGATATTAATGCATCGTTTCGAGATACATCGCTCGTCAGCGATCAGAACTACGCTCAGTTGCACGAATAATTCAGGGTCAAATTGCAAGTAAATCGGTTCAACGGAGCGCTGTGCTCGGATTGATCGTCTGCGCGGCAAGCGCTGATCGAGCGGCGCAGTCCGGTCGCCCCTAGTCAACCTCTCTCGCGCCCTTTTCGCCTGCAGGTCGCATGTGGATCGGGGAACTGACCGGGCGCGGCGAGCTCGGGCGCACACGCGCTCCACCGGCCGTCACGAGAGCAGCAGATAGAAGGTATCGGCACCCGAACCATTGGCTTCAGGGTGCGGCGCATCCGAGACCTGCGCTAAGTGCCTGATCCGATTGGTGGGCGGTGAGGGACTCGAACCCCCGACCCTCTCCGTGTAAAACAGATGTCCGCCAGTAATCGGCGATCATCCCGCGCTTACCAGCCTCCCAAACCGCTTGAGGACGTGCACGTTTTCGCCGATACCATCTCCGTCTCGCGCGGGGCGCGCGTCGGCGCTGGCCCCATCTGCTTACTACCTGCTTACCGGACGCTTACCAGCCGATGCGCCTCACGAACCAATCGGCGGCAGCTCTGAAGGTGCCGGAGGGGAAGGCCTACGTCATCGTCTTCGACGAGGATCTGGCCGGGTTCGGGATGCGGGCGAACGCGGGCGGCTCGCGGGTCTGGGTCGTGCAGTACCGCAACGCCACCGGGCAGACGAAGCGGGAAACCCTCGGCAAGGTCGGCGTGCTGTCCGCGACCGATGCCCGGCGCGCGGCGGCCGAGCGGCTCGCTCGCGTGCGGCTCGGCGCCGACCCGAGCGCGGAACGGGAGGCCGAGCGAAAGCGCGCGGCCGTTACCGTCGCCACGAAGATCCCGGCATACCTTGAGGCGCTGGCGCCGCGGGTACGCGCGAAGGGGCTCGGCGAATCGACCTACTACCTGCAGAAAGCGTGGGCGCCGCTGCACAAGACGCCGGTCGATGGCGTGACGCGGGCGCAGGTCGCCGAGCGGCTGGGCGAGATCGCGAAGGGCTCGGGACCGCACGCCGCGAACCGGGCGCGCACGACGCTCTCCTCCTTCTTCACGTGGCTGATCGCGGAAGGTGCAGCCGAGGCGAACCCGGTCGTCGGCACCCGCAAGCCGATCAAGGAAGAGCGCCGGCAGCGCGTGCTTCGGCCGGAGGAAATCGCGGCCATCCTGAAGGCGCTACCGGAGGGCGATTTCGGCCGCATCGTCCGGCTGCTGCTGCTGACCGCGCAGCGGCGGGACGAAGTCGCGGAGATGGCGTGGGCGGAGGTCGATCTCGCGGCCGGGATCTGGCACCTGCCAGAGGAGCGGACGAAGAACAGCCTCCCGCACGACGTGCCGCTGTCCTACGCCGCGCTCTCGATCCTGGCGGGCGCGCCCGCGATCGTCGGGCGGGATCTCGTGTTCGGGAGCGGGGTCGGCGGCTTCCAGGGCTTCACCCGGGCGAAGGCTGCGCTCGACAAGGCGTCGGGGGTCACCGGCTGGCGGCTGCACGACCTGCGCAGGACCGCCGCCACCGGCATGGGAAACCTCGGGGTGCTGCCGCACGTCGTCGAGGCCGTGCTGAACCACATCTCGGGCACAAAGGCCGGGGTCGCGGGCGTCTACAATTACGCCCTCTACAACCCGGAGAAGCGGGCGGCCCTCGACCTATGGGCCGCCCACCTTGCGGGTCTCGATCCAAGCATCAAGATCGCCCCGCCGGACGCCGAAGCACCGCTCGCTGAGACGAAGTAGGGGCGGCCCTTCGCCCCTCTTGCAGATCTGGCGGAGCGTGGTCGGCGAGACACCGAGTTCGCGGGCGACGTCGGGGAAGCGGACGACCCTCCGGACGGGATCGGTCGGCGGCATGACTTGGCTCCTGCTGGATGAAGAGGGCTCGTGCGCCCGGCGGTCGGTGCTGGCGCTACGCATCTCGGCCTCGTGCGGTGGTGGTGGATGGTGTCGGGGCGAGCGCGGCGCGCAGCATCTCCGCTGATCGCTGGTAGCGCAGGGCGTGATCTGGAGACGCATTCGGTAGGGCCCGCGCCGGGTCGAGGTTGTCCTCGTTGTCGGAGAGCTTCACGATCATCGCGAGCCGATCGCCGCTGGCGATGATGCCGGCGACGCATTCGAGGTACGGCTTGCCCGGCGGTCGGGTGAGCAGTTGGACGGCCTGCACGACAGCCGGATCGAAACCAGCGTCGAGAAGGTCGTCCGCCTCGGTTCCCGTATCCTCGATCGTGTCGTGCAGCCATCCGACCTGCTGGCACCATTTGGCGTGCTGGATCGGCAGCCCCATCGCCTCGGCATGCGCGCGGGCGCGGGCTGCGACGCGTCCGAGATGCCCGGTATAGGGCGCGCCGCCCTTGTCGACTTGGCCGGCGTGGACGCGGCGGGCGAATGCCTCGGCCGCGGGGGAGACGGTCGCCTTCATCGGCCGTCCTCCCCGAGATACGGCAGCAGCGGCGTGCTGCTCTGGGTCTCGTGTGCGATCCGCATGGGCTCGCGCATGGCCTCGCCGAGGGTGACGCTGGAGCCCGGCGGGACGGTGTTCGCCAGGAACTCGTCCTCGAAGACGACGATGCCGACCTCGACCGCTTCGAGCTTCGCCTTGATGACCAGGGCGAGCGCCCGCCAGCTCGCACGGCAGGCCTGCTCCCATGCTGCCTCGGCGACGTTGGCCGCCCGCAGCTTGCCGGTCTCGGTGTGCGTGAAAGCGCGGTCCTTCTGATCGGGCATCGGCACCCGGAAGAGGATGCGGCGCCCGCGCATCGCGAACGAGACGGCGGCGCGCTCGTCGCTCTCCATGTGCATGAACTCGTTGGCCCCGTAGCGCCGGACTGTCGTCCGGATCTCGGCGATGCTGCGGTCCATCGAGACCGACGTGTCGGCGGCGAAACGGCGGGTCACGCGGCTGCTCCCTTGCTCGTCGCCTCGGTCGGCCGCACGCCGTGCTCGGCCAGGGCCTCGAGGTCGGGGATCATCTCCGCGACGATCTCGCGCCGGCTGTAGGTCCAGCCCGGCAGGCAGGCGTGCCAGTAGTGCCCGCCGTACCCGTTCACCCGGACGAAGCCGGGCAGGTTCGCCCATGTCGTCCACCACTCACCGCGGCGCGGGCGGGCGAGATCAATGTGCACGACGGATTCGGCGCCTCTCGTGCTCGGATTGGCGATCGCCGCGCGGAGGGCTCGGGCCGCTTCACCGGCGACGCGGCGCTCTTCGTCGGTCGGCGGCGGGAGAGGCTTTGAGGCTCGCTTCGTCACAGCACGACACTCCGACCGGGATAGGCCTTCGCATAGGCGCCGAGCACGCGGGCGAGCTGGCCGGGAAGCATCTTGCCGTTGGTGTCGAAGGCGTCGGGCACCAGTTTCCGGAACGCCGCAGCCTGCCGAGCCCGGTTCATCTGCAGGGGGCATTCGGTAACGGTCCGGAACGTGACGGGTCCGCCTCCGTGCCAAGAGGCGGCGTCTGCGGCGCAGGCTTCGGGCTGCGCCTGATCTGCCCAGAGCGGATAGGCGTTGGGGTCGCCGCAGATCGGGCATGGCGGCTTCGGGGCGCGGGCGCTCATATCCGCACCTCGGGCATGCCGTTATGCTCCACTCCATCGAGGAGGCGGCCGGCGGTCTTCTTGCCGACGCGGACCACGGCGACTTCGCCGGCGGCCTCGTCCGGCCAGCGATCGTCGGGAATGTCGAGGTCGCCGTCGGCGGACAGGATCATCCAGTCGCCGCGGCCCTGCCAGCCAGCCTCATCGGCGCCTGCGCTCTGATCGATCGCCGCCCAAGCCCCGTGCTGCTTGAAGTGGAAGGCGACGCCGGCCGCTGCGCACTGGTCGCGGATGCTGCGGGCCCATGCCGGGTGCATCGGCCGTGCGTTCGGGCCGCTCTCTCCGCCAACGATCATCCAATCGAGCGCAGGATGGCAGTCCGCCCCGCCGAGCCATCCCTCCTCGGTCTGTAGCCATGCGAGGCCGGAGCGAAGGGCGTCTACGCGTCGGCCCGGCTCGCTCAGCAGGTCGAAGAATGAGATCGGCCCAAGCAGCGGTTCAGCGCTGACGAAGCGGACGGCCGCGGGTGTCGCGAGCAGGTCCGGCACGCGCTCGTCGGCGCGCCGCTGATCCTCGGCCGAGACGCCCAGCCAGAGGTTCTTCAGGGGCCAGAGCGGCCAGGAGCTTTGCACGTTGCCGAGCTTCAGGTTCTCGGCTGCCGCCCACGCGTTCCAGCCCGCGCCGCCCTTCGGGTCGCGGCTATTCTTGCCGGGTCCGATGATCTCGGCGAGCGCCTCCAGCGCCGCGATGATCCGGGCGACGACATCGGGGGCCGTCAGGTAGGCGCGGGCTCTGGCCGAGCGCTTCGTGAGCACCTGGAACGTGTGCTGCGGTGATGCTGCCATGACGGCGAACACCTGGTCGAGCACCTCGTCTGCCACCTCCGGGTGGAACAGGTCGCCGTGCGCGGCCACGAAGATGTTGCGGCCGCGGGTCCAGAGCATCGGCTGCAGGAGCCATTCCTCGTTGAACCGGACCTTCCCGTTCCACACCGGGCCGGCCTTGCTCGGGACCGTCAACCCTTCGCGCGAGGGGTGGTGCTGAAGCCGCGTGCCGGCGAGCTTCATCGCGTAGCAGTTCGTGCAGCCGGGGCTCTCAAGGGAGCAGCCGGTTACGATCTGCCACGTCGCGTCGGTCCATTCGATGGTGCTGGTCTCGGCCATGACGATTACTCCGCAGCCATCAGAATGGAAGGCGCCGCGAAGTCCTCGGCGCGCAGGTGCTTGCCGGCGGGCGTGACGAGGCTGAGGATGTGCGGGACGCGAAGGACTTCGGCCTCTGCCTCTTCGCGCGTGTAGCGACCGGCGAAGGTCATGTCTGCGGTGTAGCCGCAGTATTGCGGGCCGTAATAGCAGTCGTTCTTGCGTGACCAGATCCGGTAAACGGGCTCTGATCCGAACGCGATCCTCTTCAGCAGCGCCGCGCGCTCGAAGTCCTCGCCCCTGACGGCGCGGCCGATCTCTCGCTCAAGCTGCTTGCGGCGAGCCTCTTCGTTCCGCTTCCGCCGGAGTTCTGGCGGCGGCGCGGTGAACATCTCGAAGGCCGAGGCGAAGGTGACGCCGAACCGGCCGACCTGAATGGCCCACCGGTCGTTGAGCGAGTAGAAGGCGCGACCCCGCAGAACGCGGCCCTTGCGGTCGATGAACCACGCGACTGAGCCGTGCTCCAGGAGCCCGCCGTCCTTCGTTGCACGGCACCGATCGCCGTTGGTGTAGCGGGCCCGGCCCAACTCGGGCGCATAGTGGCCTGACGCGCGGGCGTTTTGCTCGATCCATGCCGCGGCCGGCAGTTCACCGGCCCCAGCCCCGCAGCGAGGGGTGCGCCGCTCGCGGATCGTCAGCTCGGCACGCGCGCCCAGCCATGCCAGGATGCGCCGCGCCTCCAAGTCCATCCGCAGGCGGTCGAGGTACGGCGCGCGGTCGCGCTTGTCGAAGTCATAGCGCCGACCGTTGCGGTTCTCCTGCACGGCGCGCTCGGACCAGAACGTCACCTCGATGGACCGTCCGTGGCATTCGCCCCTCGCGCGCAGGTCTCCGCGCTCGGCGACACGGTAGCCCTTGCTGATGCAGCGGTGGCGCTTCAGCACCTCCGGATCGGCCGTGACGCGCCAGCCTCGCCGCCGCATCCAGGCGGTCAGCGGCTCGAAGATCTCGGATCGAAAGGTCGGGTCGTTCGGGTCGTCCTGCCAGATGCCAACGGACGTGTCGTGCAGGTTGATGTCGAGCTTGCGGGATACCTCGGGCATGGCGGTCACTCGGCTGCAAGGGGAAGGACGGGGGCGTCGGCGAGAGGCTGCCAGCGGATCAGCACGCCCTCGAAGGCGATGCGATCGCCCTCCTCCGGCGGGTGCTCGGCCCACCAAAAGCGGGCCATGTCTTCGACGCTCTCGAAGCCGTCCTCGCGCGCGAAGGTGTCCATCCGCGCCGGGCTGAGCAGCTCGCCGCCCACCTCGAATAGCTCGGTCGCGCTGCGCTCGGAGAAGCACAGGCGCACGGGCATGACAGAGAGGCAGGTCGGCCGGCCGAGGAGCCGGCAGTGCTTCGTCCGCATCCCGGTGTAGAGCTGCAGCTGCTCGCCCTGCCGAGCGTGCCGCTTCCGGTCGGCGCGGATCGTCTGCGCCTTGGTGCCGGCGAGGATCGGCGGGCCGAACCGCTTCTTGAAGCTGTAGGCGACCATGGGCGTCACTCCGCGGCGAGAGAGGTCGAGGGGAGGCGGCGGGCGGCGACGGCTGGGCGGCGCGGATAACGTCCGATTGTGCCCGCGGTCCGATCGACAACAGACGAGCCGCGAGCCAAAAGCCTGTCGCCGAGACCAAGGAGAATCAGGGTGGCTGGTGACAAGCGATCAGGGCTGCCGATGCTGGTGCCGGAACCCCCGAGTGAGCTGGAGACGCTGAAGGCGCGCCTTGCAGTCGCCGAAGAGCGCGAGCAGGCCATGCGCCTCGTGCTGCGCGCGCTGACCACCAGCCTTCGCCCGTTTGGGTTCAGCCGGCAGCGGTTCCTCCGCTGCGTGCGTGAGGAAGGCAGAGACGCGCCGACCGATGGTCCGGCCTCGGTTCGGCACACGGTGTTTGAGCAGGAAGCCCGGCGGGTGTTGCGGGAAGCGCGCTGAGGATCGCCGCCCGCGAAGCTGTCGATGATCAGGGGGCGCATCAGGCTGCTTTCCTCGGGCGATAGGTCTGGGCGTGGCGCACGGCGTCGGCGTAGGAGGCGCCCTGGAGCGCCCGCCACGCGCGGCGGCACCATTCGAGGTTGAGACGGTCGATCGCGGCCTCTGCCGGCGGCAGGCTGAGCGCATGGGCAAGGAAGGACGCGACGCGCTCCTCGGCGATCGTCCGACCGTTCGGGCAGTGGCGCAGGGCCTCGCCGATCAACCGCTCGACCTGGCGCTCGCGCAGCATGGCGCGGGCCTCGCGAGTCTTCTCGCCGGCTGGGAGCCCGATTGCGGTGCCGTCGGGCGCGCACGGAGCCCACGCCTCGGGGCAGACCGTGCAGGCCCAGACCTGGGCGTCGAGCAGGTCCGGCTCGCGGGTGCCGGCCTCGCGACCGGTGATCCGCTCGCACTCGGTGCCGCAATCGGCGCAGTAGATGCCGAGGGCGCTCATGCCGCCCTCTCGGCAGAGGGCCACGCGGGATAGTCGGCCGCATCAGCCGCGACGATCCCGTCGAAGATCTGGATGCTCTCGGGCGTCAGCCTCCAGCCGCGCCCCCAGATCGTCTCGATGTGGATGCGGGTCTGCGCCTCCATGAGCTTGCGCCGGATCTTGCAGATGAAGACGTCGACGATCTTCTGCTCCGGCGCGTCCTCCCACGTGCCGTACATCGCGATCATCGCGCGCTCTTTGTGGAGGATGCCGGGTGCGGATGCGCGCAGTGCCCGCATCATCCGCTGTTCGGAGGTCGTAAGCCGCCAGTCCTTCGGCAGCACCATGAAGGGCACGAGGATGTCTTCGAGCTGGCGAATGGTCTCGCGAAGGGTGTCGCGCTCTTCGAGCAGGGCGATGACCTGAGAGCGCGTCAGGTGGTGAGCGTGCGCGTTCATCTCAGGCGACTCCCTGGCAGCGGATGACGGAAAGGTCGGTCCGTGCGTCGGGACCGGTGAGCGCTGCGGCCTGCGCGGCGAACAGGGCGGCATGCTCGCGGGGGAGCACCAAACCACCGACGATGTTGCCGGCCTCGTCGTAGAGGCGGACGATCAGGCTGCCGCAGGTGCAGCGGGGTTCGGGGCAGCCTGCGAGGCTGATGCCGCGAGCGGAGAAGGACTCGGCCATGTCAGGCGGCCTCCCCGCGCGCGGCGAGTTCGTCGTCGGCTGGGAAGCTGTCGTCTGGCGGGCGATCGTCCGCATCCGCCATCAGGTCGCGCAACTCGTCCTCGATCTCGTCGACGGCGGCGCGCTGCCCCTCGCTCAGCCGATCGCGCCAGAGCCCGAACGTGTCGCTGCCGGCGCGCGCTTTCTCACGGGCGGCAGTGAGGAGTTCGGTCTTGCGGTCGCGGGGGCCGTTGGGCGACGGCGCCCTGCCCTCGTCCGGCTTGCTGGTCGGTCGCGACACCTCGACCGTGCCGCCCTGCGCCCACTGCGCGAGGTTGCGGCCGATCTCCTCGTCGAGGGGCTGCTCCTTCAGCAACAGCTCGCGGAACTGCTCCGGCAGCTTCAGCATGCGCCGCTCGCCGGGATAGTCCGTCTTCCAAGTCGGCACGCCGCGGGCGCCCGGCAGCAGCAGGGCGTTCACCGTCATCTCGAACAGGAATTCCTCGCCCGCGATCGGCATGTAGCCGAGCTCGGTCGGCGAGCCGCCGCCCTTGATCTTGAGCTTTTCCTTGGCGCGGAAGCAGAAGATGAAGTTGGCGTTGAGCCCGAGCACGCCGTTGATGAACTGGCGCCGCTGCTTGGCCGGCACGATCCAGGCCGAATAGGTCGCCTTCTGACGCTTGCTCTCGTTGTCGCCCGCGATCCGGTCGAGCTCGGCCTCCTGGGTCATCAGGTAGCCGCCGACGCCCTCGTGCTCGTGGCTCATCGAATCCACGATGATCGTGCGGGCACCCTTGCCGACGCAGTATTGGAGCGCGGCGAGGTAATCGAGCGAGCCGAAGGGCGCGCCGAACTCGACGTGGCGGAAGCGGAAGCGGTCGGCGTAGTGCAGCGCGCGCTTCGACTCGGTATCGACGACAAAGATGTCGCCGCCGGCCACCTGCTGGATGCCCTGCGCGAGGCGGAGGGCGCTGAAGGTCTTGCCCGAACCGGACGGGCCGAAGAGACCGACGAGGAGCGGCACCTGCTGGCGAACCGCTTCCTTGTCCTCGAAGGTGCGAACGGGAGGCTTGGTCACGCGGCGATCTCCTGATCGGGGGCGGCGGTCGAGTGGGCCAACACCAGGGCCGTGCCGAACTCGCGGAAGAGGGGGTCAGCGGCCTCGCGGGCTTCCCACTGCGCGGCGGGCCATGCCGGCGCCTCGACGCGGCTGATGCCGGCCGCGTAGCCGGGCCACCGCCCGGTGCGCAGGCACTCGCGGAACAGGACGGCCGCCGTGATGGCCTTACGCTCGCCGAGCCACTGCTGCTCGCCGGAGAGCTCGATCACGCGGCACTCGAACGGCTCGACCGTCTCGACGAAGACGAAGCGCATGCGCACCCGGCCCATCAGGTCGGGCACCAGCCGCGTCAGGCCGCGGCGATACCAGTGCTCCTGGATGTCCAGGCCCTCGGCGATCTTCGTCGCGATGGCGCGGTCCGAGAGGCCGGCCGAAGTCGTCTTGAGATCCCAGATCAGGTGCGGTTCGGGACCACGCCAGTCGAGTTGCGCCCTGCCCCACAGCCCGAGCCGATCCTGCCAGACGAGCGAGGTCTCGCCCGCGCCCTGCTCGAATGCGCCCTTGGTCTCCGGCGTCTCGGCGAGCCGGGAGCGCACCGCCGCGACCATGCGCTCGGCCTTGAGGAGGTCGCAGGACAGGACCGGCGTCAGCCCGGCGGCGAGCGCCTCGTCGCGCTCCTCCTGTGCGGCCTTCGTCGCGTAGGTCTCGACAGCCTCGCCGGCCTTGTTCGTCGCGGTGATGACGTGGATGCCGCGCCCTTCGCCCGTCAGGATCTCGTGGGCGACGGACCCGAGATCCATCTTCCGGTTCTTGCTGTCCTCGGTCTGCGGCGTCAGGCGCGGATGCTTGGCGTGGGCGTGCCGGGGCGTCTCGCTGATGATCGCGCGGGCGATCGACGAGGACAGGCTCGGGCCCGGTGCCGGGTCCGCGTGATAGAGCGCCGCCGGCATCCGGTAGAGGCCGGGGCCGGGCACGCGCCCCTCGTTGTGGTCGATGATCCGCATGGCGCTCACTCCGCGGCGGCGGCCCGGGCGGATTGCGCCAGGGCGACGAGGTAATCGGGGTCGAAGGGTTGCTCGGCCGCCCGGATCACATCGGCGGTAAGCGGCCGCAGCACCGGGAGCGGCCCGGCCTCGTGGTCGGGCGTGCCGGTGGCGGCGTTCACAGTGCTCACGATGGCGAGCGCGCGGGCGCGGTCGTCGGACTGGCTGCCGGTCGGCAGGACGATGAAGAACGTGTGCCCGTCGGCGTCGCGGATCTCGCGGCCGAGGGGGCCGCCGACGCGCAGCGGTAGCCGGACGCCGAGGGCAAGGAACAGGTCGGCGAGCTGCTGCTGGTCGGGGGTGCGGTCAGCCACGGGCGGCCTCCGGGGTGAAGGTGCGCTCGGTGCCGTCGCCGGAAGCGGCGAGCAGCTCGCGGGCGATGAGGCGGGCGCCGGCTCGGTTGAGATCGAACTCGGCGACGCGCTCGCCGTCCGGGCGGGATGCGACGAGGCGCGGGCCGGCATCGGTGCGCTCGACGAACAGGGCGAGGGGCGTGTCCTCAGCCATCCGCGCGGCCCTCCCCGTCGTCGGCCGCCTGCTGGGCGCACCCGTCGTCGTAGGCACGGAAGGCCGCGTAGGCGGTGAGGCCGGCGGTGCCGGCGAGCGTCAGGATCCAGGGGAGGTTGGCGAGCGTGCTCATGGATGGCGCCGCGACAGGAGGGCGGGCGCCGGGCCGGAGACCGACCCGGCGGACGGGTCAGGCTTTGCGCTTGCAGCCGCGGGCCTTGTACGCGCAGGCGAGCTCGTGCTCGGCGCGCGGCGAGGCCCGGTCCTTGATCGTGCAGGTGACGTAGCCGTCCTTGTCCGAGTCCTGCCCGGAGCATCCGACGAAGTCGGCCTGCGAGCGGTCGGCGATCTCGCGGGCGCCGAGTTCGGCGACCTGCCGCTCGGTGTCGGCGAGTTGGTAGGGACCGCAGGCCGCGAGGGGCAGGAGGGCGGCCAAGGCGAGGATGCGCTTCATAGGTCGTGCTCGTGGATGGTGCAGGGGCGTGTCCCGGCCCCGCGGTCGGGATCAGCGGCGGAAGAAGCGGCGGAGCCGGTAGAGTCGGCGGGCGACCGACCACGCGCCGATCAGCGCGAGGGCATCGACGACGAGGCCGAACATCAGGCGGCCTCGCGGGAGTCGGCGGTGGTGGCGTTGACCCGAACCGCGACGAGGCGGCCGAGCAGGGCGGCGGCCTCACGCTCGAGGCGGGCCGCGTAGGCGGCGACCGTCGCGGGGTCGGTGCCGTCGCGGGCGGCCTGCTCGATCAGGCCGATGCCGGAGGCGAGCGTGCGCAGCGCGCCCTCGGCCTGCGAGGCGCCGCCGATCAAGAGGCCGGCGGCGAGGCCGAACGTGCGAGCGGAGTCGCGCTCGGCCTGTATGATGACGGAGAGGGGCGTGCCGGTGTCGGCGACGGTGGGAGCGGCGCTCATGATGCCCTCGCGATGATGCCGAGGTCCTGGGAGCCGAGGCGGTGCTCAGCGTCGGGCTCGCTCCGCAGCGGGAACAGGCCGTAGGTCTGGCCAGCGCGGCGGCCGGTGGTGGCGGTCGAGATCGGGCGCACCAGGGCCTCGCGACCGGTCAGCTTCCACGCCTCGGCAGCAGCGGCGGCCGCAGCATTCGCCTCCGCCGGATCGCGGTGCAGGTCGCCGATGCGGAGGGGCGATTCCTCGACGCTGAGCACGTCGGGGCCGGAGATCTCGCGGACGACGTCCCACGTGCCGGCGGTGCGCTGGCGGACGCGGAAGGTCGCGACCACGGGGGAGAGCGGCAGGCTCACCGCGTCGGAGCGAAGCGGGGCGTTCACTGGCCACCCCGCTGCGTGAGCGGCTTCGTCTGCAAGACGATATCGGCCGGCGCAATGTGCGGGGATTGCAGGTGGGCGATCAGCGCCCGCCAAGCATAAGCCTCGCAGGTCTCGGGATACCGGTGCTGCCGATGGCAGTCGGCGCGAGTCCCCTTGCGGCGCCGGTTGAGTTGCTTGGCGAAAGCCCGCTGCCAGACATCGACCATCGCCTCGGTCATGGTCTCGGGCATCGAGAGGGCGTTCACGCGCGCCCCCACCGGTGATGACCGACAGCGAACAGGGCGCCGACGATCAGGATGCCGGCGAACGGCGCGAGGTTGGCGAGGAAGGCGGCCATGGTCAGGCGGCCTTCGCTGCGAGGGCGGCCACGACGCGGCAGCCGAGCTTGCGAACGAGGATCTCGCGGGCGCCCTTCTTGGGGGCGAAGCCGCCGCCGGCGCGCTTCACGGCCATGCCGTGGAAGACGTGGGAGAGTTCGGCCGAGCCCGCGTCACGGACCTGGAAGAACTGGCCGGCGAGGTCCTGGACGATGTGGGTGTAGGGCTGGGGCACCGTGCGGCTCCATCGGCTCGTTGAGCGGCGATGGGCACAACGTGCCCTGAATGGGCACGCTCGTCAAGCCCATAATGGGCACATTGCGGTTTCCCCGCTTTCCACAGGCGAGGACGATATGGGCATTATCCGCTTGCTTTGTTCTCTTTCTGTTCCATCCTTGAGGTCTCACAGGAGACCGAAATGGGGCAAATCACGACTCACGCGGTGCAATCGTTCGTACGCACGAAGAAGGGGCGGATCGGCAGACTCGAGACCCGCTCATGCTCTTCCCCGGAAGGTGCTACCCGCCTTGCTCAACGCCTCGTCGAGCAAGGGCGTGTGCTCGGCGCGCAGGCCTTCACGCAGGAGACGAACACGCTCACGGGTGAATGTGAGTCGCTTCGCTTCATCGGCACGTTCGGGGTGGTGTGTGACCCTGACGACGAGATCCCGTTCTAGGCGGGCTTGATCCACTGGACTTTCGCGGACCACTCGACCTCTTCGTCCCGCATGGGCTCGTAGTGTCCGGTCGAGATCAAATCGAACGTGCCGGGGTCGCGGCCCCGGTACACCTTCTTCACGTAAACGCGCTCGTTCGGCAGCCAGACCACACAGAGTTGGTTCACCCACTCGTCCGGCACGCTTCGGACGCGCTTGTCGTAATAGAGGATCCACCGGTCCTCAGCGACGCCGGGCATGGAGTCGCCCTTAACTCTCACCGCTACCGTTTCGTCGGACGCGCCCGGCGGACGGTCGACGGTCTCAAGCGAGCCCTCGTCCTCGCCGTAGTAGGTGATCATCGAGCCGGCTCCGACGTAGCCGACCACGTCAACCAGCATCGAATCGGCGACGAGTGCCCCAGGGTCAACGCGCAGCGCTACGGCCGCACGGCTGATCCACACGTCCGATAGGCGGCGTGCGCCGCTCTCCAGCTTCGCGATCTGATTTCGTGTCGTGTTCATACGGTCCGCGAGTTCGGTCTGGGAAAGCTCCCGCTCCGTGCGCAGCCGTTTGAGGTTGTTCGCCATGGGCCGGACTGTGCCCAAAGCCTTCGCCTGTGAGCAGAGCACAAGGTGGGCACGATTGGCGTTTGACGATGTGCCCATCATGGGCATATATCTTCGGACATGCAGCTCGATGCCTACCTTCGCGCGAACGATCTGACCGACGAGGCTTTCGCCAGACGTCTTGGTCCGGGTGTTTCGGCATGGGCCGTGAGGAAGTGGCGATACGGACAGCGCATCCCGCGGCTCGCGCAGCAGAGGCGCATCCGAGAAGCAACTGACGGCGAAGTGACCGCGAACGACCTGATCGCGGCTGCTGAAGACTGCGCGGTCCGCCAAGCGGCCGCCGCTGCAAGCGACGAGGCCGCCTGATGCGCGCCCTCGCTCCCTTCTCCTGGCTCTCGCGCTGGCTGGACCGGCGCATTGACGCGCGGATCGCGGCGCACGAGTGCGCCCAGCCTGTCAGATATCGGCAGCTTGCCGAAGAGGCCGCTGCCGATATCCGTGCTGTGACAGCAATAGCGGCGAGGATGGTCTAGATGTCCTTCGCCAACATTGAGCGCACCGCGTGCCGTAACTCTGCTTGGATCTCTGGCGGTGTCTCCGGCGCCTGTGACATCGCGAGTTCGAGGAATCTTTCTGCGTCCTTTGCCAGTTCTTCGGTCAAGCCGGGATGCATCTTGTCCAGGCGATTGATGAGGACCGGCAAAAGAATAGAGGCCGCTACGCCTCTTACGTTCAGTCGGGTCTGCTGCGGCAAATCCCGGATACTGTCCGTCATCACAAGCTCCTTGGTGTGTGGCAACACTCAAGGTAGCGGGCCGGACGGGGCTGTCGAGCGTCAGGCTCGGCGCCTCGTCCGAGCTTGCCCCTCGCTCGCGAGGGCGGCCTGACATGATCGCGCTCGCCCTCATCTTCGCGGCGACCGGCCTCGTTAGCCTTGTGAGCGCGGCTGTCACCGGCTCCACGGTCTCGCTCGCGTTCTCGCTGCTGGAGTTCGCAGCCTCCGGGCTGTGCGCGCTCGCTTGGGGGATCGTCCCATGAGCGCCGCCCTCCCCCTTTCCAGATCGGGCGGCTTCGGCCTCCCGTGCGCGGCGGGTGCGCTTCAGCCCCCAAGCATTCGCCGCGCTCCCCTTTCGAACCGCGCCGGAATGAACCGGCCGGTCGGGTCCGTCGTCACTGTTTCGGACGTCGGCGGACCCGTCCCCCATTCGCGCCGTTCCCGCGGCGCGTCCGTGGCCCATCGTGGGCGTCGCCTCGACTGCCGGGGCCTTCGGGCTCCGGCTTTTTCGAATTCCCATCGCCCCGGTCGAGCGCGTCGCTGCGCTCCCGATGGCGAGCGCGACGGTCGTGCGCCGGTCCCAAGCGGCCGCACGATCGTCGCGTCTCCTCCCGTGGCGGCTTCCGGCTCCCGAGCCGTCGGCCGCCTCTCCTACCCGCGCGTCTGCCTCCGCCGCCAAGCTGTCGGCCGTCGCGCTCCTGTGCCTCGTGCGTTCCGCTCCCTCCCTCATCTGCCCGCCCTCTCTCAGTGGTCCGAAGAAACCACAGAGGGATTTGAGGGTGTGCAAAAAGCTTTTGCGGGTGGCGCAAATGTCTAGCGCTGACGTTTCACGGGCCCAGACCTGGGCCGACGACTTGATCCGCTGGGAAGCGACAGGTTGGGGCGATGCCGGCAACGCAATGCGCCGGGTCGCTACTCGGGCGCGCGTCCCCTTCTCCAAGCTTTGGGCGCTGAAATACCGGCCGCCCAAGGAAATCGCCTCCCACGTCCTGTCCCGGCTCGAAGCCGTCCACGCCGCCGAGCGCGAGCGGCAACTCAGGAAGCTCGCCGATGAAGCCTCGCTCACCGCCACCGTCGCCGGGCCTGATCACGCTGCTGTTCGCGCGGCTGAGGCTCTTCTTCGTGCGGCTGACGGCGCCCCTGTGGAGCCGGGTCCGGACGTGGCGGCGGCGCCTGTGGGACCGGCTGCTCGGCGTCCGCGGCGGACGGCTGCCCCCGAACTGACCGACCTGCCCCTGTTCGGGGCGATGGAGCCGCGGCCGTAGCCGCTGAGCGAGAGGAGAGCAGCATGTCCCAAGACGAGATCAACCTCGAGACCGAGTTGAAGGCGAAGGGCCTCAACGCCCCGCGCCTCACGCCCGCGCTGATCGACGCCTGCATCGTGGGCGAGGCCTACCACGTCTTCCCCGGCACGACGCTGACCGTCTGCGCCCTCACCCTGCGCAACGGCTTCAACGTCACCGGCGAGAGCGCCGCGGCCAGCCCGGCGAACTTCGACCCGGAGATTGGCCGCCAGATCGCGCGGAAGAACGCCCGCGAGAAGATCTGGGCCTTCGAGGGCTATCTGCTCCGCGAGCGGCTTGCCGACCAGGCGTCCGCAGCGCGCGGCCAGGACGACGCGGTGCGGGTCGCCTGACGATGAGCGCCCTCGCCGATCTGAGCGATGCCGGCCTCGCGGACCTGATCACGTCGGTGCGCGACGAGATCGTGCGCCGGAATGGCCTGCTGCGGGACGACGCTTCGCCGACGGCGAGGAGCCTCGTCCAGGGCCGCCGCTACGTGCTGATTGCCCTCGCCCAGGCCGATGAGCGGCTGCGGGCCGGCCCCTCGACGCCGCTGCCGGCGGCCGATCTGCCTGCGATCGACGAGCCTCGCGTGCCGCGCCGTCCGCCCCTCGGCGGCGATCCCATGCGCCCGCACGACGGCAGCCGACTGCCGCCCGGTCGCTACCACCCCTGAAACGCGAACCGCCCGGCCTGCTGGGGAGCGGGTGCCGGGCGGTGGTCACAGCGAAGTCTCTGGAGGACACAATGGAAGCCACAACCGCACCGCTTTTTCAAGATGATGCGCAGCCTTCCGAGGCGGTGATTGATCTTCCTGACACGAAAACAGCCTGCATCGTCGCGATCGATCCCGGGCTGACCGGCGCCGTCGCCTTTTACTTCCCCAGCGCACCAGACCGCATTGCCGTCGAGGACATGCCTGTCGTCAACGGTGAGGTCGATTCGCACGGGTTGAACCGTCTGATCCAGCGGATGGGCCCGACGCTCGCGATCATCGAGCACGTCAACGCCATGCCCTCCATTCCGGGAAAGGGCGGACAGCGTCGCAGCATGGGAGCGCAGAGCGCCTTCAACTTCGGACGGGCCTTCGAGGCTGGGCGGACGACGCTGGCGCTGTCCGGTGCTCCGCTGCACCTCGCTCTGCCGAAGGACTGGAAGAAGCACTTCAGGCTGTCGGGCGGGGACGAGGGCAAGGAAGCTGGTCGCGCTCTCGCGATCCGGCTGTTCCCGGCGTGTGCCGAGCGATTCGCCCGAAAGAAAGACCACGGCCGCGCCGACGCGGCTCTGCTCGCCCGCTACGCCGCGGAGGTCCTCCGCTGATGTTCCGCTTCGCCTGCAAGATGATGGGCGCCGACCGGGACCGCCTCGCCTTCTGGCTGGCGGCCGGATGCTCGCTGGTGCTGAGCGAGGGCGTCTACCGCCTCGAGGCGGACCCCTCCTCGCCGGACCCGCGCCGCCCCTCCCCTGCGCCGGTGCCCGAGGCGCTCGCGCTCGCCGCGATCCAAGCCGGCGCGCCGATGCGGCGGGACGGCGACCTGTTCGGCTCCGTCGAGCCGCGGAGGCGTGCGGCATGATCCCAGCCGGACACAGCGCCGTCATGGCCTCGCGCCGCGAGCCGCCCGACAGCCTCGATTTCTTCCCGACCCCGCCTTGGGCAACGCGCGCGCTGCTGCGGCACGTCCTGCCGCGGGCGCTCAACGGCTACCACATCGCCTCTGCCTGGGATCCGGCCTGCGGCGAAGGGCATATGGCCGAGGTCTTTGCCGAGGACATCGCGATCGTGAGCGCGAGCGACGTCTTCGATTACGGGCGTGGCTACATCGTCGCCGATTTCCTTGATCCCGGCACGGCAGTGACGCCGCGCCCGAACCTGATCGGGTTCAACCCGCCGTTCAAGGTCGCCCTGCCGTTCGTCCGCCGGGCGCTGGACCTGACGGGCTGCGCCGTCGCGGCGCTTGTGCGCACCGCCTGGATCGAGGGCGTCGAGCGCTACGGCGAACTCTTCCGCGACCATCCGCCGACGCTGTTCGCCCCCTTCGTCGAGCGCGTGCCGATGACGAAGGGTCGATGGGACCCGGATGCGTCGACCGCCACCTCCTACGCGTGGTTCGTTTGGGTCGAGGGCGCGTCGCCGCTCGCGCCATTCTGGATTCCACCGGGGTGCCGCCAAGCCCTGACGCGGCCGGACGACCGCCGCCGCTTCGGCGTGGCCCCGCCGCCTGCCCCTCTGCTCATGGCTGCGGAGTAGGCGCCATGAACGAGCCGCACGAACTCCTCCGCCGCGACGCGCTCACCGACGACGCGCTCGCCTTGCTCGCCGACGCAACGAAGGCCGAGGGCCGGGCCGACGCGCTCGCCGCCATGCCGAATGGTTGCGCTCAGGCCGTGCGCGCCGAGGCCGCCCGCCTGCGCCGCGCGAGCGACGTGGCGCTCCTGCTCGCCGGCTTCGACGACACCATCCTCGACGCACTCGCCACCGGCTCGATGCAGAAGATGCTGCACGAGACTCGGCAGGCCGAGCGGCGCCGCAGGGCGCTCGGGGGCGGCCGATGAGCTGGTCCCCGCAGCAGGACGAGGCCCTACGCCGGATCGGCGCGTGGTATCGCGAATCCGACGATCAGGTGTTCTACCTCGGCGGCTACGCCGGCACGGGCAAGACGACGATCGCGAAGGAGGCCGCCGCCAGCGTCTCCAAGATGGCGCTGTTCGCCGCCTTCACCGGCAAGGCCGCGCTGGTGCTCGCCGGCAAGGGCTGCGTCGGCGCCCAGACCATCCACTCGCTGATCTACAAGGCGTTCGAGGAAGAGGATCTCGACCCGGTCACCGGCGAGGTGCTGCGCGTCACCATGCGCTACGGGCTCAACCCGCTCTCCGAGGTGGCGTCGGCCGATCTCGTCGTCGTCGACGAGTGCTCCATGGTGGGCGACCGCCTGGGCGAGGACCTGCTCTCGTTCGGCACGAAGGTGCTCGTGCTCGGCGACCCCGCGCAGCTGCCGCCGGTGCGGGGCGAGGGCTTTTTCACCCGGGTCGAGCCCGACTTCATGCTGACCGAGATCCACCGGCAGGCGGCGGACAACCCGATCATCCGCATGTCGATGGAGGTGCGCGAGGGGCGCCGCCTGCAGCGCGGGGCCTACGGCGACAGCCGCGTTATCGACGTCAGCGCGCTCGGCCAGCGCGTCGTCATGGGCGCCGACCAGGTCCTCGTCGGCCGCAACGCCACGCGCCGCACGGTGAACGCCAAGGTGCGGCGCCTGCTCGGTCGGGACCCGTCCGGCCCCCAGGTCGAGGACCGCCTCGTCTGCCTCAAGAACAACAAGGACAAGGGCCTGCTGAACGGCGGGCTCTGGACCGTCTCCGCGGTGAAGGGGCGGGAGGACGGCAAGGTCGCGCTCGGCCTGGATTCGATCGACATCAGGGGGCGCACGGCGGACGTGCGGGTCCCCGAGGCCTTCTTCACGGGCCGCGAGGAGGACGTGCCCTATCCGCTGCGGAAGGGCGCGGACGAGTTCACCTACGGCTACGCGCTCACCGTTCACAAGGCGCAGGGCTCGCAGTGGAACGACGTCCTGCTGATCGACGAATCCTCGACTTTTCGGGAGGATCGGGCGCGGCACCTCTACACCGGCCTGACGCGGGCCGCGCAGCGCGTGACGGTGGTGCTGTCATGAGCACCGCCCGCAACCCCTTCGCGGACGGTCCGCTGCCGGCGAACGCCCTGCGGGAGCGGGACATCGCCTTCTTCCGGGAGGGCGGCGCCAGCGTGTTCGCGCTCGCGGGCTACTGCGCCGACCCGCACGAGATCCAGCGACCATTCTCGACGCCGATGCAGCTCGGCTTCCGCGTGCGTCGCGAGCGGGTGTGTTTCTCGCGGCGCGGGCGCTTCGCGTTCGAGGCGGAGCTTCGCGGCGAGCCGGACGAGGCGGTACCGGCCTACGTCCTGCCGGCGATCGAGTCCGGCGCCATCGTCGACGAGGTGGCGTGGCATCCGCGCACGGGGCGGATCGCGACGCACGACGGGCGCGCTGGCCTGCTCGGTGCCGACCTGATCGAATCGTCGACCAAGGATGAGCCGGTGCGGCTCCTGTCCGACCCGCGGGCGTGGCTCGCGGCGTGGCGGCAGGGTGTGGTGGTGGTCGACGAGGCGCTCGCGCGGCCGGTGCTGCGCGAGGCGCGCTGCCCGCTACAGGTCGACAGCGTGGCGCAGGGTGAGGCGCTCGAGGCGATGTTGAGCAAGGTGCGGATGCCGCGGATCGTGGTGCCGGCCCATTCGGTGACGAGGGCCGCAGCATGACCTCCGTCCTCGACCTCCAGAAGGCCAAGCGCGAGCGGGCCAAGAAATCGGGAAAGCCGCTCGACGTCGAGCTCGACCCCGGCGGCTACGACCACGAGGCGATGAACGCCGAGTTCGCGTTCCTCCTCGTCGGATCGAAGGCGGTGGTGATCCGCGAGAATCCCGACGCCCCGATCGAGCAGCGGATCCGCTTCCTGACGCTCGACGCCTTCCGGCAGTGGTCGCTCAACCGCTGGACCGAGATCTACGACCCGTCTGCCAAGGACGTGAAGTCGGTGCCGTGGGCGAAGCGCTGGCTCGGCGCCCGCGACCGGCGCCAGTTCGACGGGGTCGAGTTCCATCCCGACGCCAACCCGGATCCGGCGAACGCCGGCGGCACGCCCGGCTACTTCAACCTGTGGCGCGGCTGGGGCTGCGAGCCGCGGAGGGGCGGCAAGTACGCCGTCTTCCGTGACCACCTGCTCAACAACATCTGCGGCGGGGACGAGGCTCTCTACGCGTGGGTGTTCGGGTTCTTCGCCCACATGCTCCAGCGCCCGCGCGAGCGCCTCGGCGTCGCCCTGGTGCTGCGCGGCGGGCAGGGCTCGGGCAAGACGAAGATCGGCGAGGTGTTCGGCTCGCTGATCCCGAGCCACTACTTCCTCGTCGACAGCGCCCGCTACCTCACCGGCAACTTCAACGCCCACATGGCCTCCTGCCTCCTGCTCCAGGCCGACGAAGCGGTCTGGGCCGGCGACAAGCAGGCGGAGGGACGGCTCAAGGGCCTGATCACCTCCGCCGAGCAGATGGTCGAATCGAAGGGCATCGACCCGATCCGGCTGCGCAACTTCGTGCGGGTCGTCATGACCTCGAACGAGGATTGGGTGGTGCCGGCCGGCAAGGACGAGCGGCGGTTTTGCGTGCTCGACGTCGACGGGCGCTGCGCCCAGAACTCGGCCTACTTCGCCGAGATGGACGACGAGCTCGCCGACGGCGGCCGTGAGGCGCTCCTCGCCGATCTCCTGGCTTTCGACCTTGCCAGCGTGGACCTGCGCCACGTGCCGCGCACGGCCGCGCTGCTGAGCCAGAAGATCCACTCGCTCGACCCGATCGACAGTTGGTGGCTCGACCGACTGATGGCGGGCGCCCCGACGCGGAAGTCGACGGATTGGCCAAGCTACATCTGGACCGACCTCGTGCGGGATGACTACCACGAAGCATCCGACCGACGAGGAGTCCGGCACAAGAGTGCAGAGACAATCCTCGGCGGCCGATTGCGCAAGCTCGTGCCGTTACTCCAGCGACAAAAGCGGAATTGGACCACGCCAGACGGTGACCGCCGCGTCTGGTGCTACGTGCTGCCTTCTCTGAAGAACTGTCGAACTTCATTCGAGAAGGCGATCGGGCAGGCCATTACTTGGGAAGATCAGTCCGATGAGCCCGAGTTCGAGCACCTGACCGAATGAAGATGCGCCCCACCTGCCCCACCTCGTTCTGAAGGTGGGGCGACTCTAACCCATTGATAACAAAGGCTCTGCCCCACCTGCCCCACCTGCCCCACCTCTACGCGCGCGTAGGAAAATCGGAACTTGCGCGCCTTGGGGGCTGGAAACGCACCGGATCCCGGCGCCCCGCCTGTGCTCCGAAATTACTCTAACCCTCAAAAAAGGTGGGGCAGGTGGGGCAGGTGGGGCAGAGCCAACGAAATCGAACACTTACACGCGCCCCACCTCGAATAGCAGGTGGGGCAAGGTGGGGCGCAGAGCCAGAGCCCGCCGATCTGGCTGTGAGGAGAGCACCGTGAGCGACCTGACCGAGATGAAGCCGTTCTGGATGGTCTACGGGCTGGGCCAGCGCGGGCCGACCTTCCAGCACGAGACGGAAGCCTCCGCGCTGCGGGAGGCCGAGCGCCTCGCCGAGGTCAGCCCCGGCACGACCTTTGTGGTGCTGGAGGCCACCGAAGCGGTCCGCGTCCGCAGGTTCGACCGGTTCAGCCTGCGCACCGCTCCCTGCCCGCCTGGGACGCGCCTCGCGCGCGCCGAGGCCGGCGACGACATTCCGTTCTGAGGAGCGCCCCATGCCGAACTATCGCCTCCCCTGCCCGCGCTGCTCGGGCACCGGCACGGACACCCACGAGGACCGGCACGCCGAGACGCTCATGGACACCTGCCGCGAGTGCGGCGGGACGGGTCTGGTCGCGAGCGAGACGGGCGAGACCCGCGCCGGCTCGTTCGATCACCGCATCGGCCGCGCGCCGGGCGATCGTGCCGCGCCCTCGACGTGAGCCCGCCCGTGTCCGTCGTCCTGATCCTGTTCCTGTCCGGCGCCTCGCCCGCCGCCGACCATTCGGTGGCGGCCGAGTCGTTCACGACGATGCAGGCCTGCGAGGCGGCCGGCCGGAGGGAGCAGAGCCTCCGCCGCGGCCGGATCGTGCTGTGGGCGTGCGTGACGCGGGCGCCATCAGGCTCTATTCCGCCCGCTTCACCATGAGGAGTACATCGTGAGTAACGACACCAGCGAAGCCACTTATGCCCAGGCCGAACTCGCGGCCGAAATTGTGATGGCTTACGTCAGCAACAACGTCCTTCCAGCCAAGGACTTGCCGACGCTGATCGGGGAAGTACACGCCGCCCTCGCCGGCTTGGGCGGAACAGTCGCGCCCGCTGCTGCTGAACCAAAGGTCGAAAAGCCGACAGCCGCGGCGATCAAGAAGTCGATCACGCCCGACGCGCTGATCAGCTTCATCGACGGCAAGCCCTACAAGACGCTGAAGCGGCATCTCGGCATGCACGGGCTCGACGCCTATAGCTACCGCGCCCGCTACGGCCTGCCCTCGGACTACCCGATGACAGCGCCGAGCTACTCTGAGCGGCGGTCGGCGCTTGCAAAGGACCTTGGTCTCGGCCGTCTTGGTGGGCGCGCTCGGAAACAAGCGGCGGAGTGAGGGGCTCACCCGAGCCTGATGCTCGCTCCCCCGGAAGGACCAGCCCCGCCCCAGCGCTCTGCCAACCCGTGGACCCGCGCGGACGTCGAGCGCTGGCTGAAGGCTGCCTTCCGGGCCATGCCCTCGACGCCGATCTACGCCCCGCGCGGCAACACGCTCCAGGCGGCGGCCGGCGACGTGCCAGACGCGACCTTCGATATCGTCGCCTTCTCCGGCACCGTGCTTGGGGACAAGAGCGAGGATCGACAGGTCGTGCTTCTTTGGGCGCGGGCGATGGCCACGCAGGGCGAGGTCGGCGGATCGATCGCCGAGTTCTGCCGGCGCACTCGATGGTCTCGGGCCACCTTCGACCGGCGCCGCATCAAGGCCTGCGAGCGTATAGCCGCAGTGAAAAACCAAACAAGTTAGGAAGCTGTCGTATGGCAGGAGGGTGGCACGCGACCACTCCCCAGCTCGCTGCGGCGGCTGACTTCCTCGGAAGCCAAACGTCGATCGTCATGGATTAGGCCGCTTACGCACTACTAGTACCGCCTGAACCCGATGTTGGCAATTTTACTGATTGTGCAAGGCGAGCTTCAAATCGCGCAGGAGTACGATCTGATAACTTGCTCAGGGTGACTTTCATGCAGATCCGTACCACGATGGCGCTCACAGCGCTGCTGCTCACCTCTGTAGGCGCGGGAACAGCCGCTGCAGACCGATTGCGAACATACGAAGCGACTCTCGCTCGCTTGACGAACATCGCAGTGGGCTGCGTCGAACTTCAAGGTGTTGCGGCATGCAGGGGCGATATTAAGGATGTGCGCGACGTACTCTTAACACGCATGACGTCAGAGCAGGCAGAGACTTACATAAGAACACGTATCACCACAATTCCGACAGCCGCGGAGCCGAAAGGAAAGCCCTGCATCATTCCAGCCATGCTTAGCGACAGTGTTCAGGAAAAAATCAATGGCCAAATATTCAAGCTAAAATTGCAGGAAAATTTGATTGGAAAAGAATTCGCCGTCACCGAGCTGAATATTGATTTGAAGGGGACGGATTACAAATTTACTCCGGGAGATAAGGAGCGCGCAGAAAAGCTAGCGGCATCGCATGTAGAGGTCGCGGCCTGCTTCCCAAATTTCAAAACTCGAATGGAGATGTTGAAGGAGGAATACGATAGGCGTGTCAACGCATTATCGTCCCGTCCGGCCAGCGGCTCGGCTTTCCCATTCTTAGGCACTTACGGAGTGCCGGATGCGAAGTGGGATGGCTGCGCGGATGCTCGGCTTCAGCGCGAAGGTCATTACGTAACATTTAGCGCCAATAGCGTCTTTGCGCATGAGGCGAGTTGCAAGCTTGTGTCATGGCGCAAGGTTGGCCCAGAAATCTACGATGTAACAGAGATCTGCGGATCCTCCAAAAAGGAGATAGTTGAGCGCTTCAAAGTAAACCGCAAAAGTCTCTCCTACCGTGGCAAAGTTTACCGGCGCTGCGATCGACAAGTTTAATCTCTAGCCGTTTGTGATCATGTGCCTTCGTGCGCCGCAATCGCAGGTGCGAGCTAGCGGGCTTGCACCGCTATCTCGCTCCCCCTCTGCATGGAAGAGCCAGGGCTGCTGTCAAATTGGCTCGGCGGTCGGGGCGGCAAAATGCGACCTGAAGCAGTGACGCGCCGCAATTATTCCTCTTGACTGTGAGGAAGAGGACAATCGACCCATGATCTTGCCGAGCGCCCAGAACGGTCGCGCTCTACCCGAGGTCAGACTCGTGTCCGTCGCCGCTTCGTCTATCTCGATCTCCGCGACCAAGAAGAGCCGCCGCACGGCCTCCTCGCGGCGCCCCATGCCGCGCCTCGCCAGCGATCGCGAGATCGTCGTCGGCCGCGCCAACGTGCCCGACCCGTTCGAGCCGGGCTCATACCGCGAGGTCGCGATCAACCGCCGCGTCGACGTGCTGGCGCAGGAGCTTGCGGCCAAGCGCATCGAGCGCGCTGAGTTCGAGGTCGGCCGCATGGTCCAGGCGGTGTTCGAGCGCGGCTCCGGCGCCCGTCTCGGCTCCGGCGGCTGGAATGCCGGCGGCTCGCGGGATCAGACCATCGCGCACGAGCTGGCGATCATCTACGCGATCGACGACGCCGAGCGGGTCCGCAAGTTCACGGCCCGGCTGGAGCAGGCGATCGGCGGCGTGGGCGTCCGCTTCCTCCGCGCCATCCTCGCCGAGGGCCAGACATTTGCGGCCTATGCCGCGCGCACCGGCCGGGGCTCGGGCGACCGGGCGGCCACCGACGTGGCGAAGCGCTTCCGCTGGCTGCTGGAGTCCCTGACCGAGGAGCAGCACACCGCGACCGGGGCGGAGGGGCAGCACATCCGGGCTACGCGGGAGGCGAATTAAGCAGGCCGCCACCCCGCCAGCCCTTGCGCACGCGCTCTCGCCTTCCATATGTCTTCAAAATCAGAAGATATGGAGGGCTTGGAATGGCTCGCTCATCCAAAAGCATCAACGGAACCGACCAGCAGATCATGCTGGCGATCCTGCGCCTTCATCCGAATGGATACGGCATTTCGATCCGTGACGAGCTTGAGAGCCGCACGAAACAGAAGTGGTCGCTCGGATCGATCTACGCTGCCGTGGATCGGCTTGAGGAGAGAGGCTTTCTGAAATCTCGCGAAGGAGAACCTACCGCTGAGAGGGGCGGCAGACGGAAGATTTACTTCGAGCTGACCGGCATTGGCCGAGCTACACTTGATAGTTCTTTGTCCGCGCTGGATGCGTTGCGCGGATATACGGGTCTCGGAGCCTTGGCTCGTCGATTTGTGCTCGGAGGCTGTCATGACTAACCCGCCGATCGAGAAGTCTTTTCTACACAGATACGAAGTATCTTTCGCAGACGGTAGTAAAAGGTTCGCCAGTGTGAAGTCTAGCCTGGCACAGGTCGATGACAATATCCCGCAGGAACTCGCCGCTCACTGGGAGGAAATCTTTAGTCGCAAGTTTCGCTCTGCACGTTTGATCTCGTGCCGCGCTATCGTGCCGCCAAGCGAAACTACCAAGCTCCCCCGAACCTCCAAGGACGTCTCCGTAGTGCAAGGCGACCCGCCCGCCCTCGCGGAGTTCTTGTGCGCCTGCTTCGCTCCTAGGAAGCACCGCGACGGCATCCTTGGTGACCTTGCCACGGACTACCGCAAGCACCTGAATGAAGGGTCGGCGGCTCGGGCGAAACGCCTCTATTGGGGTGGAGTTCTCGCGACGATGTGGCCCTTGCTCCGGCGTTGGGTGGCCAGGGTCGCTTGGTCGAGCGTCGGCGCGTCGATCCTGAAGTGGTGGAGTTCTTGACACCCGACGGGTGAAACGTCAGAGATCACTACGTCGCGATACGCGCGCCCGGGGCCTCACCGCCGCCGGGCGTTTTGCTGTCCGCTCCCCTCCATCACATCGCGAACCGCCCACCGGTCAGAGCGTTGCCACGGCAGACGCGGGCGGACCCTTGTGTCATGATCGGCCCCCGATGAGCGCGCACGCCACCGCAACGGCGATCGAGCAGGAGGCCGAGGCCTTCTGCCGTCGGCGCTTCACCGACCAAGCCGATTACCTCGAGGCGAAGGACGCGCACTGCAAGCGGGTCCGCGCGCTGGTCCGGAAGCTCCGCGCCCAGATCGGCGTGCCGGAAAAGCTTTCGCTCGGCACCGGCCGGCGCACCTTCGGCGGGCGGTCGTTCGACGTGCAGCTTCGGATGCCGCGGGGCCGGAAGGCGGGCTGATCCGCTCTCCACTCTGCTTCCGCTAAGTTTTGTTGTCGGAAGTGATTTTGGCCCCGGATCAAAGCCCGGTCAAAACACCAAGTTGCCAGCCGGCTTTGATTTTCCGGCGGATTTGGCCTCAAAATCAAAACTGGATCAAAAGCCATGAACCTCCTGCCGGTGCCCGCCGCACCGGCGGAGGTCATGTCGCTCGACCGCGCGAAAGCCTACGCGGCGGAGGCGCGATCGGATCGGACCCGCAAGGCCTACGCCTCCGCCTTCGGGATGTTCGTGACATGGTGCCGGAGCGTCGGCGCCAATCCGGTGCCGGCCGAACCGCACGCAGTCGCGGCCTACGTCGCCCACCTCGCGGACACCGGCCGGAAGCCGGCGACCATCAACCTGCACGTCGCCGCGATCGCCGCGGTGCACCGGGCGGGCGGCTTCGATGTCCCGACCACCTCGGAGGCGGTGAAGGCCACGCAGCGCGGCGTCCGCCGGACGCTCGGTACGCGCCAGGTCCGCAAGGCGCCGGTCACGGCCGAGACCGTGAAGAAGGCGCTGCGCAAGATCCCGGACGACCTGTCCGGCGCGCGCGACCGGGCCCTGCTGCTGATCGGCTTCGCCGCGGCGCTCCGGCGCTCCGAGCTCGTGGCGCTCGACGTCGCCGACCTGGAGCGGGTGCCGGACGGCATCATTGTCCACGTCCGCCGCTCGAAGACGGACCAGGATGGCCAGGGCCAGGAGATCGCCGTTCCGCGCGGCGGCAAGCTCAAGCCCTGCGATGCCCTCGACGCGTGGCTCGCGGCGGCGAAGATCACCGCCGGCCCGGTGTTCCGCCCCGTCAACAAGGGCGGGCGGGTCGGCTCCGACCGGCTCACCGATCGCTCGGTGGCGGACATCGTGAAGCGCCACGTCGGCGCGGCCGGGTTCGATGCCACGCTGTTCTCGGGCCACTCGCTACGCGCCGGCTTCGTCACCTCGGCGCTCGCCGCCGGAGCCGACGTCCTCAAGGTCATGCACGTCACCCGGCACACCGCGGTGACGACGCTGCAGAAGTACGACCGGCGCGCCCGCGCCTTCGACGATCACGCCGGACGCAAGTTCCTATGACGGCTCGCCCCGCCTCCTCCTACGACGAGGCGGTCCGCCTAGGCCGCATCGACCCCGCGGCCTCGGCCTACGGCGCGCACCTCCGCCGCAAGGGTGTTCTCCGCCCACTGCCGGAGCCGGTCGCTCTGCTCGACACCACGCCCCGCGACGAGGCCAACGCCGTCCTGGCGGAGGTCGCGCGCGACGTTCTCACGAGGATCCGGCTGTGAAGTACATCGCCCTTCTGCGCCGACTCCTGGCGCCCGCGCCGACCCAGCTCGCCGCCGACGTGCCGCGGGTGATCCGCATCGGCCGCGTGCTCAGCAACGGGTGCGGTCGCTGATGGTCTACGCTGTCCGCTTCGGTGCTGGCACCGCCCGGCGCTATCCGCATACCGGGCTGATGCCACGCGAACCCACGGCTCAGGCGCGGCGTTGAGCACTGACAGGAGGCGTCGATGGCTGCACGAGACCGATCTGTCTGCGCTTTGCTGTTCGGCCTCCTCATGTCAGGCAGTGCATCTGCACAGGGTATGGCGCTCATCGAGCGGCAGGAACCTCAAACGCCCAACGTCGCAGGCGCAGCCGCCCAGGGCTTGGCGCTGATTGAGCGGCAGATGCCTGAACCGCCCCGCGCTGTAGATGACACGCCGGTCAAACGGCCATGGATGCTGACCGGCCGAGGAGCCGACCGCGATACCGGTGGCCGCCTGCCCAATCAGACGACGGGACCGAAGCGCGAGCGCGTGGTACATGACATCTGCATCGGATGCGGCGCCCGGTAGAGTCTGAGGCCGCCTTCAAGGTCGGCAGGGTTCTGGCGCCCCATTCCCGTCTTACGCCCAGCGAGCAGCGGACGGGCTGATGGCCCTCTGAGAACAAGGCCCTATCAATGGCTTTCCAACCTGGGCAGTCGGGCAACCCTGGCGGTCGCCCGAAGGCATCTGCGCGCGTCCGTGACGCGGCCCGCGAGCACACCGAGGCAGCCCTCGCGGTCCTCGTGCAGATCGCGACGGCCGGCGAGAGCGAGGCCGCCCGCGTGGCCGCCGCCAACGCCATCCTCGACCGCGGCTACGGCAAGCCGACCCAGCCCGTCGATGGTGACGGCGAGGGCGGCGCAATCCCGGTTGGTCTGACCGTGCAATTCATCCGGCCCGCTCCCTCCAATGGCAGTTGAGTTCCCGGAGCGGCTCGACTTCCTGTTCGAGCCCGCCCGCTACAAGGTCGCTTACGGTGGCCGCGGCGGCGCGAAGTCGTGGGGCTTCGGCCGCGCCCTCCTCATCATGGGCGCGCAACGTCCGATCCGCGTGCTCTGCGCCCGCGAGTTCCAGAACTCGATCGCGGAGTCGGCACACGCGCTGCTTGGGCAGCAAATCGACCTGCTCGGCCTCTCCGGCTTCTACCAGGTCCAGGAGAAGCGCATCCTTGGCGCCAACGGGACCGAGTTCATCTTCAAGGGGCTCCGGCACAACGTCGCCTCGGTGAAATCGACCGAGGGCATCGACGTGTGCTGGGTCGAGGAGGCGCGCACGGTCTCGAAAACCTCCTGGGATGTGCTGATCCCGACCATCCGCAAGGAGGGGTCCGAGATCTGGATCAGCTTCAACCCGGAGCTGGAGGAAGACGAGACCTACAAGCGGTTCGTGAAGAACCCGCCGACGGGCGCCAAGGTCGTGAAGATCGGCTGGCAGGACAATCCCTGGTTTCCCGACGTCCTGAAGCAGGAAGCGCTCGACCTGAAGGCGCGCGATCCTGCGGCCTACCTCACCGTCTGGGATGGCCACTGCAAGGTGGTGCTCGACGGCGCGATCTACGCCAACGAGATCATGGCCGCGACCGAGGCCAACCGCTTCACCCGCGTGCCCTATGACGGCACCAAGCCGGTGCACACGTTCTGGGATCTCGGCCGGGCCGATATGACCGCGATCTGGTTCGCGCAGGTCGTCGGCTTCGAGTTCAGGATCGTCGACTACTACCAGAACCGGGGGCACGCCCTCGGCCACTATCTGAAGCACCTCCAGGGCCGGCCCTACGTCTACGGCGACCACTGGCTCCCGCACGACGCGACCAACGAGCTGCTCGGCTCCGAGCGCACGATCGCGCAGCAGATGGAGGCGGCGGGCTTCAAGGTCCGCATCACGCCGAAGCTCGGCGTCGCCGAGGGCATCAACGCGGCTCGCACGCTGTTCTCGCGCTGCTGGTTCGATGCGGACGCCTGCTCCGACGGGCTCCAGTGCCTCCGAAACTACCGGTACGACGTGGACGCGAACACCGGACAATTCTCGAAGTACCCGCTGCACGATTGGGCCAGCCACGGCGCCGACGCCTTCCGCTACCTCGCGGTTGCGCTCCAGGAGCCGACGGCACCGCTCAAGATCGGCAGCGCGAACGGCCGTCGCCGCGGCGGCTGGATGGGTGCCTGACACGATGGGTCGTTTCACCGACATGCTGTCCAGGCGGCTCCGGAAGCCGTTCGCGAGCGAGGCTGATGCCGGCGCGAAGGACGGTGATCTCACCAAGGTCCACGCCACCGCGATGAAGCGGTGGGCGCGCGCCGACGCCGCCGACCGGGAGAACCGCGAGCGCGCCTACGAGGATCTCGAATTCCTCGAGCCCGGCGGCCAGTGGGAGACCCAGATCCGGCAGTTGCGCGAGAGTGCCGGCCGACCCTGCCTCGAGTTCGACCGCCTCGGCACCACGGTCGCCCAGATCACGGGTGACATCCGGCAGATGCGTCCGGCCATCAAGGTCGTGGCGATCGACGATCGCGGCGACAAGGACACGGCGGAGGTCATCGCCGGCATCATCCGGTATGTCGAGAACCGGTCCGACGCGGCGGCGATCTACTTCGCGGCGGCCGATCAGCAGGTGCCCTCGGGCGTCGGCCACTGGAAGGTCATCACCGAGTACGGCTCCGACTCCACCTTCGAGCAGGAGATCGCGGTCGCGCCCATCCCCGACGGCATCGGCGTGCGCTGGGATCCCGACGCAGTGAAGAAGACCCGCGAGGACGCGAAGTTCTGCTTCATCCCGGTCGACAAGGATCGCGCGGCCTACGAGGAGGAATATCCGGATCACCCCTGCGAGGAGATCGGCGGCGGGGACGCCTCGTTCACGGGCGCATCGGACTGGTCCACGCCCGACGTGGTGCGGCTCGCCGAGTACTACGTGAAGACCCCGGTGAAGAAACGGCTCGCCATGATGCCGGACGGCGAGGTCCGCGATCTGACGAATGCCGATCCCGAGGAGGTCGCCGAGGCCGAGGCCTTGGCCGCGCAGGGGCAGGCCCGGATCGAGGCCCGCGACGGGCACCGGATCGAGCGCTACCTCATCAACGCGCGCGAGGTGCTCGAAGGGCCCGTGCTGATCCCCGGCCGCTTCATCCCCGTGGTGCCGGTGTTCGGCGTCGAGCAGGTCATCGGCAAGAAGCGGACCCGGCGCGGAGTCGTGCGCAAGGCGAAGGACGCGCAGCGCGCCTACAACTATGCCCGCTCGACCCAGACGGAGGTGGTCGCGCTCCAGCCGAAGTCCCCCTTCGTCGGCACGGTGGAGCAGTTCAAGGGCTACGAGGACGTCTGGGCGACGGCCAACAGCGAGAACCACCCGTTCCTGCCGTACAATCACGACCCGAAGGCCGGCACCGCGATGCCGCAGCGGGTGCAGCCGCCGGTCGCCTCCTCCGGCCTCGCCGAGGTGAGCCGCGAGGCGGCCGAGGACATCAAGGGCGTCACCGGCATCTACGACGCCAGCCTCGGCGCACCCTCGAACGAGTCGAGCGGCAAAGCGATCCTGGCCCGCCAGCGCGAGGGCGACGTCGGATCGTTCGTCTACATCGAGAATTTCAACCGCTCGATCCGGCACACCGGCGCGATCATCAACTCGATGGTGCCACACGTCTACGACACGGCCCGCACGCTCCGCATCGTCGGCGAGGACGGCAAGGTCGACTTGGTGAAGCTGAACCAGCCGCAGGGACTCGCGGTCGATGGCGTGTCCCAGAGCATCAAGAACGACGTCACGGTCGGCGCCTACGACGTGTCGTTCGAGATGGGCGCCAGCTACACCACGAAGCAGCAGGCGGCCTCCGACGGCATCAACGCCTTCCTGCAGGCCGCACCGCAATCCGCGCCCCTCGTGCTCGACCTGCTGGCCAAGGCGCAGGATTGGCCGATGGCGGACAAGATCGCCAAGCGCATCCGCACCATGCTGCCGCCCCAGATCCAGGCGCAGGAGGCACAGGAGAGCGGTGAGGCCCCGCCGCCGCCCATGCCGCCCTCGCCGGAGCAGCAGGCGGCCATGGCGCAGCAGGAGCGCCAGCAGCAGATCGAAGCTGGTCGCCAGCAACTCGACATGGAGAAGCTGGCCGTGGAGCGCGAGAAGCTCCAGGCCGACGTGCTGAAGATCCAGGCGGAGATCGAGAAGGCGCAGATCGAAGCCGAGGCCCGTGTGATGGAGGCCAACCGTCCTCAGGTGCCGGGCATGGAGGGCGCGGCGCCCGCGGCCGACCCGCGCCTCGACGCGATCACCGCGGCCGTCGCGCAGCTCTCCGAGGTGGTCTCGATGATCATGGAGGAAATGTCGGCCGCAGCGCCGCTTCCGGAGCCGCCCCCTCCCGTCGAACCGGAGGGGCCGCCGATGGCCCTCCCCACCGACTTCATCGAGGCGCCTCCGGGCGCCTTTTCTTTTGACCCCGGCGCGCTGGGCCAGCCCGCGCCCGAGATGATGGGCTAGCCCTGATGTCCGACCTCGCCTTTCGTGCCGTCCCGAACAGCACCCTCCGTCTGAGCGCCGCGACCGTGCTCGGCGCGGCCCCGACGCTCGCGAACCTGCCGGCCGGGTCCGGCACGCAGGTCCGGATCTACAACCGCGGCTCCGTGCCGGTGTCGATCGAGTTCGGCGCGAAGGCGGACATGGCGTTGCCGGTGCTTCCGGTCGCCGGCGGCGCGGCCGGCGCGCAGAGCATCCCGCCCGGCGCCGTCGAGGTGCAGACCCTCCAGCAGGGCCAGCGCCACGTCGCGATCGCCGTCGCCTCGGGCACGCCGGACGTCGAGATCACCACCGGCTCGGGCATCTGACCGTGGCCGGGTATGGCACCGGAACGTCGCCCGCGCAGGTCGCCGCGGCGATCGAGGCGGCCTCGGTGGTGCTGCCCGGCGAGTTCACGGTCGACACGCTGCCCGACCCGGCGGCGAACCTCGACCGGTACGCGCGCGTCTCCGATCTGTTCGGTGACACCCGCGACCTGGTGCTCGCCTCGAAAACCGGCCCGCTCTCGTACTGGAAGCCGGTCCGCCCCGTCTTCGCGCGCACGTCGGCGCTCTCGGCCGACATGACGCTGATGCCGCTCAAGAGCCCGTCGGTGATGTTCCTCACCGGCGCGATCGGCGTCGGCGTCACCCGCACCGTGACCCTCTCCACGGCCCTCGCCTACCCGGGCGCCGCCTTCGAGATCCGCAACGACATGACAGGCCTCGGCTCGCTCAAGCTCGCGGGCCTCTCGGTCGGCGGCCTTCTCTCCCTCCTCTTCGGCGGCACGCAGCGCTTCTTCTACGACGCCGCGTCGGGCTGGAAGCAGTTCTCCTGAAGGATCAGCCCGCATGGCCATTCACATCGGCGGGCGCGGGCCCGGGCATATGGTGCGCGTTTCCCTAAGCGTTCCGGACTTCGTTTCGGAGCCGTGGGACGGCGTGACGCGCTTCACGGCGTCGAAGGGCATCAACGAGCCCCCGCTTGGGTTCGATGATTTTGCGCCGTGGTCCAATGCGAACCTCTGGTCGAATTGGATGTCGGCCACGCGGTGGTCTTCTCTGCTGACGCAGACGACGGCCGATCACATCCGGGTCTGTATCGACCCGACCCCCATGCTGCGGGCGGCGAACAACGCCTCGCAGATGGTCGCATATCTGGCGATGGTGAAGGGCGCCGTCGATGACGTGCTGGCGCGCGGCCTCAAGGCCATCGTGGACATGCACGTCAGCCGCGACGCGACTTACGGCGACGCGGCGCTCTGCGCGGCCTACCCGAGCGGAGATGCGTGGACCCGCGTGCGGTCCGTCTGGCGGGCCGTGACGATCCTTCTGAACCAGTATGACACCGACAAGGTGGCCTTCGAGGTCTGGAACGAGAGCTTTTCCGACAAGGCGAAATACACCGCGCTCCTGCCGGATCTGGTCGCCTATCTGCGCTCTGTCGTCGGCTACAAGACGACGTTCATCGTCATGCCTTGGAACGGCACCTATGACACGTCGATCAACCCGACCTTCGCGGCAAGCCAGTTCGGCGCGAACTGCGGCTTCGCCCACCATATGTACATCCCCGGCATCTTCACGCACCAGGGACAGGCGGGCGCCAACCATCAGCATTACGTCCACAATCTGCCGTTCCCGGTCACGACGGATCAGCGGGCGGCCTTCATCTCTGCCGCGACAGCCGAGATCAACGCGGATAACTCCCTTTCGAGCGCACAGAAGGCCGAGTTCAACGGCCTGATCGCGACCGACATCAACTATTACTTCGACAACTTCGCCTACACGACCGACTATGATGGCGCGCAGGCCGTCACGGATGCGATCGGGGCGTTCTTCCAAGAGTTTGGATCGCGCAATCCAGGCAGCCCCGGTGCGGGTGCGGGCTTGGAGAAGTGGCGCGTCGCGAATGGCGTTGCGGCCTCGCAGATCTTCATCACCGAGTTCGGCGTCCACCGCGATTACGACATCGAGGGCGCGAACCAGGAGGATGCGGTTCGATGGTTCTCGGTCGTCTCGAAGTATCTCAACGTGCAGGGCCTCGCGCGGACGGTCTGGGACGACTTCGACAGCTACTTCAGCATCCGCGCCAACCCCGGACCGGTCGGCTCCATCACCGCAGCCACGCCCTTCGACACGCAGATCCTGCAAGCCATCGGTATGTACCGCGAGCCGCCGTTCGACACGGTGAGCCTGCCCGGCCTCGCGCTGCTGCATCGTAAGAACGGCTACACGGCCGGGACCGGAACGTGGGACGACATCAGCCCGATCAACCGGGACAGCGTCCAGGCCACGGCCGGGAGCCGTCCGACCGCGAATACGACCGAGGGCGGCATCACGACGACCAGCACGCAGAAGATCCCTTCCACGTTGCCGGCCGATCCCGAGATCGAATACGGCTGGGCCGTCATCACGATCCCGGTCCTGACGGGCAGCAACAAGTCGATCATCGGCTCGACCGACGGCTCGGGCAACAGCGGCCGCCAGATCGCGGTGAACACGTCCGGCGGTATCGTGATGAACCGTCAGGGGCAGTCGCAGCAGATCGGCACCGGCAGCGGTCGGATCGTTGCGGGGCAGAAGCAGCTTGTCGAGTGGATCAGGCAGCGTTCGACAACGCTGCCGACGCAGATCTGGGTCGATGCCGTCCAGTCGGCGTCGGGCACCGTCAACGACGCTTATGCTGCGGGAATGACCTCGTTCATTGGTGGCCGCCAGAGCGGCGAAAACTTCGTTGGCTCCATCCACGAGATCGGTTCGGTTCAAGGCAACATCCCTGACGCAGCAACCCGGGCGAAAGTTCAGGGCCGAGTGGCATGGGATCACGGCATCCAAGGACGCCTGCCGGCTGCGCACCCGTACAAGGCCATGGCGCCGGCCTGACTGCTAATCGGCCGCCAGTCATGCTCGCGGCCGGCATCAACGCGCCGCTGACACCTTAGCGGCTCGAACCCTCTTGACCCGACGGGCAAAACAGCCCCAAGGACTATCCGTCGCGAGACGTGCGGGCACGGCCCCGTCGGCGGCAATCCTACTATCTTGATCGGCGGCAAGCTCCCCTCCTTGTGGTGCAAGCTCCCCTCCTTACGGGGCCGAGCTGCTCACCTTGGGGCTTCCCGCCCTCCTCGATCCCGCAGGCCGGCGGACCCGCTGCCAGGCCGTGAGGATGCACCGAACCCGCCCGCTCACCGCGCGGCGGGTTTTTTCATGGACCAACGACACATGGACGAGGATCTGATCGTGCTGGGCGCGCAGGCGGAGACGCCGGCGGCAGGTGGCGAAGCCTCGGAAGCGACGACCGTTCAGACCGAAGGCCAGACGGCCGAGGTCGAGACGGGCGCCGCCACGCCAGGGGAAGAAGGGGGCGAATCTGCCGCCGAACCGAAGCCGGAGCCTGCGAAGGCCGAGGGTGAGGGCGGCGAGGACAAGCCCAAGAGACGTACCGGCATCCAGCGGATGCAGGACCAGATCGGCCGCCTCAAGGACGAGATCGCATCCCTTCGCAGCGCGGCTCCGGCTGCCGGCGAAGATCGCGCTACCGCCATCGAGAAGGAGATCGGGCCGGCTCCGAAGGAGGAGGACTTCAAGGACTGGGCGGCTTTCGAGGACGCCAAGGCCGAGTACCGCATCAACAAGGCGATCGCGGTGCAGCGCCATGCCGACCGTGAGGCCGAAGCGACGCGCCGGCAGACCGCCGATGCGGAAGCCCACCGCGAGGCCGCGATCGAGGCCTTCCAGGATCGTCTCGACGAGACCCGGGGCAAGATCCCGGACTTCGACAAGGCGCTCGCGGCGGCCAAGGACCGCGAGGTGAAGCCCCACGTCACCGAGCTGGTGATCGAGAGCGAGAAGGGCGGGCTGCTCGCCTATTACCTCGCCAAGAACCCCGATGTGCTCACCAAGCTCAACGGGATGTCCGAGCGCGACGCGACGAAGGAAGTCGGTCGGCTCGAAGCGCGCCTGACCCTGGCGAAACCCAAGACTGCAACCGCCGCTCCGACCCCTGCCAAGCAGGTGTCCGGATCATCCAAGCCGTCGTCCCCCGACAGCGATCTCGATGCGTGGCTGGCCAAACAATACGGCTAACCACCTCAAGTCGAAGGATAACTCTCCGTGCCCAACACCATCGCAACCGCCAATATCATCGCCAAGGCGGCGGTGAAGATCCTCGACAACGAGCTCGGCATGGGCTCCCGCGTCTTCCGCGGCTACGAGGACGAGTTCTCGAAGAACGTCAACGGCTACAAGGTCGGTGACACGGTCTCCATCCGGAAGCCGGCGCAGTTCCGCGTCCGCACCGGCCTCGTCGCGTCCAACCAGGACGTCATCGAGGGTAAGACCGCGATCCAGGTCAACAAGGTGGCCGGCGTCGACTTCCAGTTCTCCTCGACCGACCTCGCGCTCAACATCGGTGACCTCGCCGAGCGCGTGATCAAGCCGGCCATGGTGCCGATCGCCAACCAGATCGACCAGGATCTGCACGCCTGCGCGCTGCAGAACTTCTGGAACTGGGTCGGCACCCCGGGCACCACCATCGCGAACTACGGCAAGTTCCTCGCGGGCGTGCAACGCCTCAACGAAATGGCCGTCCCGTCCGACGAGCGCTCCGCCGCCCTGTCGCCGGCCGACCACGTCGCGCTGCTCGGCAACCAGGCGCAGCTCTACATCGACGGCGCCAACACCGACGCCTACCGCAAGGCGAAGCTCGGCGGCCTCGCCGGTGTCGAGCCGTTCATGACCCAGAACGCCCCGACGCTGACCACGGGCACCCGCACCAACGGCACCGTGAACGGCGCCGGTCAGGCGGTGTCCTACTCCGGCGCGCAGGCGAACTCCTGGGGCCAGACGCTCAACATGGCCGGCCTCGGTGCCGGCGGTACGGTCCGCGCGGGTGAGGTGTTCACCCTGGCGGGCGTGTTCGCCGTCAACCCGGTGACCAAGCAGGTTCTGCCCTACCTCCAGCAGTTCGTTGCCACCGCCGCGGCCACCGCCGACGGTTCCGGCAACGCTGCGGTGCAGATCGCCCCGGCGATCATCACCTCGGGCGCCTACCAGACTGTCTCGGCCGCTCCGGCCGCCGGTGCGGTGGTGACCTGGAACGGTGCGGCCTCGTCCACCTTCCAGCAGAACCTCATGTTCCACCGGAACGCGCTGGCTCTGGTGTGCGTGCCCTTCGAGAAGCCGGCCGGTGTCCCGACCGAGCAGATCGGGACGCAGGACTACAAGGGCATCCACGTGATGCTGGTGCCCTACTTCGACGGCCCGAACCGCGTGTCGTCCTGGCGTCTCGACGTGCTGTACGGCGTGGCCGCCATCGACCCGCGCCTCGGCACCCGCGTCAGCGGCTAAGCCGTCTCTTACCACCGACTGAAGACGAAGGGCCCCGCGTGGGGGCCCTTCGTCGTTCTGGGGCCGTGCGCGCCCCGTCACCTCCGACGAGGCGTTCATGGACACCACCGAGACCATCCCGACCTGGGGCTACAAGGCCGACGGGTCCGCCAAGATCTTCGACCTTGCGCCCGGCGCCGCCCTTCCCGAGAGCTGGTCCGCGTCGCCCACCGTCATCACCGACCCGGCGCTCGCGACCGCCGACGCGCTCACCATGCGCGCCACCGGCCTGACCTTCGCCCATGCGATCGAGGAGCCGGCGTCGGAGCCGTCCGCCGTCGATGAGCTGCTCGCCGCCCTGACCGAAATCGATCGCCTCAAGGCCGTGATCGAGACCGGTTCGGCCGAGAATGAGCGCCTCATCGCCGAGATCGATGCGGCCGAAGCCGCGCTCGGCGACGCCTCCACGGCGATGGCTGATCTCCGCGATTCCCTCGCCAAGGCGCACGAGGACGGCCGCGTGAACGCCGCCGAGCGCGACGCCGCCAAAGCCGCGGTCGAGGCGCTGACCGCTGACCTCGCGCAGGTGAAGGCCGACCTCGACGAGGCCACCAAGCCGAAGCCCGCCGCCGCCGCGAAGGGCCGCTGACATGCGGACCCGCGAGGATCTGATCGCGCGGGTTCTCAAGAACCTCGGCGTGCTCGCCGCCGGCCAAGCACCGAGCGATGAGGACCGCGCCGAGGTCGACGACCTGATCGACCCCGTGTGCGCGAAGCTCCTCGACGACGGGGTCGCCAAGCTCAACGGTGATGAGATCGACGACGCGGCTTACCTGCCGCTTGCGGACATCGTCGCCGAACGGGCCATGGTGCCGTTCGGCATCGGCGGCACCCGGGCGGGCGAGATCAAGACGGCAGCCGAGCAAGCCCGCACCGACCTCAAGCTCGCCTACCGGGTCTACGACGCCCGGCCGCCGATGCGCCTGGAGCAGTTCTGGGGCAGGCGCGGCGGCTCGCTCCCGATCAACAGCCGCGGCCGGCCGATCACGCCGCCCGAGGACATCGATCTCGACGTCACGGTCGACGGCGGACGGCGAGGCTGATCTATGGCGCGCACGCTCCAGGAGGAAGCCCGCCCCCGCCTCGCGCGCGCGTTCACGCCCGGCTATCGCCCGCCATCCACGGGTATGGACGCCCTGCTTGAGGGCGAGCCCCTGATCGTCTTCCCCGACAAGGTGCTGCTGATTGGCACCGGAGGAGGTGCCTTCGTCGAGTTCAACTTGAGCGGGGGCGGCTCCATCGGCGAGCCCGGACCACCGGGCAAGGATGGTGAACCTGGGCCGCCGGGCAAGGACGGAGAGCCTGGACCGATCGGCGCGACGGGCGCGACTGGCCCGGCGGGCGCAGATGGAAAGGACGGTGCCCCTGGTGCCCCTGGTGCAGACGGCGCAACTGGGCCGACCGGACCGGCCGGCAAGGATGGGACGCCCGGTGCTACTGGGGCAACCGGAGCGACGGGAGCAACCGGTCAGACTGGAGCCACAGGAGCAACCGGACCGGCAGGTAAGGACGGCGCTCCGGGTGCAACAGGAGCTACCGGGCCGCAAGGCACGCCGACCACGGTCAACAATCAGACCGGATCAAGCATCACGCTTTATGGCACAGATGTGCCGATTGCAGCATCGGACGGCACCAACGTCCGCGATGTGATCCTCGGCATCGCCTCCGACACCGCTGGAATGTTCTCCGATCTCTCGGAGGGCGCGGGGCTCGACCTGCGCATGTCGCGCACGACGGTTGCCTCGCAGGCGACGGTCGATCTCGGAGCCATCACGACGGTTCGAGCGCTCATCACTGGAGCGGCTGCGATCTTTAGTTTCGGGACGAAACCCAACGTTCCGCGTCAGCTCACTTTCTCGGGTGGGTGCGTGCTCGTTCACAACGCGGATAGCCTCGCCCTGCCGACCGGCGCAAACATCGCTACGCAACCGGGCGATACAGCTTGGGCGTTTTCAGACAGTTTGGGTAACTGGACAGTAGGCTCCTACAACCGCGCCGACGGGAAGGCGCTTGTGTCTCCGACGCCCGCCGAGTCGGGAGCACAGCCGGCGCTCGGCTTTACACCCGTGCAACAGGGTGGTGGCCCAGGCCAGCTATCCAATAAGATTTATGTTGGGTGGAGCGGAGATGCGCTTAAAGGCTCAGTCGATGGCGTCGATCTGGGAAATATATGGCTAGACTTTCTTTCTGTAAAAAACTTCGCAGTAAACGGGTATACTAAGTTTCCGAACGGATTTATTGTCCAGTGGGGGCGGGCCGAGTCGACGGTTAGTGATTACCTTCAAGTGCTCAACACCAATTATCCGGGCTCTATCTTGGGGGCTATAGCCTACATGGAAGGGGGTACGCCGGGAGATCGCGTGTATCTCGTCACCACTGACCAGCTCGGAAACAGCAGCTTTGCCGTCAGAGCGCGAATTGCGATCAATGGGGGGACGGTGGCGGCCAGCGCCAATCAACCTGTTCGCTGGTTTTCTTGGGGGTACTGAGATGAAGTACGGTCTGTTCGACAATGGCGGACTGCCCCTGGGGTTCTACACCCCAGACATTCATGGCCCGTTGATGCTGCCCATCTATGGGCCGACCCCCGAGCCAAGCGAGGACAATCCCCAGCCGGTTGCCTCCGTCGTCGGCGAAGAGCGAAACCCAGCGATCCCGGATGGTGTAGTCGCAATCACCAACGAGCAGTGGGGCGAGTTCATCAATAACTCCGGCCGGCGGCGCTGGGACGGCGAGGGGGTCGTTGCCCATGAGCCGCCGGTAAGCCCCCCGCCCGTGCTTGTTCCGTCTCTCGTGGATGATTGGCAGTTCGCTGGGCAGGCTGCGCAAGAGGGCATCATCACTCACGACGAGGCGCTTGAGTGGTCCGGTGCTGGCGTGCTGCCGCCGACGTTGGCCGAGGCTGTCAACCGCCTCATCACTGACGAGGATCAGCGGTTTAACGTGACGATCTTCCTGCGTGGCGCGAAGTCATACCCGCGCGAACATAGCCTCGTGCCTCTGCTAGGCCGAGTATTTGGCAAGACTGACGACGCGGCCCTCGACGCGTTTTGGATCGCTGCCGGGCAACGATAAGGCTGGCGCACGATGTCCCTTGCCACCTTAAAAGCCCGTGTCGCTGCGCTCCAGGCCGGCAGCCAGACCCCAGCCCCGCCTTCTGACCCCGTAGTGCTGACGAGTGTTCTCAACGCCGCGCTCGCTGGCAAGGTGACCGCCGATCCGAACGGGCAGGTTCGTACTGATCGGTATGCCGCCGCTTCGATCACCGGTGGCAAGTTCGCTGATCCGCGGCGGTCGCAGTTCCTGGCAGCCCTCGAAGCAACCGGCGCAGGCCGTATCGCCACATGCCGGGATGCGGTGCCATCGGATGTCGGCAGCGCCATCAACATCGCCTGGAACGGCGCGGCCCTGGTGACGGCATCTGGTCCGCTCGCGCAGCACGTGAAGACGACGCTCAGCCTGACCGACGCGCAACTTGCCGCGATCATCGCCGACGCCCTGACGCGACCGGAGTAGCCCTTTGCCCGCCATAGCATGGCCTCTGTCCAGCCGCCCCGGTCTCTCGGATGCGGAGGGCGCCGGCCGCCTGATCAACGCGTTCGCCGAGAAACTCGGGGACGGCGCCCGTGCACCGGTTTCGGTGCGGCGCGCACCCGGCCTCTCGCGGTTCGTTGACATCGGCCTGTCAGGGCCTCGCGGCGCGCGGCAGGTCGGCTCCGTCGTCCTCGCGGCTTACTCGAACGCCCTCGTGCGGATCTCCGAGGACCGCGCGGTGAGCACGGTGGGGCCGCTGCCGGGCTCGGAGCGGATCACCATCGCGCGCAACAACCGCCAGCCGAACCCCGACGCAGTCGCGGTGACGGAACTCGGTGCTTACCGCCTGCCTATCGACGGGGCCCCGCAGCCGCTCCAGACGCCCTCCGGCCTGCCGGCGCCGAACTCGGTCTGCGAACTGTTCGGCATCCTGTTCTTCACGGCCGGCAACGGCGACTGCTACGCCACCGGCATCAACGGCCTGACCTTCAACACCAACGACAAAACGACGGAGCAGGCGCGCCCCGGCGGGCTCCTGCGCGGCATCGCATTCCGGGACGAGCTCTTCCTGTTCGGCCCGTCGGGAATCGGCGTCTACGGCGGGCAGGCACAGGCGAACGGCTTTCCGCTCGCCCGCGTCACCGGCATCCCGCGCGGGCTGATCGGCCCGTGGGCGGTCGCCGGCCACGAGGAAGGCTGGTCGAACGAACTGATCTGGGTGGGGGACGATTCAGTCGTCTACCAGCTCAGCGGCTACAGCCCGGCCCGGATCTCGAACCACGACGTCGAGCGCGATCTCGCGGCGGCGGCGAAGGTCGATCCAAAGGCGATCGAGGCCTCGGTGCACCTCGTGGCGGGGCACGCCTTCTGGGTCGTCTCCATGCCGGGGCGGACCTGGGTCTACGACCTAACCACGCAGCAATGGCACGAGCGCGCCAGCCATCAGGCAAGCCGCTGGCGGGCGTCGCAGAGCGTGAAGGCCTTCGGGCGCTGGCTCTACGGGGACACGGCTGGCGCCGGCCTGCTCGAGGTGACGGAGAGCGCCTTCGGCGAGGACGGCGACCCGCTGCGTTTCCGGGTCGAGAGCCTGCCGGCGCAGGGCTTCCCCGCCCGTCTCGCGATCCCGCGGGCGGATTTCGACTTCGCGCTCGGCGTCGGCGGCCTGTCGGCCGATCCGACGATCTCGGATCCGCGCGTCCTGATCTCGTGGTCGGACGATGGCGGACGGACCTGGAGCAACCCGCTCTCCCGCGCGCTCGGGCGCCAAGGCGAGAGCCGCACCCGCATCAACCTCCTGCGCACCGGCATGACGGGGCCGCAGGGTCGGATCTGGCGCGTGGACGTGTCCGACCCGGTTTACTGCGCCCTGCTCGGTGGCGCGATGGCAGTCGAGGCCCGCACCGAATGAGCACCAAGCCCACCATCCCGAACGCCGCCTCGCTGCCGCTGCCGCGCGAGTGGTTCCGGTTCCTCTCCGAACTGCTCGCCTACGTGGCGGCGCTCGAAGACCGCATCGCCAAACTGGAGGCCTGATCCGTGGCCAGCATCTTCTCGGGCAAGGCCGGGCGTCAGGCCGCGATCTGGGGCGCGCAGCAGCTCCAGCAGGGTGAGAACGAGGCGAAGGACGCCCTCGACCAGGGCCTCGGCTTCGCGAAGGATCAGTACGGCAAGGCTTCGGGGCTCTTCGGCAACCTCGCCGATGAGTACCGGGGCGGCGCCAAGCTCTACCAGGACGCAATCGGCGTGAACGGCGCCGACGCCTCGGCCGCCGCACGGTCAGCCTACACGGCCTCGCCGAGCTACACCTTCAACATGGACCAGGGGCTCCAGGCGCTCGCCCGGGCCCGCGCCGTCAACGGCACGCTCGCCTCGGGCAACGCGGACACGGACGCGATGAAGTTCGCCTCCGGCCTCGCCAGCCAGGATTTCAACAACTGGCTGGCCAACCTCGCGAACCTCGACACGAAGCGGGCGACCGCGGTCTCGGGGCAGGCCGGGGCGGAGACCGGGCTCGGCAACGTCGGCTTCCAGACCGGTGTGGCCAAGGCCGGCATCTCGACCGACACGGCCAAGGGGCTCGCGACGGCCGGACAGCAGGGCCTCATGGCCGGGCAGCAGGCGGCGGAGAACCGGTTCGGTGCGCTGATGGGCGGCGCGAACCTGCTCGCGAAGGGAATCGGCGGTCTCGCCGGCAACCCGTCCGCGCTGAGCAACATCGGCAGCAATTTCTCCTCTGCCTTCTCGATCTTCGGGTGACGCGATGAACGGTGCGACCGTCTTCCAGATGGTGTCGGGCCTCGGCGATGCCTTCGGGAGCGCCTATGCGGACGCCCGCAAGCAGGCGCAGGAGGAGGAGGCGCCGACGCTGATCTCCAACCTCATGAACGCCTACAAGGGCGGCGCCGCGGCTGTGCCGGCGACCGGGCTAGGCGCGCCGGCAGGCGGGACCGTTGCTCCGGCTGCGCCGTCCAGCACGCCCGCGGCTCTTCCCTCGTTCGCGGGCGGGGGCGCGGCGCCGATGCGCGTTCCGGGCAGCGGAGGCGAGATCGAGACCCGCTTCGTCGACGCGCTGAAGTCCGGCGGCCTGACCAACCCCTACGGCCTCGCCGCCATGGCGGCCTATGCCGGACGCGAGAGCGGCTACAAGCCCGGCAACATCACCGGGTCGTGGTCCGATCCGAGCGAGAGCGGGCAGCCCGGCACCTCGGGCGGCATCCTGTCCTGGCGCGGCGACCGCTTCGCCAACATGCGGCGCCTGACGGCCGGGGCCAAGGATCCGGTTGCGGCACAGGCGACCTTCGCCCTCACCGAAAGCCCGGAGCTGACGCTCGCCCTCCAGAACGCCAAGAGCCCGGAGGAAGCCAATCAGTTGATGGCGAACGCCTGGAAGTTCGCCGGCTACAACCGACTCGGCGGCGAGTTCGCCGCTCGACTCGGTTCGACGCGTCAATATCTCGCCCGCCTCGGTGGCACGCCGTCGGAAGGTCCGGCCCCGACGCAGGTCGCCTCGGCCGAGCCCGACGCCCCGAACCTCCCCGCCGCCGGCGCGCAGCCGGCCAGCTTCGTCGTCCCGCAGGGTGGGGCCGTGGCCGCACCGTCGCAGGCCTTCCCCGGCTTCCCGGCGGGCGCTGGCACCCGCATGACGCCCGAGCTCCAAACCGCCCTTAACGCTGCGTGGCGCAACCCGCAGACCCGCGCCATGGCCGGGCAGATCTTCGGGCAGATGCTCAAGGGGCAAGACGCCGGCTGGGACCTGAAGGAGGTCAACGGGCAGAGCGCCTGGGTGAATACCCGCAACGGCCAGATCCTCCCCATCGGGCAGGCCAAGCGGAACACCGCGACGGTCGGCAACAGCCTCGTGGACACCGCCACGGGTGACGTGCTGTTCACGGCACCGGACAAGGACAGCTCGAAGTTCACCTATCAGGCGATGCCCGGTGTCGGCATGGTGGCGCTGCACTCGACCGATCCGACCCAGTCCCGTGTCATCATCGCCGGCCAACAGCCGCGCCCGCTGACGGCCGAGGAGCGTCAATCCTACGGCATCCCCGAGGGCACCGGCGCTGGCATGGGCCCGGACGGGAAGCCTTTCGGGATCGGCGGCGCTCGCACGCAGGTGAACGTCGATACCAAGGGAGCGGGCAAGTTCGCCGAGAAGGCCAACGAGCACCAGGCGAAGCGCTACGGCGAGATCGTAGACGCGGCCGATCAGTCGGTGCGGATGCGCGGCGACGTCGAGGCCTTGTCCGATCTCGGCGCTCAGATCGCGACCGGGCGCGGCGCGCAGGTTCGCCTCACGCTGGCGCAGTTCGCCAAGGCCGCCGGGCTTGATGGTGTCGCCGACGGGCTCACGGGCGGCAAGCTCGGCGAGATGGAGGCCTTCGGGGCCATCGCAGACCGTCTCACCCCGCAGATGCGCGTGCCGGGATCGGGCGCCACCTCCGACATGGAGATGCGAACCTTCCGCAATGCGATTCCCTCGCTGCTGAAGACGCCCGAGGGCAACAAGATCGTTTCGGACACCTTCCGCGGACTGCTCGACTATCAGGCTGCGGCGGGCGAGATCGCCGGGCGGGCGCTGCGCGGCGAGGTCGATCAGGCCGAGGCCGACCGGGCTCTCCGGGCTCTGCCTGGTCCGTTCGAGCGGTTCAAGAGCTACCGGCGCGGGCAGTCCAGACAGGGCGATCGGTCGGCTGCGCAGGGGGCGGCTCCTGCCGCTGCCGAGGCAGCGAAGCCGACCGCGCCCACCGGCCCGGTCAGCATCCCCATGGCGGCGGTCCGCGCGCTGCGGTCCGATCCGAACCTGCGCACGCAGTTCGATGCCAAGTATGGTGAGGGCGCCTCGGCGCGCATCCTCGGCCCGGTCCGTGAGAACGGGCCGGACAGCATCCTCGCGGGACCCTGATCCTGATGGCGAACTTCTTCGACCAGTTCGACGACCAGCCGGCTCCGAAGGCTTCGGGTGGCAAGCCCGCGGCCGACGGCGGCAACTTCTTCGACCGGTTCGACGAGGGTGCTCCGAAGGGTGGCAAGCCGACGGCGGAAGCGCCCTCGGCGGTCGGCGACGTCGTCCAGTCGGCGGGCGCCGGCATCATCCGCGGTGCCGCGAGCCTGCCGGACCTGCCGCAGACCGTGCTCGGGCTGGCGGAGACCGGCATCGGCTACCTGACCGACAAGGTGGCCAAGGGGGCGCGTGCCCTGGCGGGCAAGGCGCCACTGCCGGAGGCCGAAGCCGCCGCGGCCCGCGCCGCGGTGAAGGGCGGGCTCCCCTCGCCGTCCGAGCTGCCGATGCCGGGTCAAACCGCGATCGGCGCGCTCGAAGCCGCGACCGGCAAGCTCTACGAACCCCAGACCACGGCCGGCGAGTTCGCCCGCACCGTGGCCGAGTTCGTCCCCGGCGCGGGCAAGACCGTCGCGACGGCCGCGCGCAACGCTTTGGTGCCGGCGCTCGCCTCCGAGACGGCCGGTCAGGTCACCAAGGGCACCGAGGCCGAGCCTGTCGCCCGCCTCGTCGGCGGCGTCGCGGGCGGTGCCGCGCAGGCCTTCGCGCGCCGCCCCGGCACGGCCGAGCGCCTGTTCGATGCCGGAGCCGGCAAGATCTCGGCCGACGAGGTCACGGCGGTGCGCTCGCTCATGGACGATGCGGCGGCGCGTGGCGTCGCCCTGACCTGGGCCGAGGCGCTGCAGCAGGTCGTCGGCCCGCGTCGGCTGGGCGATCTCCAGCGCGTCGTGGAGGGGCAAGGCGGCCTCTCCGAGTTCTTCGCCGCGCGCCCCGGCCAGATCGATGCGGCCGGGCAGGCTGGGCTCGACGCGATCGCGCCCGCTTCCCCCTCCTCCGCGCGTTCCGGCGAGGCCGTCCAGGCCGCGGCCCGCAGCGCGGTCGCTGCAACGCCTGAGGGGCAGGCGGTGATCCGCGCGACGCAGGCGGCCGGCCCGCGCGTCTCCCCGGATCAGGCCGGCCAGGTGATCCAGCGCGAGATGCGCGGCGTCGCCGATGCCCGCGAGGCGGCCCGCTCCGAACAGGGGAATCGCGACTATGCTGCCGCCCGCGCTGCGCCAGAGCGCGTGGGCGTTGAGCGCACCGTGACCGTCGAGCGACCGGGCGAGCCGATCATTACGCAGCCAGAGGGCGCCCCGCGCTTCACGGACGCCGCCCCTCGTCCCATGGACCCGCCGCCTGTCGTCGAGGCCTCGGCCGCCGCTGGCCCGGAGAGCCTTGCTCGCTTCGTCGCCCGGCACGGCGGCCTGCGGCTTGATGGCGACGTGCTGGCCACGGACCTTCAGCGCTTCAACATCCCCGGCATGGGGAACGTGGCGCGCGAGGGCGGCAAGGGCATCGACAACTATTGGCGCGAGCGTCTGATCGAGGCCGGGTATCTCCGCGCCGACGCCGATGGCGGCGCCGCGCGGGACATCACCAACGAGCTGCTGCGCAAGCTTCAGAACGAGCAGCGCGGCGTGCCGAGCTTCCCCATTGACAGCGAGCGGCAAGCTGCCGCGGCGCGCGGTCGGCAGGGACAGGTGACGGACGAGTACCGGGCAGCGCAGTCGCAGGCGGAGAGCAGCCTGGACGAGGCGCTGAGCCGTGCCGGCGTGCCGCCCGAGAGCCTCAGCCCCGAGATCCGCAGCCGGACGGTCGGCGCCCTGATGCGGGGCGAGCACGTCGATCCGCTGGAGGCCTACGAGCGCACCGTTGGCGCGATGCGCGAGCCGCCCGCCCCCTACGTAAAGAGCACCACCGTCACGGAAGAGATCCCGGACGTCCGCTTCGGCCAAGTGAATCCGCAACCGGCCATCGACGCCATCGACACGGCGCTTGGGACGGCGAAAGGCAACATCCGGAGCGCCCTCGAGGCTGTTCGGCGCGACCTGCACGGCAACCGGCCCGACCCAGTGTCGGGTGTGCGCGAGACGGAGCTGACCATCGACGGCTTGCACCAGACCCGCGAGCGTCTCGACCAAGTGCTTCGAGAGGCCCGCAAGGCCGGCGACGGCGTCATGGTGAGCCGCTTGCAGAGCGTGCGAACAGCGCTCGACGAGCAGCTCAAGACGGCGCCTGAGATGGCGGTGGCCGACGCCAACTTCGCGGCCAACAGCCGGCCCCTGGAGCCGTTCGGCGGGAATACCCCGCTCGGCCGTGTGACGCAGCGCGACCCTGAAACTCGCAGGCTGAATACGCCCGCAGAGCAGGTGCCGACCCACCTGGAGGGCGCCACCGCCGCCCGCGAGTTCCTGGCCAACGCCACGCCCGCGGCGCGCAACGCGTTCGCGGCCCGCGAGGTGACGCGCATCCTCGACGGGGTGAGCGGCCAGGGTGGCGTCACGGCAGAGCGGATCCGCGCCGCGATGCGCCAGAACGAAGACCTGCTCGCCCTCCTGCCGGAGGCGCGCAGGCGGCTCCAGCGCCTCGCCCTCGCCCATCAGGGCCGCGAGGCCGTGGAGCGCTCTCCGCTGGGCCGGATCGCCGAGCGGCCGGACATGAAGGGCGCGATCGACGCGCTGTTCCCGGTCAAACCCGTCGAGGGCTCCTCGGCCGATGTCGGGGCCGCGGTCGGTGCGATCTCGCGCAGCAATCCGCTGGCGGCGCGCGAGCTCGTCCGGACCTATCTCGGGACCGAGTTCGCGGCCAAGACCAAGGATCTCCAGAGCGGCGCCAATCAGGCGGGCGGGGCCAAGTTCGCAGCCAGCATCCGCGGCAACGATCTGGCCGGCGAGAACGTCTTCGCTGCGATCCGCGCCCTTCCGGACGGCGAGCGGCTCGCCGCTGGCTTCTCCCGCCTGCTCGACATCTTCGAGGCCACCGGCACGCGCCAGGGCGTCGGTTCGCGGACCTCGTTCAACAACGAGGCGCTGGCAGAACTGCGCAAGGGCGGCCTCGGCGGGGAGGCGAACAAGGCGCTTGCGACTGGCGGCCTCAACCTGCCGAAGCGGATCGCCCAGGGCATCGAGGACTGGCAGGCGGGCCGGAACGTTGACCGCTTAGCCGCGCTGCTGACCACGCCAGAGGGAGGACGGCGTCTTGCGGATCTCGCGAACGCCAAGCCCGGAGCCGATACGATCGCGCTGTTGCACCGCCTCGTGGTGCTCGGGGCCCGCAGCGCCGGCAGCGGCTCCCGCGAGGACAGCGGACCCCTTCAGGTGAAGGTGCGCGCGGTCCCATAGCCGGGTGATCAGGGCAGTGAAGAAGGCCGCCATGATCACCGAAACCCCGAAGCTGACGACGACCTGCGCCGGATTGACCGGCGCGGGGTTGCCTTCGGGCGGCACGGACATGCCGTAAGTGAGCGCCGCGATGAACGCGACCTGCGCGAGGCACCAGAGCTTTTGCGACGGGGTCGAGGGCATGGCGGCACGGTAGCACGTCCGCGCGCCGTCGCCAGCCAACGCCCCTTGACCCGTCGGGCAAAACCCGCGATTTGATCACCGTGCCGCGCCCTACGCGCTGGCCCTGACCAAGCCCCGCCCCCTCGTGCGGGGCTTCGTCGTTTCAGGCTCCCCCACATGCATCGATCCTTCGCCGCCGGGCTCGTTCTCGCGCTCGGCCTGGTCTCGGCTGCATCGGCCGCCGAGTCGTGGCCGAAGTCGCGCCAGCAGATCCTCGACGCCTCGGGCCGCCCCCTGCTCGTGCCGAGCGTCGCCTTCTTCAAGGCCGGCACGACCACGCCGCTCGCGGTCTACTCCGATGCGGCGCTGACGAAGCCGCTCGCCCAGCCGGTGAAGGCGGACGGCACGGGCCGATTCCCGCGCATCTATCTGCCGGCCGCCCTCTACGCGGAGGAGGTGCTCGGCCCCTACGGCAATGTGCTGTGGCGCGACGACGGCCTCGGCACCGTGCCGCCAACGACCGGAGGCGGCGGCGAGGGAGGGACCGTCGATCCGACCGCCATCGCAGCGACTGGCGATGTGAAGTGGCGCCTGGACGCCGGGATTGTGCCGGGCTGGGTGCGGATGAACGGGCGCACGCTCGGCGGCGCGGGCTCCGGTGCGACCGAGCTTGCTTCCGCCACCGCATCGGCAGCCTTCGCCTACCTCTGGAACACCTTCCCCGACACGGTCGCCTCGGTCGTCGGCGGGCGCGGCACATCCGCCGCGAGCGACTTCTCGGCCGGCAAGCAGATCGTCATCCCGACGATGCAGGGACTCCTTCAGGCCGGCCTCGACGACATGGGGTCGAGCCCAGCCGGGCGGCTCCAGACCATCACGGATCTGACGCTGACCGCCGGATCGACGACCGCAACGGTGTTCAGCTCCGCGCGGCTCGCCATCGGCATGACGGTGATCGCGACGGGCATTTCGGCCGGCACCACGATCACGGACATCAGCGGCACCACCATCACGCTCTCGCAGGCCGCGGCGGCGGGCTCGACTGGAACGGTGTCGGGCGCCCGGTTCTCGGCGCTGGGCGACGCGCAGGTGCCCGGTCAGATCGGCGGCGACGCGCTCACCGTGCTGTCCAACAGGAACCTGCCGGCGACGTTGCCCGGCGGCTCGGTGACCGTCGATTACCCGGCGCACAGCTACATCACGCACGAGACCCTCGCGACGGCCTCGATCACCGCCTCGACCGGCGCCTCGCCGGTGACGAACCTGCAGCAGGGGCTCGCGAACGCCAACACCGGTGTCCCGGCGGCGAAGACGTTCAGCGTCTCGCAGCCGAACCCAGGCGGTGGATTGCCGGTGTCGAACCTCCCGCCGAGCCGTCTCGGCACCTTCTACCTGAAGCTCTGACGCCGATGCCGTCCTTCATGAACACGCTCGGCGCCGTCTCCCGGCGCGGGCAGTGGCGGTTCCGCCACGTCTTTCGCAGCGCCGACGAGCGCGGGCGCCTCGACATCACGGACGCGGGCCTGATCGACTTCTCGACCTGCTCCGAGGTCGCGATCGAGGTGACGCCGCGGGCGCCGCATCGTGGTTGCTGGAGTGGGCGGGAGCCGGTCCCCGTGCTCGCGGCCTCGCTCGCGTCCGGCACGCTCGTCGTCTCGAACCCCGGCCTTGTCGAGGCCGTGTTTCCCGCGGGCTCGCTCTTCGACGTGCCGCCGGGTCTCTACGACGTGCGGGTGCTCGTCACCATCGGGCCGGAGACGGAAGAGGTCTTCTGCGAGCCGGTCGAATTCGCCTGAGGACGCACCATGCCGAGCTATCCGATCCGCCCGACGTTCCCAATCGACGTCCGCTCTCCCACGGGCACCGTGAAGGTCGGCCGGCAAGGCACAGCCGTCACACTCGATGTCGTGGCGGCCAGCGGCGGCGACGGCGCGCTTACGGCCGGCCAGTTCTACGCCGCTCTTGAGAACGCCTTTCCGGGCGCCTCGGCCACGGTGCGAGACGCTGTTCCTTCCGACGTGAGCAACCCCGTCAATCGCGCCTATCGGACGACGGCCGTCATCACGCCCGGCTGCGCACTGCTCGTCTTCGTCCAGGCGACCTTATCTCTCTCGGACGCGCAGATCGAAAACCTGCTCGCGTCCGCCGCTCTCCAGCCGCAGTGAAGGGCCTTCACATGATTCGATCCTTTCGGGCAGCCCTTCTCGCCGTGGCGATGGGTGTTTGCGCGCTCGCCGCCCCGGCTTCTGCGCAGGTGTTCACGCTGCCTGAGATCGGTATGCAGAACAGTGGAACGTGCCAGCAGCTCGCCATCCGTGACCGCGGCTCCAAGGCGATGGTGCCGTTCGGATGCGTCCTATCCGGCGGCCTGGGGTTCCAGTCCTCCCCTGCGATGCTGGCGGTGAATGGTGTGTCGCCGCTCGACGTGTCGCTTTCGAACCGCGGAGGCGCCAGCAACGCGACGTACAAGAACCCGAACGCCGTGCGTATCGGTGCCGGCAACATGGTGTCCTTCTGCCCGGCCCTGTCGTGCCTGTCGGGGGACAACGATGCTTCCCCGACCAACGATCACCAGCGCACGTCTCTCTTGGTCTCATCGACCACGCAGGACGATGTCCATAGCCAAGAGCAATCGTTCGCGGTGATCACGACCATTGATAAGGGCCGGTTGAAGACCTGGGCCCAAAACACGGCGTACACTGCTCGCGACAACGTCAAGAACGGAGAGAACGTCTATCGAGTGTCCGCCAACTGCACGTCATCCTCGGCCGGTGGAGGCCCTACGTCTCTCGCCTCGTCCGGCATTGCCGATGGCTCGTGCTCGCTCGGCTGGATCAACTATGCCGGCCTCAACGCAAAGGCAGGCTCGTATTTCGAGACGAAAGTCGTTGATGGCGCTGGCTCTGCATGGGGCGCCGCATTCAACTATCACCTCGACACAAATCCCAATATCCAGAATGGATTTTTTCCTGGGCTAGAAGTCGATTACGCTAACACGAGCGGTGTCGACTGCCTTATCCCCACCGACTGCACTTCCGTTCGCGTCGGTGTCGCAGGGAACGGCATGATCACCCATGGCATGCAAATTACCGGAGACGGCTTCACGCGGAGCAGCACTCAGTACAATTCGATGCTATGGGCGCTCCGCATCAATGGTGAGCATGTCGCGCAGGAGGCCTCCATTGAGATCGATAGCCAATCGAAAGTTGGCCTTGGCTTCGGAACGTCCGGCATCGGCACAAACACTCATTCGGTCGCGACCATCAAGGACGCGACCACGAGCCCGACCAGCATCGAGATCGCGGGGAGCCATGCGGTCGGGCTCAATCTGAGCGGCACGTTCAGTTCTTACGCCCTCGCCTCTAACAATTTCCTGCTCTACGGCGACGGCTCGATCCGGATGAGCAACGGTAACGCTTCCACCTCGGCAGCGACGGGGGCATTGCAGATCCCCAATGGCGGCTTGGGCGTCGGAGGGGCCGGAAACTTCGGAGGATCGCTTGCCGGTTCTTCGGTGAAGGCGACGGCAGGCGGCACGACCTACCAGGTGCTTGTCGATTATGACACGGCTGCGGATGCCGGACGCATCCAATCGACGCACAATGGTGCGTTCAACACCGAGTTACGACTCAACCCTGGCGGCGGCGCGGTCTCGATCGGCCCGAGTCTACTGCGAGAAACCTCCGCGCCGCCTTCCTCTTCGGGTTCGGCCTGCGTCGTCGGCACGAGAACCTGGGATGTGAATTACGAGTATCGTTGCGTGGCCACTAATACGTGGAAGAGGACAACCTTAGCGACTTGGTAGCTCCATCAACTCTTTTGCTATAGCCCGGACATTGTTGAGCCGAGCGCCCCCCATAAAGCCATATGGTGGATCGACTGTCTCGTACGAAACGGGTTCCACGTATCGAGCGATGTTGCCAGCAGCCAAATCGATTAGGTGAAAGTTGCTGGCAACACCACTCGCGTGAGCAAGGGCCGAAATCAGCCGAGGCTCCTGGCAAAAAGCGCTCAAGTGCAGAAACGAACCAGTGGTTCCGATTATATGATTGGCTTCGGACATCAATTTTATCTGATCAATTAAATTCAGCATCTCAGGATAGACGATGCGAGCCCCGAGGCTTCTGATTTCTTCTTCGAGATCGAAGTCGTTTATGATTTTGAGAGTTCCCATCCTGAGCTTGGTTCGAGAGTAGAAGACAGCCTCATCGGCAGATCCGATCTTATCTCCGCCGCATAATATATTCGAAATGCGTCGACACATATCAGCATAGATAGGATGAATGAGGGTTTGCCCCACCAGCGCAGGTCGGGGAACAATTACATGTTTCAATTTCGTCGGGCGATCGAACACTACGAAATCTTCGTAGCAGAGCCCGAGCGCTCCCATGATCTGAGCAACAAAAGAATTATTGAACCATTCTTTAGGGACCTCTTCTGAATGACAGACGATCTTGGGGCGGCCTTTGCCAAATAACCCCTCATTCCAATATCTAGGAAGCGTATCAATAAGAAAATGGCCGAAATGGCAGTTAAAAAAACCACCGTATATATAGACATCATCGCTTGCTGTGCATTCGATATCATCGGACGTAAGCAAAACATCTAGAGGTATGTTGTAAATTAGGCGGCCAACCATCGCGTCAACCACGGGAGTTCCGTCCGACGTAAAGAGCCCCCATGGCCCCTGAAGGCTCCACGGGACATAGAAGGCATGCCTGATTTCAGACACGCTCGGATCTGAGCGCACAAATTTGGTCCCACCCCAAACCTTCGATGCCGGACGCAGCGCCCCGTCTCGCAAAGACAGTTCGCCTTCTTCAATAATAGCGTTAAGTTGAGCCCAATCGATTAATTCGAAGGTCTCCCACAAACTCGCGCTTTTTCTGTCGAATTCGACAGAGTTCCAGCCCGGCGCGGCGCATATATATAAATCATTTGATTTTAGCTGAACGCTAGACTCCCCGGCCCTCACGATCTCGTATCCCGCCAGCTTTCCTTCAATTATTTTATGGCCATCTGATTTTAGATCGATAAATTTTGGTACATTTTCGGCCAAAATCGAAAGCTGAACAACGTCTCCGACTGAATTTGAGCCTAATATTTTACCGCTATTTGTCTTCAGAAACATATATTTTCTCTTTTTCAAGCGACGCCGATTTGTCGCTCAGTCTTCTTTAATTTAGCAGGAATTGCAAGGCTTCCCCTCAACTGGCCGCTCGGCTCTGCTGCCAGTCCCTGTGCCTGCTGCGCGCCCAGCCAATCGACCTCTAGCACGCTCGCCATCACGCATCGCGGGCTCGCCCGGGTGCGCGTGTCCGTCCTCTGATCCGGAGATCCTGTGCCATGTCGCCCAACGCGACCACCTTCGCGCAGCTGCGTGCGGCCGGCTTCGTCTGCGCCGCCGCTCGCCTGACCGATTACGACCTCCCCCGGATCGGTCACACCATCGGAGTCGGCGAGGACGAGATCCACGCCGTGATGGAGGTGGAGGCCTCCGGCGGCGGCTTCGACAGGCTGAAGCGGCCGAAGATGCTGTTCGAGCCGCACGTCTTCTGGCGCAACCTCGCGGGCGCAGAGCGCACCCGCGCCGCCTCGCTCGGCCTCGCCTATGCCGCGTGGAAGCCCGGCGCCTACCCGTCCGACAGCTATCCGCGCCTCGCGCAGGCCCTGACCATCGACGAGACCGCCGCGCTGAAGGCCGCCTCCTGGGGCCTCGGGCAGATCCTGGGCGAGAACTTCAAGGCGGCCGGCTACTCGACCCCGCAGGCGATGGTGCTGGCCTTCTGCAACGGCGGCGAGGCCGAGCACCTGGCGGCGATGGTCCGCTTCATCGTCACGAACGGGCTCGACGACGAGCTGCGCCGGCACGATTGGGCCGGGTTCGCCCGCGGCTACAACGGGGCGAGCTACGCAAAGCACGGCTACCACACCAAGCTCGCGAAGGCCTTCGCCAAGTGGTCGAAGATCAAGGACACGCCGTGGAGCCCGGGCATGGGCGAGCCGGCGGCCGACCCGCTGGCGCCGATGACGGGGGCGATTGCACCAAAGCCGCCCGTTGTGACAACGCCGCCACCCGCCGTCGCACCTGGTGACAATCCGAAGCCCGCCCCCACCGGCGGGCTTCTTCGTTCCGGGGTCCAGGCGACCGGCGGCGCGCTCCGCTCCGGCCTCGCGGGGCTCTACGACCTGATCCACACCTCCTTCCGGAAGGCCTGACCATGGCACGCCGTCCCTTTCTCGCGCGGGCCCGCCTCGGCCTGCGCCGCTGCTGGCGCGCGGCCTCGGGCTGGCGCGTCTACCTGCTGGCTGCCGTGATGGCGCTGCCCGACGTCCTCGACGCGCTGCCCGGTGTCGATCTGGCGCCGCTGCTGCCGGAGTGGCTGCCGGGCGCGAAGGTGGCGACCTTCCTCGCGGTCGCCCGGCTCGCCGCCCGCGCCTACGCGACGAAGCTGACGGCTCTACCTCGGGATCCGCGCTGATGGGCTTCCTCGGCGCGATCTTCTCCGGCGGCTGGTCCGTCCTATTGAAGGGCCTCGTCAGCGTCTTCGGCGATGCGGTGCTGAAGCCGTTCCTCGCCCACCTCGACGCGACGACAGTGGCCAACAAGGAAACCGCGATCGCCAGCATCCAAGCCGAGATCGCGGCCAACCAAGCGAAGGCGGCGATCGCCCCGGCCTTCAAGGGGCTGATCTACGGCATCGGCATCCCGCCGGCCGTCCACTTCGGGGCGATCTGCCTCTCGAAGACCTTCGCTCTCGGCTGGCCCATCGAGCCGCTGCCGCCCGAGTACGTACCGATCGAGGCCACGATCCTGACGGCGTTCTTCGTCTCCTCCCCGCTCACGACGCTGGCCCGTGCCGGCGCCGCCCGCCTGCTGAAAGCCTGACCCGATGTCCGACACCATCCAGGCAGCCGGCGAGGCGCCCGACGGCATCGTGACGCTGCCGCGGCGTGCGCCATTCTGGGCGGTGTGCGGGCTCGCGCTGGCCTTCGGCGGGCAAGTCTTCTGGGCCGGCACCTATACGGCTGGGCTCGACAGCAAGATCGCCGGCCTCACGGAGAACGATCTCCGCCTCGCCGAGCGCCTAGCGAGCCTGGAGCGCGACCGGGACCGGCTGCCGAAGCTCGAGGAGCGGTTCGGCCGGATCGAGGAGAAGATGTCGATGATGATCGAGCTGCTGCGGGAGACGCGGCAGGAGCGCCATGGGCCGCCCAAGCGTGGCGGCTGATCCACCCTATCCACATCCGTCCACACACCTCCCCGGGGCTTCGGCCTCGGGGCTTTTTTCGTGCGCGCTATCCGCCCGCCGTGAGCATCCGCTTCCGCACCACGCACCACGGCCGCTCTTCCTCGCTCTCCGCCACCGCGATCAGCCGCCGCCGCACCTCGGCCAGCCGCTCTTCCCGGTTCGCTTCGGTGGGTTCGACCTCGCGGCAGACGGCTTGATAGATCTCCCACGGCTTCATCGCGTCGAGGCCGAGTTCGCGCCCGACCTCTCGAAGCTCGGGCATCTCGGCGGCCGACGGGCGCTCGTAGGTTTCCCACGCCGTCAGCCCAACCCAATGCGTCATGCCGGCGTCGTGGTAGGGGGTGAGGGCCCGCATCTCAGCGCGCCAGTCGCGTTCCAGCGCCCACATCGCCCGAAGCGCCTCGACCGCTTCCGCCTTCGTGTCGACGTATCCGCTGTCCGTCTTGCTCGGCTTCGTCATGCCGACGAACTGGCGCACGCAGGTGATCGACCAGCCCCATTTCGATCCGCCCGGCATCACGTCGTCGCGAACGATGCGCCCGATGATCTGGCCGCGTACCTCGAGCGTGAAGTCGGGGCCGGGCTCGAAGGTGTAGCGCCAGACCTCGGCGTCAGGGTCGCTCACACCTTCTGCGCCCGCGCGAGTAGGATCGCCGTGCGGACCGCGTTGCGCTTGGCGCCCGGCCTGCTGGTGTCGTCGCGCAGGACAGAGGTCGCGAACGGGCTTGCCTTCACGGCGGCTGCCACGTCCAGCACGTAGCCCTCGCCGAGCTCGGCCCGCTCGTCCGTCCGGCCAGCGAGCACGGCATCGACCAGCGCGTTCACCTGATCGTCGGTGACGGCCTTGGCCTTGAAGAGGTCGCCGACGGTGGGGTTCAGGTCCGGCATTTCGGGTCCGTTTTGCCCCTGGCGCTTACCATGTGCTTACTACCGCGCATCTCTGGTAAGCAGCACCGTTGCTAAGTGCCTGTAGATATTGGTGGGCGGTGAGGGACTCGAACCCCCGACCCTCTCCGTGTAAAGGAGACGCTCTACCAACTGAGCTAACCGCCCGATCCGGCGCCGCGCAGCGTTACGGAAGGCCGCGCGGCTGCGCAAGGCCACTGCCCGGTCTCCCCTCCCCTCGGACACGAAAAAAGCCCCCGGAGCGGGGCTCCGGGGGCTTCGTCATGCGGGACGCCGCAAGCTTAGTGGGCGATGACCGCCGCGCCGTCCTCGTCGCGCTTCGGCGTCTTGGCGGGGAGCGGCTCGTCCCACTCGATGGGCTCGGGCTGGCGCACGAGGGCGTGCTGCAGCACCTGATCCATCCGCGAGACGGGCACGATCTCCAGGCCGTTCTTCACGCTGTCGGGCACCTCGGCGATGTCCTTGGCGTTCTCCTCGGGGATCAGCACCGTCTTGATACCGCCGCGGAGCGCGGCGAGCAGCTTCTCCTTCAGGCCGCCGATCGGCAGGACGCGACCGCGCAGAGTCACCTCGCCGGTCATCGCCACGTCGCGGCGCACCGGGATGCCGGTGAGCGTCGAGATGATGGCGGTGGCCATGGCGATGCCGGCCGACGGACCGTCCTTCGGGGTCGCCCCCTCCGGAACGTGGACGTGGATGTCCCGACGCTCGAACAGCGGCGGCTCGATGCCGAAATCGATGGCCCGCGAGCGGACGTAGCTCGCCGCCGCCGAGATCGACTCCTTCATCACGTCGCGCAGGTTGCCCGTGACCGTCATCTTGCCCTTGCCGGGCATCATGACGCCCTCGATCGTCAGCAACTCGCCGCCGACCTCGGTCCAGGCCAGACCCGTGACCACGCCGACCTGATCGTCCGCGTCGATCTCGCCGTAGCGGAACTTCGGCGGGCCGAGGAATTCCGGCAGCGTCTCGGGGTTGGCCTCGACCTGCTTCACCTTGGTGATCAGGATCTCCTTCACCGCCTTGCGGATCAGGTTCGAGATCTCGCGCTCCAGGTTACGGACGCCCGCCTCCCGCGTGTAGCGGCGGATGAGCATCATCAGGCCGTCGTCGGTGATCGACCACTCGTCGGCACCGAGCCCGTGCTTCTTGACCGCCTCGGGGATGAGGTGGCGGCGAGCGATCTCCAGCTTCTCCTCTTCGGTGTAGCCGGCGATACGGATCACCTCCATGCGGTCCATGAGCGGGCCGGGGATGTTGAGCGTGTTCGCGGTCGTCACGAACATCACGTTCGACAGGTCGTAATCGACCTCGAGGTAATGGTCGTTGAAGGTCGCGTTCTGCTCCGGATCCAGAACCTCGAGGAGCGCCGCCGACGGATCGCCGCGGAAGTCCATGCCCATCTTGTCGATCTCGTCGAGCAGGATGAGCGGGTTCGAGGTCTTGGCCTTGCGCATCGACTGGACGATCTTGCCGGGCATCGAGCCGATATAGGTCCGGCGGTGACCGCGGATCTCGGCCTCGTCACGCACGCCGCCGAGCGACATCCGGACGAATTCGCGGCCCGTGGCCTTGGCGATCGACTTGCCGAGCGAGGTCTTGCCGACGCCGGGGGGACCGACGAGGCAGAGGATCGGGCCGGTGAGCTTGTTCGCCCGCTGCTGAACGGCGAGGTACTCGACGATCCGGTCCTTGACCTTGTCGAGGCCGAAGTGATCCGAGTCGAGGATCGCTTGCGCACCCAGCAGGTCCTTCTTGATCTTAGAGCGCTTGCCCCACGGGATGCCGAGCATCCAGTCGAGGTAGTTGCGCACGACGGTGGCCTCGGCCGACATCGGCGACATCTGACGCAGCTTCTTCAGCTCGGCGGTGGCCTTCTCGCGGGCCTCCTTGGTCAGCTTGGTCTTCTCGATCTTCTCCTCGAGCTCGGCCAGCTCGTCGCGGCCGTCCTCGCTGTCGCCGAGCTCCTTCTGGATCGCCTTCATCTGCTCGTTGAGGTAGTACTCGCGCTGAGTTTTCTCCATCTGCCGCTTGACGCGGGTCCGGATGCGCTTCTCCACCTGCAACACGGAGATCTCGCTCTCCATCAGCGACAGCACGCGCTCCAGGCGCTGCGCCACCGTGGGGATCTCGAGGATCGCCTGCTTGTCGGCGATCTTGACGGCGAGGTGCGAGCCGACGGTGTCGGCAAGCTTGGAAGGCTCGTCGATCTGCGTGACGGCGGAAACGACCTCGGGCGAGATCTTCTTGTTGAGCTTCACGTAGTTCTCGAACTCGGAGATCACCGAGCGGGCGAGCGCCTCGGCCTCAACGCGGTCGCCGAGATCGTCGGCGAGCGTGAGCGCACGAGCCTCGTAGTACTCATCCGAGCGGACGAACTCCTCGATCTGCGCGCGACCGGCACCCTCGACCAGCACCTTCACGGTGCCGTCGGGCAGCTTGAGGAGCTGCAGCACGGAGGCGAGCGTGCCGATCGTGTAGATCGCATCGGTGGCCGGATCGTCGTCGCTGGCGTTGATCTGCGTCGCGAGCAGGATGTGTCGGTCCGAACGCACCGCCTCCTCGAGCGCGCGGATCGACTTCTCGCGACCCACGAACAGGGGCACGATCATGTGTGGAAACACGACGATGTCGCGCAGCGGCAGGACGGCGTAGGAGCCCGTCGAACCGGGAACGACCGGCTGGCGCGATTTCGACTGGGTCATGGGGTCTTCCCTTGATCTGTTGACGCCGGGCATTCGCTCCTCAACGGAGAGCAAGCATCCTGCCAGGTGCCGACCGGGCCGCGAAGGGTCGGAAGCGAATAATCAGTTTGCGGCTGGTGGCGCAGGCCCGACCTTTCGGGGGAGTGAAGCGTCGAGCCCTGCGTTGAGCCTGAAGTGGTCGTTGCGGGGGGCGCTTTCAAGCGCGTTCCACCCCCGGAACGAGAAAGGGCCGCCGGCTCATAACCGGGCGGCCCTCAAGGTCTGCCGATCAGGCGCTGACGCTGGCCGGTGCGTCCTTGTTGCGGTCGCCGTGGATGAAGAGCGGCTTCGACTTGCCGTCCACCACCTCGGGTCCGATGACCACCTGTTCGACCGAATCGAGGCCCGGCAGATCGTACATCGTGTCGAGGAGGATGGTCTCCAGGATCGACCGAAGGCCGCGGGCGCCGGTCTTGCGCTCGATGGCCTTGCGGGCGACGAGGCCGAGCGCCTCGTCCTGGAAGGTCAGCTCAACGTTCTCCATCTCGAACAGCCGCTGGTACTGCTTGACCAGGGCGTTCTTCGGCTCCTGCAGGATCTTCTTGAGGGCTTCCTCGTCGAGATCCTCCAGGGTGGCGAGCACGGGGAGACGGCCGACGAATTCGGGGATGAGGCCGAACTTCAGCAGATCCTCGGGCTCGACCGAGCGGAAGACTTCACCGGTGCGGCGGTCGTCCGGCGCCTGGACGCTGGCGCCGAAGCCGATCGAGGTGCCCTTGCCGCGCTGGGAGATGATGCGCTCCAGCCCGGCGAAGGCGCCGCCGCAGATGAACAGGATGTTCGTGGTGTCGACCTGCAGGAACTCCTGCTGCGGGTGCTTGCGGCCGCCCTGCGGAGGCACGGAGGCGACGGTGCCCTCCATGATCTTCAGGAGCGCCTGCTGCACGCCCTCGCCCGAGACGTCGCGGGTGATCGAGGGATTGTCCGACTTGCGGGAGATCTTGTCGATCTCGTCGATGTAGACGATGCCGCGCTGCGCCCGCTCGACGTTGTAGTCGGAGGCCTGGAGCAGCTTGAGGATGATGTTCTCGACGTCCTCGCCGACATAGCCGGCCTCGGTCAGCGTCGTCGCGTCCGCCATGGTGAAGGGCACGTCGAGGATGCGGGCCAGCGTCTGCGCGAGCAGCGTCTTGCCCGAGCCCGTCGGCCCGATCAGCATGATGTTGGACTTGGCGAGCTCGACGTCGTTGTGCTTCGTCGCGTGGGCGAGCCGCTTGTAGTGGTTGTGCACGGCCACCGAGAGAACCTTCTTGGCGAAGTCCTGCCCGATGACGTAGTCGTCGAGGACGCGCCGGATCTCCTTCGGGGTCGGCACCCCGTCGCGGGACTTCACCAGCGAGGACTTCGATTCCTCGCGGATGATGTCCATGCACAGCTCGACGCACTCGTCGCAGATGAACACCGTCGGGCCCGCAATCAGCTTGCGAACCTCGTGCTGGCTCTTGCCGCAGAACGAGCAGTACAGCGTGCTCTTCGAGTCGTTGCCGCCTGTCTTGCTCATGTCGGTCTCCGGTTCGCAGGCGCGGCCCCAGCCAGGAGGGCACGCGCGTCGATCATACGATGTAAGCGCATCCGCCTAAAGAAACAGTCACACAGGGCGGATGCGTCGGGATTGAGGCGCTCGAATCCCGATGCAATCATGCAGCCGGCTCGGGATCAACCGGGCAGCGCGGCGGGACGGGCGCCCAAAGGACGCATGACCCGACATGGTCGGGATAGCGTGCCCCGGACGCCTCAGGTTCCCCGCCTGCCTCAGGCCGCCGCCGGCTCGGGGCGCTTGTGCAGGATGTCATCGATCAGGCCGAACTCCTTGGCCGCGTCGGCGGTCATGAAGTTGTCGCGCTCGAGCGCCTGATGGATCGTCTCGTAGTCGCGGCCGGTATGCTTCACGTAGATCTCGTTCAGGCGCTTCTTGAGCGCCTCGATCTCGCGGGCGTGGATCAGGATGTCGGTGGCCTGGCCCTGGAAGCCGCCGGAGGGCTGGTGCACCATGATCCGGGCGTTCGGCAGGGCAAAGCGGTGGCCGGCCTCGCCGGCGGTCAGCAGGAGCGAGCCCATCGAGGCGGCCTGGCCGACGCAGAGCGTCGTGACGGGGCAACGGATGAACTGCATCGTGTCGTAGATCGACAGGCCCGAGGTCACCACGCCGCCGGGCGAGTTGATGTAGAAGGAGATTTCCTTCTTCGGGTTCTCGGCCTCCAGGAACAGGAGCTGGGCGACGATCAGCGACGCGCCCTGGTCCTCGACGGGACCGGTAAGGAAGATGATCCGCTCGCGCAGGAGCCGGGAATAGATGTCGAAGGCGCGCTCGCCGCGGCTCGACTGCTCGACCACCATGGGCACGAGCGAATTATGGAAGTAGTCGACCGGATCTCTCATATCAGCCCTCGGCTCCGGAGTCCGGCCCCGGAGCGAATCGCTCGGGGCCGGTTGGTTACAGCGAACATGGCAGCCGTTAACGCCGCCTGATCTCTCTTGAGATCGCCGCCCGCCGCGGAGCCGGAGGGTCGGCGATCAGCCGGCAGCCTTGTCGGCCGCCGCCTCGTTGCTGGACTCGCTCGGCTTCTCGTCCGTCGAGGCCGCATCGGCCTCGTCGTCTTCGGCGAAGAGCGCCTCTTTGGAGACGGGTTCCTCGACGACCTGGACCTGACCGAGGACATGGTCGACGACCTTTTCCTCGAACAGCGGCGCGCGAAGCTCGGCGAGCGCCTGCGGATTGTTGCGGTAGAAGTCGTAGACCTGCTTCTCCTGACCCGGGAACTGCCGGATCCGGGCGAACAGGGCCTGATTGACCTCGTCATCCGAGACCTTGATATCGGCGGTCTCGCCGACTTGCGCAAGCACCAGACCGAGGCGCACGCGCCGCTCGGCGATCTTGCGGTACTCCGCCTGGGAGGCCTCCTCGGTGGTGCCCTCGTCCTCGAAGGTCTTGCCGCGGTTCTTCAGGTCCTGCTCGACCTGCGCCCACACGGCGGCGAATTCCTGGTGGACGAGGCTCGGGGGCAGGTCGAAGGCGTACTTGCCATCGAGCGCGTCGAGCAGCTCCTTCTTGAGCTTGCGCCGGGACTGGGCCTCGTAATCGGCGCCGACGGCCTTGGAGACGGCCTCCTTCAGCTTCTCCAAGTCGTCCATGCCGAAGCGCTTGGCGAGCTCGTCGTCGATCTTGGTCTCGCCGGGGGCGGCGACCGCCTTCACCGTGACGTCGAACTCGGCATCCTTACCGGCGAGCTGCTCGGCCTGGTAATCGGCCGGGAAGGCGACCTTCACGACACGGCTGTCACCGACCTTGGCGCCGACGAGCTGGTCCTCGAAACCGGGGATGAAGGTGTTGGAGCCGAGCTCCAGATCGACATCCTCGCCCTTGCCGCCCTCGAACTCGGTGCCGTCGATGCGGCCGACGAAGTCGATGGTGACGCGGTCACCGGACTGCGCCTCCGCGCCCTCCTCGCGGGGCTCGAACGAGCGGCTGTCCTTGGCCATGCGCTCCAGCGTCTCGTTGATCTCCTCGTCGGAGGGCTTGAGCACGAGCTTCTTGATCGAGACGTCGGAGAGGTCGGCGAGCTCGAAGCTCGGCAGCACCTCAAGCTTTACCTTGAAGGCGAGGTCGCCCTTGGCGTCGAGCGCGCGCTCGATGATGTTCTGCTCCTCGTCCTTCGGGAACTCGATCTGCGGCTCGAGCGCGAGGCGCAGGCCCTTGTCGGCGACGATCTGCTGGTTCGCCTCGTTGACGGCGTTCTGCAGCACGTCGGCCATCACGGACTTGCCGTAGACCTTGCGCAGGTGCGCGACCGGCACCTTGCCGGGGCGGAAGCCCTTGATCTGGACCTTGCCCTTGATGTTCGAGAGCTCGGTGTTGAGGCGATCCTCAAGCTCGGTCGCGGGGAGGAGCACCTGAAACTCGCGCTTCAGCCCCTCGGAGGTCGTCTCGGTCACCTGCATCGTCGTTCGTCCGCTTTTTTCTAAAACCGCAATCTCGTCTTCGCGTGCCGCTGCGCCATGGGAGAGGTCCCGGCGGGAACCGATTCGGTCCCGGCGCCGGCCCCGTACGGACTTGGTGCGGGCGGAGGGGCTCGAACCCCCACGTCTTGCGACACTGGAACCTAAATCCAGCGCGTCTACCAGTTCCGCCACGCCCGCGAGCGCCATCGACACGAGCCCGGACACCGGGCCGTCGAAGCGCGCGTCTATAGCACGCGCGCCCATGGCCGCAGCAAAAAACTTACGGAAGGGTTTGCCGGTGGCGGGGCGGGCGGGGCCTGTCTACAACCCCTCTCCGATCCAGTGACGACGCGAGACATCATGCGAAAGCCCGACCCGATGGCCCAGCCCGAGCCGGGATCCTTTTCGCGACGCGGCCTGCTCGCCGGCAGCGCCGCCCTCGCGCTGATGCCAGTCTCCGCCGGAGCACAAGCCCCGGCCGAAAAGGCGCCCGCCGGGAAGGCCACGCCGCCGGAGCCGAGATCGCTCAAGGCGGCCCCCGCCAAGCTCCGCCTGAAACCGGAGCCCGCACCGGAGACGGCGGTGTGGCGGCTCGGCGAGGAGGCGGCGCCGATCCTGCGGATCAAGCTCGGCGAGCCACTTCGCCTGCGCGTCGAGAACGGCACCGACCGCCCCCTCTCCCTGCACTGGCACGGCGTGCGCAACCGCAACGCCATGGACGGCGTCGGCGGCGTCACGCAGGAGCCGATCAAGCCGGGCGACAGCTTCACCTACGATTTCACGCCGCCCGATGCCGGCACCTTCCTGATCCGCCCGCTCGTGATCGGCGGATCGAGCGAGCCCTCGGGCCGCGGCCTCGCCGGCATGCTGATCGTGGAGGAGCCCTCCCCGCCCACGGTCGACCAGGATCTCGCGCTGCTGCTGCAGGATTGGCGGCTCGACGAGGCGGGCGCGCTCCAGCCGTTCGGGCAGGTCGCCTTCGCCGCCGCGGCGGGGCGGCTGGGGAGCGTGGTCACCCTCAACGGCAGACCGATTCCGCTCACCCTCGAGGCCCGGCCCGGCAGCCGCCTGCGCCTGCGCCTGGCCAATGCCTGCAACGCGCGTGGCCTGCGCATCCGCTTCGACGGGCTGAAGGCGTATGTCGCGGCCGTTGACGGACAGCCGACCGACACCTTCGAGCCGCTGAAGGCCACCCTGCCGCTGGCGCCGGGCACGCGCTACGATCTTCTCCTCGACCTCCCCGCACAGGCGGGAGCGGCCGGCGCGATCACCGCCCTGATCGGCCAGGGCCTGCCGCTGGCGACCCTGACCGCCGCCGGCGAGCCGGTGGCGCAAGCCGGCCGCGCGGCCATCGGCTCGATCCCCGAGAACAAGCGCCTGCCGACCGAGATCCGCCTCCAGAACGCCCTGCGCCGCGACCTCGTGCTGACGGGCGGCGTGCGGCCGGACAAGACCAAGCCCGGCGCCGAAACACCCTATCAGGGCGATCCGGCCAAGGTCTGGCAGGTCAACGGCGCGAGCGGCGCGGCGGGGGCGCCGCCCCTGTTCTCGGTCAAGCGCGGGGGGGTCGTGGTGCTGGCGATCCGCAACGACACCGGCTTCATCCAGAGCCTGCACCTGCACGGCCACGTCTTTCGCCTGCTGCACCAGCTCGACGACGGCTGGGAGCCCTACTGGCTCGACACGGTGCAGATCCCGGAGGGCCGCAGCGCCCAGATCGCCTTCGTGGCCGACAATCCCGGCCGCTGGCTCCTGAGCGCGACCGTGCTCGAACGGTTCGACAACGGGTTGTGGACGAGCTTCGAGGTGAGCTGACGCCTCTCACCGGGGCGGCGGGAAGGTCCAGAAGAACGCACCCGCGCGCCCGCCCTGAAGCGACGCCTGCCGCGTCAGGAAGCGGCACTCCGCCGCCAGGGCGGCCTCGCTCCAGCCGGTGCAGGAGATCATCTTCAGAGAGACCGGATCGTAGTCGAGGCGATGCTCGGGGGGCGAGCGCACCATCAGGCCCGAGGGCAGCACGACGCAGTGATAGACCCGGAGCGCGCAGGGCAGACGTCGGGCTCGCTCGAAGTTGCGGCGAAAGGTTTCCGGATTGTCGCCGGGCAGTCCCAGGATGATCTCGACGGCGAGGCTCGCCACCGCATCCAGCTTGGCGAAGGTCTCGTCGAAGCGCCGCTCGTCGTAGGTGCGGTCGACATGGGCCAGCACCGCGTTGTCGAAGCTCTGCAGGCCGATGCCGACATAGGCGTTGCTGATGGTGGCGAGGAAGTCGAGATGCTCCTGGCGCACTGCGGCCGGATAGACCTCGCAGATCAGCCCGCGGCGCTCGAAGAAGCCGCTCTCCTCGGCGGCCTGCCGGAGGTTGAGGAAGGCGTTGCGGTTGAGGTTCAGCCCGGCATCGACGAGGAGCGCGGCGTAGACCTCGTGGCCGGCGATGGCGTCGAACTCCCGTGTCAGGTGGTCGACGGCGCGCACGCGCTTGGGCGATTCCATGGTGCCCCACTCGCAGAACGAGCAGGTGAAGGGGCAGCCCCGATAGGTCTGCAGCACGCCGAGGCCGCCATGCTGCACGAGGTTCAGCGCGTAGGGCGAGGCGAGGCTGTCGAGATTGGCCAGCGGTCGCGCGGGGGTCTCGCGCCAACCCTCGCCGTCGCGGACGGCGACGCCGCGCAGAGCGCCCAGCGCGGCCGGCGTGCGGAGTTCGAGCGACACGATCTCGAGAAAGGTCTCCTCGCCCTCGTTGATGACGAGGACGTCGATGTCGTCCGCCGCAGCGGAGAAGGGCGGCCGCGCGAACATGACCGGCCGGGCCGAGGGGCCTCCGAAGACGACGAGGCGGGCCGGGTCGTCTTGCTTGATCAGCGCGGCGACGCGGCAGAGGAAGGGCAGCGACCAGAGATAGGCCGAGAAGCCGACGATGTCGGGGTCGAAAGCGGTGATCTCGCGGGCAACCCGCTCGGGGTCGCCGGCGGTCAGATCCCAGACCCGGCAGACGAGACCGGGAAGGGCGGCGGCGCGCAGGGTGGCCTCGACCATGCGCAGGCCGAGATTGGGCACGAAGCTCGGCATCGCCGGATCGCGCTCAGGATACTGCGCCACCAGCGCGATGCGCAGGCCGGAGCGGGCCGCATTCATCGCGCGGCGGCCTGCCGCCACGAAGCGCGGGCTTGGGTGACGCGCTCGGGCCGGCGGGGGAAGGCCCACCAGAACTCGCCGGCCTTGCCCCCGGCGGCGAGGGCACGCCGCCGCAGTTCCGCGCGGGTGCGCGCCACCGCGTCCTCGCTCCAGCCCTCGCAGGAGCGCATCGTCAGCGTGTGCGGGTCGAAGCGGATGTTCCACTCGGGCCGGCTGCGGGTCAGCAGCGCGTCGGGCAAGACGAGACAGTGATAGACCCGGACGCTCGCGGGCAGCGACAGGGCATAGTCGAGGGTGCGGAAGAACCCCTCCGGCGTATCGCCGGGCAGGACCGCGATGATCTGCAGCTCGATGTTGGTGATGCGCGCCAGCGCCCGCACCGCCGCCTCGAAGCGGGGCGAATCCGAGGGGCGGTCGTGCAGGCGCAGCACCGCCGGGTCCATCGACTGCATCCCGACGCCGAGATAGGCGGTGCCGATCTCCTCGATGAAGGCGAGGTGCTCGTCGCGCACGACCGAGGGGTAGATCTCCGCCCAGAGCAGGGTTTCCTTGAGAAAGCCGGAGCGCTGGGCGGCGAGCCGAAGGTTGCGGAAGGCGCCGATGTTCAGGTTGAGGCCGGCATCGAGCAGGAATACCGCCGGCGCCTCCAGGGTGCGGAAGGCCTCGAGCTCGCCGGCGATGTAGTCGGCCGAGAATGAGGCCTTGCTGTTCTCCTTCGTACCCCACTCGCAGAAGCGGCAGGAGAGCGGGCAGCCGCGATAGCTCTCGAGATAGGCCACGCCGCCCTGCGGCATCAGCCCGTGCGCGTAGGGCGAGGCGATCCGGTCGAGGGCGGCGATGGGCGGGCGCCGCTCGGTCCGAAGCCAGCCGGTCGCGCTCGGCAGCGTCAGCCCGCGCACCCGCTCCCAATCCGATCGATCGAAGTGCGGCAGCCGGGCGATCTCGCAGATGATCTCCTCGCCGTCGCCCTCGACCACGGCGTCGAGATAGGCGTGGGCCGGGCGGTAGGGTTCGAGATCGAAGAAGGCGGATCGCGCCGAGGGGCCGCCGAAGACGACGGCGAGCGAGGGGCGGCGGGCGCGCAGGGCGCGCGCCACCGCGATCATGGCCGGCGCCGACCAGACATAGATCGAGAAGCCGACGAGATCGGGCTCGAAGTCCAGGATATCGGCGACATAAGCCTCGATATCGGCGGTGCGGCGGTCGAATAGCCTCACCGTCGCCCCGGCGAGATCGGGGTCGCCGAGCAGCGCCGCGTGGATGCGCCGGATCCCGAAGCTCGGCAGCCGCAGCTCGCCGAGTTCCTGCGCATCGGGGCGCGGCGTCATGCAAACGAGGGCGATGCGCCGCGGTGTGTGGGAGACTGGTTCGGGCATGGCTTCGCGGTGACCGGGGCGGCACTGAACCGATCGTTCGGGAGAGGAGCGAATTTAAGGCCTGGGCAAAGCTTGCCAGGTCCAATCGACCCGCGCCGCCCCCCTCTCCGGCATTTGGATCGGCAGCCGCCGCAACTCGCGCCATGCGCCGGAACCGGGGTGATCGAGACGGCGCGGCGGCACAATCCGGGTCATCGCTTGTCCAGGCGGAGATAAAGATAGTGCAGGCAGCCGAGCCGATGCAGTTCTCGCAAGACGTCGCCGCTGGTCGGCCTGTCGCTCCGACCCGGAGCGATGGTGTGAAAGCTCGGCTCGGTGTTCGCCGTGGCGTCGGTCACGAGGAGGGTGAAACCGGCCGCTTCCGCATCGCGACCGATCGCGTCGAGGCTCGCCCATTTGTCGGGCCAGGGGCCGAAGGCGGCCTCGAGCCCGTCCGCCAGCAGCGCGACTTCCTCCTCCGGCAGCGGCGGGCGGGTGAGGACGATGTCGCTCAATACGAGAACGCCGTCCCGTGCCAGCACGCGATGCGCCTCGGCGAAGAAGTCGCGGCGGGAGGCGAAGTGAAAGGCCGCCTCGACGCAGAGCAGCCGGTCGAACATGCCCCCTGCGAACGGCAGGCGGCAGGCATCCGCTGCGATCCACGTGGCGTTGCGCCGCCTTCGGTCTCGGCGAAAGCCGACCGCCAACTGGCGCGGATCGAGGTTGAGCCCGATCACCTCCACCCCGGGATGGCAGGTCCGGATCGTCCGCAAGCTGCCTCCGAAGCCGCAGCCGACATCAAGCACAAGATGGCCGCGTGCGAGGTCGAGCCACGCAATGAGCGCCGCGCTCAACCGGTCCTGCGCCTGCGCGAAGCCCGCGCGCGCACGGGCCGGCCCGATCGCCCCCGGCGCGTCCCAGTGACCCAGATGAACGTGATCGATCTCGGCACCGCCCGCGACCGCCGTGAGGAAGGCGTCGAAATAGGCCGGGACCCGCGTCACCGCGCTAGCCCCAGCAATAGACACCGTCACCGCTGCGGGCTCGGGCCATGAAGGAGCAGGCGGTCCAGCGCAGGCGGGAGCCTTCCACCGGCGTGACTTGATGCAGGAAGCGGCCGGAACGCAGGATCACGATGGTCCCGGCCTCGACGTCGAAGGCGTGACGGGCGAAGTGCGAGAGGTCGGGCTTGCGCGACGCGCGGTCGCGATTCTGAAACCGGCCCGACCACGCATCCGCTCGGGCGTCGAAGACTTCGAGCATCCCGCCGCGTTCGGCCTTCGACAGGGTCAGCACGAAGGAGAAGATGTCGCCCTCGACCAGGCCGTCGAGGTGGCGATAACTCGGCCGGTTTCGCTGCTCGTTGTCGAAGTGCGGCGGGATGAAGCCACCCTCGTGATGCGAGCGCAGCGTCGTGACCATGTACGGACGCCCGTCGGGCAGAACCGGCGGCCCGTAGCGGCGCCCGCCATCGAGACGCGAGAGCAGACCGAGGATCCGGCCCTCGAAGCCGCCCCGCGGGGTCATCAGATCCCCGAGGCTGCGCGTGAAGCCGGGGGCCATCTCGAAATAGGCGCGAAGATCCGGATCCGCGAGGTTCAGGTTCATACCGTAGAAGTGCGACCGGAACGGCGCCGGGAACGAGGTCGTGGGAAAGCCCTGCCGGTTGTCCGCCAGTTCGGTTGTGATCGCCAGGCACTCGTCGGATGTCAGGACTTTGCGGATGACGATGGCCTGAAGGGCATCCGCCCGCAGCCGCGTCAGGGCGTCCGCATGGGAAGGCGCGTCGACGGCGTCGAATGAGAGCGTCTCCAGAAACGGCATCGCCTCGAAATCCCCTCGCCCGGACCCCGGCGATACGCGCGGCGGGCCCTTCCGGCCGCGCACCGTATGACCATGATCGAAGCCGCCGCCCGAGGCGAGCCGGGCGGCGGTTTCCGTGTCGTCTTTCAGCCCGACCGCGGGCGGCGATCACTTCACCGGCAGCGTCGGGTCACCGAAGCGCTTGGCGAGGAAGAGGATGTCGTCCTCGTTCTTCGCCTGCTCCACCAAGCTGCCCTTGGCCTCGTCGAAGAACCACGTGTCGTACTTCGACGGGTTGGAGGCCGGCCGGCTGGAGGGACGCAGGACGATGTCGCCGCCCTCGATGGAACGGATGACCTCGTTGGCCAGGAGCGGCTTATGGGCGACGGCCTCGATCGTGGCCGGACGGCCGGCAACCGCGGTTGGCGTCAGGGTGTTGGCGGCGGTCGCGGAGAAGGACGGCAGGGACAGGCCGGCATCGAACGACCAGATCGCCCGCTTCTTGTAGAAGCCGATGACCTTGATGCCGCTGTCGCCTTCGCTGACCTGATCCATTCCGGTCTGGGAACCTTGCGGCACCCCGTATTGAGGCGCGGCAGCGAGCCCGAACGGGTTCCAGGCGGACGCGCCGTAGGTCTGCGCGTAGTTCGCCAGGGACGAAGCCCCCCACTTCCCGGCCACTGCGACGCCGTAGTGGAAGTTGAGGAACTGCGTTCCGACGCCGGCCGTGTTGATCACACCGATGCTGTTGGGGAACAGCATCGGAGTGAAGCTGCCCTGGACCATGCCGAGATTGGTCGGCAGGAGCACCGTGAAGGCGTTCGGACCGAGCATCCGGCCATCGGCATCGAGCGTCGGCACGAGCGTCGCCTTTGCGCCGAAGATCCGGTTGTTGCCCGCCCCGCCCGAGATGATGTCCTCACCCGCCTTGATCGCGCCGGCATAGACGCCGGAGGCCGGCTGCGCGAGATCCGGCACGCCCAGGATGAAGCGGAGGTCGAACAGCACGCTCTGCAGGTCGAACCGGGTGTCCCTCGGCGTACCGATCCAGCCACGATAGGCCGCCGTGAGGCTCTGCTGGCTGGCGAAGCCGAACGGGCTCCGCCACGCGAGACCGCTGTAGAGCGGGTTGCGCCAGCTGGCGACGCTGCCGGCCAGGGCGTTCCAGGCCGAGCGGTTCCAGGCATCGAGATCCGCATCGAGGCCAGCGGCGCCGACACCGAGGACGCGGGCTTCGACCTGGGCACGATCCTCGGCGAGGGTCGCGGCCGTGGTGCCCCGGCCCTGCGCCGCATTGGCGGCCGGCAGCTGGATGAAGCCAGTATCGCCGATCAGGAGATCGTTGCCGTCGCCTCCGTCGATCCGGTCGTTCCCGCTCAGGAAGCTGTCGCCGCGGGAGGCGATGGAGGCGATCCAGTGGAGGGCCACCGACTTCAGATCGACCGGGTAGTCCACCGCGAGATGCTGCTGCATCGCGGAGAACCGTTCCGCGGCACGGGCGAACACGGCCGCCTCCACCTTGGCCGCCTCGGACGCCGTCGCGGGATCCTGGACCGCGAGGCCGCGCGCCACGCCGGGCTGGAACATGACGAGGGTGTCGCCGACCACGAGGTCGTCGCCCGCGCCACCGTCGATGACGTCGTTGCCGATCGACACCACGTGGTTCGTCCCCATGCCCTCCGGCAGGCCGAAGGCGAGGATCTCGTTCAGCGGGCGTTGCGCCACCGCCTCCAGCTTCACCGTCACCGCCGCCTGGGCGACCCGGCCCGTCATGGCGAGGTCGGTGATGACCGAGCGCATGTCGGAGAGGGCATCGCTGAGCGTCAGGGCCGCCTCGACGGACAGGCTGCGCAGCGGGCCCGCCCCCTGCACGACGGTGCGGGCGGCATCGCCGACGATGAAGTCGTCGCCCTCCCCCCCGGTGATGGTGTCGTTGCCGTAGGTGATCGTCCGGCTCGGGCCGCCCTGGAGCAGGTCGACGCCGCGGCTGAGCGTGGCGAACACGCCGAGCAGGTCGGAGGCCGAGGCGGAGACTTTGTCGATCTGACCGTTGAGCGCGGCGTAGGCCGTCACGTCGAGCGTGTAGGTCTCGCTGCTGTCGCCGTAGATCGTATCGTTGCCCGCGCCGCCCTCGATGATGTCGTTGCCCGCCAGCACGTTGTTGGTGCCGTAGAGACTCGGAACCAGCGAGGCGTAGACGGTCAGCGTGGCGCCGTCCCCGCGCCGGATCGGATCGGACCCGGCAATGTCGGAGACCACGCCTGCCATCGACGGATAGACCTCGATGCGCGGAGCGCCGGCGCCGAACGCGCCGGGCACGAGGTTGAGGGCCGGCACCACCACCTCGCCGCCGAGCGGCAGCACGAGGCCGGCTTCCGCCGCGGCACCGATCAGCCGGACAGCGTTGACGATGGTCGGCCGGTCGGAGGGGGTCTCCGACAGGTTCGAGGCGCGGTCGCCGTAGATCAGGTCGTCGCCGCCGACACCCATCAGGATGTCGTTGCCGCGCTGGCCGAACAGCACGTCGTTGCCCTCGCCACCGGCGATGATGTCATCGTCGGCCCGGGCCAGGGAGACGGTGAGCGCCGCGCTCGACCAAGCTCCCCCCGTGCCCGTGGTCAGGCGCGTGCCAGAGCCGTCGCGGGCACCGACCGCGAGGACGAGGTCGGCCTGGGCCAGCTTCTCGGCGAGATCGGCGGTTCGTGCGGCAGCCGATTGCGAGTCGGTGGCGATGGCGGCCGTGACGGTGCCGATCTCCTCCAGCACCACGTCGCGGTGCCAGGTGCCGTCGCTGTTGAGGACCGCCGCACCGTCCTTGGTGTAGGCGCGGACGATCCGGCCCTCGTCGCCGAGGAGGTAGTCGGCATCCGTGCCGCCGTCGATCCTGTCACGGCCAAGGCCGCCGACGATCTCGTCGGATCCTTCCTCACCGTAGATGAGGTCGTCGCCCATCTGACCGAAGATCCGGTCATCGCCGGCCCCGCCGGCAATCGCGTCGTCCCCGCCGACGAAGTCGATGAGGTCAAAGCGCAGCACGTCGCGGCTCACCGTATCGGCGAAGGGACCGGGATTGCGCTGCCACGTGACCGACTTGACGTCGTCCACGAGCACGTTGCGGGTGATGACGCCGTTATCGCCGAGGATCACATCCGCGCCGTTCCCGCCGAAGAGGCCGTCGTTGCCGTCGGCCCCGCCGAGCACGTTGTGGCCGCCGGTGATGTCGTCGTCGCCCTCGCCGCCAAAGAGCATGTCGTCGCCCTGCTGGCCGTAGAGGAAGTCGTCACCCGCACCGCCCTCGATGGTGTCGTTGCCGCCGCCATCGGCCGCCGCCGTGAAGATCGAGACCGCGCGCTGGTTCACCGGCAGGGCCAAGTCGTACAGCATGTGGTCGCCGAACAGCACGTCGTGGCCGCCGCCGCCGAGGATCACGTCCGCACCCGTGCCGCCGGCCGCGTAGTCGTTCCCCTCGCCGGCCTCGATGCGGTCGTCGCCCCCCGCGAGCGGATCGGTGGAAGCCAGCCGCCGGACCACCGCGCGGCCGGCCTTCAGGACAAGGTCCGCCCGGCCGTTGTCGCCGAGGATCATGTCGGCGCCCGCACCGGTGACGATGCGGTCGGCGCCGACGCCGCCGAGGACGAGGTTGTCGCCCTCGCCCGCCACGATCTGGTCGTCACCGCCCGCCGCCGGATCGACCGTCTCGAGCACGACCAGGACGCCGCCGGAGAAGGTGGCCCGGCCCTGGTCGCCGACGATGGCGTCGCCTCCCGTGCCGGTGGTGACGGCATCGCCGCCGAGACCGCCGAAAACGAGGTTGTCACCGTCACCCGCGCGGATCGTGTCGCCCGCGCCGTTGACCGCATCGAGCGTCGTCACCGAGGCGATGACACCGAGCTTGAACAGGGCCTCGCCGCTGTCGCCCAGCACGATATCCGCGCCGGCCCCGGTGTCGATCGTATCAGCACCGGCGCCGCCGAGGACGAGATTGTCGCCCTCGCCCGCCCGGATCGTGTCGTCGCCGCCCAGGGCGGTATCGGTCGAGACCACCTGAGCGAGGCCGTCGGCGTCGCGACGCACCAGGCCGCTGTCGCCGAGGATCACGTCGCGGCCGGAGCCGGTCTCGATCAGGTCGGCATCCATGCCGCCGATAACGATGTTGGTGCCCTCGCCGGCCTTGACCGTGTCGCGACCGCCGGTCCCGGCATCCAGGCTGCGCGCCTGGACCAGACGAGCGCCGGCATAGAGCACCTCGCCGCTATCGCCGAGAAGCACGTCCGCGCCGGTGGCCGCAGTGATGCTGTCCGAACCGAAGCCGCCGATGACGAGGTTGTCGCCATCTCCGGCCACGACGGTGTCGTCACCGCCGAGTCCGGTGTCGGTGGACAGGATCTGCTTGAGCAGACCGGCCGCGTCATAGCTGACGCTGCCGAAGTCGCCGAGGATCACGTCGGCGCCCTTGCCGGTGACGATCGTGTCGGCATCCGTGCCGCCGAGGACGAGGTTGTCGCCGTCTCCCAGCGTCAGCGTATCCTTGCCGCCGTCGGTCGGAGCCGTGGTGGCCACGCTCACCCGCACGCCGCCGGCAAACACCACCGCACCATTGTCGCCGAGCACGATGTCGGCCCCGGTGAGCGTCGTCACCTTGTCGGCGCCCACGCCCGCGACGACGAGGTTGTCGCCCGCGCCCGCCTCGATGGCGTCGTCGCCGCCGATCCCCGTGTCCAGGCTCTCGGCCCGCTCGACCAGACCCTTCGCATCGAAGCGGATCTGACCAGCATCGCCGAACACCGTGTCGCGGCCCGAGCCGGTGACGATCGTGTCGCCGCCCGCACCGCCGAGCACGGTGTTGTCACCCTCGCCCGCACGGATCTCGTCGGCGTCACCGGCCGCGGCACTCGTGGTGCGCACGAAGACCGGGACGAAGGCCGAGAGCGTCACCGCGCCGTTGTCGCCGAGGATCACGTCCGAGCCCGCGCCCGTGGTGATGCTGTCGGCACCGAAGCCGCCGAGCACCACCGAGCCGCCGTCGCCGACCACGATCACGTCGCGGCCGCCGACCTCCGGCGCGGTCGAGGCGATCTCGACCGGCCGCGCCTGCGCGTCGAGATCGACGCTGCCATTGTCGCCCAGCACCACCGAGCGACCCGCGCCCAGCGTCAGGCGATCCGCGCCCGAGCCGCCAAGCACCACGCCGTTGCCGGTGCCGAGGGTGACGCTGTCGTCGCCCGAGACGTTCACATCCGTGCTCTCGGCCCGAACCGGGCTGCCGTTGACGAGCCGCACGAGGCCGGCATCGCCGAGGACGATGGCGTCGCCCGACTGGCCCTCGACCGTGTCACCGCCGGCACCGCCGAGCACGAGCTTGCGGCCGTTGCCGAGGCGGATGGTGTCGGCCGCGCCGATGGCCGGGGTCAGGCTCTGCACCAGAGTCAGGACACCGGCGGCGTAGTCGAGCCCGCCGCTATCGCCGAGCACGGTCTTGGCACCGTCACCGGCGGTGATGGCGTCAGAGCCGAAGCCGCTAAGGATGGTGTCGCTTCCGTCACCGGCCGTGATCGTGTCGTCGCCGCCCAGACCCGTGTCGGTGGACAGGATCTGCTTGAGCAGACCGGCCGCGTCATAGCTGACGCTGCCGAAGTCGCCGAGGATCACGTCGGCGCCCTTGCCGGTGGTGATCAAGTCGGCATCCGTACCGCCGAGGACGAGGTTGTCGCCGTCGCCGAGGAGGAGCGCGTCCTTGCCGCCGTCGGTCGGAGCCGTGGTGGCCACGCTCACCCGCACGCCGCCGGCAAACACCACCGCACCATTGTCGCCCAGCACGATGTCGGCGCCGGCGAGCGTCGTCACCTTGTCGGCGCCCACGCCCGCGACGACGAGATTGTCGCCCGCGCCCGCCTCGATGGTGTCGTCGCCGCCGATCCCCGTATCCAGGCTCTCGGCCCGCTCGACCAGACCCTTCGCGTCGAAGCGGATCTGACCGGCATCGCCGAACACCGTGTCACGGCCCGAGCCGGTGACGATCGTGTCACCGCCCGCACCGCCGAGCACGGTGTTGTCGCCCTCGCCCGCACGGATCTCGTCGGCGTCACCGACCGCGGCACTCGTGGTGCGCACGAAGACCGGGACGAAGGCCGAGAGCGTCACCGCGCCGTTGTCGCCGAGGATCACGTCCGAGTCCGCGCCCGTGGTGATGCTGTCGGCACCGAAGCCGCCGAGCACCACCGAGCCGCCATCGCCGACCACGATCACGTCGCGGCCGCCGACCTCCGGCGCGGTCGAGGCGATCTCGACCGGCCGCGCCTGCGCGTCGAGATCGACGCTGCCATTGTCGCCCAGCACCACCGAGCGACCCGCGCCCAGCGTCAGGCGATCCGCGCCCGAGCCGCCAAGCACCACGCCGTTGCCGGCGCCGAGGGTGACGCTGTCGTCGCCCGAGACGTTCACATCCGTGCTCTCGGCCCGAACCGGGCTGCCGTTGACGAGCCGCACGAGGCCGGCATCGCCGAGGACGATGGCGTCGCCCGACTGGCCCTCGACCGTGTCGCTGCCGGCACCGCCGAGCACGAGCTTGCGGCCGTTGCCGAGGCGGATGGTGTCGGCCGCGCCGACGGCTGGGGTCAGGCTCTGGACCAGGGTCAGGACACCGGCGGCGTAGTCGAGCCCGCTGCTGTCGCCGAGCACGGTCTTGGCACCGTCACCGGCGGTGATGGCGTCAGAGCCGAAGCCGCCAAGGATGGTGTCGCTTCCGTCACCGGCCGTGATCGTGTCGTCGCCGCCCAAACCCGTGTCAGTGGACAGGATCTGCTTGAGCAGACCGGCCGCATCGTAGGTCACCGCACCGAAGTCGCCGAGGATCACGTCGGCGCCCTTGCCGGTGGTGATCAGGTCGGCATCCGTGCCGCCGAGGACGAGGTTGTCGCCGTCGCCCACCTTGATCGTGTCGGCCGCGCCGGCCTCCACATCGGTCGTGCGGACGAGGATCCGCTTGCCGTCAGTGAGGAAGGTGGCGAGTCCGTTGTCGCCGAGCACGACATCCGAGCCGGAGCCGGCGGAGATGGTGTCGCTGCCGAAGCCGCCGAGGATGACGTTGTCGCCGTTGCCCGCGTCGATCGAGTCGTCGTCGCCACGGTTCGGGTTGAGCGTGGCCACGCGCACCAGGCGCCCGCCGGTGAAGCTCGCCTCGCCGAAATCGCCCAGAATGAGATCCGCGCCCTTGCCGGTGATGATCTCGTCGCGGCCCGCGCCGCCGAGGACGATGTTGTCACCGTCGCCGCCCCGGATGATGTCGCCCGCGCCGCGGCGTTCGTCGGTGGTGTAGACCTCACGGACGAGGCCGTTCTCGAAGGCCACGACCCCCATATCGCCGAGCACGATATCGGCGCCTGAACCCGTGGTGATGTCGTCTGAGCCGACGGAGCCGATGACCACGTTGTCGCCGTCGCCGGCCCTGATCACGTCGCGGGCGCCGTCATCCGGATCGGTCGAGGCGAACTCGACGCGCATGCCGGCCTCGAACAGCGCGGTGCCGTTGTCGCCGAGGATCACGTCGTTGCCGCCGAGCGTAGTGATCGTGTCGGTGCCGGTGCCGCCGATGACGACGTTATCGCCGCCGCCGGCCTCGATGACGTCGTCGCCGCCGAAAGCCGGATCGAGGCTCTCGGCGCGCTTCAGGCGGCCTTGAGCATCGAAGGTGAGGCGACCGTCGTCGCCCAGCACGATGTCGGCATCGGCATCGTCCCGGCCGGCATCGATGGTGTCGGCGCCCAGACCGCCGAGGACGACGTCGGCCCCCGCACCCGTCTTGAGAACGTCGCGCGCCCCGCCGTCACGGCTGCTCTGGACGATGGCGCGGAGACCGAGCTCGAACCGCACGAGGCCGTTATCGCCGAGGACGATGTCGCCGCCGTCTCCCGTGACGACCGTGTCGCTGCCCGAACCGCCGAGCACGATGTTGTCGCCGTCGCCGGCCTCGATCCGGTCGTTGCCGGCATCGGTGGTGTCGGTCGAGGCGAACTCGACCCGCATGCCAGCCTCGAACACCGCGGTGCCATGGTCGCCCAGGATCACGTCGCTGCCACCTAGCGCCGTGATGGTATCGCTGCCGACGCCGCCGAAGACGAGGTTGTCGCCGCCGCCGACCCTGATCTCGTCATCGTCCCCGAAGCCGGCATCGAGGGTTTCTGCCCGCTTCACGCGGCCCTGCGCGTCGAAGGTGATCTGGCCGTCGTCACCGAAGACCACATCGGCATCCGCGTCGGCTTGGCCGGCATCGATCGTGTCGCCGCCCAGGCCGCCGAGCACCACGTCGGCACCCGAACCCGTCGCGATGGTGTCGCGTGCGCCGCCGTTGCGGTCGCTGACCACACGCGCACGGATGCCGAGCTCGAAGGCCACGAGGCCGTTGTCGCCAAGCACGATGTCGCCGCCCGCGCCGGTCGTGACGGTGTCGCTGCCCGAGCCGCCGATCACGACGTTGTCGCCGTCGCCGGCCTCGATCCGGTCGTTGCCGCCGTCGCCGGTATCGGTGGAGGCGAACTCGATCCGCACGCCGGCCTCGAACACCGCGTAGCCGTTGTCGCCGATGATGATGTCGCCACCGCCCAGCGCCGTGACAGTGTCGGCGCCCGTGCCGCCGATGACGAGGTTGTCGCCGCCGCCGACCTTGATCTCGTCGTTGCCGCCGAAGCCGGAATCGAAGCTCTCGGCGCGGACCACGCCGCCGGTGGTGTCGAAGGTCACATGGCCGTTGTCACCGAACACGATATCCGCGTCGACGTCGGCCTGACCGGCATCGATCACGTCGCCGCCGAGGCCCCCGAGCACGAGATCCGCACCCGCTCCCGTGACGATCGCGTCGGCCGCACCGCCGATCCGGTCGCTCACGATCTCCAGGCGGATTCCGCCCGCGAAGCGCATCGTGCCGTTGTCGCCCAGCACCACGTCGGCGCCGGTGCCGGTCGTAATGGTGTCGCTGCCCGAGCCGCCGAGCACGACGTTGTCGCCGTTGCCCACGTCGATCCGGTCGTTGCCGGCGCCGCTCGCGTCGGCGGAGACGAGGACCACGCGCAGGCCGGCCTCGAACTCGGCGTAGCCGCCATCGCCGATCACCGCGTCGCTGCCGCCGAGCGCGGTCACCACGTCGCTGCCGGCTCCGGCGATGACCACGTTGTCGCCGGCCCCGACATCGATCGTGTCGTTGCCGCCGAATCCGAGGTCGAAGCTCTCGGCCCGCTTGACGCGCCCGCTGGTCTCGAAGGTGGCGCGTCCGTCGTCGCCCAGCACCACATCGTTGCCGCCGAGCGCCGTGATCCTGTCGGCTCCGGTGCCGCCGAGGACGATGTTATCGCCTCCGCCAACCTCGATGGTGTCGTCGTCGCCGAGGCCGAGATCCAAGCTCTCGGCGAGCTTGACCCGACCCTGACCATCGAAGGTGACGTGGCCGTTGTCGCCGAACACGATGTCGGCATCCGCATCGCTCTTTCCGGCGTCGATTGTGTCGGCCCCCAGGCCGCCGAGGACGATGTCCGCACCGGCTCCGGTGATGATGGTATCGGCCGCTCCGCCTTCACGGCCGCTCGTCACCTCGAGGCGGATTCCGCCTGCCAAGGTCACGAAGCCGTTGTCGCCCAGGACGACGTCGGCACCGGCTCCCGTGGTGATGATGTCGGAGCCCGCGCCGCCGATGACGATATTGTTGCCGGAGCCGACATCGATGCTGTCGTCGCCGCCGCTGGTCGGATCGGTCGACTCTGCGCGGGTGACGCGGCCGAGTTCGTCGAAGGTGACGTGGCCGTTGTCGCCGAAGACGATGTCGTCGGCGGCATCGTCCTTGCCGGCATCGATCACGTCGCCGCCGAGACCGCCGATCACGAGGTCCGCGCCGGCGCCCGTCCGGATCGTGTCGCTCGCCCCGCCCGAGAGGTCGCTCCTGGCCTCCAGACGGATTCCGCCCGCGAAGGCCACGCTGCCGTTGTCACCCAGCACGATGTCCGCGCCGGCTCCCGTGGTGATCGTGTCCGAGCCTGCGCCACCGAGGATCAGGTTGGCACCCGCGCCCGCCAGGATCTCGTCGTCGCCGCCGAGGGTCGGGTCGAGGGTCTCGGCGAGCGAGACGCGACCGAGGGCATCGAAGGTGATGTGGCCGTTGTCGCCGAAGACGATGTCGGCGTCGGTGTCGTCCTTGCCGGCATCGATGGTGTCGCTGCCCAGGCCGCCGATGACGAGGTCGGCTCCCGCCCCCGTGACGATCGTGTCGCGGCCGCCGCCACCGGCGCGCTCGCTGAGCGCGTCGCGACGGATGCCGTCCACGAAGTCGACGGCCCCGTTGTCGCCGAACACGAGATCGGCGCCCGCACCCGTGGTGATGGTGTCGCTGCCCGAGCCACCGAGCACGACGTTGTCGCCGTCTCCCGCGCGGATCGTGTCGTCGCCCGCCACGCTCTCGTTCTTGGTCGAGACGCGCACCAGCTTGCCCTGGGCGAAGGTCGCCGCGCCGTCATCGCCGAGGATGATGTCGAGACCGGCGCCCGTGGTGACGTCGTCGGCGCCGACGCCGCCGAACACCACGTTGTCGCCCTCGCCCGCAACGATGACATCGCCGCCGCCGAAGGTGGATTCCATGGTCTCGATCGAGACCAGGACCCCGTCCGCGAACACGGCGCTGCCGTTGTCGCCCAGGATCACGTCCGCGCCGGAACCGGTCCGGATCTTGTCCGCGCCGACACCGCCGATGACGACGCTGCCGCCATCGCCGAGGGTGATCTCGTCGCCAGCGCCCGCCGTGGCGGCGGTGGTGGCCACCTGGAGCACGCGGCCCTGCGCGTCGAAAGTCGCCTGTCCGTTGTCGCCCAGCACCGTGCTGCGGCCGTTTCCGGCGGCGATGATGTCGCCGCCCGAGCCGCCGAGGATCACGGCCACGCCGTCGCCGACGGTGATCGTGTCGTCGCCGCCCACGTTGTCGTAGGTCGTCTCGGCCAGGATCGGCAGGCCCGCGGCGGTAAGCCGGACATGGCCGGCATCGCCGAGGATGACGTTGGTGCCGGTGCCGATCGTCGCGCCGTTCCGCAGGCCGGCCGTGATGCTGTCGCCGCCGGCACCGCCGATGACGGTGTTGCGGCCGCTGCCGACAGCGATCGTATCCTTGTCGCCGACCGCCGGGCTGATGCTCGCGATCTCGACGAGAATGCCGGCCTCGAAATCGGCTTGGCCACTGTCGCCGAGCACGACGTTGTTGCCGTCGCCGATGGTGATCGCGTCGCGACCCGTTCCGCCGAGCACGACGTTGTTGCCGTTTCCGACCGTGATGCTGTCGTCGCCGCCGATCGCGGTGTCGAGGGAGAGCGCGCGGCGGATCAGGCCGTTGGCATCGAAGGTGACGATGCCGTTGTCACCCAGGATGACCGCACCCCGATCACCGCCCTTGATGGTGTCGCCGCCGGCGCCGCCGAGGACGACGTTGTTGCCCGCGCCGAAGGTGATCGTGTCACCGCCGCCGATCGCGGGTGCCGTGGTGGCGATCCGCGCCAGCACGCTGGTCGTGACCGCTCCCGTGACCGTGACGGTGAAATCGGCCTCGCCGCTGTCACCGAGGATGACGTGATCGCCGGTACCGGTGGTGATGGTGTCCGCGCCCGCGCCGCCGATGATCCGGGAGGCGCCGTCCTCGGCCGTGATGATGTCGGCGCCGCCGATCTCCGGCGTGATCGACTCGATGCGCTGGGCCCGGCCGTTGCGGAACACCGCCTTGCCGCTGTCGCCCAGGATGACGTGGTTGCCCGCGCCGACCTTGATCGTGTCCGCGCCCGCGCCGCCGAGGATGGTGGTGTCGCCCTCGGTCGCCTCGATCGTGTCGTTGCCGCCGATCTCGGTCGCGAGCGAGGTCACGGTCTCGATGAGGCCGTCGGTGAAGGTGGCCGCACCGCTGTCGCCGAGCACGACTTGGCGGCCCTTGCCCAGCGTGATCCGGTCGGCGCCCGCGCCGCCGATGACGGTCGCGCTGCCGTCCTTGGCCACGATGACGTCGCCGCCGCCGACACCCGGATCGATGCTCTCGACCGAGACGAGCTTGCCGGCGGTGAAGACCGCCTTGCCGCTGTCGCCGAGGATCACATGGTTGCCCGCGCCGACCTCGATCCCGTCCGCACCGGCCCCGCCGAGGATGGTCGTGTCGCCGTCAGCCGCCTTGATCGTGTCGTTGCCGCCGATCTCGGTCGCCGTCGCGGTGATGTCCTGGATCCTGCCGTTCGCGAACGTGGCCGCGCCGCTGTCGCCGAGCACGACCTGCATGCCCTTGCCCAGGGTGATCCGGTCGGCACCCGCACCGCCGATGACGGTGACGTTCCCGTCCCCGGTGACGATGCTGTCGGCGCCGCCGATCGCCGCCTCGTCGTCCGCGGTCTTGATCGAGACAAGGACCGGGACCGGAACGGTCACGCCGCCGATGACGCGGGTCCCCGCCGCGAAGCGGGCCTCGCCGGTATCGCCCAGGATCACGTGCGTGCCGGCGCCGACGGTGATGCCGTCCTTGCCCGCACCGCCGATGATCGTGGTGTCGCCGTCGGCCGCCGTGATCGTGTCGTCACCGCCGATCGCGCCGTCGAGGCTGCGCAGGCTCGACAGCACGCCGCCCGCGAAGATCGCCTCGCCGTTGTCGCCGAGGATGACGTGGTTGCCCGCGCCGACCGTGATCGTGTCGGCGCCGAAGCCGCCGATGATCACGTTGTTGCCGGCGGCCGCGGTAATCGCGTCGCCGCCGCCGATGCCGGGATAGGTCGAGACCACCCGGGTGACGACGTGGTTGCCGGTCAGCGCGATGCCGGCGGTCGCCGAGCCGTCCTGATAGACCTGGCCGTGATCGCCGAGGATGACGTTGTCGCCGCCCTTGGCGTCGATCGTGTCGGTGCCGGCGGCCCGGGGCTGATCGATGAACGGGTCGGCGATGGTGACGATGCGCTTCACGTCGTCGAGGTTGAGGCTCGAATCGCCGAGGATGATGTCGGCGCCGGCGCCGCCCTCGATCGTGTCGTTGCCGGTGCCGCCGGCAATGATGTTGCGGCCCTTGCCGCCCTTGATGGAGTCGTTGCCCGCACCACCGTCGATGATGACGAGGCCGGTCGCGCCGGATGCGTCGATGCTGTCGTTGAGGCTGACGATGGAGGCGTCGACATCGACCGTCCCCTCGTCGCGGAAGGCGATGGCACCGCCGGTCCTGACGCTGTCCGAGGCGCTGTAGCGGCTGCGGTCGGCGCTGGTGTCGCCGAACAGGGCGAGCGTGCCCTGCGACGCCTCGACGGTGATCGTGTCGGCGCCGCCGCCGCCATGGATCGTCGTCAGGGTGTCGAGCGCCGTCCCCTTCACCGTCACCCGGTCGGCGCCCGAGCCGAGCAGCAGCTCGACCGAGGACATGTCGCGGTAGGTGACGCCGCCCTTGAAGGTCACGTTGGTCGAGCTGCCGCTCGAGGCCGTGTTGACGTCGTTGCGCGACATTCCGAAGCCGGAGATGTGGTCGGCGTCCACCACGCCGTCCACGCCCGCCGTGGTGGAGTCGTTGAAGAGCGAGACCTTGTCGAAGTCCCTCCGGGTCGGATCGACCGTGACGTCGCGCGTGACCGGGCGGTTGGTCTCGCCGGGCAGGACGATCGCCGGGGTCAGCGAGCGGCTGTCGGGACCGGCGCCGCCGATCAGCACCAGCGGTCCCTCGATGCGGCTGAGTTCGTGCGTCTGGCGCGAGAAGGTCTTGAGGTCCGAGGTCACCTTCGTGGCGTCGGGATTGCTCAGAACCTTCACCCGCACGGCCTGATCGAAGTTCGAGGCGTCGAAGGTGATCGTGGCCGGCTTCGTCGCGGTCGCCCGCGTGAAGCGCGGATCGGCGCTGTCCGTGATGGTCAGGCCATCGCCTGCCAGGGTAATCGTCACCGATCCGCGCGGCGCGGTCGTCAGGACCACGTCGTAGTAGGAGGGCTGCCCCGGCGTCACGACGACACCGCCCTCGGCCGGCGTGACCACGACGCCCGCCGTGTTGCCGTCCGTCACTTGGACGCGCACCACGGGCTCGCCGACGAGCGCCGCCTTGAAGAAGCCCTCGCCGCTCGCGCCGGCGACGGTGCTCCTCACGATGTGGGTGATCTCGGCGACGTAGCGGTTCTCGGGCGTGTCGTCGGCCGGCGAGGAGACGCGCACGGTCTGCGGCCGGTTCCAGTTGCCGGCATTGAAGGTGAGAACGGCGAAGCCGTCCGCGTCGGTCGGCAGGACATTGCCGTCGGCATCGGTGAAGACGAGCTGGGAGAGACGATCCCGCGGCACGCTCAGGGTGACGGTGACAGTCTCGTTCGGCAGCGGAGGATTGTTGAGGACGACGGTGTAGCCGTCCTGGTTCTGCGCCTGGGCAGCCCGGCCGCGGGTCATCTCGATGATCGAGGTGCTGCCGCCGCTCTCGACGATGATCAGGCCCGGCTTGTCGTTGTCGATGACCTTGACCAGCGTCGTGCGCAGGTAGGTGCTGCTCACCTCCGCGTTGGAGCTGACGACCGAGTGGCCGATGGCCACGCTCTGCTCGCCCTCGGCGGCCGTATCCGACTTGGCGCGGACGAAGACCGTCTGCTCGGGCGTCCAGACGTAGACACCGTTCCTGAGGACCGTGGTGAAGCGGAGCGTCAGGGCATCCGCCCAGGCGTTCCCATCGATCGAGACCTCGATCGTGCCCGCATTGCCGGCCAGCGCCCGCAACTGGGCGGAGGCCTGCGCCGCGGAGACGGTGACGACTGCCCAGTCGGCACTGCCGAGCGAGGTCTGGGTCGGGGCGGGCGGAGCGATCTTGTAGGAGCCGACGCTGCTGCCCTCGACGCCCAGCGCCGTGATTCCCGAATCCTCGCGAAGCGTCAGACCGCCCTGGTCGCTGACGCTGCCGCGATCGGCCGTCGCGACGGAAGCGTTGATGCCCGGCACGAACAGGCCGTCGTAGCGCTTGTCGGTGCTCGCGGCCGTGTGGTTGATGACCGCCGAATTGCCCTTGGCATCGCGGGCCACGACCTCTCCGCTGACGTCGCCGGCCACGTTGAAGGTGTCGCTACCCGACCCGCCGATCAGGGTGGTGACGACGCCGGGCGGCGTGGAGAGCACGTAGAACGTGTCGTCGCCCTCCAGGCCGTCGACCTCGACCGCCTGGATGTTGGTGAAGCGGATAGACAGGCCGGCACCGAAGATGCCGTCGCTGGTCACGACGAAGGTATCGGCGAACTCGGTGCCGAGGGCGACGATCTTATTGAAGCCGGTGCCGCCGTCGATGTCGAGCGGCGCGTTGATGTTGTACTCGATCCGGTCGTTGCCGGCGCCGGCATTGAGCTTGATCTTGTTGTCCTGCGGATTGGACCCTGAGAGGGCGAAAGCGCGCACGATGAAGGTGTCGTCGCCGTCCTCGCCTTCGAGGCGCAGATCCGCCTTGTTCGAGTAGACCTGGAACATGTCGTCGCCGGTACCGCCATAGATGACGGCCGGGATCGAGATGCCACGGGAGAGATAGCCGCCGAACGACAGCTGCGTGGTGTCGAAGACGTCCTCGGCGAGCAGGCCGTTGGCCGTGTCGCGCAGGCTCGCGAAGACCTGGCCGACCTGGAAGAAGTCGTTGCCCTCGCCGCCGTCGATGGTCATTAGCGCCGAGCTGTCGTCGAGCGCGAAGCGGTCGTTGCCCTTGCCGCCCTCGACGATGACGCGGCCATTGACGCTCATGTCGTAGTTGATCCGCTCGACGACCGCATCCGCCGGATAGGTGCCGTCGGCGTTCGGATGGACGAGCGCCACGAAGTTGCGGCGCAGCAGGAACTGGTCCGCCTCGTCCGTGCCGAGGATCGTCAGGGTGTCGACACCGCGGTCCGGATTGCCGGAATCCGTGACGTTGATGCGGTAGGACGACGCGCCGTTCGCCTGAATGCGGATGGTGTCCGTGTCCTGCCCGCCGTCGATGTCGAGGGTGTCGGTGCGCAGGCCGGTCTTGCTGGTGAGCGAGGGCAGGCGATCGACGTTGATCGCGTCCGCGCCGTCCTCACCGAAGACCCGGGTGTTGCCGGAGATCTCGCTGACGGCGATGTCGAGCCTGTCGTCGCCGGCGCCGAGCCGGATCGTCGTCGCCGCCGCGCGGACGCGGCCGCGCAGAGCGAATTTGTCGCTGCCGCCGAGGCTGGTCAGCGCCAGCGTCGAGGTGGCGACGGTGGTGCCGAGCAGCGTCAGCGCGTTGTCGCCCGCGCCGAGATCAATGACAACATTGGCGCCCTTGATCGTCGCGCTCTGGACGCTGGCGCCGTTGACGAAGGCCGCATCGACGACGGTATCGACGCCGGCGGCCGTGGTCAGCGTGAAGTCACCCGTCCTCGCCTCGTGGCTGCCGGCGAGTTCGACTTGGTTGTCGCCGCCCCCGAGCGCGAGCGTGATCGAGCCCGCCGAGAGCGCGATGGCGTTCGTGACCACGAGACCCGCGACGCGGTAGTCGGTCAGGATGTCGCGGCCGGTCCCGCCGGTCAGGGAGAAGCCGTCCCGGATCGCGTACTTGCCGACGAGCGTGGCCGTGTTGGCGCCGTCGCCGAGCTGGATCGCGAGCGATCGCGCCTCGAGGTCGGCCCTCTCGACCGTGCCGTTCACGACGCGCAGATCCGACAGCGTGTCGGTGCCGCCCGCCGTCGTGATCGTGACGTCTTCGACGACCCGGTAGGTGCCCGTCAGGGTCAGTCCGTTGGTACCCGCGCCGGCGCTGACACTCAGCGACTTCGCTGTGTAGCTGCCCTGCAGATCGATGATGTCGTCGCCCGAGCCGGTCGTGATCGTGACCGCGCCGGCCGGGATCGCGTAACCGCCCGAGAGCCGCAGGGTGTTGTTGCCGCCACCCAGATTGATCGAGAGCGAGCCAGCCGCGACGTCGGCCCGGCTCGTCGCCCCGCCGGCGACGCGCGAATCCAGCAGAGTATCGCTGCCCGACCCGGCGCGGATCGTGAAGGCGTCCGTGACCCGGTAGACGCCGGTCAGGGTCAGGTCGTTCTGGCCGTCGCCCGCATCGATCGCCATCGAGCCGGCGGTGTAGCTGCCCTGAAGGTCGATGATGTCGTCGCCCGAGCCGGTCGTGATCGTGACCGCGCCGGCCGGGATCGCGTAACCGCCCGAGAGCCGCAGCGTATTGGAGCCGTCACCCAGATTGATCGAGAGCGAGCCGGCCGCAACGTCGGCCCGGCTCGTCGCGCCGCCGACGACGCGCGAATCCAAAAGGGTATCGCTGCCCGACCCGGCGCGGATCGCGAAGGCGTTCGTGATCCGGTAGGTGCCCGTCAGGGTCAGGTCGTTCTGGCCGTCGCCCGCATCGATCTCCATCGAGCCGGCGGTGTAGTTGCCCTGAAGGTCGATGATGTCGCGACCCGTGCCGGTGCGGATCGCGAGCGCACCGGCCATCGTGTAGGCGCCCGCCGACGTCAGGCTGTTGCTGCCGCCCGCGAGATTGATCGTCAGCGAGTCGAGTGTGTAGCCGCCACCGAGCGACACGGCATCCTGGCCCGCGCCGCCGGTGATGCTCATCGCGCCCGTCGACACGGTGGTCGTGTTCGCGAGCGTGACCGTGTTGTCGCCGTTCCCCGCGATCAGGCTGATGGAGCCGCCGCGCACGAGCCCGCCTTCCGAGATCCGGCCGAGCGTGATCACCTCGTCGGGATTATTCGCGTTGCTTCCGCTGACCGTGATGGTGCGATCACCGGTCAGGAAGCTGCCGTCGAGCCGGTAGGTGCCGCCCAGGCTGCTGCCCTGGATCGTGATCGTGCGGCCGACGAAGATGCCCTGCAGATCGATGGCGGCGGCGGCCTCGTTGGACGGCACGACGGTGTCGTTGCCGTTCTGATCCTTCACCACCTTGAAGTCGGCGTTCAGGACGATGTCGCCCTTGGCCTTCACGACCGCCCCCGCCTCGACGGTGAGGTTGTCGCCGGCGGCGAGCGTCACAGAGCCTTCGGTCGAGAAGATCGTGACGCCGGATTTCACGAGCAGAAGGTCGTCGCCCCGGCTGGTGTCCTCGCCCGAGAACACGTTGATGGACTTCTTCGAGATCACGTCCGTGGTGATCGTCATGGGGCTCGACGTGCGCACGTTGATCGTGCCGCCGGCCTGGATTCCGGTCTTGGCCTTCTCCGTCACGCCGCCCACGCGCAGGCCGCCGACGTTCCAGAGCCAGACGTCGCCGCCGGCCGAGGCCTCGATGCCGCCATAGGTGTCGCCGGTCGCGGTCCTCAGCTTGGCGATGATGCGCTTCGTCGCCGTGCCGATGCTGCCCGAGGCGATCAGCTTGGCCTGGCCGGAGATGAGGTTCGAGCTGCCGCCGTTGCTGTCGTTGTAGTCGGTCGACGCGTTCAGGATGCTGCCGGCCGTGGCCGTCAGGATGGCGACGCGGTTGTCGGCCGCCGCGATGCTGGCGAGGTAGACGTCGCCGGTGGTCTCGACGACGTCGATATTGCCGCGCACGGCCGAGAGCGTGACCCGGCCGGTCGTCGTGTCGCCGACATTGCTGTCGAACTCGAGCGCGTCGCTTCCCGCGCCGATGCCGTCGAGCGCCCTCAGAACGATCGAGCGGCCGGTGACATTGGCCCGGCCGCTGCCGGCAGTATCGGGCGCCGAGTCGATGTCGCGCGGATTCGTCAGGTCGCCGCCGTCGAGGATCGAGGCCTGCGCGCTCAGGACCACGTCACCGGTCGTGGTGATCGCGACCACCCGCAGGTCGGTCGCCGTCTCGGTCAGAACGATGGCTCCCGTGGCGCTCGCCCGCACGGTTCCGGTGAGCTTCACCTCGATGGCGTCGGCGCCGACATCGGGGGTCGCGGCGTTCGGGCCGGCCTTGCCGATCGCGCCCGCCGCCTTGAGGGTGAGGTTGCGTGCCGAGATCTTGGTGTTGTTGTTCCCGACGCCGTCGAGGATGCTGCCGCTGACGGCGGTGAAGAAGATATCCTTTTCCGAGAAGGCGGATTCCAGCTTCAGATCGCCCGCACGGGCGGTGACGTAGATGTTCTCCGCGCTGCGGACCGCGAGGGTGCCCGTCAGGTCGACGCCGATCGCCTTCTGGGCGCTGCCGACGGCGCCGGTGCCGCCTTCGAGGATCGTATCGCCGCCGCGGACATTCGTGTCGGTCGCACCGCGCCCGTTGACGAGGCCGCTATCAGCCTTCAGGCGGATTTCCTTGCCCGTCGTCGAGGTGACGAGGCCCACCGTCACCGAGGACGGTGTGGTGACGAAGATCTGACCGCCCGCACTCACGTTGAGCGCGCCCGCGGTTTCCAGCACCACGGCCTTGCGCTTCTGGATCAGGAGCTGGGTGACGAGGTTGAACGGATTCCCGGCGTCCTTGGCCGACTGGAACACGACGAGGTTGCGGCCGGTCTCGGCGATCGGCGCCAGCTTGTTCGCACTGAGATTGCTCGTGTCGAGGACAAGGGGACTGTCAGGATTTCCGTGTGTGGCCGGGCATAATGGGCAACAAGGAGTCCCACTATGTCACGACGCAAAGAACCTGCCATACCGAATGAGCTTCTCGATCAGCTTTTGGCGGGCGGCACTGCCAGTGCCGCCTTCGAGCAGGGCGGTCTGCTCGATTCGCTGAAGAAGGCGCTGACAGAGCGTGCCCTGAATGCGGAGATGGATCACCACCTCGCTGGCGAAGACGGCGCCGGCAACATGCGCAACGGCTACGGTCGGAAGACGGTAATGACCGACACCGGCAAGTTGGCGATCGACGTGCCGCGCGATCGCCAGTCGAGCTTCGACCCGCAGTTGATCGCCAAGTATCAACGCCGCTTTCCCGGCTTCGACGACAAGATCGTGTCGATGTACGCGCGCGGCATGAGCACCCGCGAGATCACCAGGCACCTGCACGATCTATACGGCATCGACGTCTCACCCGATTTGATTAGCACGGTGACCGACGCCGTGCTCGATGAGGTCGCCACTTGGCAGCAGCGGCCGCTCGATCCGGTTTACCCGCTGGTCTTCTTCGACGCGATCCGGGTCAAGATCCGCGACGAGGGCATGGTGCGCAACAAGGCGATCCACATTGCGCTGGGCGTCCGCGCCGACGGCGCAAAGGAGGTGCTCGGCTTGTGGCTCGAGCAGAATGAGGGTGCCAAGTTCTGGCTTCGGGTGATGAACGAGCTTCGCAACCGTGGCGTTGAAGACATCCTGCTGGCCGTCGTTGACGGCCTGAAGGGCTTTCCCGATGCGATCACCGCAGTGTTCCCCGATGCGATCGTCCAGACCTGCATCGTTCACCTGCTGCGCAACTCGATGGACTTCGTCTCCTGGAAGGACCGAAAGAACCTCGCCAGCGCGCTCAAGGAGATTTACCGTGCCACCGACGCAGATGCCGCCGAAAAGGCGCTGACAGCATTTGAGGCTGGCCCTTGGGGGCAGCGCTATCCCGCCATCGGCCAGAGCTGGCGGCGCGCCTGGGGCGAGGTGATCCCGTTTTTTGCGTTCCCCGACGAGGTCCGCCGGATCATCTACACTACGAACGCCATCGAAGCTTTGAACTCGAAGCTCAGGCGGGCTGTCAGGGCCAGGGGACACTTCCCCAGCGACGAGGCCGCCACCAAGCTGCTCTACCTGATCTTGAATCGGTCGGAGAAAGAGTGGAAGATGCCACCACGTGAGTGGACCATGGCGAAGGCGCAATTTGCCGTGATCTTCGGCGAACGTTTCATCAGAGCCATGGCGGCCTGATGATCAACCGCCCGGCCACACACGGAAATCCTGACAGTCCCAGGACAAGGGTGGCCCTGCCGGCCTTGGCGATCTCGTAGAAGGTCTCGGCTCCGGTCGTGTTGGCGGTCTTCACGCCGAACGCGCCGGCAAGGCCGATCCGCAGCCCCTGCTTGAAGCCGTCCGCCAGGAAGCTGGCGCCCCGGTCGGACAGAACGCGGTTGACGACGTAGACGCCGCCCGAGGCCGCCGTCGCGCGCACGCCGACCTCGACATTGGCCGCGAGTCCGCCGTTCAGGCCGCCCGTGGTGTCGAAGAGCTGGCCGGCCTCGAGACGGATCACCCCACCCGCGATCGCGGCGATCCGGAACACGTTGGTGGCGATCGCCGTGGTGTTGGTGGTGTCGCCGGCGATGAAGAGCGTGTCGCCGACGGCGTAGAGCGCGGTGTCCCAGGTGCCGCTGTTGAGCGTCAGCACGCCCTGGTTCGTCGCGGCGTCGTTGCTGAAGGTGACATCGAAGCTGGTCGGGGCGGCCTTGAGGCGGTCGACCGACATCGTCGCCGAAGCGCGCGGCGCCTCGCTGCTCACCGCGACGCTGGCACCGAAGGTGACGTTGCGGGCGATCCCTTCCTGGAAGCTCTTGCTGCCGGAGAAGGCGACGGTGATCACCGTGTCCGTGACGGACACGATCTTGAAATAGGCCCGGGTCTCGGCGGTGGCGTTCTGCGTCAGGCCGCCGATGAACAGCGTGGCATCGATGAGTTGTCCGTCCTTCGTGAAGGCCGTGAGATCCCAGAGGCCGCCATCCACCCGCGTGACAGTTCCGGTCGTGCCGTTGTTGGCGAAGACGACGCTGGCAGTGATCGGCGCCTTGGTGAGGAAGACGAGATCGCTGCGCTCGGCAGCGGCCAGATCGATCTGCTGGTCGACCGTCATGCGCGGCGCGTTGTTGCCGACCGCGATCAGCGTGGTGCCGCTGGTCGAGCCGACATTGTCGGCCGTGACGAGCTTGATCGAGCGGCCCTTGATGATCGGACTCTGGATATCGACGACGGTGCTGGGCACTTCCTTGAGCAGGCCCTGGCCGACCGCGCTCAGCAATTCCTCTTCCGTCCAGCGCTTGATGCCGTCGTCGATGTCCTTGGCCGTGGCCCTGTCGACGAAGAAGGCCGGGTTGTCCTGCTTCGAGGCCGTCAGGGTCGCCTCGCCGTTGGAGGCGGGCAAGCTGTTGAAGAAGGCGTGGAGTGATCGGTACTGCGCCGTGAGCGCCGCTCCGCGGGCATCCTGGGCCGCTTGGCGGGCGGCCGTGATGGCCGGGGACGAGGCGGCCTGGGTTTCGACCGCGGCACGAGCGCGGGCCGTGCTCACCGCATCGATGAGCGCCTGTCCTGTGGGACGCGGCGCGAAGGACGCGTTGTAGACGCTCGGATCGATCTGCTGGTTGCGGTAGCTCCAATAGGTTTCGTAGCCGGCCTTGTCCGCATCGGATCTGGATTCCACCAGCGAGGGATCATAGGCGTCGCCGAGGCCGCCGAAGCTGGCGTGAAGCCGCGCGTAATCGGCCTTGAGCGCTAGCTCGGCCGCCACGACCTTCTTGGCGGTTTCCGCCTGCAGGAACATCTCGCCGAGGGTCTGGAACTTGGCTTGGTCGGCGAACTGCACGGCGAGGGCGATCCGCTCGGCGCCGGTGATCCGCACGATGCCGTTGGTATCGGCATTCGCCTTGTCGCTGCTGTAGATCTGGTAAGCCGTGCCGAGCTTCGGCAGGTAACGGTCGCCGAAGCCCGCATAGACGGCGCTCAGCTTCGCGTACTCCGCCGTGCGCGCGTCGAGCGTCGCCTTGATCTTGGCCGCGACGTAGCGGTCCTTCGCCGTACCGCTCAGCGCCGCGCCGGTGGCATCGGTGCCGTAGAGGCTGGTCAGGTCGGCGATCTCGGCGCTCGTCAGCGTGAGCGCCCCGTTGAACAGCGAGCCGCGCAGCTTCCAGTAAAGGTCGTACTGCGCCGTGAAGGTGCCCTGGTCCCCCTTGGCGATCCCAGAGAACAGCGCCGAGAGTCCGGCGAACTCGTCCGCCCGGGCCTCCTGGACCGCCGTGATCCGGCCCTCGATGTACGCGTCCTTGTCGGCACCGGTCAGCCCACTTCCGGTGGCATCGCTGCCGAACTGCGCGCGCAGCGCATCGCGCTCGGCGGTCGTCAGCGTCATCGCACCGTTGACCCGGCTCGCCTTCAGCGCCTCGTAGCGCGCATAGGCGGTGTCGTAGTTGATCGTCCCCGCCGTAAAGCCGGCGAAGGTCAGCGCGAGGTTCCGGTAATCGACCGTCCTGGACGCCTCGACCTGCTGGATCTGATCGACGACGTAGTCGGTGAGCGCGGTGCTTCCGAAGATGGCGGTCAGCCGGGCGTAATCGGTCGCCGCCGAACTCGCGAAGATCGCGTTCAGCTTGGTGTACTCGGCCGCGCGCGCGTCGAGCGTCGCTTGAATCTTGGCCGCGACGTAGCTGTCCTTCGCCGCGCCGCTCAGCGCCGCGCCGGTGGCATCGGTGCCGTAGAGGCTGGTCAGGTCGGCGATCTCGGCGCTCGTGAGCGCCGGCGCACCGTTCACCAGCGAGCCGCGCAGCTTCAGGTAGAGGTTGTACTGCGCCGTGAAGGTGCTCTGGTCACCCTTGGCGATCCCTGAGAACAGCGCCGAAAGCCTGGCCAGCTCGTCCGCGCGGGTCTCCTGGACCGCCTTGATCCGGCCGTCGATATAGGCGTCCTTGGCGGCGCCGGTCAGTCCGCTTCCGGTCGCGTCGCTGCCGAACTGCGCACGCAGCGCGTCGCGCTCGGCGGTCGTCAGCGTCATCGCGCCGTTGACCCGGCTCGCCTTCAGCACCTCGTAGCGCGCATAGGCGGTGTCGTAGCTCGCGAGCGCCTTGAACGCTTCGTCCGCCAGCCGCGCCCCGCGCGCCTCCGCCTCGATGGCCGTCTCGTAGAGGGCCCGGATCTCGGCCTCGCTCAGACGCGCAATGCCGCCGCGCTCGCTCTCGATCTGCGCGATCTGCGCGGTGACGCGGGCGATCATCGCATCGCCGGAAATCGGCGCCGCGTGCGTCGCCGCCTGGATCTTGGCCAGCGATGCGGCCGTCGCCGTCACGGTATAGCTCGTGTCGAAGGCAGTGGCGCTCGGCTGCGTCCCGCGGATGGCCCAGTACGTCGCGTAATCGCCGGCAAGATCGGCGTGATAGACGTCGCCGTAGCGGCCGTATTGCAGGTGGAGCGCCCGGTACTGCGCGGTGCGGCTCTGCTCGATCGCGGCGATGGCCTTGCCGACATAGTCGGTCACGGCGCTGCCGCTGAGCCCCTTGCCCGTCGCCTCTTGCCTGTAGAGGGACTCGTAGTACTGCAACTCGCCGGTCTTCGCGCTGAGCTTCACTTCGAAGCTGGCGTCGTAGACGGAGGGATCCGCCTGCTGATTCCGGTAGGACCAGTAGGCGTTGTAGTCGCGCTCCCGTGTGCTCTCGTAGGCGCTCAGCGTCGCCTTGAACTTGGCGTCCGCCTGGCTCCCGGTGAGGGCCAGATCCTTCCAGACACCGCCGATCAGGTCGGCCGCCTTGCGCTCGTCGCGCACGACGACGTTGTTCACGTTGAGCAGGCTGCCGTTCACGACCTGCACGACGACGTCTCCGCCGGCGGTGAGGCTGTTGAGGCGCAGGTTGCCCGAGGTCTGCCGGACCGAAACGTTGCCGCCAGCCAGGATATCGACTCGGTCGCGCTGCGTCTGGCGGCCGTTGAGGTTCAGGATCCCGGTGTCGGTCACGTCGCCGGAACCGACGTCGCCGGAGGTCGCGGCCAGCGTGATGATGCCGCCGCTGATCGAGCCGGCCTTGCCGCTCGCTACGACGATGCCCGGCGCGGAGACGAGCGTCACGTCGCCGCCGCTCGCTGAGACGGAGTCGATCTGCAGGGCCGGAAGACCGGCGTTCTGGATGTAGACCGATCCCGCCGCCGAAGCGGTGAGGACGACCGGCGCGGTATAAGTACGCTTGCCGTCCTTGTCGGTGGTGAACACTCCGTCGATCCGCAGCGCCTGCGCGCCGGCCACCGGGATCGCGCCCGGACCGTTGACGTCACTTCCGAGGACGGCCGTGCCGTTGCCGATGCTGCCCGACCGCGAGGTGAGGCTGACCGTGGCGGCGGAGATCGTGGCCGTCTCGTTCATCTGCTCGATCGAGCCGCCGGCGTTGATCGTCACCTTGCCCGAGGCGTTGACGATCCCGTCCCTGATCAGGATCTTCCCGGACCCGCTCGAGGTGATGCTGATGTCACCGCGATCGGATCCGTAGAAGGCGATCTGGATCGGACGGTCGGCCTCGATATTGGCCGTTGCCGTCGTCTCTCGCGGCTGCTCGCGCGTCCACTCGGTGTAGTAAGTCTTCTTCCCGTACCACGTGCTGGTCTGCCAGGAATCGGTGATCTTCGGCGCGCTGTACCCGGAGAGATTGATGGTCGAGGGATTGTTGATCGTCGGGAATGTATAAGAAGCATTATTGCTGACATCGAGATAGTAGTAAGTTCCCGATTCAAGCATCCGTACGTCGCCGGTGGCGACTTCCTTGAAGCCCTGGATCGTCGCCGGGTCCTTCGCGAGGGCGTCGATGCCGGCCCAAGACGACGTTCCCGTCACCGTCTTCTCGTATTTGGTCGAGGTCTGGCCGACCGCGTAGGCGTAGCGCCAGCCGTCCTTCGGGGTGTAGGTCGCGGTGCGCCCCGTATTGCTCTGATCCGGTCGATCCGAGACCGTCGTGGGGGCCGTGTTCGCGTCGTTGTAGATCGTGCGGACGGTCGCCGAGACGGCGTCCTGCCCGGATGCGTTCTTCGTCGATTGGTAGATCGTGGTGCGATAGCGGACGGTGTCGCTCGCGTAGGACAGGTCGTTCAGAACCACGCTGCCGGCGCCGCGGCTGCTGTTGTCGAGCTTCTCGATGACGATGTCGTAGTCTGAATAATTTTCGATGGTGATGTTGGAATAGCCGGCGAGGGCTTCGATCCGGCCGGTGCCGTTGCCGGTGTTGAGGATGTTGCCGGTGATCGAGACGGAACCGCCGAAGGTCACGAGTTCCTTGACGACGAGCCGCCCCTTGCTTCCGTAGGTTGTGTCCAGCTCGACCGTGAACAGCCCCTCCTTCGAGAGGCTCTTGATCGTTATGTACGGCGCGGTCTTGTTCGCGAATGCCGCCCTAATCTCACTGACCGCAGCATCGTCGACGACGAGCTTGTATTCCGAGACACCGCTACGGATCAGACCATTGATGTTGACATACTGGGCATTGATCGAGATCTGGTTGGCCTGAAGATTGGGCTCGCTCGACTTCACCGACAAGCTTGCGACGATCGCGTCGACACTCGACGGCGAGAAGCCGTCTCTCACGAAGGCATTCTTCACCTGCGCATAGGGTGAACCGCCGATCTCTGCGACCGACTTGTCATTGACCGAACCGGGGCCGCCGATCGTCGCCGAACCGGTCGCCTTGGACTTGTTCTCCTTGACGAGGATGCGCGCGCCCGCATCGACGAAGAGGTCGCCCTTGCTCGTCGCGGTGAGGATGGCGTTCGGCGCGGTGATCGCGCCGGCGATGATCAGTGCACCGGCCGGGATCGTGAACCCGTTCGGGGCGGTGGTGACCCCCAGGTTGTTGTTGATGTCGATGGTGCTGTTGGCAGCGTTGCTGAAGCTGCCGCCGGAGGCGATCTCGGAGAAAGTGGCCGTGCTCGGCACATAGCCGTCGTCCGCCGCGTTCTCCGCGTTGATCTCGCCGATCTTCTTCTGCGGGTCGGCCGCCAGGGAGACCTTGACGCCGTTATAGGTCAGACCGCCCGAGGATTCCGGCATCGTGATGCCGCCGATGCGTAGCGACGCGGTCGAGTTGTTCTGGATCTCGACCTTGCCCTTCTCCTTCGCCTGGAAGGCCCCGCTGCCGCTGAGGTCGTCCGCGAAGACGGCGATGCGGCCGGCACCCGCCGTGAAGGCGCCGATGGTGATGACCTGAACCTGCTGGCGGACGGCGCCGACGCCGGCAACGGTCTTGCCGTCGGCCTCATAGAAGATCTCGGCGAGCCCCTGGGCCTTCAGGATGCCCGCGATGCGCAGGATCTCGTTGTTGTAGAAGGCCTGCAGGCCGGCATCGCGCTGATAGTCCCGCTTCTTGGCCATCGCGTCGTTGAGGGCCTCGATCAGGCCCGAGCGGAGCAGCTCGGTGCCCATCGCGATGGTGATCGGCAGTCGCGGCGCCGTCACGAGCGCCGTTTCGCCTCCCGTGTCCTGACTTAGCGTGAAGGATTTCGGCGTCGTGCCGTCCGTCACGAAGTTGCCGTCCGCGCCGATGGCCTGGCCGCCGAGATAGATCGTCCCCGTGAGGATTGTTTTACCGGCCGTGCCTCCCGTCTCGTAGGTGTGGCCGTTCGCGGTGTAGGTCGTCGACGTGCCCGATTGGCTGCTCAGCTGATCCAGGACGATCTTGATGTCGCTGATGATGCCGGTCCGCACGGTACCGTTCATGATGACGCGGCCGATCGACGAGGTGTGCGCGTCACCCGCCTGAACCGATTGCGGGTTGCCACCCAGCAGGCTGTCGATGGCGCCGGCAACCGCCGTGGTCCAGCTCGTTCCCTTCGCCTTGGCGTCGGCGCCGGCCATGCCGAACCAGTTGGTGTTGAACACGGCGTCGCCGCCGGTCTCCAGCAGCGCGCCGGATTGGACCGTGATCGTGTTGGCCTGCTTCAGGTCGATATTGGCGGTGATCGACTGGATCGGGATCGCGCTGCCGGCGAAGGTATCGGTCCGCGCGGAGAGATCGTAGGCATCGTCGCGCTGGTCGGCCTGCTTGCCGGCGGCCAGGGTCAGGTTGCCGTAGGCCGTGACCTTGACGCCCGCGCCGATCGTGACCGCATTGTTCGGCCGCAGCGTGATGTCGGTGCCGCCGGTGGCGACGGTGGCTCCGCCGTTGGTCTCGGTGTTCGCGATGATCGCCGCGGCCACCCGCGTGTTGGCATTGGCGGTAAGGTTGCCGAGCGTCAGGATCTGCGTCCGGTCACCGACGGTGATCGTGGCGTCGAGCCCGGCGCCGCCCCGGCCGGCGAGCGCCGCCGTGGCACCCGCGCCCGAGAGCGCGCCGCCGGTCTTCAGCACGACCTTGTCGGTGACGTTGATGTCGTTGAGCGCCGAGAATGTCACGTTGCCGTAGGCGCCGACGAAGCGCGTGGTCTCGAGCTTGGCATCGCTGGCGACGGTCACCGCCGTGGTCAGGCCGAGTTCGGTCCGGCTGGACGCGCCGGCGCCGCTGATGCCACCGGCCGTGCTGCCGTCGATATTGGGGCTCGCCAGCAGCGGCTTCAGCACGGCATTCCGCGCATTGACCGTGATGTCGTAGGCGAGGATTTCGGCGGCAGCCCCGACCGTGGCCTTGGAGGCATGGGTGACGGTGTTGGTGGAAAGGGCGCCACTGCCCGCGAGGGCACCGTAGCTGTTGGTGCTGATCTGCCCGTTGGTCGTCGCGGTGTGGTCGGCGTTCAGGAAGAACAGCCCGCTCCCCGAGCGGCCGTTGATCAGATCGATCTTGGCATTGCTGCCCAAAGTCGCGTTGGTGCTGCCGCCGGTGCTCGTCGTGGTGACGGCGGCCGCCCCCGAGACGAGGCCGCCGGAGCCGGCCGTCGCGGCGGCCAGATTGTCGTCGGACCCGGTCGCCGTGAGCGAGAACGCGCCGGCGCGGATCGTATTCGCGGTGGTGACGTTGGCCGTGGTCTGCGTGGCGGATGCCGCCCGCGAGACCGTAGCGCCCGCTGCCACAAGGCCGAGGCTGGCGCTGTTGGCGTTCGACCGCTGCTGCGTCGCGCTGGATGCCGCGAGCGACACGGTCCGCGCCACGTTCAGCACCGTTCCAGTGCCGAAGGTTGCGGTGATGAGGCTGGTGTTGGATGCGTCGGTGACCGTCGAGTTGATGCCGATCAGGCCGCCGACCGCGCCGGTCGCCTCGGCCTGAGCCGTCGGGTTCGCGCCGCGGGAGAGACTCGCCAGAACCGTCACCGTGTTGGCGGTGAGGCCGGTCGTTTCGGTGGAGGCGGCGACGGTGGCGGCCACGTTGACGAGCGCGGTCGAGGCGCCGACCGCAGCGGTGCCGGCATTGATGCCGGTGGCCTTGGCGTAGGCGGACGGCGTGGCGGTCGCGGTGACGACGACGTCGTCGGCCGCGATCGTGCTGCCCGCGAGCTTGGCCTCGACCGATGGCGTCACGTCGACCTTGGCGACCGATCCGCCGGCAGCGAGAGCGAGCAGGCCGCCGGCCACGGAGATGCCGAGCACCTGCGAATCGACCGTGGTGGTGTCGCTGGCCTGAACGGAAACGTCGCCCGCGGCGGTGACCTTGCTGTCGAAGATGCCGGCTTTGGTCTTGCTCCTGACGGTGTCGCCGGTGCCGGCGCCGCCGCCCGCGATGGCGACGCCGAAGAGCGAGGCGTTCGCGGCCATGGCCCCTGCACGGGAGCGGCTCGTCAGGCTCGCGTTCTCGCTGGCGGTGACGTTGACCGCACCGCCGACCGCGAGACCGTTCGCACCGCCGAGATTCCGGATCGCCGCCGTGACGCTGTTCTCGATCACGTTGTCCGCCGCGGCGACCGCGAGGGAGAAGGCGGCGCCCCCGAAGAAGCCGAAGGCCGCGGCGACGGAGGCCGCGCCGGTCTCGACGGAGAGGACGGAGTTGTCGCGGGCCGCGACCGTCACGGCGCCCGCCGTGATCTTGTCGCCGGCGCCGTCGTCGTCGATCGATGCACTGATCAGCGCGCCGATCCGGTTGTGGGCGCCGGCGCCGGCGCCGGCGGCGCTCAGGGCGACCGCGCCCCCGGAGAGCGCGGCGGAACCGGCCGCGACCGTCGCCCGGATCGTCTGACCGGAATCGGCCGTGACGGAGAGCGTACCGCCCGCCTCGATGGTGGTGTCCTTCGACAGGGCCTCGATGACGAGGCCGGCCGATTGGGTCGTCTTGTCCTGGCCGTTGACCTTCTGCGTGATCGCGCTGCCGATGAGATTGACGGCGACGCCGGTGCCGATGCTGGCCCCGACCGCGGTGCCGCCGATACTGGCGCCGGCGGCGAGCGCGGCCACCTCGGCCTCGATGCGTCCATTGTTCGCAGCGGTGACCGCGACGTCGCCGGCCGCCTTCAGCCGGGCATCGCCGACTCGCGCGCGGGTCGTGCCGCCGATCATGTTGGTCGCGACGGCACCGCCGCCCGCCACCGAGACGGCGACGCCGCCGCCGGAGAGCGCCACGGCGGCCGCGGCGACGCGGGCGCGGATGCTCGCGCCCTCGACGGCGCTCGTGGCGGGATCGTCCGCCGGAACCTGCGCCGAGACGCGGATCGCGCCGGTGCGCGCCGTCACGGACGTGCGGTCGATCTCGGCGGTGACGGCATTGTTGATGACGTTGAGAGCCGTAGCGACGCTGATCGAGGGCGCGACGCCGACACCGCCGCCAGCGGCCGCGACGGCGGCTGCGCCGACATCGACGCTGATCGCGGACCGGTTCGTCGCAAGCACCGCCACGTCGGCGGCAGTCACACTCGTCGAGGCACCGGTGATCGCCGCGTTCGTGGAAAAGCTGATCGCGTTGCCCGAATAGCTGCCGGAACCGGCAACGCCGACGGCGACCGCGGCACCGGTGACGACGACCGAGGCGGCCGCGACGGTGGCGTCGATGGTCCCGGCCGAGGTGGCCGTCACCGAGACGGCCCCCTGCGCGCTCGCGACCGTGTCGGCGATGAGCGCCTCGACCTTGGCGCCGCCATCGGTATCGAGGGTCGGCTGGTCGAGCCGCTGACCGTTGCCGTCGACCGTCCGCCATGTGCCGATGATGTTCTGCGCACCGGACAGGCCGATCGCGACCGGAACGCTGGCGATGCCCGCGCCGCCGCCGCCCGCCGAAAGGGCGACCACGGTGGCCTTGATGTCCTGACTGCTCGTCGCGCCGACACGCAGGGCCGCCCCGCTCGTCACCCGGTTGAGGGCCGCCTGACCGGCCGCCTGCTCGATCGCCGCACGCGTGCTCGTGGTGATGATGTTGAGCGCCCCGGCGCCGCCGCCCGACACCTGCACGCTGGCGATGCCGGCGCCGCCGACGCTGACGGAGGCCGCGGTCGCGATCGCCTCGATCGTGCCACCGCTCTCGGCATTGACCGAAAGGTCGCCGGCGGTCGAGGTGACGCCGGTATCCGCGTTGCGGATCACCGCCTCGACGACGTTGCCGATGGTGTTGTTGGCCTGTGAGACCGAGGCCGTGACGCCGACGCTGGCCACGCCCGCGCCGCTGCCGGCGATCCCGGACGAGCCGACGACAGCCGTGATCGTGGAGGTATCCTTCGCCAGGAGCGCGATCTGCGACGCGCTGATGCCGGTCGCGCCATCGCCATCGATGAAGGCGCGCGTCGCCACGCCGATGAGGTTGGTCGAGCCGACACCCGCACCCGCGACGCTGACGCCCGCCGCGCCGCCGCCCTGGATCGACGCGGAAACCGCCGCGACGGCGGACCGGATCGTCTGGTTCGAGGTCGCGGTGACGTCGAGCGCGCTGTCCGAATCGATGCTCGTATTGCTCAGATAGGCCTGGATCGGCGCGGTGCTCCGCAGAGCGACGTCGCGCTTGTCGCCGGTGCGCGTGATGTCCCAGCTGCCGATCCGGTTCTCGGCACCGCCGACGCCGACCGAGACGCCGACACCGGCCGCGCCGCCGCCGCCCGCCGCCGCGGCGGCGGCGGTGATCAGGGCCTGGATGTCGGAGGTGGATTCCGCCGTCACCGCCGACTTGCCGCCCCGCACGGTCAGCTTGCTGTCGGCGACAAAGGTGCTGGTTCCCATCGTAATGACGTTCAGCGCGCCCGCGCCGCCGCCGCTCACCGAGACGCCGGCCGCGCCGCCGCCACCGATCGAGACGGCCGCCGCTGCCGAGGCCGCCCGGATGCGCGCGCTGTTGCGCGCGCCGACGGTGACACCGCCGCCGCGGGTGGTCAGTCCGGCATCGACATTGGCGATCGAGGCCTGGATTCCGCCCGCGATGCTGTTGATGGCCAGCGCGAAGCCGACCGCCACGCCGACGCCGGCCGCGCCGCCGCCCGCGCCGGAGAGCGCGGCGGCGCCGGTCACCGCCGCGATCTCGGCGGTGTTAGCGGCGGAGACCGTGACGCTGCCGGCCTTGATCCCCGCGCCCGCGCCGGTCCCATCTCCGTCGATCGTGGCCGACGTCACCACGCCGATCGCGTTGGCGGTGACCGAGCCGGCCGCGCTCACGGAGACGCCGGCCGCGCCGCCGCCCTGGATCGCCGCCGCAGCCGCGATCACGGTCGCGGCGATCTTCTGGCTCGCGGTTGCCTGAACCGTGAGGGCCGCGGCGATGTCGAGGATCGAATTCTTCACCGCGGCCTGGACGGCCACCGCCCCCTGGTCCTTGAGGGAGTCCTTCCGGTCCGCATCCGCACCCGCGGTCACCCACTCGCCGATCCGGTTCTCGGCCCCGCTGACGCCGAGGGCGACACCGACCCCGGCCGCGCCGCCACCGCCGCCGGAGGCGGCCACGGACGAGATGATCGCCGTGATCTCGGACGAGCCGGTCGCGGTCACCGTCAGGCCACCGCCGCCCGCGGTGGTGATCCGGCTCGCATCCACCGTGGCGTTCACCGAGCCGAGGATGCGGTTCGAGGCGAAAGCGCCGCCGCCGGAGACGCCGACCCCGGCCGAGCCGCCGCCGGCGAGGCTGATCGCCGCCGCCGCGGCCGCCGCGTAGATGCGGCCGGCGCGCGCGGCGCTGACCGTGGCACCGGCGGCACCGGTCGTGCGCAGGAGGGTGTCGGCGTTGACGATCTTCGCTTCGACATTGCCGGCGATGCTGTTGAGCGCCAGTGTGAAGCCGACCGCTACCGAGACGCCGGCGGCACCGCCGCCGGAACCCGCGAGGGACGCGGAGCCGGCGAAGGCTTCGATCGTGGAAGTGTCGGCCGCGCGCACCGTGACGCTGCCGGCCTCGATGCCCGCCGCCCCGTCACCGTCGATGACGGCACGGGTCGCGACCGCGATCGCGTTGGTGACGGTGACTCCGGCGGCCGAGACGCCGACGCCAGCCGAGCCGCCGCCGCCGATCGAGGCCGCCGCCGCGGCGACCTGCGCACGGATCGACTGCGCGGAGGTGGCGCCGACGGTCAGCGCGCCGCTGGTCTTGGCATTGCTGCCGCTCAGCACCGCCTCGACGACGGAGCCCTGGCTGGCCGCCGGCGTGTCGACGCGGTCGCGGCCCTCGCCGGACGAGGTCCAATCGCCGATCCGGTTCGCCGCCACCGAGACGCCGATGGCGACGCCGACACCGGCCGAGCCGCCCGCGCCGACGGCCAGCGAAGCCGCCGCCACGAGGGCCGAGATGGTGGAGTTCGCCGCGGCGGTCACGGTGATGCTGCCGCTCTGGCTGATCGGGCTCGCCGCCACGGCGGCGCGGGTGACCGGCCGGATGCTATTGAAGGCGAGCGCCCCGCCACCCGCGACGGCGACGCCGGCCGTGCCGCCGCCGCCGATGCTGATGGCCGCAGCGGTGGTCGTCGCGGTGATGGTCGCGTTGCTGAGGGCGTCCACCAGAACCGCGCCCGTGCCGGCATCGATGCCGCCGGACACGTTGCTCACGCCCGCCTTGGTCGCGGCGTCGATGGTGTTGATCGCCAGGGCGAAGCCGATCGAGACCGAGACGCCGTTCGAACCGCCGAAGGCCGCACTCACCGCGGCGGTGAGGGCGTTGGCGATGATGCTGGAGGTGTCGGACGCCTTCACCGAGACGGCGGCGGCCTTGATCGCGTTGCTGGCGATGGCGCTGTTGGCGACACCGTTGCCCTCGATGAAGGCCTGGGTGGTCACACCGATGGCGTTGACGACGGCGGTGGCGCCGCCGCTGACGCCGACGGCGTTCGATCCGGCACCGGCGAGGCCGGCCGACAGGGCGGCGACATTGGCCTCGATCTTGTTCTTCGACGCCGCCTCGACGCTCAGAGCGCCCTTCGCGTCGACGCCGACGCGGGTGAGCGACGCCTCGACGACGGTGCCGCCGCCATTGGCCAGGGTGTAGCTGGTGTTCGAATCGCTGCCGGACTTGGACCAGAGGCCGATGCGGTTCTCGGCGACCGCCGCACCGATACCGACGGCGACGGCGTTGCTGCCGCCGACGCCCGCCGCCAGGGAGGCGGCCAGGATCGCGGCGTCGATCGTCGCGGAGGCTTCCGCGCTGACGCCGATGGTGCCGATGCTGCCCGTGGTGACGAGACGGCTCTCGCCGGCCTGGGCACGCGTGCTCGTCGTGATGACGTTGCGGGCGTAGGTCACCGCCGCGCTGATCGGCACGGCGTTCGAGCCGGATCCGGCGACCGCGATCGCGGCCGAGGCCGCACGGGCGGTGATGGAGCCCGCCGACTTGGCCGAGATCAGGATCGCATCGACGGTCTGCAGGCCGCGATCGACGCTCTTGACGCTCGCCGAAACGTCGTTGGCGATGGTGTTGAGAGCGATGCTGCCGCCGACGGCGATCGACACGGCGTTGTCCGCGGCAGCGGCGAGCGCGAGGCTGGCCGATAGGGCCCGAACCGTGACCTCCGAGATGTCCTGCGCCGCGATCGTGGCGCTCGCAGCCTGGATTCCGGGCGTGGCAGCGGTTCCGTCACCATTGATCGACGCAAGCGTCGCCAAGCCGATGCTGTTCATGGCGAACGTGCCGCCGATGCTCACCGCAACGGCCTTGCCTGCGGACCCCGTGGCACCGGCCGCGATCGCGGCGATGTTCGCCGTGATCGTGTTGTCGCTCGTGGCGGTCACGGACAGCGAACCGGTTGCCTTGACCGTGGTGTCCGTGAGGGAGGCCGAGACTCCGGCGCGCCCTCCGAGCACCGGCGCCTCGTTCAGGGTGTGATGCTCCTCGTCGTAGGCATTCCAGCGCCCGATCTCGTTGTAGGCGATGGCGACGCCGAGAGCGCCCGCGCCGCCGCTGTCGGAACCGCCGCCGACGGCGAGAGCCGCGCTGAGGATGTCCGACGTAATCGTGGCCGTGCTGCCCGCCGAGACGGCGACAGCGCCCTGCGCATCGATCGTGGCATTCGTGGCCGCAGCCGTGGTGCTGCTGTCGATCTGGTTCACCGCCGCGACGCCGGCTCCGGACACGCCGATGCCCTTCTCGCCACCGATGCCGACGGCGATGCTCGCCGCCGCGGCCTTGGTGCTGTTCGTCCCCGAGCGGGTGGCCGCCAGCGTGACGCCGCCGGCAAGCGTGGTCACCGCGGCGTCCGTGATGCTGGCGCCGACGTCGCCCGAGATCTTGTTGAGGGCGACGCTTGCCGCAAGCGCGATGGTGAACGACGTCGTCGAGCCGAACGCGGCGGCGATCGAGGCCGCCCCCACGGCGGCGGTGATGGTCGAGGTGTTGTCGGCCCGGACCGCGACGCTGCCGGCCTCGACCGCTACGGCGCCGAGGATCTGCGCCGTCGTGGCGAGGTCGATGACGTTGCGGGCGACCGAGCCGTCCAGGCTCACGGCCACGGACTTGTCGGATCCGCTCGCCGAGACGCCGACGGAGACGGCGACCGTGGTGGCATCGATCGCCTGGTTGGACGTCGCGACGACGCGGACCGCCCCCGTCGTCCGCACGGGCGTGCCGGAGAGGGTGGCGCGCACGGCCGCACCCGCCGCGATCACGTTGTTGGAGACCGATGCGCCGACTGAGACACCGGACGCCGCACCCTGCGCCGACCCGTTGGCCGCGATCGACAGGGCGCCGGTCAGCGCCGCGATCCTCGCCGTGTCGCTCGCCAGCACCGCGAGGGCGCCGACCTTGGAGGGGGCGTCCGTGCCGTCTCCGACCTTCGAGCCGGTGAGCTCGGCAACGGTCGTGCCGCCGACCGTGTTGAGGGAGACCGCACCGCCGCCGGAAACGCCGAAGCCTTTGCCCTGACCGGAGACCGCGGCCTCGACCGAGGCTGCGAAGGTCCGCGCGAAAATCTCCGCGCTGCGGGTCGCCGACAGCGTCACCGTTCCGGCGGTCGCCAGATTGGCGACCTGGACGATCCGAGCGGTGACGTCGCTGCTGATCTCGTTGTTCGCCAGCGCCGCCCCGATGGCAACGCTCGGCTGCGTACCCGAGCTGCTGGATTTGCCGCTCAGGTTCGCCGACACGGCGAGGGCGACGGAGGTCGCCCGGATGTTCGAGGTATCGGCCGCAGAGACGGTGATGCCCTCCGCCCCCGACGTCACCGCATCATTCGTTCCGGTGCTGCCGTCGATCACGGCGGTCGTGGTGGTGACGATCTTGTTGCCGACGTAGAGGCCGCCGCCGGCCCCGGCGACGTTGCTGCCGGGGCTCTGTTGGCTTCCGCCGGTCGAGGCGCCGACGGCCACGGCGGTCGCCAGCGTCGTCGCCGTGATCGAGGCCCGGGAGGTCGCCTCGACCAGAACCCGGCGGCCCGCCGTCAGGCGCGTGCCCGTCACGCCGGCCCGGATGTCGAGGGAGCGGGTGGTGCCGTCCTTGAAGTTCGTGCCGGTCGGCAGGCCGCTGCCGTAGAAGCCGATCATGTTGAAGGCGAGCGTCACGCCGATGGCGATTGCCTGCGACTCGCCCTTGCCGATCACCACCGCCGCCGCGGCGGCCTGGACCGAGGCTTCGATCGAGGCGGCGCTGTCGGCCGAGAGGGTGATGTTACCCTGTCCGCCCTCGCCGTTCGCATCCGGAGCGCGGTTGCCGTTCGCGGTGATCGTGGCGGTTCGGGTGTTGGAGATGCGGGCCTGGACGCCGCCGAGGATCGTGTTGAAGCCGAGCGCGCCGCCACCGGCGAAGCCGATATTCTTTCCTTCCTCCGTGCTGAGGAGCACCGCGATGGCGGTGGCGGTCGCCTTCGCGTTGATGGTTGCGCCGCTCTTGGCAACGACGCGCACGTCGCCCGCGCTCGCGGTCACCTCGCCGACCTCGTCGATACCGGCGAGCAGCGTCTCGTCGACGATGGTGTTGCGGGCGATGCTCAGGGCGACGGAGATCGTATGGCCGGTCTGGCTCGGAGTCTGGCCGCCGCCGCTACCGCCGCTCTGCGCGTTGGGGTCGGGCGACTGCATCCGGTAAGCGACCGACGTCACGGGTGCGGTGACGACGGCGTTGATCGCCGACGTGCTGAGAGCGCTGACCGAGACGCCGGCTGCCCTCACGCTGTCCATGCCGGACAGGGTTGCCGAGGTCGCCAGCCGCGCGAAGTTCAGGCCGACCACGGCACCGACGCTCGTGACGTCGGCGCCGACCGTGGTGACGGCGTTCTTGATCTCGGCGGTGATCGCCGCCTTCGACAGGGCGGAAACCTTGACGAGACCGGTGGCGTTGATCGGCTGGCCCGAGATCGAGGCCGTGGCCGCGAAGGTGTTGGCGCCCTGGAGGGTGGTGCCGAGGTCGGTGCCGGCGATCGCGTCGGAGAGGTCGAACAGAACGTTCTGGCTCGACGTGCCGATCTTGTTGAAGGCCGCGACGACGCCGACGGCTTTGTCGGCCGATTCCACGATGCTGCTGACCGTCGCGGTGATCGTGGCGCTGTTGGCGGCCTCGACCGTGACGTTGCCCACGGATCTGCCGGCCCCGGCATCGCCGAGGCGCGAGCCGCTGACGGTGGCCGTGCTGGAACCGGTGACGACGTTGGCCGCGATCACCGCGCCGACGGCGACGGCCTCCTTCGTGCCCGGCTTGGTGCCGGGCTTCAGCTTGGACTCGACGCGATTCGTGACCAGAGCATCGATCGTTCCCGTCTGCTTGGCGGCGACGGTGACGTCGCCCGCCCGGAGCACGTTCGTGTTCTTGAGACTGGCCTCGGCGGTCGAGCGCACGTCGTTCGAGACGAGGATTCCGCTGACGGCGACGGCATAGGGCTTGGACGCGACCGTGCTCGAGGCGGAGGTCGCGCCGTCGGCCGGCTTGGTGCTGGACGGGTCGGCGTCCTTGCTGTCGAGGAGATTCAGGACGCCTGGCGGCAGGAATTTGACGAACTCGCGGGCGTTGTTCAGACGCCACTTCGCCTCATCGGCGAAATCGACGTCCTTGAGCTGAATCCGCGCACTCGAGCCGATATAGACATAGACCTTATCGACCCCGTTCTCCTTGTTGTAGACGAGGTCTCCGAACTTGAGGTCCTTCTCACCCGACTTCTTGGTGTAGTCGTAATTGTCGAGGATTTTGTCGGCGAAATCCTGCAGGACGCTCGGCTTCGTCAGGCTCGCCAGGGCGGAGAGACGGTTCGCCGAGGTGATCGAGCCGGCGCTGTCCGACGTGACGGTGAGCGCGCCGCCGGCGTCGATGGATGCGGCCGAACCGGTGTTGTCGATCGTCGCGAGGGCGTGCGTGTTCACCATGTTGCCGGTGAGCACGAAGCCGATCGCGTAGGCGCTGGCATCCTTGAGGACGTTGCCGGAGGCGCTGGACTTGTTGCTGACCACGGCGTTGATACCGGCAGACGCCTTCGCTGCGACGGTGACCGCGCCATTCTGACCCGTGGTCACGGCGCTTCTCAGGATCTGCGCGCTGGCCCCGGCCGGGTCGGTGTCGTTCTGGAAGGCTCCCGCGATCAGCGGCTGCCCGGTGATCGTGTCCGCGGCGCGGAACAGGATGTTCTGGTCCTTCCAGCCGACGGTGTTGAAGGCGAGCGTCAGCGCCACCGCAGCCACGTCGCTGGTGGCGCTGGTCTTGTTGGTGGCATCGATCGTCGCGGTGTTCGCGGCAGTCACGGACACGCCGCCGGCGCCGGTGGTAACCGTGCTGTCAACGATCTTCGCATCGGCCGAGCCGAGGACGCTATTGGTGGCGATGATGCCGCCGAGCGCGAGGCTCTTCGTGCCGGACTGCGTCCCGACGCCCGGCGTGCCGGGGGCAGCCGGTGTCGCGCCGGTGCCCGTGCCGGCCGTCGCCGGCGCCGTCTTCTTGTAGGAATCGGCGGACTTCACCGTCGCCGCGCTGTCGGCGGTCGCGGTGATCGTCGCCGTCTCCTGCGCCGACACCGTGACGGCGCCCGCCGTCGCGGAGACGGTCGTCTTGGTGATCGTGGCGCTGGCGCCGCCGTGGACGCTGTTGACCACCACGAGTCCGCCGATGGCGAGCGCGGCCGCGTTCTGCGGCATGACGGTGGGCTGGGGATTGTTCGCGGACGGGTCGCCGACGGGCAGCGGCGCCTTCGGATCGGTCGATGCGGGCGCCGGCTGTGTCGGCGTCGTCCCCGTACCCGTACCACTGCCCGGAATGACGAAGCCGTCGGGGATGAAGTTTGAGTCGAGGGCACGCTTCCACAGCGACTTGTCGCTGTAATCCTGTGCGGCGAGGTCGATCTTCGCCGCCTCCCCCATGTAGATGTAGATTTCGTTCGACTTGTAGAGATCAGGCTTGGTCGAAATCTTGACCCAGTCCGGCTTGCCGGCGGTCTTGCTGTCGAATTTGATCGCGCTCGGCTGCTGCTTCAGCAGGGTTGTGGCGCCGACATACTTGTAGACCGCGCCGCCGGGAATGGAGTTGTTGCCGTCGTCCCAGACCGTATCCCCGGTCTTGACCGAGATTTCCTTGCCGTCGGAGGTCTTGTAGGGAGCCTTGTTGGCGCCGGCGGCGTAATCCTCGGCGATGCGCACGCGCGCGCCGAAGGTTACGTCCTGAAGGTTTTCGGTCTTCTTCACCTGCCCGAACGCGGTCAGGTCGAGGACGGCGATCATGTCGGTGCTGAGACCGAACGGGGCGAGGTAGGTGTTGAGCTTGTCCCGCATCCCCTCGATCAGGGCCACGGCCTCGCGGTTCGCACGCTGGATGCTGACCTGCCGGCCGATCATCTCGCCGACGGTCTGGCTGGCCTCGATCGGGCTCGCCCGCAGGGCGGCATCGTCGATCAGACCGAGGCGGGCGGCCTCCGCCGCGAACTTGTAGGCGGCGTCGCGCGCCTCGTCGGCTTTTTGATTGTCGAGGACGCCGATCGCGGTCTGCTGGCGCAGCGTCCGCTCGGCATCCGTGAGATTCTTCTTGAGATCGGTGCGGTTGTCGGACGGCACGATGTCGATCGCGGCCTTCATCGCGTCGGCCAGCGTGTTGTAGACGCTCTTGAGATAGTCGCTCGCCGCGGGGCGGCTCTTGAGCTGGAGCTGAGCGGTCTCGAACAGTTGAGCGATCCGATTCGGCTCCGCCTGTGCGTCGAGGATCGCCTGCTTGACCCGCGCGACCTCGGCCCACATCTCGGCTTCGAGCTTGTTGATCTCGGCCGGCAGCAGATCAGCGCGATTCTTGATCAGGTTCGACTGGATCGTCGCCGACTGCACCTCGTTCGGGTTGGTCGAGAAGTCGGAGGGCAGGAACTTGTTGAGCTTGGCCTGATTCGTCAGCGTGCCGCCGTCGGTCTTCACGACGGTGGAGCTCGTCACGAGCTGTGCATTGGAGGCGATGCTCGCGGCATCCGTCGCCGAGACGGTCACGGCATCGCCCGCGGTGACGGACTTGCTGGTGTCGGCCGTATTGTCGATGTACGCGGTCGCGCGCCCGGCAACCTTGTTCGAAACGAGCACCACGCCGAAGCCTGTGCCGCCCGACCCCTTCATCGAGTCGGTCGAGGATTTGGCGGCGTTGCTGACGGTCGCGTTGATCTTGGTGGCCGACGTGGCCGCGACGGCGATGTCGCCGCCGGCCCTGGCCTCGGACCGGACGATGGTCGCGGTCGCGCCCGAGCCGGTCTCCTTGCCGAAGGCATCGGACAGTTCCGGCGAGCCGATCAGCGCGTCGACGGTGTTGAACAAGAGGTTCTGGGTCTCGTAGCCCACCGAGTTGAAGGCGAGCGTGACCGCCGCTGAGACACCGCCCTGGCCGCCGCCCGAAGTCGCCGACGAGGCGCGCAGGCGCGCATCGACGCCCGCCGTGTTCTCGGCCGTCACCGCGAGATCGCCGCGCGCCGCCTCGACGGTCGCCCGCAGCACGGAAGCCTTGGCGCCGCCGCGCACGACGTTGGTCGCGGCCAGGCCGTTGGCGGCGATCACGCTGCCGTCGCCCGGCGTGGTGCCGGCGGTGGTGCCTGCCGGCGGCTTCGAATTGAACGAGGCGCCGCCGGACGCGGTCACCGTGCTGATGAGGGTGGCGGCGATGTCGGCCGCATCCCTGGCCGCGACGGTGAGGTCGGCCTGAGCCTTCACGGTGGCATCGGTGATGCGGGCGGTGGCGCCGCCATTGACCTCGTTGAAGACGATCAGGCCGCCGATCGACTTGGAGGATGAGGCGGGGGTTCGGGTCGTCGAAGGCGGGGTAACGGTGCCGTTCGTCGTCGTGGCCGGCGCCGTGACATCGGACACCTTGTCGATCGCCGGCATGACGGACTTGGCCGCCGCCGGGATCCAGTTGTCGCTGGTGTAATCCTCGGTCTGGAGGTTGACGCGTGTGTTGTCCGGACCGCGATAGATATAGATCGTTCCGACTTCACCTTTGGCGGTGGTGGTGCCGCCCCGGAACAGCACCGTCTCGCCGGTGCGCAGGATCGGATCGAAGTCTCTGGATGTGTACCGTGCCGGCTTCAGGCGCGTGACCGTCGTCACGGTCTTCCCGTCGGCCGAGGTGACGGATTTCGACTCCGTGGGGTCCGTCGGCGAGGGGGTGGGCGACGGCGTCGATGCCGCCGTGACGGGCTTGGTCGTGACCGTTGCACCCTCGGAGACGGCAAACCATTTCGTCGCGTCGGCAAAATTCGTGGTGCTGGCGCCGAGGTCAACTTTCCCGGCCGCGCCGATATAGATGTAGACCTGTCCCTTGATCGCCGGGCTTTCGCCCTGCGGGCCGGCCGTGCCGGCGTAATCGTTGCCCAGGCGAACCCGGTCGCCGGTCTTCAGCGCCCGTTCGCCCGACTTCGTCGTGTAGTCGTACATGTTCTGCGCGGTCGCGACGGCCTTCTTGGCCAGTTCGGCGACGCTGCCCGACACCGCGGAGGAGGAGATGATCGTGCTCGACGCGTCGATGCCGGCCTTGTTCGTCGCCGTGACGACGACGCTGCCACCGGTCGAGGTCACGCTTGCCGGTTGACCGGTAGGCTGCTCGGTTTCCTCCGTTGCGCCGATATAGGCTTCGGACCGGGCGCTGACTTTGTTGGAGGCGAGCACGGCGCCGGCGGAGAGACCCTGCGCTCCGGTCTCGGCCTTGTAGACGGTGGAGGCGCTGTCGGCCTGCGACACCTCGCTGCCGGCCACCGCCTTGATCTGCGCGCGGCTGTCGGCGGCGACCGTGACGTCGCGCCCGGCCTTGATCGCGCGGGCGCCGGTGATGAAGGCCGTCGCGCCGGCCGATTGCTCGGACCCGGTGGCGGTGGCGATCAGCGGATCGCCGACGATCGTATCGACGGCGTTGAAGAGCGGGTTCTGCTGGGCAAAGCCCACCGTGTTGAAGGCGAGGGTGAAACCGAGCGCCGTGCCGGCCTCGCCGGCCGTCTTGCCCTTCGCGCTGGCGTCGATCTCGGATGTGTTGGTGGCCGTGACCGTGACGGCACCGCCGCTGCTGGTGCGCTGGCCCGCGCCGTCGAGGGCGCCGCCGTCGAGCAGCGTGTCCTTGATGAAGGCGGTGGCGCCGTTGAGCACGTTGTTGGACACCAGCACGCCGTTGACGGCCGTGCCGCCGCTGATGACGCTCGTGTCGGTCGCCTTGATGGCGCCCGTCGACTTGGCGTTCACCGTGACGTCGCCACGGGCGACGAGGGCGGCGGCGACGATCGACGCCTCGGCCCGGCCCGAGACGTCGTTGCGGGAGAAGATACCTCCGAAGCCCTTCGAGGAAACCTTGCCGACCCGGGGCTGCGAGCCGCTGGTGCCGCCCGGCACCACGTTGCTGGCATCGAGCTTCTTCCAGAGGGCGAAATCGCTGAAATCGAGCTTGGGATCGACGGGCGGGAACTTCCCGTCCGAGCCGGGAGCTCCGGTCACGGCGCCGAGATCGACCGCGCTCGTGAAGTCTTGGCCCATGTACTGGTACACGGCGCCCTTCTCACCCTTCCCGCTCCAAGTGTCGCTGAGACGGATCTTGTCGCCGAAGACGACCTTCCGCGGGCCGGACTTGGTCGTGTACTTGTAATCGTTGAGCAGCGCGTCGGCGGACTTGTCGACGCCGTTGACGGAACCGGTGCTCTCGGCCTTGGCCGAAGCGCCGACGGTCGTCGTGCTCGCGATCTTGACGGAATCGGTCGCAGCGACCGTGACGTCCGTGCCGGAGACGGTCTTCAGCGGCGCGTCGATCGCGGCACGCGCGGCACCGCTGACCCGGTTCATGGCGACGATGCCGGAGACGGCCAGCGCGTCGACGCTGGCCGCGCGGGCGGAGGCCGTCACCTTGTTGCCGAGCGTCGCGTCGATCGCGCCGCCGGACTCGGCGGTCGCGCTGACCGCGCCCTTCGCCGTGACCGCCGAATTCTTGATCTCGGCCACCGCCTGCTGCGGCGCCGCACTGCCGAGATTGGTCCCGACGAGGGCATCGAGCGTCGCGAAGCCGAGATTGCCCAGCTCGAAGCCGATCGCGTTGAAGGCGAGCTGGATGCCGGCGGCCCGGGCCGTGGTGGTGGGGGGCTCCGCGGTTCCCGTCGGCGCGCCCGGCGTTGCGGTGCCGGACGTGGATCCCGGCGTCGTGGTGCCGCTTGCGGCGGACGTGCCATCGGTGTTGGCCGGGCCGCTCGACAGTGCCGTGATCTGGGCGTCGATCTTCGAGGTGATGGACCCGCCGGTCTTGGCGCTGACCGAGACCGCACCGTCCGCCCCGGTTGTCTCGACGGTCGAATCGTCGATGCGGGCCGTCGCCGTCGAGAGGATCGCGTTGGTGGCGATCACCGCATTGATCGCCAGGGCGTTCGAGGCGGAGGTTTGCGAGCCGTTGGTGCCGGTGCCGCTGCGATCGAAGATCGAGGTCCGGCCCGGGACCGGGCTCGGCGTGCCGGTGCCGGGCTTGTCGTCGGCCGTGCGGCCCTGCTGCTCGCGAACCGTGGCGACAGCCTCGACGGTCGCATCGGCCTTGGCCGTGATCACCGCACTGCGGTCGGCGGAGACGGAAACGCTGCCGGCCTTGACCTTCGCGCCGCCGGAAATGATCGCGGTCGCGCCGCCGCGGATGTCGTTGCGCGAGACGATACCGCCGGCCGACGTCGCGCCGGAGCCCGTGGTCTTGCTCGGCTGGGTCTCACCGTCGCCGACGCGGCGCCAGTAGTCGCGATCGCCGTAGGGCTGTTCCTTGAGCGTCGTGTTGAAGCCGTCGGCCCCCATCCAGGCGTAGACGGCGCCCTTCTCCCCGATCTTCTGCCACGTCGCCGTATCGGTGAAATCGGCGCCGGCGAGGTCCATCGGCGCCGAGGCGGTCTTCGGTTTGTAGAAGTAGTAGGTATTGGGCTCGCCCTTGCCCGAGGGATGGCCGGGGCTGACGAGCACCAAGACGCCCGGCGCGATGCTCTGCATCGTCGGCGACGGAGCCGGCAGCCGGCCGGCGATCGCGTCCTTGGCGGGGACGGGCAGCGCGCTCTTCACCCGCTCCAGGCGCGGGGCGGAGTTCAGCGCGCCGGGGAAGTCGAGGACGACGCGCTTGCCGAGCTTGAGCTCGACCTCACCGCTCTTGCTCGCCGTGAAATCGAAGGCGGTGCGCTTGAGGTTCGGATCGAGGCCGCCGTCGCTCGCGGCCTGGCTGGAGGCGACGAGCTTGACGTTGGCGTTGATCGTCGCTCGGTCCGAGGCGAAGACGTCGAGCGCGCCGGTGCCGGTCACGTCGGCCGCGGTGGAGCCGCCCGGCTTCGTCAGCGCCACGATCTCGGCCGAGGCTGCCCGGGCGATCCGGTTCGTCGAGATGATGCCGCCGATGCTGGCGGTCCCGGCGGTGGCGACGTTGTTCTGCGTGGCGACCGACGGCTTCTTGATGTTGTTGAGCGCCCGCCGCTTGACGTCGGCCTTGATGTCGTCGGCGAGCGTCTGCTCGGGCGTCTTGTTGGCGATGGTGTTGCTGACGGTGGCGTTGACCGTGCCCGCGCTCGCCGCGGTGACCTGCAGGCGCCCGCCCGCCTCGACCTTCGCTCCCTCGATCCGCGCGCGGATCGTCTGCGTCGCCGTGGCGGTCAGCAGCCCCGTGCCGAGGATGGTGTCGACCGAGGCGCTGAGGATCTTCGGGATGATGCTCGACGAGCCCATCCCGTTCAGCTTGTAGCCGACGATGTTGAAGGCCGCCGCGGCGCCGATCGCCGGAACCGTGACGACGAGCTGTCCGTCGCGCGAGGCGGAATCGACGGTGGTCCGCGCGCGGGCATCGATCGTCGAGATATCGGCGGCGCTGACGACGACATCGCCGGCCGTGGCCTTCAGGCTGCCGCCGCTGACGGTGGCTTCGGTGCTGCCGAGGACGATGTTGACGGCGATGGTTCCCGCCGCACCGAGAATGCTGGCGACACCCGTCGCCTGGGCTTCGGCGGTCAGTTCGAGGGCGTTCTGGGCGATGAGCGTGACGTCGGTGGCAGCGCTGGTCTCGCTGCCGCTCAGCGCGGCCGTCACGTCGCGCTCGGCGAGGTTGATGGCCGAGCCGCGACCCAGGCCGAGGAACTCGCGCTCCTTCTTTTCGTTGGCGGCCTGTTCCGCCAGTTGCTCGGGGGTCATGCCCGGGCTGGTGGTGTCCTGCAGCGTGTCCGTGTCCACCGGCTCGGCGATGGCGGAGGCCGTGGCGGTGTCGATGGCCGTCACCGAGATCGCGCCCGTGCGGGCCAGCAGGCGCGAGGCCGCCACCGTCGCGGTCGTGCTCCCCTTCAGGGTGTTCTGCGCCTGGATCGCCCGCGCCTCGACCGACGTGTCGTTGCCGGCGGCGGCCCGCAGCGACGCCGCGGCGAGGGAGACGCCGCGCACGGCGACGCGCACGGTGTCGTCGACCGTGGTGTCCGCGTAGCCCGTCTTGATCGGCGCGGGCAGCGAGCCGTCATCCGGCTCGCCGTCGAGTCCGTCGCCGCCGTCGCCGGCGGTCTTTCCGGGCGTCTCGGTCGCCGCGCGGATGCGGGTGGTGATCGTTCCGGAATTGACGGCCTGGAGCGCCACCGCTCCGGCCGCGTCGACGATCTTCGCGGCGGCGGCATCCGGCGCCGTATCGGGTAGGGTCGCGTCGGCGGCCAGGCCGAGATCGACCGCGGTGACGCGCTTGACGCTCTGCTCGGCGCTCAGGGCGAAGGGATTGAGCATGCCCGGCAGATCAAGGGTGCGACCGACGGCCGGCACCTTCACGCCGTCCGTGGCGACCAGCCGCGTCCGCACGTTGGTCTCGTCGGTCGCCGCCATCAGGAGCGCGGCATCGCTTCCGGCCACCGTTCCGGCGCCGGTCTGCCGCACCTGCCCGGTGGCGGCGACGGAGACCCGCGTCTCGTTGTCAATCGCGGTCTTCGCCTTCTTGATGAAACCCTTGGCAGCCAGTTCCGCGATCGAGTCGTTCTGCCCATCGCTCGTTGACCTGAGGACGGCGCCGAGATCCGCCTCGCCCTTCAGGATCGCGGAGAGCGTATCGGCGGTCAGCTTGGCCGCATTGGTAATGGTCTCGGTACCCGGCAGGACGAGGCCGATCGCCTTGATGGCGACGGTCGCACGCGTGTCGGCGGCGAGCTTCACGGTTCCGCCGTTGATGGCGCCCTCGGCGCCGACGGTGACCGTCGAGGTGTTCCTCTGCGCGACCGAGACGCTCCGCAACTCAGTGGCGAGCGTCGAGGTCAAGGTCGTGGAATTGACGACATTCGTGGTCAGCGCGGCCGCGCCCGCGGTCTCGATCCGGCCGGAAAGGCTGATGGTCGCGGCGGTGGTCGCGTCCACCGACAGCGTCGCCTTGCCGCCGTCCGTGTCGCCGTTGTCGACCGTGGTCGAACTCGTGACCGTGATCGCCACCGAGGAGCCGCTGATCACCGCATCCTTGTTGACGACGACGCCCATTTTGGCGGCGCTGGTGACCGACGGGTTGCTGCCCGTGGCCGGCAGATCGGGCGTGACGGCCGCCCCGGCCGTGAAGGTGACGCCGTCCCTGGCCCTGATCTGGGCCGCCTCGGCGACGGTGAGGCTGTTGTCGCCGGCGCCGCCGCGGAACGTGACCGCGAGCGATCCGGTGAGGGCTTCGAGGTTCTTGTTCAGGATGATCTTGTCGCCGCCCTCCCCGCCGTCGAAGGTCAGGTCGACATTGCCGGTCGCCACCTTCAGCCCGGTATCGAAGACGATGGTGTCGGCGCCCGCTCCGCCCGAGACGGTGAAGGAGGGTCCCGGCGGCAACGTCTCGAGGCGCAGCGTGTCGCTGCCGGTGCCGAGCAGGACACCCAGCTTGGTCGACGGCGCTGTGAACGCGATGGGTGCGAAGGTCGCCGCCGCACTCACCGCTTGGCTCGACCGCTGCAGGAGGTACTTGTTCGGGTCCGAGCCCGAGCCCTCGACGAGCGACAGGGTCGCATCGACATCTTTCGGGCTGCCGAGCGGCGACAGGGACGAGAAGTCGATCTCGAGGCCGCTCTTTCCGCCGTTGAATGTACCGCTCAGGCTGCCGCTCGCCCCGATCGTCAGCTTGTCGTTGGCTCCGGCCGCGCCGCTGAGGCTTGCGACGTCGTCGAAATCAGCGACGAACTTGCTCGAGGTGACACGCCCGCCATCGGCTCTGGTCAGCGCGAAATCGGCTCCCTTGCTCGCGCTGAGAAGGGAGATCGTGTTGCCACCACCGCCCTGGTCGTCCGTGAAGCCGAGTATGGGCTTCTGATCACCGGCGAGCAGATCGAAGGAATCGACATCGACCGTGATGAGATCCTTCCCGCTGGAACCTTTCAGCTCAAACGTCTGCCTGGAGCTCGCAGCGATCTGTCCGAAGACATGCAGAGGGTTCGAGTTCTCGCCGGCGTTCTTATCGTAGACATAAACCTTCAGCAGCTTGGCCGCAGATTCGCTCTTGTCCGTATTTTCGTTGATCAGCTTGACGAGAACCTCATGGATCTCGGTCGGCGGATCGTTCGATTGGCCGATCTGATAGGTGATGTCGGAGTTGAGCAGGACGCGCGGCTCGAGCGGATCGAAGATCAGCCGGTCGCGGTTGAACAGGCGGTCGGCCTTCGCCTTGAGGCGGAGCACGAGTTGGCGCTTGGACGGGCGTGCGGCGCGCGGCGCATCCACGGCGATCCGGGCGCGGTCACGACGGCGGAACAGGGGCCCCCAGAAGCCTTCCGACTTGAACGGAAAAGCCATTGCCGCTCTCTCCAAAACTCGGACGTACGCGCCCTTGCCGGACGCGCAACGGACAGCATTGCCCGGCACACGGTGAGGTGGCCGGGAGTGCTACGAGCCGTCATTGAAATCTGGAGCGGCACCCGAGAGGGCGCCGCCCGGTCATGCGCCGCCGCGCCGGCCCGCGCGAGGGACCGGCGCGGGTCCCCGGATCAGGCGTTGCCCGACGTCTCGAAGTCTGCCGGCGAGGACGGAGCCGTCTCCGGCTCCTGAGCGGCATCGACCGGACCGCCGATCCGTTCGGCGATGGGCGTCAGGTTCCGCAGCGAAGCGAGGTGCAAATAGACGAGCTCCATCTCGTCGGCCTGCATCAGCTCGGCGAGCTGCTCAGGCGACAGGGCCTTGAGGCGGTCGCGATTGACCACGCTGAAGCCCGACAGAGTCGAGCGCTGCCCGCTACGCAGCGTGAATTGCGCCTGCATCGGATCGAGCAGGCCGAAATCCTGCAGGCGCTTCACGAACAGCTTGGTGCGCTGGAACTGCACTTGGTAGGCCTGGAGGAAGCCCAGGACGTTCTGCAGGTACTGCGTCCGCTCTCCGTCGACGTCGAACAGGCGCTCGCCGCGGCCCTCGTCGTTGCAGCCGGAGAACTCCTCATCGACGCAGAGCGTGAAGGTGGCGTCGGCATCGTTCGCGTTGTCGCTGGAAAACACGAACGGGTAGCGGCGCAAAAAGGCCGGAACGTAGGTGCCGGCCCATGCGCCGGAGTCGGACACGTAGAGGTTCTCGTTGTCGCGAATCCCGAGCAGCGCGACGGGGATGATCTCGTCTTCCGCACCACCGAAGACGATGGTGTACTCGGCCGCGGCGTTCGAAAACTCGGCCACCATCAGCGGCACGGAATTGACGCTGCGCGCGAACTCGAAGGACGCGCCGGCCTTGACCGACCATGCCCCGTGACGCTGCCGGGTCACCGGCACGGCACGCTCGTAGATGAGAAGCTGCTTACTCATTCCGACCCCACATTGCGGCGCTCGTGCGATTTCCGCATCTTCGCGTCCCGCTGCATATCAGTAGCGCCCACCGTTGCGGAGGGAGAGTTCCATCTTTCTATTGATCCAGCGTCTCAGATCCCAACTCCCGTAGTCCGGCGGCAGCCGAGTTTCGCAGGAACTGATGATCCGAGCGGGGCAATTTCGACCGCAGGGGCGGCGGAAGCAATCATGTTCGATGTCATCGCAAAAATTGTCATTCGGCGATCACCGATTCGACGGGTCACCGGAGCCATCCTCAAGCATCATGATGACTGTCTCTGCAGGGCCGTCAGCGCTGTCGGACTGACCCAACCCGCCTTATAGCCATCGCGACATTGTCACTTCGCGCAGATCGCGAGCCGATTTTCATTTGCCTTACCATCCGAGATAGACTGAAATCATGCGCGGCAGCGTCGAGTTCTGCTTGCCTTCCCGCTTTCTCGACCCGCCGCGCCCGCCTCTCAGTTTCAGAGCCGGATGTTTTTATGCCTGAACGCGCCGCCGGCGACCGATCGAGCCATCTCGAAAGGTTACGGCATGGTCTGGACCTGCACTGCGGGCGGACAGGACCCTTGAAACCGGAGCTGGCGACTTTAGCTTGATCAATGCCGCAACCACGCCACGAAAAAATTTCCGATGCCACCTAACAGACTCAGCGTCCCACAATGATGCGACCGTCTTTGCAGATTCGAAAATATCAGAAGTATTTGTGCTGATTCAGGTCTTATCGTAGCTGTCTTGCAGCACTACCATGCAGACGCAAGATCTGCTTGGTCTTCTTGGACGGCGTCTGCGGACGCCACAACCAAGAGACTTTCGTCGTACTTGTCTGGACACGCACTCACCCGTGACTTCTTTCCAGCGACTTGATTACCTCACGACCGGCCTCCCGCACGCGATGGCAGCCGCGGTCTGGAAAGGCGTTGTCGGCCCGCTGTTCGAACCCCGCGCCTTCCATCCCGATCAGCGCAGTCCGACGGGCTCCGCCAGCGGTGCCGTGATCGGCGACATCATGGTGGCGCGGGTCGTGTTCGGCGCGCAGAGCTATCGCCGCGACCAGGATCTCATCGCCTGCACGCCGGACCACATTCTCTTTCATCTTTACAATGTCGGTGGCTTCAATGGCCGCATCAGCGGCCAGCAGACCACGATCTGGTCGTCGCAGGTGGCGATCATCGACCTCGCCCAGGAGGTCGATACGCTCGCGGCCTCGTCGGACACGATCGCGCTCATCGTGCCGCGGGCCCTGCTGCGGGGCCTTGCCGACAATCCGCTGCCGCCGCGGCTCGATCCGGGTCGCAACCGGCTTCTCGCCGCGCATCTGATCGCGCTGCGCGAACGCAGCACGCTGCTCGAGAAACCGGATGCCGCGGAGGTGCTGACGCAGACGCTGGACTTCCTGCGGGTGCTGCTCGACCCCTCCCGCGCCGAGGAGATCACGGAGATGCCGGCGCTCGCCACCAATCATCTGGCGCTCGCCGAGCAGGCGATCCGCACCCACCTCGCCTCGCCGGACCTGTCGCCGGACATGATCGCCAACGAGATCGGCGTGTCGCGCGCGACCCTCTATCGGATGTTCGCCCCCTACGGCGGCATCATGCGCTCGGTCCAGGAGCGGCGTCTGCTGGCGGTCAGGGCCGCTCTCAGCGACCCGCTGGAGACCCGCCGTCTCTCCCGGCTCGCGACCGATTTCGGATTTCGCGGCAAGGTCCATTTCAGCCGCAGCTTCCGCGCCCAGTTCGGCATCACCGCGAGCGAGTTCCGGGCCGAGCAGGTGGCCCTGGCACAGAAGGAGGCGCGGACCGATCTCGACATCCTCCACGCCTGGTGGCCGCGGCTCGGGAACCGGTAGGGCCCGATCCGGTCCGCGACCCTCGCGCGGGCATCCGGCCCGGCGCGCGGCGACGGCTCAGGCCGGAGCCCGGCTCCAGCTCCGGGACCGGGAGGGGCGCAGCGGGTGCAGCGCGTCGGCTTCGAGCCCGAACTTCTCGATATAGGCCGTGTTGAGGCCCAGGCACTCGCGGGACGCGCAAGCCTCCCGGTGGACGCATTGATAGAAGCCGTTGCGCCCGAACTCCCGCCAGAAATCCGGGTCGATGTGCAGCTCGGGCTGCCCGTTGACGAGCGCATCGCCCAGATCACCGAGTAGGCATTCCGGAAAGTTCTTCACCTCCACGGCCCGTCCGAGCGCGCGGGCGCGCAGCACCGCCTCGCGCAGGTAGGGCAGAACGTCGGCGTGGCGCGCGACGAGACCCTTCTCGTCGCGCTCGGACATCGGAAAGTAGACCCAGAACTCCATCTGGGTCAGTCGCCTGAGATGGGCGAGCCGGTCGACGAGATCGGGCAGCAGCCGGTAGCTCCGCTCCGTGACCACGGTGTTGGTCAGGGTCTCGACCCCCGGCAGGGCATCGAGGGTTTCCAGGCCGCGAAGGGCACGGTCGAACGAGCCCGGCACCAGGGTCAGCGCGTCGTGGCTCGCGGCATCGCTGCCGGCGATGGAGACGAAGAACTCGTCGATTCCGGCCTCGACCAGCCGATGACAGAAGCTCGGCTGAGAGAGATGCATGCCGTGGGTCTGGATGCGGACATGGGCGAAGCCGCTGGCCCGCGCCCTCCGCGCCAGATCGGCCAGGTCGCGCCGCAGGGTGATCTCGGAGCCGGTCAGGATCAGGCCGGTCCAGCGCCGCTCGCGGGCGTTGCGGGCGAGGATCTCCTCGAAATGCGCGTCCGATTCCGGTGCGAGCCGGTCCATTGTGCCCTCGATCATGCAGTGGACGCATTTGAGGTTGCAGCGAAACTCCATCGTCAGGGAGACGTAGGCGGCGTGGTCGTAGCGTCCCATGTCGTCGTCCCGCCCCTCATACGGAATCCCGTCGGATGCTTCGCAACGCGGATTTCGTGCTTCGCTCGCACCGACAGGGTGTCCGCCTCGATCGGGCGGACACCGTATCAGAGGAGCCCGTAATACGCGCTCTTCGTCACCGTCAGCCTGCCGTCGATCACCGCGTAGTCGATCCCGACATCGAACAGCAGGTGCGACAGCCGCCGCCGCTCGCCGCGCACGAAGTCGCGGATCGCGGCCGGATAGGCGAGCCGGTCGAGGAAGGCGATCAGCCCGTCGACGCCCACGCGCGAGAAGTAGACGCCGTCGCACAGGCGCTTGTTGGCCACGACCACCACGCCGCAGCGCATCAGTTCGGGCCACAGGATCGCGTCGAGATCGAGACCGGGTAGGTCGAGATGGGCCGAGCAGGCGGCCTTGGCCCGGATTGCGTCGCGCTCGCGGGCGGCGTCGAAGAAGCTGTAGAGGTTGTCGAAGACGAGGCCCTGCGCGGAGAGCCCGTAGCTGAGGCCGGACGAGACGCTGGTGCCGGGATTGCCGACATAGATGTTGAGGCGGTCGAGGCCCCGCTCGCCCCGCGCCAGGGCGGCGTCGAGGTCGAGCGAGAACATGAAGTAGGGCCGTGCGCCCGCGTAGCGCAGATCGCAGGATGCGAACGGCGCCAGGATCGCCAGCACGCGCTCGACCGAGACGGTGCGGTCGAGCCGGGCGTAGTCGTAGAAGTAGAACTCCCAGGTGGTGACGCCGTCGCGGAGCTTGGCGCCCCAGACGCTGCGGCCAGGCCCGAGGCCGTCGCGCAGCGCGTCGCAGATCGCGACGAGCCGGGGATCCGCTCCCGCGCAGGCCAGCGAGTGCCAGAGCAGGCTCGCCGACCGCAGGCGTCCCGCCGTCGGCCCGACCGGCTCGTAATCCCACAGGCAGTAATCGGCGTAGCGATCGCCGGGGGCGGAGAGTTCGAGCCGTGCGGGGTCGAGGCCGGTCATGCACCCGCCTTGCCGGAATAGACGGTCAGGAAGGGCCGGCCGTCGCGACCGATGCCGCCGGCGACGTGCCCCAGGGTTTCCCCGAGGCGTTCTCCCAGGACAGCCGCCGCGGCCTGTGGCGGAGTGCCGAGATCCACGAAGGCCTGGCCGAGCAGCGGTTCCGCATCGGCCACGCTCAGGCCGCAGGCATAGAGGTTGAGGTCGTAGGACAGGCGCAGTCCCGGCTCTTCGCGGGCTTCCAGATAGTGGACGGCGCCGCGCCCCCTGTCCCGCGCCAGCCTCAGGATCGCATGGGCTGTGTCGCGTACGGGCGTGCCGGCCGCGCCCCACGCGCCGGCGATCCGGGTCAGCCGCGCCCCGATCTCCTCGGGACCGCGCACCCGTGGCCAGTGATAGAGCGTGACGACGGGCGGATGGGTCGCCTCGGGCCTCCACTTGTAGGCGCGGTGGACCAGCATCGGCTCCGCCCCCGCCGCGTCCACGCCGCTCCAGGCCGCATCGGTGCGCGACGACCATTCGACGTAGAGCTTGTAGAGCGTGCCGGACGCTCCGCCCTCGTATCCGAGATGGAGGATGTCGGCATCCTCGATCAGGCCGGCGGCCTCGGCGCGCTCGCGCTCCGGCAGCCCGAGCCTGGCGGCGAGTTCGTCGAGCGTCCTTCCCGGCGTCAGTCCGAGGCTGATACGGTGCAGGCTGATCAGGAAGCGCTCGGTCTGCAACCCCGCCGGGGATGCCTTGACCGAGCGCTCGTAGCCGAAAGGCTGGCCGAGGCCGGCGACGAGATCGGCAAGACGCGCGCCCTCCGGAGTCCCGCGCAGGCTCGCCGGGCCGGCCGACGCCACGGCCGGGCGCAGGGCGGGCGCGGCAACGGGTGCCGGACCGTGCAACGCTTCGATCAGACGGTCATGCGGCGCCATGGCCTGCGCGATCCGGACCGATTGCGCGCGGATGCTCGCGAGCAGTCTCGCGATCTCGCGGCCATCGCTGACATCGACCGGCGCGAAGGGCCGCCGCGGCAGGAAGTCGGCTCCAGAGAACAGAAGGTAATGGTCGCCCTCGCCGAACAATGCCTCCCCGCTCGGTTCGACATGGCCCGCCAACTCGTAGAGGTCGAGGCGATCGGCGAGCCGGTCGGGAAGCGGCGCGGCGCGGGCCGCCGCCCAGAACCGTTCCGGCCGGCGGCCGAGGACGTAATGCGCGGCCACCGCCTCGACCGCATCGTCCTGGGCGCGGTTCAGCCGCGCGATGTAGGCGCTGCGGAGCACGTCGCTCCCCTCACCCTGCCGGGGCAGATAGGCGAGGAACGCCTCGAGTCCGGCCAGGACGAGATCAAGATCGAAGCCGACGAGCGGTTCGACGGCTCCGGCAGCGGCGCCGAGGGCGACGACGTTGCGCTGCCACGGCGATGCGCGGCGACCGTATCGCAGCTGCGACTGCGTGACGTCCGCCCCGCCCGCGAAGGCGCGTTGCAGCACCTCCGCCGCCGCATCCGGCAGCGTGGTCCGGCTGTCGTGGACGAAGATATGCTCGGTGCGGTCGGCCAGGGGCAGCGACGCCGTCCACCCCTCCGCCCGGCCGCGGTAGGCGGTAAAGGGCGGCGCCTCGGCCGACCGCGGCAGGGACAGGCGGGTCAGGCGGTCGCCAGGGCCATTGCCGGCGACCCAGGCCTCGCCGAGCGCGGTGCCGATGAGCTGCGAAGTTGCGCCCGTGCAGTCGAGGAAGATGTCGCCCTCGACCGTCCGCCCGTCGTCGAGGACGAGCGCGGCGACGTCGCCGTAGAGGTCGCGCTCGATCTCGCGAACGCGCCCGGCCACCACGCGCACGCCCTCGGCGAGCGCCAGTTCGCGCAGGAAACGGACGAGACCGGCCCGGTCGAGGTGATAGCCGTAATCGCCGGACTCGCTCAGAGACGACCGGCCCGTCTCCGGGCGGGGACCGTGTCCGGCGGCGGCCATCAGCGCCTGGGGCGCGTAATCCGCATAGCTGCCGGCCTCCTCTTCAGGGCCGGATTCGCGAAGCTTCATCCAGTAGTGGAACAGGTCGCGGCCGGCGATCCTCGGGCCGCAGGCGCCGAAGGGGTGCCAGTGCCCCTGGCCTTCGGCGAACCAGTCGTCGTAGCGGCTGGCCAGCCGGTAGGTCGCCGCGCAGCGGCGCATGAAGATCGCTTCGTCGATGTCGAAGGCGCCGAGGAAGCGGGTGAAGGACGGACGCGTCGCCAGGGCGACGCGCGCTCCCGCGGCCGGGGCCGCCGCGACGAGGGTCACCGTCCAGCCGGCTCGGCGCAGGACGCGCTTCAGATAGAAGGCCGCCATCCAGCCGGCGGGACCGCCGCCGGCGACGACCAGGCGCGGTGGCGCGGAGCGTTCGGACCTGAACATCGGGTTGTCGGCTCCGCGAGCGGCGCGCCTCACGCCGTCGGCGTCGAGGCGGCCGTGAGGATGGGTTCAAGTTTGGACTGAATGGCGGACTGGATGGCGTCGAGATGCTCGGTGAGCGTGCCGGCTCCGAGGATCTGGTCGGCCGCCGGCCGGATCCGCTCGCGCTGCAGCGCGTAGGTCGGATGAAGCAGGGTGTCGTAGCGGCCGAGATAGGCATCCAGCGCGGCGAGGAATCCGGGGGCCGCAGAGGGGTCGCGCCGCGCCTCCTCGGTGAAGCTGCGCAGCTTACGCGCCAGCGCGACGTCGAGCGGCAGGTCGAGCCAGACCAGATGGTCGATCTGCGCTCCCGTTCCGGGATGGGCCCTGCCGAGCAGGGTGTCGAGAACGATCGCGGCACGCGGCCCGCGCCGCGGCAGGCGCAGCGTTCCTCCGCGCTCCCGGTCCGGCACCGGCTCGCCGCGCCGCAGCCGCGCCAGATCCTCGGCGAGGCCCGGCACGGGCACCGCATCGAGGGGAGCGCCGTCCGCGAGCCACGCCGCCACCCGCTCCGGCGGCCAGCCGGTGACGGTCTCATAGGCGTCGTAGGACAGCACGGGGGCGCCGCCGAGACGCGCCGACAGGGCATGGGACAGGGTGGTTTTTCCACTGCCGGGCGGTCCGGACACTGCGAGAACGAAGGGCGTGCTCACGGCGCACCGTCGGGCTTGCGCGCCTCGATCAGGTGGAACGGCGTCTCCAGCGCGATGGTACGGACGCGGCCATCGACGAAGCCGAGGGCCTCCAGCGTCTCGGCATAGAAGCCGGCGTCACGGAAGAAGGGCTGGAATACGAGGTCGGCCGATTGGACGTATCCGAGCGCGCGCGCGCGCAGCGGCACCGGCGCCCGCTCGTAGATCACGAGGCGGCCGCCCGGCATCAGGGCCCGGGTCGCGCGCTCGAGCAGGGCGCGCGCCTCGATCGCCGGCCAGTCGTGCAGCACCGATTTGAAGGTGATGAGGTCGTGGCCCTCGGGCAGGGGATCGCGCCGCATGTCGCCGGGGCGGAACGCGACGCGGGTGCCTTCCGGGCGCCCCGCGAGATTGTCGCGGCCGAGCGCGCAGACCACGGGCAGGTCGAGCACCGTCGCGGTCAGGGACGGGACGCGGCGGCAGGCCTGCGCGGCGAACTCGCCGCTGTTGCCGCCGAGATCGAGCAGATGCCGGTGGCGGCCGGGCTCGATCCGGTCGAGGCAGGGACCGGCCTCATAGCGGGTGAGACAGGTGGTGTAGGCGACCCAGCGCCGGGTGGCGTCGAGGTTCTCGGGCGTGATCGCGAAGCAGCGGTCGTAGCGGAACAGCTCGAAGGTGCGCGAAGCGGCCATGAAGGCCGGCAGATCGGCGACGAAGGCGGAGAAATGCCGGCGCAGATCCTCCGACGCGGCGGCGGCGAAGGCGAGCTTCGCCTCGATGAGATCGCGGCAGGGCAGCACGGCGCGGAACGCCTCGCTCAGAGCGATCCGGCCAGGTGCGGGCTCGGCCGCGATGCCGGCGCCGATGAGAAGGCCGGTCAGGCAGGCATATTGCGGTGGGTCGAGGCGAAACTCGTCGGCGAGTCCCGCCGCCGCGGCCTCCGAACGGCGGGCCAGACGATCGATCAGACCGGATGCAAGGGCGAAAGTGAGAGCGTGCGCGGCGGCCTCGCTCTCGAGGAACCGGTCGACGAAGGGAAAATCCGGCCCTGGCGTCTCCGTCGCCGATGGTGCGTGCCGCATCCCCGGCATCAGCGTGGGGCCGGAAGGACGCAGCGAAGCATCGCCCGATTACAGCTCGGGCTCGAAGGAATCCTTGAATTGAGACGCTGGATCAACGCAATCTTCTTCGTGGCCATTGTCGGCGCCACATTCCATTCGTGATCGAATCGCACAAACCGTGCAATAGCTCCTATCGCCCTGTGTGCCATAAATGCAAGGCGACTTGGTTTCGCCCGGTTCGCAAGGCAAGCCGCCGTTCATTGGCGGCTTTATTCGTGCAATGTCTTGACGAGGACTTGGGTCGTGCGATCCGCTCCGGCATCGGCCCGGCGGCGCGGTCGACCGGTCCGGAGTGACGTCGCGCGGCGATGCGCGCAGATGAGGGAACAGTCGTGAGCGAGAGCAGCAAGCCCGGTGCCGCCGATCAGGTGCGTGCGATCGAGTGGCGTGAGGACGGTATGTCGACGCAGTTCGCCAACGTCGTGAACGTGCAGGGCACCCGCGAGCAGGTGGATCTGTTCTTCGGCACCAACCGGACCTGGAATCTCGCCTCGACCGAGAACGTGGTGGTCGATCTCTCCAACCGCGTGATCCTCACCCCGCTCGCGGCCAAGCGCCTCCATTCCGTCCTCGGCGGCGTCCTGGCCGAGTATGAGAACCGGCACGGGCGCCTCGACCTCGACGCCTGATCAGCACGCCCCGCCGCCGCGCGTCACGGCGCGGCGTCGAGGCCCTTCCACAGCAAGACCCTGAGCGCCGTCAGTCAAGGAATCCGGGGCCCATGAGCGAGCGTTTGGCGGCGGAAGGCGCGTCCGCGGCGGTTTCGTCCGCAGCGGGCCCGGCCGCGCGCCTCTCCCTGCTGGAGCCGGCCCTGTGGCAGGTGCTCCGGACATCGCAGACGCTTCAGGCGGCGGCGGAAGCGTGGCTCACGCTGCAGGCGCCGATGCTCGGCGCGCCGCGGGCCTGCGTCCTGCTTCCGGGCACGTCGGTCGGGCTCGCCCCGCTCGCCGTGTTCCCGGCCCAGTCCGAGTGCGAGGCCGGCCTGCGCGAGACCGCCGAGGCCGCCCTGCGCGAGAACCGGCCGGTGGTCCAGGCGATGGCCGCGGACGGGCCGCTCCCCGGCGCGCTCCCGCAGGGGTCGGGCGCCTGGATCGCGCTGCCGCTGGCGCTCGACGACGCCTGCTTTGCCGTCACCGCCTTCGCTCTCGACAGCCTCGACAAGGACGAGCTGCGCGCCGCGATCCGTCAGGTGCAGTGGGGCAGCGCGTGGCTCGTCGCCAAGCAAGCCGAGCTGATCGGGCGGGGCGAGCGCCGGACACTGGCGCGCTCGCGCTCCGTGCTCGACCTGCTCGCCGGGGTGTTGGAACAGTCGCGCTTCTCCGCGGCCTGCACCGCCGCGGTGACGGACCTCGCCATCGCCTTCTCCTGCCAGCGGGCGGCCATCGGCTTCGTGCGGCGCGGAAGCGCCCGGATCGCGGCGATCTCGCACTCGGCCCAGTTCGGCCGCGAGATGAACCTCGTGCGCCGCCTCGGCGCCTGCATGAACGAGGCGATCGACCAGCGCAGCCTGATCCTGTTTCCGCCGCCCGAGAACGAGGCCACCGTCACGACGGCGCATGCCGATCTCGCGCGCCTGCAATATGGCGGCCGGGTCCTGACCGTGCCGATGCTCGTTGACGACCGCTTCGTCGGTGCCATCACCCTGGAGCGCCCCGCCGACCAGCCGTTCAGCCTGGAGACGGTCGAGCAGGTCAGCGCCTGCGCCGCAGCCATCGGTCCCGTGCTGGAGGACAAGCGGCAGAACGACCGCTGGCTCGCCCTCAAGGCGGCCGACGCGGTGATGAACGGCGCGCGCCTGGTCTTCGGTCCGAACCGAACCGGGCTCAAGCTCGGGCTGGCCGCCGCGCTGGCCGCTATCCTGGCGCTCTCGGTAATCGAGACCGATTACCGCGTGACCGCCGATGCCCGCGTCGAAGGTCTCGTCCGCCGCTCCGTCGTCGCCTCCTACGACGGCTACCTGAAGACCGCCGGGCACCGCGCCGGCGACACCGTGCGCAAGGGCGACCTCCTCGCCGCCCTGGAGGATCGGGACCTCGCCCTGGAGCGCCTGCGCTGGGTCACCGAGCGCCAGCAGCGCACCTACGAGTACGACAAGGCGCTGGCCACGCGGCAGCCCGCCACGATCAACGTGGTCAAGAGCCAGATCGATCAGGCCGATGCGCAGATCCGCCTGCTCGACGAGCAGATCGCGCGCTCGAAATTCACCGCGCCCTTCGACGGGCTGATCGTCTCCGGTGATCTCTCGCAATCCATCGGCGGCGCCATCAGCCGTGGGCAGGTGCTGTTCGAGATCGCGCCACTCGACAGCTACCGCGTCGTGCTCAGCGTCGACGAGCGCGTCATCGCCGACCTGCACGAGGGACAGAGCGGGCACATGCTCGCCACCTCGCTGCCCGATCAGCCCCAGGCGCTGACGATCCAGACCATCACTCCCGTGGCCGAGGCCAGGAACGGCCGCAACCTGTTCCGCGTCGAGGGCCGGATCGCGGACGGCGCCACACGGCTGCGGCCGGGCATGGAAGGCATCGCCAAGGTCGATGTCGACCGGCGTCTGCTCGCCTGGATCTGGGCCCGGCCGATCGTCGACTGGGTGCGCCTCGCCTTCTGGCACTGGTGGCCGTGAGGGGATCGCGGCATGTCCCAGTCCCTGTTCAGCCAGTCGTGGTACCGGGTCGCGGCCTTGCGCCCGCGGCTGCGCCGCCACGCCGAGATCCACCGGCAGAGCTTTCGCGGCGAGGTCTGGTACGTTCTGCAGGATCACCAGACCGGGCGCTTCCACCGCCTGTCGCCCACCGCCAACCTGATCCTCTGCATGATGGACGGGCGCCGCACCCTGCAGGAGGTGTGGGAGGCCGCCGCCCGCCGCAACGAGGACGACCCGCCGACCCAGGACGACACGATCCGCCTGATCTCGCAGCTCCACGGCTCGGACCTGCTCCAGGGCGACCTGCCGCCGGATCTCGCTGAACTCGCCGAACGCTCGGAATCGACCGCGCGCCGCACGCTGATCGCCCGGGTCAAGAACCCCCTGGCGCTCCGCTTCCCGCTGTTCGACCCCGATCCGCTGCTCGACCGGCTCGCGCCGTTCTTCCGGCCGATCTTCTCGGTCTGGGGGCTCGCAGTCTGGCTCGCCGTCGTAATCGCCGGTCTCGTCGTGGCCGCCCTGCACGCGGGCGAGTTGACGGGCGACGTCGCGGGCCAGATGCTCTCGGCGCAGAACGTCGCGCTGATGATGTGCCTCTACCCCGTCATCAAGGCGCTGCACGAGGCCGGGCATGCCTGCGCCGCCAAGGCCTGGGGCGGCGAGGTGCACGAGGTCGGCATCATGCTGCTCGTGCTGTTCCCGGCGCCCTACGTCGATGCCTCGGCCTCCGCCGCCTTCCCCAGCAAGTGGCAGCGGATGATGGTGGCGGCCGCCGGCATCTTCGTCGAGCTGTTCCTGGCCGGCATGGCCGCCATCGTCTGGGCCACGGCCGAGCCGGGCCTCGTTCGGGCGGCGGCCTTCAACGTGATGGTGATCGGCAGCGTGTCGACGCTGCTGTTCAACGGCAACCCGCTGCTGCGCTTCGACGGCTACTACATCTTCGCCGACCTGATCGAGATTCCCAATCTCGGCTCGCGCGCCAACCGCTACGTCTTCTACTTGGTCGAGCGCTACCTCCTGAAGATCGAGGACGCGAAGAGTCCCGTGACCGCAGCGGACGAGCGGCCCTGGCTCCTCGTCTACGCGGTGGCCGCCTTCGTCTACCGGACCATCGTCTCGATCGGCATCGCGGCCTTCATCGCCACCCAGTATTTCGTCTTCGGCGTGTTGCTGGCCGGGCTCGCCCTGTTCGGCACCATCGTCGCGCCCCTGGTGAAGGGGCTGAAATTCGTCCTGACCGATCCGAAGCTGCATCGGCGCCGGGGCCGGGCCATCACGCTGACGAGCGCCGCCACGGGGGCGGCCCTCGCGCTTCTGTTCGTGGTCCCCCTGCCCTACACCACGATGGCGCAGGGCGTCGTCTGGGCGCCCGACGACACCCAGATCCGCACCCGGACCGACGGCATTCTCACGGCGCTGCTGGTGGAGCCCGGTCACGACGCGCAGGCCGGCGAGCCCCTGGCGACGCTGGAGGATCCGAGCCTCGACAGCCGCGTCGCGGTGCTGGAGGCGCAGCTCGTCGAACTACGCCTGCGCTACGACGCCGCCCGGCTCGGCGACCGGGTCCAGGCGCAGATCCTTCAGGAGCAGATCGCCAGCACGCAGGAGATCCTGCGGGTCTACCGCGAGCGGCAAGCCGGACTCATCGTGCGGGCGAGCCAGGCCGGGCGGCTGATCGTGCCGGGCGCCGTCGATCTGCCGGGACGCTATCTGCGCCGGGGCGAACGCATCGGCTACGTGCTCACCGCCGACGATCCCGTCGTGCGGGTGGTGGTGCCGCAGACCGACGTGGACCTGATCCGCAGCCGGACGCAGGGCGTCGCCGCCCGTCTGGCGGAAAAGCCCGAGCAGGTTCTCTCCGGCGCGATCCTGCGTGAGGTGCCGGGGGCGCAGCAGGAGATCCCGAGCCTGGCTCTCGCGACGCAGGGCGGCGGCACCATCGCGGTCGACGCCAGCAACCCGCAGAAGCCGGTGGCGCTCCAGAGTATCTTCGTCTTCGACGTCCAGCTCGCCGGCGGCCTTCCCTTCAACGTACTCGGCGAGCGGGTCTACGTGCGATTCGATCACGGGGCGGAGCCGATCGCGTGGCGGGCGCTGCGCAGCCTGCGTCAGGTCTTCCTGAGCCAGTTCCGTGTCTGACCGCCTCGCCCTTCCCGCCGGCTCGCTCGCCCCCGGGCCCGCCTTCCGCCTGCCGGCGGCGCGGGCCTATTCGGAGCGCAAGCCGCTCAAGGCGAGCCGCCTCGATCAGGCCGCGGCGCGGATCATCGGGCTTCTCCAGCTGGGTCTTACCGGCTGGGCCAGCCGCCGCTACGCGCACATCGCCCGCAACGCCCTGGCGCGGGCCGAGGCTGTTGCGGCTTTGTCCGACGAGGCGCTGCAGAGCCGGATCCAGGCGGTCACGGCGGCTCTGCGCGCCCAGAAGAAGTTTCGCGACGCCGACATCACGGAGGCCTTCACCCTGATCCGCGAGATGTCGGGGCGGGTGAAGGGGCAGCGCCATTACGGCGTGCAGATGATGGGCGCCGCCGCCCTCCTCGACGGGCGCATCGCCCAGATGGCGACCGGCGAGGGCAAGACACTCACGGCGACGCTCGCCGCGGGCGCGGCGGCGCTGGCGGGCCTGCCCGTCCACGTCGTCACGGTCAACGACTACCTCGCCGAGCGCGACGCCGAGGAGATGCGCCCCCTCTACGCCGCCCTCGGACTCACCGTCGGCGTCATCAAGGAAAAGCAGGAGCAGCCGGAGCGGGCCTCGGCCTACGGCTGCAACATCACCTACTGCACCAACAAGGATCTCGCCTTCGACTACCTGCGCGACCGCATCGCCCTGGGTCAGCGCGCGAGCGACGTGCGCCTCAAGCTCGAGAGCATGCACGTCGCCGCGAGCCGGCTCGCCCAGCTCCGCCTGCGCGGCCTGCACTTCGCCATCGTCGACGAGGCCGACAGCGTCTTGATCGACGAGGCCCGCACGCCGCTCATCATCTCGGCCCCCGCCGGCTCGCAGTTCGGCACCGAGGTGCTCGCCCGCGCCATGGAGATCGCCGGCGCGTTGGCGAGCCCGCAGGACTACCTGATCGAGGCGGCCGAGCACCGGATCGTCCTGACCGATTCCGGCCGCGAGCGGATCGCCGCGCTCGCCGCGGGCGACGGGCGCGGCGAGGCCTCCGCGTGGCGCGGGCGCGTCACCCGCGAAGGGCTGGTGCGGCAGGCCCTCTCGGCCCTGCACCTGTTCCACCGCGACGAGCACTACATCCTGCGCGAGGGCAAAGTGGTGATCGTCGACGCCAATACCGGCCGGGTGATGCCGGACCGGAGCTGGAGCGACGGCCTGCACCAGATGGTCGAGCACAAGGAGGGCTGCGAGCTCTCCGGCGCCCGCTCGACGCTGGCGCGCATGACCTATCAACGCTTCTTCCGGCGCTATCCCCGCCTCTCCGGCATGACCGGTACGACGCGCGGCGTCGCCGCCGAGTTCTGGACGGTCTACCGGCTGCCGGTGGCGCGCATCCCGACCCACCGCCCGGTGCAGCGACGCCACCTTCCCGACGAGGTGCTTCCCGACGAGGCGGCGAAGTGGCGCCGCGTCACCGAACGCATCGCCGAACTGCACGCGCGCGGCTGCCCGGTTCTGGTGGGCACCCGCTCGGTGGCGGCCTCCGCGCGCGCCAGTGCCCATCTCTCGGAGGCCGGGCTGCCGCACACGGTACTCTCCGCGGCCCAGGACGGGGAAGAGGCGGCCATCGTCGCCGAGGCCGGGCAGCGGGGCCGCATCACGGTGGCGACGAACATGGCCGGGCGCGGCACCGACATCAAACTCGGCCCCGGCATCGCTGAACTCGGCGGCCTGCACGTCATCATGGTGGAGCGCCAGGACGCCCGGCGCATCGACGACCAGCTCGCCGGCCGCAGCGGGCGGCAGGGCGAGCCGGGCTGCTTCCAGGCGATCCTCTCCCTCGACGACCCGCTGATGGAGAGCGGGCTCGTCGGGCGCGGGCCCGCCCGCCGCATCATGGCGCTGCTCGGCCCCGCGCGCGGCCGGGCCTTCGGCGCGCGCCTGCTGCGCCATGCCCAGATGCGCACCGAACGGCTGCACGGACGCATGCGCGCCGACCTGCTGCATTCCGACCAGATGCAGGACCGGATCCTGGCCTTCGCCGGCCACGCAGAATGAGGATGTTTTCGCGATGACCTTCCAGGTCGGAATGGGGCGAGTCCGGATCTGCGCGGCCCTCGTCGCGCTCTGCCTCTCCGCCGGTGCGGCGAGCGCCCAGGAAACCCGCGTCGACTGCGTCGTGGAGCCGGCGCAGAAGCTGAAGATCGGCTCGGCCACGCTCGGCATCCTCAAGAGCGTGCCGGTCAACCGCGGCGCCACGGTCAAGGCCGGGGAGATCATCGCCCGGCTCGATTCGAGCGTGGAGGAGGCCAACGTCGCCCTGTCGCGGGCGCAGTCGGATTCGACGGCCAGCATCGAGGCGCAGCAGACCCGGGTCGAGCTCTACAAGCGCCGCCTCGACCGCCAGAACCAGCTCTCGAAGGGGATCGTCACCCAGGAGAAGCTCGATCAGGTCGAGGCCGATTACGAGATCGGCAAGCGTGACCTTCAGACCGAGATCCTGAAGCACAAGCTCGCCGGGATCGAGCTGCAGCGCGCCGAGGCGCAGCTCGAATTGCGGATGATCCGCAGCCCGATCCGCGGCATCGTCACCGAGCGGCTGATGTCGGCCGGCGAGTTCGTGCGCCAGGACAGCGCGATCTTCACCCTGGTCCAGCTCGATCCGCTCTACGTCGAGGCCTACCTGCCGGTCTCCCGCTGGAAGGAGATCGCGCTCGGGATGCCGGCCACCGTCGAGCTCGACCAGCCGATCGGTGGCACCTATCTGGCCAAGGTCAGCGTGGTCGATCAGGTGTTCGACGCGGCCAGCGGCACCTTCGGCGTGCGGCTCGAACTGCCGAACCCCGATTTCAAGCTGCCCGGCGGCCAGCGCTGCAAGGTCGCCTTCCCGCTTGCCCCGGCCGGACCTCTCGCCACCGCCCTGCCCTCCGGCAGCAAGTAAGATGCCTCGCGCCGGGGACAGCACGCCCGGCGCGGTGGACCTTTGCCGGCCGGCGGCGTATTGCGCTGCACGATGGAGCGGACGGCGACACGGATGCTGACGGTGGGGCTTGCGGCACTCGGCGCCGCCGTGCCGCCCGCGAACGCCGCTCGGGCGCAAGCGCAGGCCGCCGGAACGGCGGCCGACACGAGCCGGGAGGCGCAGGATGGGTCCGGCGCGCGCGCCTTGATCGAAACGCTGAGCGCCCGCCTGCTCGCCGCGCCGAGCGCCACCGCCGTCCTCGAAGCGTGGTGTGCCGAGCGCGGGCTCAGCTCCGATCCACGGATCATCGCCGTGCGCGTCTCTGGTCCGGACAAGCCGCCCGGGGCCGCACGGCGCGAGCGGCTCGCCGTCGGTCCGGACGAGCCGGTGCGCTATCGCCGGGTGCGACTCACCTGCGGCGCCCATGTCCTGTCGGAAGCCGACAATTGGTACGTGCCCTCGCGCCTGACGCCTGACATGAACGCGGCGCTGGACGGAACGCAGGCTCCCTTCGGCCACGTCGTGCGCCCGCTGGGTCCGAGCCGGCGCAACCGGTCTCTGACGATGCTGTGGCGGCCCGAGACCGGCGGCCTGCCGGGACCCGGCGAGCCGCTGTTCTCCGTCGAGGCAGTGCTGACGGTCGGCGGCGTGCCGTTCTGCGAGGTTGCCGAGACCTATACCGGCGCGGTGCTGATCCAGGGCGATCGCTGACGATAGCGATCGCGTCCGCTTCTGGCTCACCTCACCATCGCGAATGGGCGAGGCGCGTCCGTCAGAAATCCTGATCGGGCCGGCGGCCCTCGCGGGCGAGGCGCAGCAGGTTCTGGCCGTACTTGGTCTTGGCGAACAGCTCGCCCCGCGCCTGCAGCTGCTCGCGGCCGATGAAGCCTTGGAGATAAGCGATCTCCTCCAGGCACGCCACCTGGAGCCCCTGACGGTGCTGCAGCACCCGCACGAACTCCCCCGCCTCCAGCAGGTTGTCGTGCGTGCCGGTGTCGAGCCACGCATAGCCCCGGCTCATCCGCTCGACATGAAGCTGGCCGCGCTCGAGATAGGCCTGGTTGACGGAGGTGATCTCCAGTTCGCCCCGCTCCGAGGGCTGCACCGCGGCGGCGATGTCGAGCACCTGATTGTCGTAGAAGTACAGGCCCGTCACCGCCCAAGGGCTCTCCGGGGTCTTGGGCTTCTCCACCAGCCGCAGCGGGCGGCCGCTCTCATCCAGCGTGACGACGCCGTAGGCCTCGGGATGATCGACGTGATAGGCGAACACCGTCGCCCCGCTCTTGCGGGCGCGTGCCTTGGCGAGCAGCTCGCTCATGCCGTTGCCGAAGAACAGGTTGTCGCCGAGCACCAGCGCGACGTCGTCCGAGCCGACGAAGTCGCGGCCGATGAGGAAGGCCTGAGCCAGCCCCTCGGGCCGCGGCTGTACCGCGTAGGTGAAGGTCAGCCCGAACTGCTCGCCGGTGCCGAGCAGGCGCTGGTAGTTGCCGAGATGCTCAGGCGAGGAGATGATCAGGATCTCGCGGATGCCGGCCAGCATCAGCACCGAGATCGGGTAGTAGATCATCGGCTTGTCGTAGACCGGCAGCAGCTGCTTGTTGATCGCCAGCGTGGCCGGATGGAGCCTTGTGCCGGAGCCGCCGGCGAGCACGATGCCCTTCATACGAAACACGTCCTGATCAGTGGGAACGAACCGGCCCGACCAGCCGGTCGAGGATGTCGTCGAGCGCCGCCTCCCAGGAGCGGGGCGCGATGCCGTAGGCATCGGTCAGGCTCTGCGTCGAGAGGCGCGAATTGGCCGGGCGCCGGGCCGGGGTCGGGTAGGCGGTGGTCGGAATGCCCTCGACCGGAACGCTGCGCCCCCCGCGCTGAGCCGCGCCCGCAACGATGGCGCGGGCGAAGCCGCACCACGTGGTGGCGCCGTCGTTGACGCAGTGCATGGTGCCGGCCGGCGCGGCCTCGTCACCGGCCATCCGCAGGGCGATGGTGGCGAGAGCCGCCGCGAGGTCGCCGGCCGAGGTCGGGCAGCCGTGCTGGTCATCGACAACGGTGAGCTTCTCCCGCTCGCCCGCGAGACGCAGCATCGTCTTGACGAAATTGCCCCGGTGCGGGCTCACCACCCAGGCGGTGCGCACGATCGCGTGGCGCGGGTTCGCGCTGCGCACCGCCATCTCGCCGGCCGCCTTGCTCGCACCGTAGACGCTTTGCGGGTTCACCGGCGCATCGGGGGCGTAGAAGCCCTCGCCCGAGCCGTCGAACACGTAGTCGGTCGAGACGTGGACGAGCGGGATGGTCCGCCGCTTCGTCTCGGCGGCGAGGATGGCAGGTGCCAGCGCGTTGAGCCGCCACGCGGCGGCGACCTCGCTCTCGGCCTTATCGACGGCGGTGTAGGCGGCCGTGTTGATCACCGCCGCGTAGGCGCGCGCATCGAGCGCGGCGGCAACGGCCGCTTCGTCGGTGATGTCGAGGCTCTGGCGGTCGGGGGCGTGGACCCGCACGCCCTCGGGCCAGGAAAAGGCCTGAAGCTCCGTGCCGACCTGCCCGGCCCCGCCGAGGATCAGGATGTCCATGCTCAGGCACTCTTCTGAGCGAGGCCGAGCCGCTCGCCCGAGTAGCGGCCCTCGCGGATCGGGCGCCACCACGCCTCGTTGTCGAGGTACCAGCGCACGGTCTCTTCCAGCGCCTGCTCGAACACCTTGGTCGGCCGCCAGCCGACCTCGGCCTCGGCCTTGCTCGGGTCGATGGCGTAGCGGCGGTCGTGGCCGGGCCGGTCGGCCACAAAAGTGATCAGGCGCTCGTGCGGCCCGTTCTCGGGGCGCAGGCGGTCGAAGGCGGCGCAGAGTGCCTTCACCACGGCAAGGTTGTTCCGAACCGCGCGCCCGCCCAGCAGGTAGGTCTCGCCGATCCGGCCGCGCTCCAGCACCGCGACGAGGCCGCGGGCATGGTCCTCAACATGGATCCAGTCGCGCTCGTTCATCCCGTCGCCGTAGACCGGCAGCGGCTTGCCCTCCAGCGCCGCCAGGATCATCAGCGGGATCAGCTTTTCCGGGAAGTGGCGCGGCCCGTAATTGTTCGAGCAGTTCGTCACCAGCACCGGCAGGCCGTAGGTCTCGTGCCAGGCGCGCGCGAGGTGATCGGAGGCCGCCTTCGACGCCGAGTAGGGCGAGCGCGGATCGTAGCGGCTCTCCTCGGTGAAGAAGGCGTCGGGCGGCAGCGAGCCGTAGACCTCGTCGGTCGAGACGTGGAGGAAGCGAAACCTCGCCTTCGCCTCGCCGGACAGGCTCTCCCAGTGGCTGCGGGCGCCGTCGAGCATGACCTGGGTGCCGATGACGTTGGTGCGCACGAAGGCACCCGGATCGGTGATCGAGCGGTCGACATGGCTCTCGGCGGCCAGATGCATCACCGCGTCGGGCCGGAACTCGGCGTAGAGCGCGTGGACGCGGGCCGGATCGCAGATGTCGGCCTGTTCCAGGCGGTGTCGCGGATCGTCCGCCAGCGGCTGCAGCGAGATCGGGTTGGCGGCGTAGGTCAGGGCGTCGAGGGTGAGCACCTCGTGGCCGAGATCCTGCACCAGATGCAGCACGAGCGCGGAGCCGATGAAGCCGCAGCCGCCCGTCACCAGAATGCGCATCGATCTCAACTCCGTTGCTTCGTTCACGCGAGGCATCCGAGGATCACGCCCGGCTGCATCGCGGCCCCGTTCGGTTCGATACCAACCCTTGCGGTTGGACGCATCCGGTATCTCGGCTCAGAACACCCGCCCGAGATCGGCCAGAAGCGGTGCGGCCTTGTCCTTGCCCGAGAGGATCGCATCCGCTTCGGCCACCGGCCATTCAATGCCGATCGCCGGGTCGTTCCAGCGCAGGTTCCGGTCGTCGGCGGGGCTGTAATAGGCGTCCACCTTGTAGGCGACCATGGTGTTCGGCTCCAGGGTGCAGAAGCCGTGGGCGAAGCCGGCGGGCACGAACAGCTGCTCGCCGCCCGCCGCGTCGAGCCGCACGGCGACATGGCGACCGTAGGTGGGCGAGTCCGAGCGGAGATCGACGGCCACATCGAGGATCGCGCCGGCCAGCACGCGGATCAGCTTGGCCTGGGCGTTGGGTGCGACCTGGAAGTGCAGGCCGCGGATCGTTCCAGCGGGTGCGGAGAAGGACTGGTTGTCCTGGACGAAGGCGTTGGCGATGCCGCGCTCGGCAAGTAGGTCGGCGCGGTAGACCTCCGAGAACCAGCCGCGATCATCGCCGTGGCGCTTCGGGATCACCCGCTTCACCGCCGGGATCTCGGTCTCGATCACCTGCATCCGCCGCTCCTGACTCGCCTGTGCAGACTCGCTCGGGCCGTAGGCCGCGCGAATGGGGTGAAGTCAAGGCCGCATTGTCAAACACCGCCGCCGCCGCACCTTGCGGTAGCGTGGCCGTCTCACTACCGCTGTCGCGAGCCGGCGATCACGACCGGCGAGGAGGAAGACGAAATGACGACGTCGTGCGCCAACAGGCCTCGCGATCCGATGATCCGCATGGCGGCCTTCGGGCTGCTGTTCCTGGCATCCGGCGGAAGCGCGCTGGCGCAGAAAACCTCCGACCTGTCCGGCCTTTGGCAGACCGAGACGGCGGGTTCGACGGTGCGCATCGCTCGCTGCGGCAACGGCTATTGCGGGACGATCGCGGCGACGGCCGGGCCGGGCGTCGATGCCAAGAACCCTGATCCGGCGCTGCGCACACGCAAACTCGTCGGCGTCCAGATCATGCAAGCCGGCACGCCGAGCGGCGCGGGCTTCGAGGGCAGCCTCTACAATCCGAACGACGGAAAGACCTATGCGGGCAGCGTGACTCCGAAGGGGCCCGACACGGTCGAAGTCGCGGGCTGCGTGCTCAGCGTGCTGTGCAAGCGGCAAACCTGGCGGCGGATCCGCTAGACGGATCCGGCTTCAGCCATTCATTGATCCGCACCGCCCGCCGCCGATTCCGTGGCGGCGTCGCCGAGGGTGGCCTTCTCGGCCGGCGGCTCTGCGCTCGCGACGGTCTTCGGCTCCAGCAGCGGCTGGAGACGGGCGGCGAGTTGCTTGTCGAGATGTCGGGCGTAGGCGCCCTTGAAGTAACGTTCACCGGTGCCGCGGCCGTAAATGCGGTCGTGCGCGACCGCCATGCGATCGACCTCGGGGCGGCACAGGAAGCCGGTCACGCCGGCCGCCTCGTACCAGCGCCCGTCGCGCGCGAGCCGCATGGCCTTGGGATTGGCGATCACCGTCTCGGCGAAGCAGGCCGTTGCCGCCTCCTCGAGCGGCGCCAGTACCGCGTGCTCGGAACCGGGAACATGCTGCCGTGCCGGGCGCGCCTCGGCCGCGGAACTGAGCACGACGAAGGCGAGACCGAGAAACGGCAAGGCTCTCATCACGGCGGTCATGGGGGCGCCTCGAACGGGTATCGAACGCCCGCACCGTTCGCCCAAGATCACGCCGGATCTAGGGCGAAAACAGGTTTCGCATGGTGCGGCGCGGAGCGAGTGCCGATCTGTCGCCCGGCCGCCACAGGCCAGATGGCTTAGCCGTTCCGATATTTTCGCCTGGGCATCGAGGCGGAATCAGCCGCGCCGCATCGCGTTCCAGCTTCCGCTGCAGCTGATCGGGCCATCGCCGAGTGTCGACCAGCGGCCGGCCCCGGTGCCATTCGCCGAGAGCCGACCGGAGACCTGCGCCGCGTTGCCGCCGCGGGAGATCGTGCCCCTCACCGTTCCGTTCGCCGCAACACGACCGCTGATGTCGACCTCGCCGCCTCCGTAGACCGCCTCACCCCGCTGGATCTGGACACCGTAGCGATAGGCGCGGTCGCAGGGGCCATCGAGGGTGAGCACTTCGATGCTCCAACGGCCGTCATAGCGGTTCGGGACCTGAACCTTCCGCTTGGCCGCCTCCGCTGTCCCGACGCCCAGCACGACGAGAGTGAGAGTGGCGACGGCAAATTTCGGCAGACGCATGAGATTGAGATCCGGCTGTGAAAGTCGGGCCGCCCGGGCCCGTTTCAGCCGGAAGATTGTCTCGCACCCCGCAGTGTCAAGGTTGCTCGCGCGGCCTTGAGCGTCAGTTCTCCGCCCGCTCGGCGGCCTCCCGCAGGAGCGCCAGCAGATCGCAGCCGGCGAAAAGGAAGCCGTGAACGCCCGCTCCGCGCAGGGCTTCCGCTTCGGCGGGCCTGCCGGCGAGATAGATCGCGCCGGCGCCGGCCGCCTTCAGCGCCTCGGCCGCGGGCACGGCCTCGGTCTGGTAGACGGCATCGGACGAGCACAGGCAGACCAGCCGCGCCCCCGAGGCCTTGAAGGCCTCGGCCAGAGCGCCGGTGTCGGAGAAGCCGTCATTGCCGATGGCCTCGATGCCGCCCGCGGCGAAGGCATTGGCGGCGAAGGTCGAGCGGGCATTGTGAACCGCCACGGGACCGAGATTGGCCAGAAACACCGCCGGACGCCGGCCGGTCCGCGTCAGAGTCGCGTCGGAGGCATCGCGCAGCGCCTCGAAGGGCTCGGCGAGGCGCTGCGAGGGCAAGGCCCCCTCCGAACGGGGGAGATCGCGCGGGGCGGCATCGAGCACCGCCACCGGCTTCTCGGCGAGGAACGGAAACTCGCTGGCGCCGGTCAGCGCCTCCTTGCGGGTCGCCACCGCTCGCGACCGCGCCTGCGCCACCGCCGCGATCCGGCCCGCGAGCGCACCGGCCTCGAGGCTCTTCGCGATACCGCCCTCGCGCTCGATCTCTTGGAAGAGACCCCAAGCCTTCTCGCTGAGTTCGGCGGTGAGCGCCTCGAAACCGCCCGCGCCGGCCGCCGGGTCGGAGACCTTGGCGAGGTTCGATTCCTCGATCAGCACGATCTGGCTGTTGCGCACCACGCGCCGGGCGAAGGCGTCGGGCAGTCCGAGCGCCTGGGTATAGGGCAGAGCGGTGACCGAATCGGCCCCGCCGAGGCCGCTCGAGGCCGACGCCATCGTGGTGCGCAGGATGTTCACGAAGGGATCGCGGCGGGTCATCATCCGCCACGCGGTCTCGGCCAGGACTCGCAGCGGCTTCGGCGCGAGCCCGCAGGCCTGCTCGACCCGGGCCCAGAGGCGCCGGATCGCCCGGAACTTGGCGATGGTCAGGAACTCGTCGGCATCCGCCACGAGAAGGATCGCGATGGCATCGCGGGCGCGCTCCAGATCATGGCCGCCGGCTTCCAGCGCCCGCAGATAGGCGACCGCCGTCGCGAGCACGGCCGCCAGTTCCTGCGCCTCACTCGCCCCGGCCTCGTGGTAGGGGCGGGCGTCGGCCAGGGCCACGCGCCCGCGATATCCGGTGAAGCTCGTGACGGTCTCGGAGAGGCGCGCCTCCCACCCCTGTTCGAGCCGGCCTGTGGCCGCGCGGGCGCCGAGCGGGTCGAGCCCGAGATCGAGGTCGAGGGCGGCAGGATCGTCACCGCGGCGCTCGACCAATTGCTTGAGCAGGGCGGCCGTCTCGAATCCGGCCGCGCCCGCGTCGAGCCTCAGGGCGATCAGCGGCAGCATCACCCCCTTCAGTGCCGCGTCGAGCGCGTCGAGCGAGGAGAGGTCGAGACCGAAGCCGCGGGCGGCGGGCGCATCGCGATGGACGAGCACCAGCGCGTCGGCGCCGCCCTCGAGGTCGGTCAGCGCCTGCGCCGCGGCCTTCTCCGTGTCCGGGTGGTCGATGAGCTGCGCCAGGCGCCAGGGCCCGGGTGCCCGCACGGGCTGCGTCACCCCCGCGGCCGGCTCGTAGAGCGGCTCGATGCGCAGGCCGTCGGCGGTCTTCGAGACGAGGCGCTTCTCGAAATCGCCCCCCTTCAGCGCGGCCTCGACGGCGCTGCGCCAGCGCTCGCGGGTCGCAGGCTCGAACAACTCGGCGAGCGGACGATCTTCCATCTTGGGCGAGACCTTGACGTTTCGAGCTTTTCCCCACCGCTTCTTGAGAGAGCGGCGACTTGGCCGCAAGCCCTCGCACAAGGTGCGGGCGAACGACAACCGACTTTAGTCCGGGTCGCCGCGTCCGCCTCGTTCAAAATCCTGAAGGTTCAGCCAAAAAGAATCAGTCCAGCGAAGCCCAGCGAGCCGACGATGATGCGCCACCACGCGAACAGCCAGAAGCCGTGACGGGAGACGTAGTCGAGTACCGTGCGCACCACGATCAGGGCCGAGATGAAGGCGGCGACGAAGCCGATGACGATCAGCAGGGCGTCGTTCGAGGAGAGGTTCTTGTAGTTGTCGAGCAGGTCCTTGGCGAAGGCGCCGGCCATGGTCGGCATGGCGAGGTAGAACGAGAACTCGGTGGCCGAGCGCTTGCTCGCGCCCATCAGCATCGCGCCGACGATGGTGGCGCCGGAGCGCGACACGCCGGGGATCATCGCGATGCACTGGAACAGACCGATCTTCAGCGCCATCGGCAGGCTGAACTCGAACACGTCGGTCTTGCGCGGATGCTCGGTCGGCCCGTCATGCGGCGCGGCCTTCGGCTCGCCCACCGTGTCGTCGATGACGAGCAGCACGAGGCCGCCGGCCACCAGGGTGGCGCAGACGATCCAGGGGTTGAACAGGTAGAACTTGATGTATTTCGAGAACAGGCCGCCGATGATCGCCGCGGGCAGGAAGGCGATCAGCACGGCGAGCACGAAGCGGCGCGCCCGCGGATCGTTCGGCAGCGCGGTGGCGATGCCCCAGAGCTTGCCGAAATAGGCGTAGAGGATGGCCAGGATCGCGCCCAGCTGGATCAGCACCTCGAAGGTGTTGTTGGGCGAGTGGAACCCGATGAAGTGGCCGATGAGGAGCTGATGCCCGGTCGAGGAGACCGGGATGAACTCGGTGGCACCCTCCACCACGGCGAGCACGAGCGCCTTCGCGATCAGGACGAGATCCATGAGCCTGCTGTTCCCCACGCCGATGTCCCGGCACACGCTGGGGCGCGGCAGACGACGGCGATGCGGCAGCTTTGGGGCGGCAGGGTTGACGAGCGGTTACCGGGTTGCGGCGCGTTTGTTAATAAGGTGGCAACGATGGAGAAATAATCCTGGCGCGTCGCCCCAATTTCGCCGGTGCGACACGGTCTGCCCAGGGCTCTGCCTTCTTTCCGCTGAACCACGGCCTCGATGGCGACGCTCTATCACTCTCCGTTCTGCCCGAACTCGCGCTTCATCCGCCTCGTCCTGGCCGAGATGGGCATGGAGCCGACCCTCATCGAGGAACGGGCCTGGGAGCGCCGCCGCGACTTCCTCGTGATCAACCCGGCAGGCACCACGCCGGTGCTGGTGGAGCAGACCGGGCTCGCCATTCCCGGCGCGGGCGTGATCGCGGAATATCTCGACGAGACGCGGGGGCTCGGCCTTGCCGGACGGCGTCTTCTGCCGGACACCACCACGGCGCGGGTGGAGGTGCGGCGCCTGCTCGATTGGTTTCTCGTCAAGTTCAACAGCGAGGTGACCGAGTATCTGGTGACCGAGAAGATCGACAAGCGCTTCATGTCGTCCGCCGCAGGGGGCGGCCCTCCGGACATGAATGCCATTCGTGCGGCGCGCACCAACGTGCGCTATCACCTCCAATATGTCGGTTACCTGATCGGGCAGCGCCGCTGGCTCGCCGGCAACGATCTGACCTATGCCGACCTCGCGGCGGCCGCCCATCTTTCCTGCGTGGACTATCTCGGCGACGTGCCATGGGACGAGGACGATATGGCGAAGGACTGGTACGCGCGGGTGAAATCCCGCCCGTCCTTCCGCGCGCTCCTGGCCGACCGGGCGCCGGGGATGCCGCCGGCCGCCCATTACGCGGATCTGGATTTCTGAGGCCCGAGAAGGCCGTCCCCACCGGCCGCCCCCTGCGCGAGATAATCGAGGCACGCGCGCGCCATCTCGGCTTCGATGCGTTTCGCGTCACCCGGCCCGATTCAGTGCCGGCCCTGCGCGAGCGGCTCCCGGCATGGCTGGCGGACGGCCACCACGGCACGATGGACTGGATGGAGGATCGCGCCGAGCAGCGCGCGGCACCCTCCGCCCTGTGGGCCGAGACCCGCAGCATCGTCATGCTCGGCATGAATGCGGGGCCGCAGCGCGATCCCCTCGACCTCGTGCGGCTGACGGATCGCGGCGCCATCGCGGCCTACGCGCAGCGGCGCGACTACCACGACGTCATCAAGGGCAAGCTGAAGGAACTCGGCGGCTTTCTTGCCGCGAAATCGGGGGAGCCCGTGAAGGTCTTCGTCGATACCGCCCCGGTGATGGAGAAGCCGCTGGCACAGGCCGCCGGACTCGGCTGGCAGGGCAAGCACACGGTGCTGATCTCGCGCGAGCACGGCAACTGGCTGATGCTCGGTGCGATCTTTTCCCGCGCGGAGCTGGAACCCGACGCACCCGAGACCGACCATTGCGGCTCCTGCCGCCGCTGCCTCGACATCTGCCCGACGGACGCCTTCCCATCGCCCTATCGGCTCGATGCGCGCCGATGCATCGCCTATCTCACCATCGAGCATCACGGCCCGATCCCGCGGGAGTTCCGCGAGAGCATCGGCAACCGCGTCTTCGGCTGCGATGACTGCCTCGCGGTCTGCCCGTGGAACAAGTTCGCGGGCGCGGCGCGGGAGACGCGCCTGGCCACCCGCGAGGATCTCGCGGCACCGCCGCTCGCCGAACTCGCCCGCCTCGACGAAGCGGGGTTCCGGGCGCGGTTTTCCGGCACGCCGATCAAGCGCACCGGCCGCGACCGCTTCCAGCGCAACGTCCTGATCGCCATTGGCAATTCGGGCGACGCGGGTCTCGCCGAACAGGCGGTGGCGAGCTTGACCGATCCGGATCCGGTGGTGCGGGGTGCCGCGGTCTGGGCGTGCGGGCGGCTTCTCGGCCGGGCGAGGCTGCACGATTTGTTCGACGCCCATGGACGCGGGGAGACCGAGGCGCATGTGAGGGAGGAGTGGCGCGCCGCCGCCGGCCTTCCTATGGAAGCGGATCGCCCTCGGGAGACCTGACACCGCATGAACCTGTTCGTCTTCGGCCTCGGCTTCTCCGCCCGGCATTTCGCCGAGCGCGAACTGGCCCGCTTCGACACGGTGCGGGCGACGGTGACCGAGCCCGAACGGGCGAAAAGCCTCGCGGCCGAGACCGGGTTCACCGTCCGCGCTTTCGGGCCTGAGACCGACGATCCCCGCATCGCCGAAGAGCTGGCCGATACTGATGTGCTGCTGATCTCCGCTCCGCCCGGCCGGGACGGCGACACGGTGCTCGTCCGCTACCGCGACGCGATCGCGGGGAGCCGCATCCGCTGGATCGGCTATCTCTCGACCATCGGTGTCTACGGCGATCACGGCGGCGCCTGGATCGATGAAACGACCCCCGCCGCGCCGAAGAGCGCACGCTCCCGCGACCGCCTCGCCGTCGAGAACGCCTGGCTCGCGCTCGGGGCCGAGACCGGCAAGGCGGTGCAGGTGTTTCGCCTGTCGGGCATCTACGGCCCCGGCCGCAACCCGATCGTGAAGCTGCGCGAGGGGCGCACCCAACGCATCGTCAAGCCGGGTCAGGTGTTCAACCGCATCCACGTGGACGACATCGCCGCGACGCTCGCCGCCTCGATCGAGCGTCCGCGGCCGGGCGCGGTCTACAACGTCACCGACGACGAGCCGGCGCCGCCGCAGACCGTGACCGAGCACGCGGCAGCACTCACCGGATTGCCGCTGCCGCCCGAGATCGATTTCGAGACCGCCGACCTGAGCCCGATGGCCCGCAGCTTCTACGGCGAGAACAAGCGGGTGCGAAACCGGCTGATCCGCGAGGAGTTGGGCGTGCAACTCGCCTTCCCGACCTATCGCGAGGGGCTGGCCGCGCTGATCTCCGACGCCCGCGGGTGATGGGGCTTTCGGATCAGACGAACTGAACGCCGACTCCGTCATCGGTGCGGCGCGCCACCCGGCAGCGCCGGGGCGGTTCGCCGTCGAGATGGAGGGTGAAGGTCTCCGGCAGGTCCGCAGCGTCGATCGCCAGCTTGGCGCCGCCCTCGGAGAGGTTAAGCACCGTGCAGGGCAGGCTCTGCGGCTCGCCGGCCCTGCGTCCGCCCTCCGGCACGAAGGCGACGTGGCCGGACAGCGCCGTCCGATGTCGCACCTCGCCGCGCCGTTCCTCCAAGCCGACGTTCCAGGCGTCGAGACGACTCGCGAACTCCGCCACGCTCGTGGCGGTGGCCTGCATGTCGGTGTTGACCTGACCGGTCGTCGCGCGCTGCCGCTCACTGTCCGCGGTCGTCTGCGCGATGAAGCCCTGCACCGTGTCGACCACGGCGGCGGTGGAGACCAGCGCCGTGCCGACGTCCCGCGAGACCGCCTGCATGGCGCCGATCTCGCCGGTGATTCGGGCGGTGGCCGAGCGCGCCTGCTCGGCGAGGCTCTTCACCTCGGTGGCGACGACGGCGAAGCCGCGGCCGGCCGCGCCCGCACGGGCCGCCTCGATCGTGGCGTTGAGGGCGAGTAGGTTGATCTGCTCGGCGATGCCGGTGATGACCTCGACCACGCCGGTCATCGCGGCGGCCGCATCGTCGAGCTTGGCCGAGAGCGCACCGGCGGCGCTCATGCGGGCCTGGATGTCGCCCACCGCCTCGTGCGAGCGGTTCATCTGCTCGGCGATGGAGGCCGAGATCCGGTGCATCTCCTGCGACGCTCCCGCCACCGTCCGCACCCGGCCCAGCGTCTGCTCGGCCATGGTGAGGGCGCTGGCGCGCACCGCCATGCTCTGGCTGATGTCGAAGGCGTATTTGACGACCTTGAACGGGCGCCCCGCCGCGTCGAGGACCGGGTTGTAAGAGGCCTGGATCCAGACCTCGCGGCCGTTCTTGCCCACCCGCTGGTAGACGGCCGAGGTGAACTGTCCGGCCCGCAGCGTCGCCCAGAAATGGGCGTAGGCCGGGCTCGCGGCGTAGTCGGGCGTGACGAACATCCGGTGGTGCCGGCCCTGTACCTCGGGAAGGGTGTAGCCCAGGGCATCCAGGAAGTTGTCGTTGGCATCGAGGACCGTGCCCTTCATGTCGAACTCGATGACGGCCTGCGAGCGACGGGCCGCCTCGACCTTCCCCGCCATGTCGGCGGCGGCGCGCTTCGCCTCCGTGATGTCGGTGGCGTACTTCACGACCTTGAACGGGCGCCCGGAGGGATCGAGGATCGGGTTGTAGGTCGCCTGGATCCAGACATCGCGCCCGTCCTTACCGACGCGCCGGAACTCGCCGGCCCGGTACTCGCCGCGGGCGAGAGCCTCCCAGAAGGCGCGGTACTCGGCGGAGGCCGCCTCCTCCGCTCCCACGAACAGGCTGTGATGGCGGCCCTCCACCTCGTGCGCTGCGTAGCCGAGGGCGTCGAGAAAATTGGCGTTGGCGCTGCGCACTGTTCCGTCGAGGTCGAACTGGATGACCGCCTGCGAGCGTCCGATCGCGGCGATCTGGCCGGCCGTCTCGGCGGCGGCGAGGCGCTCGGTCGTCACGTCGAGGGCGAATTTGACGATCTTCCGGACCCGGCCGGCGGCGTCGAGAACCGGGTTGTAGCTGGCCCGGATCCAGACCTTGCGGCCGTCCTTGGCGAGGCGTCCATAGGCCGCCGTCCGGAATTCGCCGTGCCGCAGGCCCTGCCAGAACGCCTCGTACTCGGGGCTGCCCGCCTCCTGTGGGTCGACGAACAGCCGGTGATGCTGCCCGCGTATCTCGGCGAGCCGGTAGCCCATCAGGCTGAGGAAGTTGTCGTTCGCGTCGAGGACCGTCCCGTCGACGGCGAAGGTGATGACCGCCTGCGAGCGGCTCAAGGCGTCGAAGACGGACGCGGCATCGGAGCGACGGAAGGCGGCAAGCATCAGCGATCAGGCTCCGGAGACCGTCACAAGGTGCCTGATCGTCCTTAAGAAACCCCTTTTGCTTTGCGCACGATCAAATGGTGCATTTCGGGTGGGGCGCGTACCGTGGAGGACGTGAGACCCGTCCGGTTCAGATTTCCTCCCGCAGCCCCTTGCCGCGGCGCTCGAAGTAGAACGGAATCGGCCGGTAGGGCGGAAAGCCGGCTTCCGCCGCCGCCTCCAGATCGTCGAGGATCACCCGGGTGATGCGCGGCAGATCGAGCTTGCGCGCCGCGGCCAGATCGACCCAGGCCAGCTCGGTGAGTTCGGCATCGGGCCCGACGATGCCGGGCCGCTCGGCGGCCACCGCCCTCCGGTCGACGGCGAAGAAGCGGGTATCGAAGCGCCGCACGCGCTTGGGTGGCGTGATCGCCCGTGCCACGAGATGCAGAGCTTCGAGGTCGGGCATCACCCCCTCCTCGTGGAACGCCCGCCACGCGCCTTCCGGCGCCGTCTCCGGCGGCCCGTAATCGCGGGTGCCGATGAGAAGGCCGGTCTCCTCGTAGGTCTCGCGGATCGCGGCGAGGGCGAGCGAGCGGCCGAGATGATGGGGCGCGCGGGGCAGCTTGGCGCGCAGGGCGTCGTCGGCCCGCTGCGACAGGGCGCCGGCCACCGGCATCAGCCGATCGGACGTCTCGATCCGCCCACCGGGGAATACGAACTTGCCGCCCATGAAGGCGAGGCCGGCATGGCGGCGGCCCATCAGCACCTTCAGCCGCTTCCGCGACCGGTCGAGGACGATCAGGGTCGCGGCATCGCGCGGGCGCAGGCGGGGCGGAGAGGCGGATGGATCTCGCCCGTCCGGGTCAAGCCGATCCGAGTTCAGGAGCGCCGCCTGCCGTGCTTCCCGCGTCGCTTCCTGCGTCACCGCCGCGTCTCTCCCCCGTGCCGGTCCCGCCGCGCGCGGGCGGCGCCTTGCCGAAGCCGTGCATGCCGAACGTGTATTGCAGGCCGATCACCGCGCCCTTGACCGGTTGAAGAAGCCCCAGCGCGAGGACGAGGGTCAGCAGCGGCCAGACGGTGAGCGAGATCCCGAGCGGCACGTCGTAGCCCATCTCGACCTCGAGCACGAGGTAGCCGACGATGTGGCCGACGAGGAAGATGACGAGATAGGGCGGCAGGTCGTCGGCCCGGTGGCCTTCCATCTCCAGGCCGCAGGACTCGCAGGCCGGCCGCACCTTGAGGAAGCGCCCGAACATACGGCCCTGTCCGCAATGCGGGCAGCGGTTGAGGAAGCCGCGGGCCATGGCCGGGACCAGCCGCGTCCGCTCCTGGGGAGACGGCGCCGGAGGGGAAAGATAGGTTTCCATGGCCCGACTCTAGCCGCTTCCGCTCAGCGGCGCGAGCCGCGGTGGCGCCGCGCCGCCTCGCCCTCGGACGCCGATTCCTTGCCCGGGCGCGGCTTGCCGGGGGCGGCTTTGCCTTTGGCCTTCGCGCCAGCCTTGCCGGGCTTTGCCTTGAACCCACTCCGCTTGATCCCGCCTCCCCTCGCTCCGGCGCGGCTGCGCCCTTCCGAGAGGATCTCGAAGCGCAGCGCCCCGGCCACCGCCGCCGCTTCCACGAGACGGACCTCGACGGTGTCGCCGAGGCGGTAGGTCTCGCCGCTGCGGTCGCCGACGAGGGCGTGCAGGGCCTCGTCGTGGCGGTAATATTCGTGGCCGATGGTGGAGACCGGCACGAAGCCGTCCGCACCGGTCTCGTCGAGCTTCACGAACAGCCCGGAGCGCGTCACCCCGGAGATCCGCCCCGAGAAGGTCGCGCCGACCCGGTCGGCGAGGTAGCCGGCGATCAGCCGGTCGATGGTCTCGCGCTCCGCCGCCATTGCCCGGCGCTCGGCCGCGGAGATCTGCTCGGACACCGCATCGAGCATCCCCGGTGTTGTGTCGCCGGGCAGACCGTCCTTGCCCAATCCGCAGGCACGCACGAGGGCGCGGTGGACGATAAGATCTGCGTAGCGGCGGATGGGCGAGGTGAAGTGGGCGTAGCGACGCAGGTTCAGGCCGAAATGGCCCAAATTCTGTGCAGCGTAGATCGCCTGTGCCTGCGAACGCAGCACCACCTCGTTGATGAACGGGGCGTGCTCGGTCTCGGCCACCTGGGCGAGGATGCGGTTGAACAGGTCGGGCCGCAGGGCGCCGGCCTTGGTCATCTTGACGCCGACCGAGGCGAGCACTTCGGACAGCGCGCGCATCTTCTCCAGGGCCGGCTCGTCGTGGACGCGGTAGATCAGCGGCGAGCCCGCCTTCTCCAGAGTTTCGGCCGCGGCAACGTTGGCCTGGATCATGAACTCCTCGATCAGCCGGTGCGCCTCCAGCCGCTCCGGCACGATCACCCGATCGACGCCGCCTTCCGCGTTGAGGAGCACCTTGCGCTCGGGCAGGTCGAGGGCGAGCGGTCCGCGGGCATCGCGGGCCCGCTTCATCGCCTCGTAGGCGGCGTAGAGCGGGCGAAGCGCCGTCTCCAGGACCGGCCCCGACTTCTCGTCCGGCCTGCCGTCGATGGCGGCCTGCGCCTGGGCGTAAGCGAGCTTGGCATGCGAGCGCATCAGGATGCGGTGGAAGCTGTGGCTCCGCTTCACCCCGTCGGCGCCGATGATCATCCGCACGGCGAGCGCCGGGCGGTCCTCGCCCTCGCGGAGCGAACAGAGATCGTTCGAGATCCGCTCGGGCAGCATCGGCACCACCCGGTCGGGGAAGTAGACCGAGTTGCCCCGCAGGAGCGCCTCGCGGTCGAGGGCCGAATCCGGGCGGATATAGGCGGCCACGTCGGCGATCGCGACGGTGACGACGAAGCCGCCCGCATTGGCCGGATCGGGATCAGCTTCCGCCATCACCGCGTCGTCGTGGTCCTTGGCGTCGGGCGGGTCGATGGTGACGAGCGGCGCATCGCGCCAATCCTCCCGGCCGCGCTTGGTCGCGCGCTTGGCCGCGTCGGCCTCGGCCAGCACCGCCGCCGGGAAGACGTGAGGAATGTTGTGGAGGTGCAGCGCGATCAGGCTCACCGCCTTCTCGGAGCCGAGCGTGCCGAGACGCTCCGTCACCCGCCCGCGGGGCAGGCCGAAACGGGTCTCGCGCTCCACCGCGACGCTGACGAGATCGCCGTCCCTGGCCTCGCCCTCCTCGCCGGCGGGAATCGCGATCTCTTTCCCTTGAGACTTCTTCTCGACGGGGAGCAGGCGCCCGCCGTCGCGCCCGGCGCGATAGACGCCGATCACTTCCGCACGGTTCTTGCCGATCACCTTGATGACCCGGCCGGTATAGCGGCCCGGCGCCTCCGGATCGGGTGCGACGCGGATCAGCGCCCGGTCGCCGAGGCCGGGCGCCGGGCGGTTGCCCTTGCGGCCGGCGCGGGGCACCTCGACGGCGATTTTCGGCGCCTCGCCCCCGCCCTCCCACTGCGCCGGGCGCGCGATCAGGTCGCCATCGCGGTCGCGCGAGACGATGTCGGCGAGAACCACGGGCGGCAGGCTGCCGCCCTTGCGGAACCCGCCGCGGTCGCGGTCGAGCGCGCCGTCGGCCTCGATCTCCTTCAGGATCGCCTTGAGACCGATCTTGTCGGCGCCCGAGATCCCGAAGGCTTTGGCGATCTCGCGCTTGCCGACCTTTCCGGGCGTCTCGGTGATGAAGGCGAGGATCTGCTCGCGGGAGGGAAGAGCGGGGGCACCCGCCTTCGGATTGATGCGTCTGGCCAAGGAGTCGGGCTCGCCGCGCCGGCCCGGACGGGCTCGACGCGCTGAAGATTCGATGATCGGAGAGACCGTGATGGGTCCCGATGTCCGACGAAGATGGGCTCTCGCAGCGCCCAGGACAACGTTTCGGCGTCGTCCGTGAACAGCTTCGGCCCCCTGCTCAGCCGGTCGAGGCGGATTTCCGGATCGTTTCGACGGCCGTGTCCACGTCGAATCCTCGGCTCGTCAGATCTTCGAGAGCGAAGGGCGCCGACCGCGGCAAGGTCAGGTTCACTTGCCCCTCCTCCGGCTGAAGCTCGGGCGCCTCCGCCGCGCGGACCGCCAGGGTCCAGGCGCCGTCGATCCGCACCGCATCGGCCGGCGGCGGATCGGCGGCGAGCCCCGCCAGCTTCTCCGCCGCCGCCTGCCGGAAGGCGAGGCTCCTGCCGTCGTCGGAGACGAGCGCCGCCTTGATCAGCTCGGCCAATGCATCCCTGACCCTGTCCACACTCGTGTTCATGCGCTCTTCGTCCTCAGGTTGTGCATTCCGAGGAGAGCAAACGGAGTGCCGTGCGCGCGGTTCAGTACGGCGTGCCGCCCGCCCGCTTCGCCTTCAGCGCCTCGGCGTACCACGTCAGCTCGTCGAGAAACTTCTTTGCGGCCCGGCCGAGCCAGTCCTCGGCGGGCTCGCCCGCCTCGCTCAGCGCCTTCTGGATGCGCGGAATCGGCAGGAGCGAGGGAATGCTCGGCGTGCCGAGTTCGGCCAGCATCGCCCGCAACTGCATCGCCGCGCGAACGCCGCCATACTGCCCGGCCGAGTAGCAGCAGATGGCGGAGGGCCGCCAGAAATACTCCTCCAGGAAGTGGTCGAGGGTGTTGGAGAGTGCGGGCGGGATCGAGTGGTTGTACTCGGCCGAGACGATCACGAAGGCGTCCGCCCCGCGAAACAGCGTCGCCAGTCGCTCCAGCGGCTCGGGCGCCTCGCCCTTGGGATACTCCTTGTACATCCGGTCGAGGAGCGGGAACTTCAGCTCGGCCGGATCGACCAAGGGCGCCGCGTGGCCGCGGGTTTCGAGTTGCCCGGCGAGGAAGCGGGCGGCGCGGATGCCGGCGCGGTCCGCGCGCACGGAACCGAGGATCACGGGGACGGTAAGGGTCATGGGCAGGGCTCCCGATCGGATGAGCCACCTCGTCCCGTCTCGGCTGCCAGCGTCAAGCATTCCCCAACAAAAAAGGCACCGGAGCCTCGAAGGCTCCGGTGCCGGCGGCAAAACGCTGCGCGAAGAAATTCTTACAGCGAGTAGTACTGCACGAACTCGATCGGGTGCGGGGTCATCTCGTAGCGCAGCACCTCGGTCATCTTCAGCTCGATGAACGAATCGATCTGGTCGTCCGAGAACACGCCGCCGGCCTTGAGGAAGGCGCGGTCCTTGTCGAGGTTCTGCAGCGCCTCACGCAGAGAGCCACAGACGGTCGGGATCTTCTTCAGCTCGCGCGGGGGCAGGTCGTAGAGATCCTTGTCCATCGCCGGGCCCGGATCGATCTTGTTGATGATGCCGTCGAGGCCGGCCATCAGCAGCGCCGAGAAGGCGAGGTAGGGGTTGGCCATCGGATCGGGGAAGCGGACCTCGACGCGCTTGGCCTTCGGGTTCGTCGTCCACGGAATCCGGCAGGAGGCCGAACGGTTGCGGGCCGAGTAGGCCAGCAGCACCGGCGCCTCGTAGCCCGGCACCAGACGCTTGTAGGAGTTGGTGGACGGGTTGGTGAAGGCGTTCAGCGCCTTGGCGTGCTTGATGATGCCGCCGATGTACCACAGGCATTCCTGGCTGAGGTCGGCATACTTGTCGCCGGCAAACAGCGGCTTGCCGTCCTTCCAGATCGACTGGTGCACGTGCATGCCGGAGCCGTTGTCGCCGTAGACGGGCTTGGGCATGAAGGTCGCGGACTTGCCGTAGCTCTGCGCGACGTTGTGGATGCAGTACTTGTAGATCTGCATGTGGTCGGCAAGCGTGGTGAGCTTGTCGAACTTCATGCCGAGCTCGTGCTGGGCGCTCGCCACCTCGTGGTGGTGCTTCTCGACCTTCACGCCCATCGACTGCATCGCGGCCAGCATCTCGCCGCGCATGTCCTGGGCCGAGTCCTGCGGCGGGACGGGGAAGTAGCCGCCCTTGGTCTGGACGCGGTGGCCGAGGTTGCCGCCCTCGTAATCGGTGAAGCCGTTGGTCGGCAGCTCAGTGGAGTCGAGCTGAAAACCCGTGTGGTAGGGGTCGGCGCCGAACTTCACGTCGTCGAACACGAAGAACTCGGCCTCGGGGCCGACGAAGATGTCGTCGCCGATGCCGGTCGAGCGCAGATACGCCTCGGCGAGCTTTGCGGTCGAGCGCGGATCGCGGGAATAGGGCTCGCCGGTCGACGGCTCCAGCACGTCGCAGACGATCGACATGGTGGAGGCGGAGAAGAACGGATCCATGCAGGCGGTCGCCGGGTCCGGCATCAGCAGCATGTCGGATTCGTTGATCGCCTTCCAGCCGGCGATCGACGAGCCGTCGAACATCGTGCCGTCCTGGAAGATCTCGTCATCGACCAGGGAGACGTCGAAGGTCACGTGCTGCCACTTCCCGCGCGGGTCGGTGAAGCGGAAGTCGACGTACTTCACGTCGTTGTCCTTGATGGCCTTCAGCACATCGGCGGCCGTAGTCATGCTGTGCGTCTCCTCGGCAAAGTCTGAGAGCGGGGCGGTGGGCCACCCGCCGGGTCCGGGCGCGGGTCTAGCCGGTCCGTTCCTGCGGCGCGAGGGGCTGATCGGGAAAGCGGGACATCTCGAAGGCGCGGCGTCCGCGACTTCGTTCCTGATCCGGGCACAGGCCCCCTCTCGCACCCCCGGCCGGTCTCGCCGGCCGGCGCGGACGATATCGTCCGCGCCTCGCGGTTGCCACCCGTCGGAAGGCAAAAAATCCACGTGATCGCGGGACGTTCGAGACGTTTCGTTTCCGATCGCGCCGCCGCGCCGGTCATATTTGCCGCAGGATCCCGTGTGACGATACGGCGATGATTGGCATGCGACGTGCTTAGGGCAGCCCGGAGCGTCCGCGGGCGCTTGGGGGTCGGGCTGGCGCCTTGCTCTTTCCGTGGATCGACGTCTCGGATGCGGCGGGGAAGAACACCCGCCGGACGCGATCCAACCGGGAGGCAGGCTCTCAACGGCGCCGGTTCCGCAAAAGGTTTCGTCAGGACACGGATCCTCAAGGTACGAGAGACTCGGAATGACCAAGTTTAAGCTCGAGTACATCTGGCTCGACGGCTACACGCCCACTCCGAACCTGCGCGGCAAGACGCAGATCAAGGAGTACGACAGCTTCCCGACCTTCGAGCAGCTCCCGCTCTGGGGCTTCGACGGCAGCTCCACCCAGCAGGCCGAGGGCTCCTCGTCCGACTGCGTGCTCAAGCCCGTGCGCCACTTCCCCGACCCGGCCCGCACCAACGGCGTGCTCGTGCTGTGCGAAGTGATGATGCCGGACGGCAAGACCCCGCATCCGTCGAACAAGCGCGCGACCGTGCTCGACGATGCCGGCGCGTGGTTCGGCTTCGAGCAGGAATACTTCCTCTACAAGAACGGCCGCCCGCTCGGCTTCCCCGAGACCGGCTACCCCGCCCCGCAGGGCCCGTACTATTGCGGCGTCGGCGCCTCGAATGTCGGCCCCGTGGCGCGCAAGATCGTCGAGGAGCATCTCGACCTCTGCCTCGCCGCCGGCATCAACCACGAGGGCATCAACGCCGAGGTGGCCAAGGGCCAGTGGGAATTCCAGATCTTCGGCAAGGGCTCCAAGCGGGCCGCCGACGAGATGTGGATGGCCCGCTACCTGCTCCAGCGCCTGTGCGAGACCTACGAGATCGACATCGAGTACCACTGCAAGCCGCTCGGCGACACCGACTGGAACGGCTCGGGCATGCACTGCAACTTCTCGACGACGTTCATGCGCGAGACCGGCGGCAAGGAGTACTTCGAGGCCGTGATGGCTCAGTTCGAGAAGAACCTCGACGACCACATCGCCGTCTACGGTCCCGACAACCACATGCGCCTGACCGGCAAGCACGAGACGGCGCCGTGGAACAAGTTCTCCTACGGCGTGGCCGACCGCGGCGCCTCGGTGCGCGTGCCGCACTCCTTCGTCAACAACGGCTACAAGGGCTACCTTGAGGACCGCCGCCCGAACTCCATGGGCGACCCCTACCAGATCGCCTCGCAGGTTCTGAAGACGATCTCCGAGGTTCCGCTTCCGGCCGAAGCGGCTCAGAAGGCCGTCGCGTAAGACTTTCGAGGCCGATTATTGAGGCTTGAGACAGGCCGCTCCCGCCGCAAGGCGGGGGCGGTTTTTGTTTGGCAGATGCATCGGGGCGAGCCCCCTCTCCCCGCACACGGGGAGAGGGGGTGCACGTTAGGGCGCAGTTGTCTGAAAACAGCGGCGCCTCAAACCCCGAAGATCGACCACCCGGTGCGTTTCACCAGCATCTCCAGGGCGATACGCCCGAGATGGGAATTGCCCGCCGCATCCAGCCCCGGCGACCAGACGCAGATCGAGGCACGCCCCGGCGCGACGGCCAAGATACCGCCGCCGACGCCGCTCTTGCCCGGCAGACCGACGCGGTAGGCGAAGTCGCCCGAGCCGTCGTAATGGCCGCAGGTGAGCATGATGGCGTTGATGCGCCGCGCCCGCTCGGCCGAGATCACCGAGTGTCCGGCCAGCGGATGGTGCCCGGAATAGGCCAGGAACAGCCCGGCGGTGGCGAGCTGCCGGCAGGTCATCGCGATGGCGCAGTGATGGAAGTAGACGCCGAGCGTGTAATCGACCGGATTCTCGATCACGTCGAAGGAGCGCATGTAGTTGGCCAGCGCCGCGTTGCGGAAGCCGGTCCGCTTCTCGGAGGCCGCCACGCGCTCGTCGATCGCGATGCTGCTGTCCTGCGCCACGAACTGCATGAAGCGCAGGATCTCGCCGAGGGCCTCACGCGGCTGGTGGCCCGACAGGATCAGGTCGGTGACCGCGATGGCACCCGCATTGATGAAGGGATTGCGCGGGATGCCGTTCTCCCGCTCCAACTGCACGATCGAGTTGAACGGGCTCCCCGACGGCTCCCGGCCGACCCGGCGCCAGAGCCGGTCGCCGACCATGCCGAGGGCCAGGGTCAGGGTGAAGACCTTGGAAATGCTCTGGATCGAGAACGGGATATCGGCATCGCCCCCGGCCGCGACCCGACCGTCGCCGTCGATCACCACGAGGCCGAAGGCCTGTGGGTCGACGCCGGCCAGTTCGGGGATGTAGCTCGCGACCGTGCCGCGATCGGGCCGCGCCCGCATCTCCTCGGCGATGTCTTTGACGATACAGTCGAGATCGGGCACGGCGTCGCTCGGCTACGGCGCTCTTTTCGGCAAGCGCGGACGCGGCCAGCCCTTCACGAAGCGGGCCAGGACCGCACGTCCTCGGAGGCGAGGGCCGGAATCAGATCGCGTCGGAGCCGGTCTCGCCGGTGCGGATGCGGATGGCTTCCTCGATCGTCGAGACGAAGATCTTGCCGTCGCCGATACGGCCGGTCTGGGCCGACTTGCGGATCGCCTCCACGGCGCCCTCGACGAGGGCGTCCGAAAGCACGATCTCCAGTTTCACCTTGGGCAGGAAGTCGACGACGTACTCAGCGCCGCGGTAGAGTTCGGTATGGCCCTTCTGACGGCCAAACCCCTTCGCCTCGATCACGGTGATGCCCTGAAGGCCGACCTCCTGGAGGGCTTCCTTCACCTCGTCGAGCTTGAACGGCTTGATGATCGCCTCGATCTTCTTCATCCGGAAAAGCCCGATCCGCCTGGTCCTTCAATCAGCCATTTATGTACCATCGCTGTCGCGCGATCGCCACGGCCATTTGGAAGGTAGGACCGGGAAGATGCGCACGCAATGTGCAAACAAAGCGGAATATGTAGGCAATTCCGCAGAAATCGATGAATTTCCAGGCAGGCCGTGAGCCACTTGCATGCATGAGTTGGTGAATTCCCCGAAGATCGCGGATCGGCTGCTCACCGTTGAGGCGATGGGCCGGGTCGACGCGGCAGCCATCGCCGCCGGCACGCCCGGCCTGACGCTGATGCAGGCGGCGGGCGCCGCGGTGGCCGGTCGCGCCCGGACCCTAACGCCGGAGGGCGGACGGGTGCTCGTCCTGTGCGGGCCCGGCAATAACGGCGGCGACGGCTTCGTCGCCGCCCGCCTGCTGGCCGAGGCCGGCTACCGGGTCGAACTCCGCCTGCTCGGAGAGCGCGCCGCGCTCAAGGGCGATGCGGCGCTCGCCGCCGAAGCCTGGACCGGCCCAGTCGTTGCCGCGACGGCGGAGGTGCCGGCGGCCGACCTCGTCATCGACGCCCTATTCGGTGCCGGCCTCTGCCGTGACCTGGAGGGAACGGCCCGCGCCCTGGTCGAAGCCGTCAACCGATCCGGCATCCCCGTGCTCGCGGTCGATGTGCCGAGCGGGATCGACGGGAATAGCGGTGCGGTGCGCGGGGTCGCCGTCGAGGCGAGCGAGACGGTGACCTTCGTCGCGCTCAAGCCCGGCCACCTCCTCCAGCCCGGCCGGGCCCATTGCGGCGCGCTGCACGTCGCCGATATCGGCACCGGCGCCGCCGCCTTCGCCGCTGGCATCGCCGGGGAGGCGCGCGCGATGGTCCGCAACGCGCCCTGGCTCTGGGCGCTGCCGCAACTCACCGCGGGGAGCCACAAATACACTCGCGGCCATGCCCTCGTGCTGTCGGGCCCGGCCCACCGCACCGGCGCGGCCCGCCTCGCCGCGCGCGGGGCGCTGCGGATCGGGGCGGGCCTCGTCACCGTGGCCTCGCCGGCCGCGGCGCTGGCGGAGAATGCCGCGCATCTCACCGCGATCATGCTGCGACCCTGCGACAGCGCCGACGACCTCGACGACATGCTCGCCGACGAGCGGCTGAACGCGCTGCTGCTCGGCCCCGGCCTCGGCACCAGCCCGGCGACCTGCGACCTCGTGGCGGTGGCGGCTGGGGCCGGCCGCGCCCTGGTGCTCGACGCCGACGCGCTCACGAGCTTCCGCAGCGAGGTGCGCACGCTGGCCCGCCACATCCGGGACGGCGAGGCGCGGGCGGTGCTGACGCCGCATGAGGGCGAGTTCGCGCGGCTGTTCTCCGGCACGGAGGCCGTGGCCGAGGGGCTGAGCAAGGCCGAACGCACGGCGCGCGCCGCGGAAATCGCCGGGGCGGTGGTGGTGCTCAAGGGGGCCGACACGGTGATCGCCGCCCCCGACGGACGCATCGCGATCAACGATCACGGCACGCCGCATCTCGGCACCGCCGGCTCCGGCGACGTGCTCGGGGGCCTCGTCGCCGGGCTGCTGGCGCAGGGCATGGAGCCGTTCGAGGCGGCCTGCGCCGCGGTCTGGCTGCACGGCGATGCGGGCCTGCGGTTCGGGCCGGGGCTGATCTCGGAGGATCTTCCGGAGCTGATCCCGGCGGTGCTGCGCGACCTCGCCGGTCGCGCCTGATCACCCCGGTTACCCGGCCGCGACCACCGCGTGCTTGCGCCCGTAGAGGGCGTAGAGCACCAGCCCGAACAGGTTCCAGACCACGAACCAGAGCTGGGTCGTCGCGGGCAGGCTAAGGAACAGGTAGCCGCAGCCCAGGATCGTGATCGCCCCGATCAGCCAAGGGGCCGGGGCGCGGAAGGTGCGCGGCGCATCGGGGGCGCGCAGGCGCATCACCAGCATGCAGGCCGCGACCGCGACGAAGGCCGCGAGCGTGCCGGCATTGGCAAGGGCCGCGAGTTCTCCCAGAGGAACCAGCCCGGCGAGCACGGTCACCACGGCCGCGGTGAAGAGCGTGATCCGCACCGGCGTACCGGCGGACGACAGCTTCGCCAGGCTCTGCGGCAGCATCCCGTCGCGGGCCATGGTGAAGAAGATGCGGCTCTGCCCGTAGAAGAAGGCGAGGATGACGGTCGGCAGCGCGATCACCGCCGAGGCGGCGAGGTACTGCGCCACGAGCGGCCGGCCGAGCTCGCGCAGGATCAGCGCCAGCGGCTCCGGGCTGTCGGCGAACCGGGTGTAGGACACGGCCCCCACCGCGGCGACCGCCACCGCGACGTAGATCAGGACGCAGGCCGCCATCGATCCGACGATGCCGATTGTCAGGTCGCGCCCCGGATTGCGCGTCTCCTCCGCGGCGGTTGCGATGGCGTCGAAGCCGTAGAAGGCGAAGAAGATGATCGCCGCCGCGGCCATGACGCCGCGCTCGACCCCGTCGGCGCCCACGCTCTTGGGAAAGCCGTACGGGTCGAACGGTTCGAGATGGGCGGCATCGAAGGCCGGCAGCGCGAAGGCGACGAAGACGACGAGCGCGGCGATCTTCACCAGAACCAGGACGGCGTTGACCGTGGCGCTCTCCCGCATGCCGCGCAGGAGCAGCACGGCGACCACGACGATGATGCCGACCGCCGGAAGATTGACGATCCCGCCAGCCTCCGGTCCCTGCATCAGGGCCTTCGGGACACCGAGCCAGCTCTCGAGGAGCGGTGCCGCGTAGCCGGACCATCCGACGGCGACCGCGCTCACCACGAGGGAGTATTCGAGGATCAGGCTCCAGCCGATGATCCAGGCCAGCACCTCGCCGAGCACGACGTAGCTGTAGGTATAGGCGCTGCCCGAGACCGGAATCGTTGTCGCCATCTCGGCATAGGCCAGTGCGGCGCAGGCACAGATCGCTCCGGCGACGGCGAAGGACAGGATCACCGCCGGCCCGGCCTTAGCCGCGCCGACGCCGATCAGCGTGAGGATGCCGGTTCCGACGATCGCGCCGACGCCGAGCGCCACGAGGTGGGGCCAGCTCAGCGTCCGGGCCAGCCGTCGCTCCCCGCCGGGCTCCAGCTTCAAGGGCTTGCGGCGAAGAAGGCTGGACGTCATTCGGGCTCCCGTCGCGCGGTTGTAGCTGGGCGCGGGCTCGCGCGACAGTCACATCGTCGCGCGGGTGTCGCCGGACGCGCCGGATCCGGTGTGATTTCGAACGCGCCGGCCGCTCGACGCTACGGCGAGGCGCTCGCCCGATCCGCCGCCAGGGCCTCGGCACGCTTGCGTTCGTCCGGATTGAGTCCGGCGGTCGCCTGATCGAGGCCGGCATCGGACCGGCCCTGCGACGCGGCGGCGAGGTTCCAGGCCGCCGCCTCGACGAGGTTCTTCGGCACGCCGCGGCCCGCGACGTAGAGCTTGGCGATCCGGTTCTGGGCGATGGCATTGCCGCGCTGCGCCGCGTGCAGGAAGTAGCGGGCGGCCCGGGCTTCGTCCTTGGGAACCCCGTCGCCGTTGAACAGCCGGATCGCGAACTCGACCTCCGCCCCGAGATCGCCGTTGTCGGCGGCGCGGCGGAACCATTGCGCGGCCTGGGTCGTGTCCCGAGGAACGCCCTTGCCCTGGAGGTAGAGCACGCCCAGGGCGTATTGCGCGGCCGGAACCTCGGCTTCGGCCGCGGTCCGGAAATTGGCGACGGCCGCGGCGAGATCGGCCGGCTTGTCACTGGCGAGTTGGATCAGCGCGAGATTGTAGCTGGCGCTGGGCTGCCCCTTGCGCGCCGCCTGTTCGAGCCAGGCGCGGCCGGCCTTCGCGTCCTTGGGCTGCCCGCGCCCGTCCATCGCCATCAGGCCCAGGGAAGCCATGGCGTTGGCATCGTCCTGCGCGGCGGCGAGCCGGTACCATTCATGGGCACGCTTCGGGTCCTGCTTGACCCCGAGACCCTGGTTGTAGAGCTCGCCGAGCAGCGTCATCGCCGCGGCGTCCTTCGGGTTCGCCTCGATGCGGCGCGTCGCCTCGCGGAAGGCGGTGACGTAGCGTCCACGCTGGTATGCGCCGTAGGCCGCGTCGGCGTTCGGGTTCGCGGCGGCCGGCTTCGCCCCCTCGGCATTGGGCGAGTAGGGCGAGGGCAGTTCGCGCTTCAGATCGAGCTGATTCGGTTTGGCTTGGTTCGGATTGACGGGTGTCTGCGCAGCCGGCTCCTTCGTCGCCGGCTGTTTCGGGGCGGCGTGCAGCCCGCCGACGCCGAGCCCGAGGATGGCGCAGGCGCTGAAGGCGGCGAGGAAGAACGCGCCGGCTCGGAGGGGGGCCTTGTCCGTTCGGCCGCGCTCCCGGCCCTCCCCCCTATGCGGAGAACGGTGGCCTCCGAAGGAGATCGGGAGAAGGAACCCCGGCTTCAGAACGAGGCCGTGCGTCGGAGGCCGAGCGCCCCGTTCGGCACCGTCGCCTCCCTCTCCCGCCTGCTCCGCAGGCACCCTCCCCCGCAGAGGGGGTAGGGACTTGAAGGTCGCCGCCGCGGTCCGATCGTGAGAAGGAATCATCGCGCCTTGTCGAGTTGCGCCTGCGCGGTCCGCACGCCCTCGGGATCGTCGCGCCACAGAGCGCTCTCCAGCCCGACGAACTCGGCGCCGGTTCCCGCGAGCGCGGCAACGTCCTCGGCAGCCGTCGCGACCGCGATGCAGGGCGTCTCGAAGATCTCGGCCCACCACGCGGCGCGCTCGCGCACCTCTTGCGCCTCGGGAGCGACGCCGTCGGGGAAGAGCCCGCCGAACATCAGGTAATCGACGCCGGTCTCGCCCGCGACCATCGCCGCGTCCCGCGAGCCGAGCACGCCGCCCGTCCCGAGGATGCGCCCTTCGCGCAGGCGCCCGCGCAGATCCCGCAAGGTTTCCTCGTCGGCCCGGTCGAGATGCACGCCGTCGGCCCCACCGCGGGCGGCGACGGAGACGATGTCGCCGGAGAAGCCCGGCACGGAGACGAGCACCGCCGCGCCGCGCTCCTGGGCCGGCGGCGCCAGCCGCTTGACGAGGTTGACGAGGCTGCGCTCGTCGGCGGCCGCCAGCCGCAGGATCACCGCCGCCACGTCGCCCACGGCACAGGCCGCATCGAGCGCCGCGGCGATCGCCTCGGCCTCGGACGGGCCGAGACCGTAGGGCGTGAGGAGGGCGAGGCGGGGCCGCGGCGTCACCGCGTCAGAATCGGTCATCGGGGATCAGGCGTCGATCTTCGGGTCGAGGGAGCCGCTGGCGTAGCGCTTGGCCATCTCGGCCACCGAGATCGGGCGGATCTTGGAGCCGTTGCCGGCGGTGCCGAACTCCTCGAAGCGCTGCTTGCAGAGCTTCGTCATCGCCTCCATCGCTGGCTTCAGGTACTTGCGCGGGTCGAACTCCGCCGGGCTCTCGGAGAGCACCTTCCGGATCTGACCGGTCATCGCCATGCGGTTGTCGGTGTCGATGTTGATCTTGCGCACGCCGTGCTTGATGCCGCGCTGGATCTCCTCGACCGGCACGCCCCAGGTCGGCTTCATCTGGCCGCCGTACTGATTGATGATGTCCTGCAGGTCCTGCGGCACCGAGGAGGAGCCGTGCATGACGAGGTGGGTCGTCGGCAGGCGGCGGTGGATCTCCTCGATCACGCCCATCGCCAGCACGTCGCCGTCGGGCTTCCTCGTGAACTTGTAGGCGCCGTGGCTGGTGCCCATGGCCACCGCCAGCGCATCGACCTTGGTGGCGGCCACGAACTTCACCGCCTCGTCCGGGTCGGTCAGGAGTTGGTCGTGGGAGAGGACGCCCTCGGCGCCGTGGCCGTCCTCGGCCTCGCCCTGGCCGCTCTCCAGCGAGCCCAGCACGCCGAGTTCGCCCTCGACCGAGACGCCGGCCCAATGGGCCATCTTGGTGACGTTCCGGGTGATCTCGACATTGTAGTTGTAGTCGGCCGGGGTCTTGCCGTCGGCTTTCAGCGAGCCGTCCATCATCACCGAGGTGAAGCCGTACTGGATCGCCGTGGCGCAGGTGGCTTCGTTGTTGCCGTGATCGAGATGCATGCAGACGGGGATGTGCGGATAGATCTCGACGAGGCCGTCGATGAGCTTGGCCAGCACCACGTCGTTGGCGTAGGCGCGGGCGCCGCGGCTGGCCTGGAGGATCACCGGCGAATCGGTGGCATCGGCCGCCGCCATGATGGCGAGCCCCTGCTCCATGTTGTTCAGGTTGAACGCGGGCACGCCGTAGCCGTACTCGGCGGCGTGGTCGAGAAGCTGCCGGAGGGTGATGCGTGCCATGGTGCGATCCTCGTGCGATGCGGCCTCAGCCGGGCCTGTCCCTTGCTGATGCCAATATAGGTCCCGCCGCGGCGCGAGCCGGTGCCGCGGCGTGAAAAACTTGGGATGACGTCACGCCCTCTTCCCCGCGGGAGGGGCGTGCTTGAAGACGAGCCTCAGCTCTTGGCGCGCAGCGCCTCGACGCCGGGCAGCTCCTTGCCCTCCAGCCATTCGAGGAACGCACCGCCGGCGGTGGAGACGTAGGAGAAGTCCTCGCCGACGCCGGCATGGTTGAGGGCCGCCACGGTGTCGCCGCCGCCGGCGACGCTGACGAGCTGACCGGCCCTGGTGCGGGCCGACGCGTGCTGGGCCACCGCCACCGTGCCGGTGTCGAACGGCGTCAGCTCGAAGGCGCCCAGCGGGCCGTTCCAGACCAGCGTGCGAGCCTCGTCGATGGCGCCGTCGATCGTGGCGATCGAGGATGCACCGACATCGAGGATCATCGCGTCGGAGGGCACCGCATCCACCGTCACGGTCTCGTTCTCGGCATTGGCCTTGAACTCTCGCGCCACCAGCGCATCGACCGGGAGGATGATGGTGCAGTTCTTCTCCTTGGCCGCGGCCAGGATGCGCTGGGCGGTCTCGGCGAGATCCTTCTCGCACAGCGACTTGCCGACATCCTTGCCCTGGGCGTGCAGGAAGGTGTTGGCCATGCCGCCGCCGATCACCAGCATGTCGACCTTGGCGACGAGGTTTTCGAGCAGGTCGATCTTGGTCGAGACCTTGGCGCCGCCGACGATGGCGATGACCGGACGGGCCGGATTCTCGAGGCCTTTGGTGAGCGCGTCGAGTTCGGCCTGCATCAGGCGGCCGGCATAGGCCGGCAGCAGGCGGGCGAGCCCCTCCGTCGAGGCGTGGGCGCGGTGGGCGGCCGAGAAGGCCTCGTTGACGTAGATGTCGCCGTTGGCCGCGAGCGCCTTCGCGAAGTCGGGATCGTCCTTCTCCTCGCCCGCGTGGTAGCGGGTGTTTTCGAGGAGGAGCACCTCGCCGTCCTTGAGCGCCGCCACGGCCTGGGCGGCGGCCTCGCCGATGCAATCCTCGCCGAAGGCCACCGGCCGTCCGAGCTTGTCCGAGAGCGTCGGCAGGATCGGCTTCAGCGAGTCCTTCGGGTCCGGCTTGCCCTTGGGGCGGCCGAAATGCGCCAGCAGGATCACCCGCCCGCCCTGATCGGCGATCTCGCGGATCGTCGGCACCACGCGCTCGATCCGGGTCGCGTCGGTGACGCGGCCGCCCTCCATCGGCACGTTGAGATCGACGCGCAGCAGCACGCGCTTGCCCTTCAGCGGGCCGGCATCGTCGAGGGTGCGGAAATCCGTCATGGCGGCGTCGGGTCGCTTCTTAAGGGTTGGAGGCGGGGGGATTGGACGCCGGAGTGGCGGAATTGGTCTGGCTCTGGCCGCCGACGCTGTGGGGCAGCATCCGGTCGAGGTTCAGCCGCTGCACGGCGACCATCATCGCGACGGTGAGCACGGCGGTGATGATCGCGGTCAGAACCAGGGCCCCGGTCCCGGGCAGGCGTCCGACCCGGTCGGACAGGGTGCGGACCTCGCTGCGCAGCGAGGAGAGGTCGGCCTGACGGGCGGCGTCGTTCATCCGGGTCGAGGCCGACTCGACCTTCTCCTCGACGCGCGAGAGCAGCGCCTCGGAACGGGCGTACTTGTCCTCGATGCGCGCGGTCTTGTCCTCAATGCGCGCCAGCTGGTCGGCGTGGTTGGCGGCGCCGGAGGCGGGCAGCTCGGTCTTGCCGACACTCGGCGGTGGGGCGGCCGGAGCGGGGCTCGCAGCGGCGGACGGCGTGGGGGAAGACGGGGTCCCGGAGGGAATGAAACCGCTCCCGGAAGGCTTGGCCGGCGAAGTCTCGGTCATCGCATACGCACCTTGGATCTTCGGCGAGGCGGGCTCGCCTAAGGAAACTCGAAGGCAATCGGGAGCGGCCGGTCCGAAGAGTCGGCCGCTCCCGCGGAAGCGTAGCTAGAGCGTCAGATCAGCTTGGCCATGGCCACGGCGGTGTCGGCCATGCGGTTCGAGAAGCCCCACTCGTTGTCGTACCAGGACAGGATGCGCACGAAGGTGCCGTCCATGACCTTGGTCTGGTCGAGGTGGAAGGTGGACGAGTGCGGGTCGTGGTTGAAGTCGATCGACACGTTCGGCCGGTCGGTCACACCGAGCACGCCCTTGAGCGGGCCGGCAGCCGCCGCCTTGATCGCCTCGTTGATCTCCTGGACCGAGGTCTGGCGCTTGGCGGTGAAGACGAGATCGACCGCCGACACGTTCGGGGTCGGCACGCGGATCGCGGTGCCGTCGAGCTTGCCCTTCAGCTCCGGCAGCACGAGGCCGACAGCCTTGGCCGCGCCGGTCGAGGTCGGGATCATCGAGAGCGCCGCGGCGCGGGCCCGGTAGAGATCCTTGTGCATCTGGTCCAGCGAGGGCTGGTCGTTGGTGTAGGAGTGGATCGTGGTCATGAAGCCGCGCTCGATCCCCACCGTCTCGTCGAGCACCTTGGCGACCGGCGCGAGGCAGTTCGTGGTGCAGGAGGCGTTGGAGACCACGAGGTGCTCGCCCGTGAGCCGGTCGTGGTTCACGCCGTAGACCACCGTCAGGTCGGCGCCGTCGGCGGGCGCCGAGACGAGGACGCGCTTGGCGCCCGCATCGAGATGGGCCTTCGCCTTGTCCTTCGAGGTGAAGATGCCGGTGCATTCCAGCGCGATGTCGACGCCGAGGTCGCGGTGGGGCAGTTCGGCCGGGTTGCGCACGGCGGTCACGCGGATGCGCTTGCCGTTGATGACGATGTCGTCGCCCTCGACCGCGACCTCGGCCGGGAAGCGGCCATGCACCGAGTCGTAACGCAGAAGGTGGGCGTTGGTCTCGACCGGGCCGAGATCGTTGATGGCGACGACCTCGATGTCGGTGCGGCCGGCTTCGACGATGGCGCGCAGCACGTTGCGGCCGATGCGCCCGAACCCGTTGATGGCAACCTTGACGGTCACGGCGTGACTCCTTCGTGATGGGGCGCACCCGCGCGCCGATGGAAAACAGGTCGGGGCCGCCGGCGGCCTTGGCGCGCGGCGTCCGATGACGATGGGACCGCTCCAAGCGGGGCGGCACTGAACCGGGGATGAACCGCGCGACGGCCCGCACCCGTCCGGTCGGCGGACGGTCTGAGCGGGGAGCCGGGGAGGGTCACGGTTTTGGAAATCCGTTGGGCGGCCCCGCGCCGGGGGATCGGGGCCGGGCGCCGGCTCTCTAACATGGCGTCCGGGGCTGTCAAAGATCGGGGGCAGGCCTGTGAATTGGCTGGAATTTCGAATGCTCTTGGCTGAAACCTGTCGGCTGCGAGGATTCGGAGTACCGCGAAAGTCCTTCCGCCGCCGGCCCTTTGCGTTCTGGCCGTCGCGGCGCGGGACGCGTTCCGTGGCAGGCTCCGGCGAGGCGGCAACCGACGGGTGACCATGGCGCGGACGGATTCAAAGGCGTTGCCGGTGAAGGAGCAGGGGAAGGACCAGGCCAGGGGGCAGGAGGGCGGCCTGGAAGAGGCGCTGCACCGTCTCGACACGGCGCTCGCGCTGCTGGAGACGGCGGTGGCCCGCAAGCTTGAGGCCGAGCGCAGCCGCGGCGACCGGGAGACCGAATTCGCCCTGCTCGAGGAGGACCGGGTGCGGCTCGCCGCCGAGCTCGACGCGGCGGGCGCGCGGCTCGCCCGGATGACGAGCACCACCGGCGAGGTGAACCGCCGCCTCGATCGCGCCATCGAGACGGTGGAAGATGTGCTGTCCGGCTCCGCCGGGCGCTGAGTTCGAGTCAGGTTCATCACGGATGCCGCACGTCAACGTCACCATCGCGGGCAAGAGCTACCGCATGGCCTGCGGCCCCGGCGAGGAGGAGCATCTCTCCGCCCTCGCCAAGAGCTTCGACGACCGGATCACCGAGATGCGCGGCGCCTTCGGCGAGATCGGCGACATGCGCCTGCACGTCATGGCCTCGCTGACGCTGGCCGACGAGTTGCACGAGGCCCGGCGGCGAATCGCCGATCTGGAGCGGAACGCGGCCCAGGGCGCCGCCGAGCAGGCGCGGCTCGCCGGCGGCGTCGGCATCGCCGCCGAGCGGATCGACCGGCTTGCCCGCGCCCTGTCGGGGCAGCCGGCCGCGCATGCCCCCGGCAAGGGCGAGGCCGACCGCGGACGTTGACCGGGCCGGCGGCCTTCCGCGGCCCTGTCATCGCGCCGGCTTCGAATTTCTGAGGCGCGACGCGATCGCCCCCTGGCGCCCGAGCCCCGGCGCGTCTATCTCTGGCGGGCGGGGCTGCAGAGTTCGTCAGGAGAACTTTCCCCGGGGCCTTATCGACTCCCTCGGGAGCTGTCACTGGCCTCGTCCGTGGACTTGGCCAACACGGCGCCCACCTACTCTGTAGGTTTCCCGGGATCGACACTCCAACGGCTCAAGTGGCTCCGCACTCTTCCTCCGAACGCTCGCTCAAGGCGAGCCTCCGCGCCGAGGCGCTCAAGCGTCGCGACGCACTCTCGCCCGAGGCCCGCACCGCCGGCTCGCTCGCCGCCGCCGAGACCATCGCGGCGCTTCCCGAGCTCGCGCAGGCGCCGCTGGTCGGCGCCTTCTGGCCGATCCGCTCCGAGATCGACCCGCGCCCGCTGATCGAGCGCCTGTTCGCCCGCGGCCAGCGTGTGGCGTTGCCGAAGGTGACGAAGCAGGGCCTCGTCTTCCGGGAATGGCGGGCGGGCGAAGAACTGGTGACCGGCGGCTTCGGTCTCAGCGAACCGCACGACGACCTGCCCCCGCTCGACCCCACCGCCCTGATCGTGCCGCTCGCCGCCTTCGACCGCGCGGGCCAGCGCATCGGCTACGGCGCGGGCTACTACGATCAGGCGATCGAGCGCCTGTCGAAGAACGGCCCCGTGCTGACGGTGGGCATCGCCTTCTCCGTGCAGGAAATCGCCCGCGTCCCGGCCGAGCCGCACGACCGCCCCCTCGACCATCTCGTGACCGAGACCGGACCGGTGCCGCTCCGGCAGGGCTGATTCTGAACTCTTGTCTCGCCTCGGCTTTTTCCCGAGAAGCCGGCGACCACCTTTTCGGGCCGACGCTGCATGCGCATCCTCTTTCTCGGCGACATCGTCGGGCGCTCCGGCCGCTATGCCGTCACTGAACGGCTTCCGGCCCTGCGCGAGCGCTGGCGCCTCGACTGCGTGGTGATCAACGGCGAGAACGCCGCCGGCGGCTTCGGCATCACCGAATCGATCTGCGACGAGATCCTCCAGGCCGGCGCCGACGCGGTGACCCTCGGCAACCACTCCTTCGACCAGCGCGAGGCGCTCGTCTTCATCGCCCGCCAGCCCCGGCTGATCCGGCCGGCGAACTACCCGCCCGGCACCCCCGGCCGGGGCGCGACGGTGGTCGAGACCGCACGCGGCGCCCGCGTGCTCGTCGTCAACGTGATGGGCCGCATCTATCTCGACCCCCTCGACGACCCCTTCACCGCCGCCGACCGGGAGCTCGACGCCTGCCCACTCGGCGCGGCAGCCGATGCCGTCATTGTCGACATGCACGCGGAGGCGACCAGCGAGAAGCAGGCCATGGGGCATTTCCTCGACGGCCGCGCCAGCCTCGTCGTCGGCACCCACACCCACGCGCCGACCGGCGACCACCGCATCCTGCCCCACGGCACCGCCTATCTCTCGGATGCCGGGATGTGCGGCGACTACGATTCGATTCTCGGCATGCAGAAGGAGGAGCCGGTGCGCCGCTTCCTGCAGAAGACGCCGGGCTCGCGTCTCGAAGCGGCCACCGGCGAGGGCACCCTGTGCGGCGTCGCCGTCGAGACCGACGACGCGACGGGGTTGGCCCGGCGGGTCTGGGCCGTACGCCTCGGGCCGCATCTGGAAGAGACCTGGCCGCGCGAGTGGGATTGAGGCCGCCTCGGCGCTCGTCGGACACTGCCGCAGGATGACTTGATCGCGGCAGGCCGAGCCGCCAGAGTGCCGCCGGTTTTGTCACAGCGGTGCCGCCGGTCCCGGCGTCAGGCCCAACACGAGTATGGACCCGATGGCGGCCCGTTCCGCGTCCCCCGACACGCCTCCCCTGGCCAAGCCCGGTATGACGCTGGTGCGGATGCTGGTGTTCCTGGCGCTCGCGGGCTTCCTCGCCTTCGTCCTCTACAAGCAGATCACCCCGGCCTTTCTCGCCAATCCGGGCCTGAACGGGCTGATCCTCGGCGTGCTGCTGATCGCGGTGCTGCTCGCCTTCGGGCAGGTGACGCGCCTCTTCCGCGAGGTCCGCTACGTCAACGCCGTGGCCGCGGGGCAAAACCCGAAGGACCGGCCGGCCCTGCTCGCGCCGCTGCTGCCCGCCATCGCGGCGCGGCGCGATGGGATGACGCTTTCGAGCACCCGCGCGCATCTCGACACCACCGCCGTGCGGCTCGACGAGGGCCGCGAGATCCTGCGCTACATCGCCGGCATCCTGATCTTGCTCGGCCTGCTCGGCACCTTCTGGGGCCTGATCGAGACGCTCTCGGCGGTGGGTTCGGTGATCGGCGGCATGCGCGGCGGCGGCGACGCTGCGGTGATGTTCGACGAACTCAAGAGTGGGCTCGCGGTGCCGCTCTCCGGCATCGGCCTCGCCTTCTCGGCCTCGCTGTTCGGCCTCGCCTCCTCCCTGATCGTCGGCTTCCTCGACCTCCAGGCGGGCCAGGCGCATTCCCGCTTCCACAACGAGCTGGAGGACTGGCTAGTCTCCGGGGAGGAGCAGGCGGTCGCCCCCGCTACGATCACGGCGCGCCCCGCGCCGGAGCACGACCCCGCCATCGCCCGCGAGCTGCAGGCCGCGGTGGACCGCCTGAGCGGGGTCATCGCCGAGGGCGCCGGGGGCCGGGGCGCGACCCAGGCCATGACCAACCTCGCCGAGGGCATCCAGGGGCTGGTGCAGCACATGCGCGCCGAGCAGCAGATGATCCGCGACTGGGTCGAGGCCCAGGCCGCCCGGGAGCGCGAGCTGAAGCAGGTGCTCGACCGGCTGGCGCGCGAAAAGGTCAACTAGGAGCATGGTCGAACGAAGGGGAGGCCGGTTCGCGTGAAGACCATGCGACCACGAGGCTCAGCGCCGCTCCGGCGGCAGCGGGAGGGATGCTGAGATGGCGTCGATCCGTGCCCGCTCGCAGCGCAGCCTCAACGTCTGGCCGGGCTACGTCGATGCGCTCGCGACGCTCCTGCTCGCGGTCGTGTTCCTGCTCACCGTCTTCGTGGTGGGGCAATTCTTCCTCTCGCAGGAATTGACCGGGCGCGACGCGGTCCTCAACCGCCTCAACCGCCAGATCGCCGACCTCACCGACCTGCTGGCGCTGGAGCGCTCCGGCCGCCGCGCCCAGGAAGAGGCGGCCGCGGGCCTTCGCAACACCCTGACCGCCACCGAGGCCGAGCGCGACCGGCTCCGCGCGCTCGCCGACGCCAGCGAGGCGGCGCAGGGCAAGAGTGCCGACGTCGATGCCCAACTCGCCGCCGAGCGGGGCGCGACGCAGCGGGCGCAGAATCAGGTCGAGCTGCTCAACGAGCAGATCCGGGCGCTACGCCGCCAGCTCGCAGCACTCGAGGACGCGCTCGCGGCCTCCGAATCCCGTGACCGGGAGAGCCAGGCGCGGATCGCCGAGCTCGGCAGCCGCCTCAACGTGGCCCTCGCCCAGCGGGTGCAGGAACTCGCCCGCTACCGCTCCGACTTCTTCGGGCGCCTGCGGCAGATCATCGGCAGCCGAACCGATGTCCGCGTCGTCGGCGATCGCTTCGTACTGCAATCCGAGGTGCTGTTCGCGGCAGGCTCAGCGGCGCTCAAGCCGGACGCCGAGCCGGAGCTCGATCGGATCGCGGGGGCGATCCTCGACATCGCGCGGGAGATTCCGGCCGACATTCCCTGGGTGCTGCGCGTCGACGGCCATACCGACGCGCGGCCGATCCAGTCGGCGCAGTTCCCGTCGAACTGGGCGCTGTCGGCGGCGCGCGCCATCGCGGTCGTGCAGTACCTGCGGACCAAGGGAATCCCGCCGCAGCGGCTGCTCGCGGGCGCCTTCGGCGAGTTCCAGCCGCTCGATTCGGGAACGAGCGATGAGGCCTACGCGCGCAACCGGCGGATCGAGATGAAGCTGACGGAGCGGTGAGAGGGCCTCGATCGTCGCTTGCGTAGATTCCTGTGCGGCCTACTCTCTCCGCATGACGGTGGAAGCATTCTACACTCTACGTCAGCAGGCTCCGCGGTCCGTCTTCAAGGATCTCGACCGCGTCGTCCTGACGGCCGAAGTGACGACCGACGACGGCGATCGTGTCGAGGCGGGATCCGCGGGGACAGTGGTCGGCGTCTGGCGCGATGGCGCGGCCTATGAGGTGGAATTCACGACGCCCGTCGCGGGTCTGGCGACGGTGCTTCCGAGCGCCCTGCGCGCCTTGACCCTGAAGCCTTGAACAGACCGACACGATCGCCTTCGGCTTTCACGATCAGTTCGGACAAAATCGTCGATTACCTCTTGAATTCGACGCATCCCGACGGTGGATCCAAGGCGCGCTTTCTGGCGATGTTCGGCTTTTCAATCTTCGCCCCGGAGGTCTTGGCTCAAGCATTGCCTGCTCATGCCAAGCCCGAACACTTGGCCAGGGAGGGGCTGACACCCCTCGGTGACGTGAAGCTCGTCTACGAAGGTCCGCTACAGACGCCCCATGGGCGTTCGCCGACTGTGCCAACAGTCTGGCGCCTCATTTCCGATGATACGGCCTACTTCGTCACGGCCGTACCATTGAAAGAGAGCCGCTAAAACTCGCTCCGATACGCGAACAGCCCCGGCACGCCGCCGGTCATCACGAACAGCACAAGCGCACCGCGCTCGTACAGGCCCGCGCGCACGTCGTGGAGCAGCCCCGCGAACGCCTTGCCGCTGTAGACGGGATCGAGCAGTAGTCCTTCCGTGCGCGCCATGAGCCGCACGGCCTCGCGCATGCCCCCGGTCGGGATGCCGTAGCCGGGTCCGCGATGGGCGCCGTCCACGCGGATGGCGTCGTCGGAGAGCGTGTGGCCACCGTCGATCAGCGCGAGTGTGTCGCGGGCCCGGGCAAGCGTCGCCGCCCGCGCCTCGGCTTCAGGAGCGAGCACCGTGTAGGACTGCGCCAAGTGCGGGTCGCGTCCGGCGGCGGCAAGCCCGGCGGCGAGGCCGGCATGGGTGCTGGAACTGCCGTTCGGCACGACGATCCGGGCGAAGCCGAGACCGAGATTGGCGGATTGCTCGAGGATCTCGGCGGCGCAGGCCGCGTAGCCGAGGCAGCCGAGCGGGCTCGACCCGCCGGATGGGAAGACGGAGACCCGCCGGCCCTCCGCCCGCAGCTCGTCCGCCCGCGCCTCGGCCAGGGCCAGCGAATCGGCCTCGCCCGGCAGCAGGTGGATGCGGGCACCGAACAGGTCCTGCAGCAGACGATTGCCGTTGCCGGTATAGTCGGCATCCTCCCGCGGGACGCTGCGGGTGAGGAACAGCTCGCAGGCCAGTCCCATCCGCGCGGCCGAGGCGGCGGTGAGCCGGGCATGGTTCGATTGCAGCGCGCCGACGGTGATCACCGTGTCGGTCCGCTCCGCCAGCGCCTGGCCGAGCAGGAATTCGAGCTTGCGCAGCTTGTTGCCGCCCAGGCCCACCGGGCCGACATCGTCGCGCTTCACGAACAGGCGGACACCGTTCAATTCGTGCCCGAGATGGGTCGAGAGCCGGTCGAGCGAGCGGATCGGCGTCGGCCCGTCGGTGAGCGCCACACGGGGGAAGCGGGTGAGGTCCATCGATCTCCCTTGCCTGCGTCAGGGCATGATCTCGCCCCGAGGGCCAGAAAACCACCTGTCGGGACGACGCGCCTTATTCCGCGGCGTGTTTCGGACGCGGATCGCGCGCCCGCGCGCTCTCGTCGAAGCTGTCGGCGAATTGCAGGCTGGCAAGCTGCGCGTAGAGGGCGCCGCGGGCGAGCAGGCTCTCGTGCGTGCCCTCCTCGACGATCTTGCCGCCGTCGAAGACGAGGATGCGGTCAGCAGCGCGGATCGTCGCGAGGCGGTGGGCGATCACCAGGGTGGTGCGGCCCTGCATCAGCCGGTCGAGGGCGTTCTGCACGGCCCGCTCGCTCTCCGCGTCGAGGGCGGAGGTGGCCTCGTCGAGGAGCAGGACCGGCGCGTCCTTGAGGATGGCGCGGGCGATGGCGATCCGCTGGCGCTGCCCGCCCGAGAGCGTGGTGCCGCGCTCGCCGAGCAGCGTCGCGTAGCCCTGCGGCAGGGCACGGACGAAGCCGTCGGCATTGGCGAGCCGGGCGGCCTCCTCCACCTCCGCCTCGCTGGCGCCGGGACGGCCGTAGCGAATGTTCTCCAGCACCGTTCCGGAGAACACCACCGGATCCTGCGGCACGAGCGACAGGCGTTGCCGAAGGGCGTCGAGATCGGCCTGCGGCAGGGGCACGCCGTCGATCGTCACGCGGCCCTCGTCCGGGTCGTAGAAGCGCAGCAGCAGTTGCAGCACCGTGGTCTTGCCGGCGCCCGAAGGGCCGACCAGGGCGATGCGCTCGCCCGGGGCCGCGGTGAAGGAGATGCCGTCGAGCGCAGCGTGCTCGGGCCGGGTCGGGTAGCGGAAGCGCACCGCCTCGAAGGCGACCGCGCCGCGGGCCGGGCTCGGCAGGGCGACCGGGTGCTCGGGGGAGCGGATCGCCGGCTCGGCGGCGAGGATCTCGCCGAGCCGCTCGGCGGCGCCCGCCGCCTGCGCGAGTTCGCCGTAGACTTCGGAGAGCTGGCCGAGCGCGCTGGCACCGAAGACCGCGTAGAGGACGAATTGCGAGAGCAGGCCGGCACTCATGGTGCCCGCGAGCACACCCTTGGCGCCGTACCACAGGACGCCGACCACCGAGGCCGAGATCAGGAAGATCGCGACACCCGTGAGCAGGGCGCGGGCCGTGATCGAGGCGCGCGCCGCCCGGTAGGCGTTCTCGGAGGCGTCGGCGAAGCGCTCGGCGGTGGCGCGGCCCATGCCGAAGGCCTGCATCGTGCGCACGGCGCCCACGGCCTCCGCCGCGTAGGCGGACGCGTCGGCGAGCCGGTCCTGCGCCGCCCGCGAGCGGCGGCGCACGCCGCGGCCCGACAGGATCAGCGGGAAGACGATGAGCGGGATCGCCGCCAAGACGAGGATCGACAGGCCGGGGCTCGTCCAGACCATCATCACGACGGCGCCGACGAACAGGAACAGGTTGCGCAGCAGGATCGAGATCGAGACGCCGAACACCGCCTTGACCTGCGTCGCGTCGGCGGTCAGCCGCGAGACGATCTCCCCGGACTGCGACTTGTCGAAGAAGGTCGGATCGAGGCTCGTCAGCCGGGCGAACACTGCCGAGCGCAGATCCGCCACGACGCGCTCGCCGAGCGTCACCACCGAGTAATAGCGGCCCGCGCTCGAAACCGCGAGCACCGCCACCACGCCGAGCAGCGCCACGAAGTAGGAGTTGATGAGCGCCTGCCCCTCCGGCGAGAAGCCGTGGTCGATCACCCGACGAATCGCGATCGGCACGACGAGCGTCGCGCCGGAAGCCGCGATCAGCGAGATCAGCGCCGCGAGGATGCGGCCTCGATAGCGGCTCGCGAAGGGAATCAGGGGTTTGAGCGCCCCGAGCGGCGCCTGCCCCCGGAGGGCCGCCCGCGGGTCTTCCCGCAGGTCGCTCCTTGCGCCGGACGACGCGTCACGCCTGCGGGCCATCATTCCTCGACATCGTTTCGTCCCGTTCTGCGCCGTTTCTGTCTTGGCTGTTGCGTCTGTCTTGTCGTCGTAGCCTCGGGCCATCGCATACGCAGCGCGCGCCGCGATTTCCAGTTCGCGCCCGCCTTGCGGGCACGTCATGGCCGATGTTCGTGCCACGATTTCACGCGCGACCGCCGTTCCGGCCTCTCTTGTCGGTCGCCCGAGGCTGAGGTATAGGCGCGCCTTCATCGGAATGCGCGCGATGTTTTGCCCCTGGCTCTTCCCCTGAGTGGCGGGGCCGGTCGGCGTGCTACCTCAGGAATTCGTCATGGCAAAGAACGAGGCCGCCAAGGCCAAGGGGACCGAGCACCCCGACTACCACTTCATCAAGGTCGTGATGACCGACGGCACCGAGTACAAGACCCGGTCGACCTACGGCAAGGAAGGCGACGTCCTCAACCTGGACATCGACCCGACCACGCACCCGGCCTGGACCGGCGGCGAGCAGAAGATGCTCGATCGCGGCGGCCGCGTCTCGCGCTTCAACAACCGCTTCGCCGGCCTCGGCTTCGGCAAGAAGTGATTCTCTGCGGTTCGGACTTCGGTCCCGATCGATGAAACGGCGCCGCTCGCGGCGCCGTTTTCGTTTGCGCGCGACGTCCGGACGGGCGCGACATGCGCCGCCATCGAATCAGACGGGCGCGGCCATCGGCTGATGACGCGCGCCCCATCCCGCCCCGGCCTCGATCGCCGGGAGACCACTTCTGGCCTCTGAAAAGCTCACTCGCCGCCGAAAGCCGCCCGCAGGCGCCCGAACTGCGCCGTGACCGGGCTCTCCCGCGGCACCGGGACGGGACGGTCCTCGCTGATCAGCGCATCGAGGTGAAGGATGCGCGCGTGCAGCCGGCGCGAGCGGCGCACGAGGTCCTGAAGCCGGAGCGGCAAGGCGGCGAAGGTCTCGCCGGCCTCCGGCAGGGCGCGCTCCGATTCGGCGAGCTTGACGCGGGTCTTCTCCTCCTGGGCCTGGCTCAGCGAGATCTCGCCCTCGGAGACCGCCCGCTGCACCAGCAGCCAGGAGGCGATCTGCATCAGCCGGGTGGTGAGGCGCATGCTCTCGCTGGCATAGGCCAGCGTGGCATCGCGGGAGATCAGTCGCGATTCGGCCCTCCCCTCCCCGTCGAGATAGGCCGCCGTCTCCTCAACCAGCAGCATGCCCTCGCGGAACAGGGTCTTGAAGGCCTCCGACGACACGTAGGACTCGCCGAAGCTCACCCACTCGCGGTCGTCCCGGAACGTGACGTCGAACTCGGTCATCCTGCCTCCTGTACCGCCGGCGAACCATCTGTCCCGCATCGGGACGATTTCGGTGCGAATGCAGTCAGTGGGGCAAGTGTAGCGCCGAACGCGAGCCGGGAGAGGGTTCACGTCCTTTTAACGTTAACGGCGCGGGAGCGGCCGGCGGCCTCGACGCGGCACAGGCCGGGACGCGGGAAACGGCTCAGGGAGGCGGCGCAAAAAAGAAGCCGCTCCAGAGGAGCGGCTGTCACGAGTCTTACAGGGAGGCATCAAACAGACTGGACAGAGACCCCAATCGGGATCCAGACAATCTGGATGTGCCTCTTTGTAGAACGGAAAGGTTAACGCTCAGTTAACCAGCCACAAATCATCCTGGAATTCCGGCTCGCACTTCCGCGACGACCCAAATCGGAAAGATGGAACCTGAGCCGTTCGCGGTTCAGGCGATCCAATACCCACGGCCCTCCGCCTCGGCCGTCGCGGCTTGGTCCGGCGCAGCGCACCTGCGTCGGGGTGCCGTCATTGACTTGCGGCGCCCCCTCCGCCATAAGCCGCGCCATTGCGAAGCGGCGCCCCGTTCCGGGCGCCCTTCGCGTTTGCAGATCCCATTTCGAGGTTCACACACGGTCCGCGCGCTGATCGCAAGCGCCGCCGGGTCGATACCTCGACCGCCGGAGACCGACCATGAAGAGAACCTACCAGCCCAGCAAGCTCGTCCGTAAGCGTCGTCACGGCTTCCGCGCCCGCATGGCGACCGCCGGCGGACGCAAGGTCATCGCCGCCCGCCGCGCGCACGGCCGCAAGCGCCTCTCGGCCTGACACAATCCGTGGCGCCGCACGCTGGCGCCGCGCTTCGCAACACGAGCCCGCGAATCGGGATCGGAGCGCCCGTGCCGACGATCGGACGTCTCCGGCGGCGCCCGGATTTCCTGGCAGCCGCCCAGGGCCGACGCTTCCACACGGAACGCATGAGTGCCCAGGGGCGCCTGCGCGCTTCCGACGAGACCCGCGACGGCGCGACCGCCGAGGGACTCTTCCTCGGCTTCACCATCACCAAGCGCGTAGGGCATGCGACCGAACGCAACCGGATCCGGCGACGCCTGCGCAGCGCCGTCGCTGCCGTGGCGGCGGACGCCCCTTCGATCGGAGCGGATGTCGTGGTGATCGCCCGACGCCCGGCCCTCGACGCCCCCTTCGAGAGCCTCGTCGAGGATCTGCGCCGCGCGCTTCATTCGGTAACGCGCCCGGCCGCGCCGCGCACCGGCGACGCCGCCCGGTCGCCCTCGTCCAAGCCGCCCTCGTCCCGATCGCGACGCGGCGGCTCACGCTCCGGTAGCGGCGCGGCCGCGGGCGGAACGTCCTCTTTTCCCTCCACATCGAAGGCGCCTGACGGATCGACCGATGGGTAACGACAAGACGAACATGTTCGTCGCCATCGCCTTGTCGCTGGTGGTCCTGCTTGGCTGGCATTACTTCGTCACCGGGCCGGCCAGCGAGCGGCAGCGACAGGCGGCGCAGAGCCAGACCGCACAGCAACCGGGCGCGGCGCAGACGGCCGACGGCATTCCTGCCCCGAGCCCCCGGGAGGGCAGCCCCAACGCGCCCATGCCCGGCACCGTGCCGGGCACCGCCGCGCAGGGCCCCGTCGCCCGCGAGGACGCGCTCGCCCGCTCCGCCCGCGTCCGCCTCGACACGCCGGCGCTCTACGGCTCGATCGCGCTCAAGGGCGCGCGCATCGATGACGTGAGCCTCAAGAACTACCACGAGACCGTCAGCGACGAGAGCCCGCGCATCGTGCTGCTCTCGCCCACCGGCAGCGCCAACCCCTACTACGCCGAGTTCGGCTGGGTCGGCGCCAATGCCGGTCCGCTGCCCAACGGCGACACGGTGTGGAAGGCCGACGGCGACCTGCTCGCCCCCGGCAAGCCGCTGACGCTGAGCTGGGACAACGGCCAGGGCCTCGTGTTCAAGCGCATGATCGCCGTGGACGACAAGTTCATGTTCACGGTGCGCGACGAGGTGGAGAACACCTCGGCCAACCCCGTCACGCTCTTCCCCTACAGCCTCGTCTCGCGCTGGGGTAAGCCGCACACCCAGGGCTACTACGTGCTGCACGAGGGCCTGATCGGCGTTCTCGGCAACGACGGCCTGCAGGAATACACCTACGACAAGGTTGCCAAGGAGCCCGCCTACGGCGGCCCCGGCACCCTGGGCAAGGCCTGGACGAACGTGACCGGCGGCTGGGTCGGCATCACCGACAAGTACTGGGCCGCCGCCGCGATCCCGGAGCAGGACAAGCCGTTCACCGGCGCCTTCACCGAGCGCACCGACGGCGCCACCAAGGTCTACCAGACCTCCGTGCGCGGCGACGCGGTCACGGTCGCGCCGAACGCCTCCTCGGCCACCACCCAGCGCCTGTTCGCGGGCGCCAAGGAGGTGAACCAGATCAACGCCTACGAGCGCGAGCTCGGCATCAAGCAGTTCGATCTGATGATCGACTGGGGCTGGTTCTGGTTCCTGACCAAGCCGATGTTCCGGGCGCTGGACTTCTTCTTCCATCTCGCCGGCAATTTCGGCGTCTCGATCCTGCTCGTGACGCTGATCCTGAAGATCTTCTTCCTGCCGATCGCCAACCGCTCCTACGTCTCCATGGCCAAGATGAAGGCCGTGCAGCCGGAGATGACCTCTATCCGGGAGCGCTACAAGGACGATCGGACGAAGCAGCAGCAGGCGATGATGGAGTTGTACAAGAAGGAGAAGATCAATCCGGTCGCCGGCTGCTGGCCGGTGCTGATCCAGATCCCGGTCTTCTTCGCGCTGTACAAGGTCCTGTTCATCACCATCGAGATGCGGCACGCGCCCTTCTTCGGCTGGATCCAGGACCTCGCCGCGCCCGATCCGACGAGCATCGTGAACCTGTTCGGCCTGCTGCCCTTCGCCGCCCCCGACTTCATCCATCTGGGCGTGTGGCCGATCATCATGGGCATCACGATGTTCGTTCAGATGAAGATGAACCCCGCGCCGCCGGACCCGGTCCAAGCGCAGGTCTTCGCCTTCATGCCGATCGTGTTCACCTTCATGCTCGGCTCGTTCCCCGCCGGCCTCGTGATCTACTGGGCCTGGAACAACACCCTCTCGGTGATCCAGCAATACATCATCATGCGCCGCAACGGCGTGAAGGTGGAATTGTGGGACAACCTCAGGGGCATGTTCAAACGCGGCGACAAGAAAGCCGCGGCCACCAAGGGCTGACCGCGACAGCCCTCTCCCCAGCCCGCGGATCCCGGACCTGTCCGGGATCCGCTCCGCATTCCGGCCCGGGCCGAGCCCGCCCGGCTTCATCGGGACGGCGTCGGCGGGTAAAGCGATATCCGTGATGACCGAAGCCGCCACCGACGCCCCCTCCCCCGAATTGCTGGAAGCCGGCCGCCTGCTGTTCGCGGGTGAGGCCGAGTTCACCGCCGCCGCTCCGGCACTCGGCGCCCTGCCAGCGATGGAAGGCGTGGAGATCGCCTTTGCCGGACGTTCGAACGTCGGCAAGTCGAGCCTCGTCAACGCCCTGACCGGGCGCAACACCCTGGCGCGCACCTCGCACACGCCGGGCCGGACCCAGCAGCTCAACTTCTTCCGCATCGGCGGGCGCCTGATGCTCGTCGACATGCCGGGCTACGGCTACGCCGCCGTCGAGAAGGCCAAGGTCGAGGCCTGGACGCAGTTGATCCACGCCTACCTGAAGGGCCGCTCGAACCTTGCGCGCGTCTACGTGCTGATCGATTCCCGGCACGGTCTGAAGTCGATCGACACCGATCTGCTCGACGGGCTCGACAAGGCGGCCGTGTCCTACCAGATCGTGCTGACCAAGGGCGACGCCCTCAAGAAATCCGAGATCGACCGGCGCATCGCCGGCATCCAGGCCGCGCTCGCGAAGCGCCCGGCGGCCTATCCGGAGGTGCTGCTCACCTCGAGCCGCGATGACCGCGGCGTGGCGGAGTTGCGCGCCAGCATCGCCCGTCTGCTGCAGGAGCGCGGCGCGTGAGCGGCCTCGACCGCCTCCTCGCCGCCCTGGCGGCGCTCGCCGGCGGGCTCGGCGTGGCGGCCAGCGCCGCCGCCGCCCATACGAGCGGCGGCGAGACCCTGAAGACTGCCGCGCAGTTCCTGCTGTTCCACGCCCCCGCCATGCTGGCGCTGATCGGTCTCGCCGGAGCAGGACTGGTCCGCACCGGCCTCGCCCGCCTCTCGGCCGTCGCGCTGCTGATCGGCCTCGCGCTGTTCTCGGGCGATCTCGCCCTGCGGGCATTGGCCGGGACGCCGCTGTTTCCCATGGCGGCGCCGAGCGGCGGCGTGGTGCTGATGGCCGGCTGGCTCCTCGCGGCCGTTGCTGTGCTGGTGCCCGCACGGCGCTGAGATAGGCCAGGGGCGAGGGAGGATCGCTTGCTGAGACGCTGGCTCGTGCTCGCCGTCGGCCTCGCGGCGCTTCCCCTCCAGGCCGCGGAGATCGAGGAGAACGAGCCCCTCGTCATGCGGCTGATCTTCGAGGATTGCCTCGGCTACATCCGCCACGGCCGCACGCCGTTCGAGGGGCTCGCCACCCGGCCCGCGTCCCGGGAGGCGATCGCGGAGCTCCCATCCCGCGCGCCGGATCGGGAGAAGGCGGTCGAGCTCCTGTCGCCGCGCTACGTCGCCGCCTGGGGACGCGACGGCCAGACGCGGCACTGCCTGATCCGGACCGTGTGGTGGGCGGAGCGGGACCGGCTTTCGGCCCGCCTCGGCGTACGGGCGGCGGGTTTCCTCTCGCGCGTCACCGAGAGGGCGCGCACCGCGGGCTTCGAGGAAGCCTTCCCGGCGGACACCTTCTCCTCGCTCGCCACGAGCCACTGGTCGGAGAAGAGCACCGGCCACGACAGCGGCCCGCTGCGGCCCGTCAGCTTCACGATCCTCGCCAGCAGCGGCGACGAGGCCCGCGGCGTCCTGGATGCCGGTCTCATCGTGATGGGCGGCCCGCCGCAGGGCCGCCCCTGACCGTGCCTCAGCCCGGCATCACCGGCGGGTGATATTCCAGCGTGAAGGCGAGCGCCCAGAGCAGGAACAGCACCAGCGGCAGGTGGACGATGAGCTGCAGGAAGCTGAAGCCGACGATGTCGCGGGCCTTCAACCCCAGGATGCCGAGCAGCGGCAGCATGAAGAACGGGTTGATCAGGTTGGGCAGGGCCTCGGCCGCGTTGTAGACCTGCACCGCCCAGCCGAGATGCACCTTCAGCTCATTGGCCGCCTGCATCACGTAGGGCGCCTCCAGCAGCCACTTGCCGCCGCCCGAGGGGATGAAGAAGCCGAGCAGGGCCGAGTAGACGCCCATCGCCAGAGGGAAGCTTCCCTGCGTGTTCAGGGCCACGAAGGCGTGGGCGATCACGTCCGAGAGGCTGTGCCCGGCGGCGTTCTTGGCGCCCGTCAGGATCGCGGCGATGGCGGCGTAGAACGGGAACTGGATCAGGATACCGGCGGTGGCGGGCACCGCCTTCGAGAGGGAGGCCAGGAAGCGCTTCGGCCGCCAATGCAGGACGAGGCCCGCCATCAGGAACAGGAAGTTGTAGGTGTTGAGGTTGGAGATCGCGATCATCCAGTCCTGGCGCGCGAATTCCTGGATCAGCCAACCAGCCGCCAGCAGGCCGATCAGCACCGTCAGGACGGGCGCGTGTTCGAGCCACTCGCCGGGCTGCTTCGGCGGGGGCAGGCTCGCCTCCTCCTTCGACACGTCGACGCCGAGATCCTGGGCCGTCATCGCGGTGTCGCGCCCCGGTGCGGAAGCGACCGCGATCACCGCCGAGATCACCACGAGGATCACGGTGATCAGGATCGACTGCCACAGGAAGATCGTTTCGCTGAACGGGATCACGCCAGTGATCGGCAGCAGGCCCGGCGGCAGGCTCTTCGGATTGGCCTGGAGCTGCGCGGCGGAGGAGGACAGGCCCATCGCCCAGGTGGCGCCGAGGCCGAGATAGGCAGCAGCCCCGGCGGCACGATAATCCATCCGCAAGTCGGTGCGGCGGGCGAGCGCCCGGGCGAGCAGGCCGCCGAAGATCAGGCTGAGCCCCCAGCTCAGGAGCGAGGAGAGCATCGTGGCCAGCGCCACGTAGCCGATGGCGCCGCGCCCGGTCTTGGGCACCAGCGCCATCCGCTCGATCAGCGCCTGGACCGGTGCGGAGGTCGCCACCACGTAGCCGCCGATGGTGACGAAGACCATCTGCATGGTGAAGGGGATCAGGCTCCAGAAGCCGTCGCCGAAGCTCTTGGTCACCGCCTGGACCGGCGCGCCGTTGATGAGGGCGGCGCCGGCCACGATGACGACGGCGATGGCCACGAACACGAAGGCGTCCGGAAACCACTTCTCGGCCCAATCGGTGAAGCGCAGGGCGAGGCGGGCCATCGCCCTCTCCTCGGTCCGGTCGCGGGGCTTTGCGGGCGCATCCATGGACGTCGTCTCCTGATCCGCAGCGCCAGCGGCCGCGGTTATCCCCGTTAGACGGGGAGCCGCGGTCGGGTTCAAGCGGGTCCGGTTACGAAACCTCAGCGCTCACAGAAATCGAGGTCGTCCGCCTGCGCGGCATCGGCACCTCAGCGGGCCGGCACGCGCAGGAATTCAACGGCCGGCCCTTGGCTCTCCGAAAACACGCCCGCCGTCAGCGCGTTGCCGAAGACCGCGCCGGTGTCGAGATTGGTTCGGAAGCGGCGGCAATCCGGCCCGCCTCGGGTCTGCGGCGTGTGGCCATGAACGACGTGGCGGCCGAAATCATGGTCCTCCGACAGGAACGGCTCGCGGATCCAGAGGCGGGTATGCTGATCGGAATCCGGCGCCGCGGCGTCCGAGCGGAAGCCGGCATGGACGTACCAGCGCTGCGCATCCTCGTGCAGGGTCGGCAGGGCCTCGATCCAGTCCAGCACCTCGCCGGGCAGCTCTTCCGGCCCCGAGACCCCGAACGAGGCGAGCGCCTCCGCGCCACCATTGTAGACCCAATGGTCGAGGGCGCCGGGCTCGCGAAGGCTCTTGAGCAACATCTCCTCGTGGTTGCCCATCAGGCAGACCACGTCCTCCGGCTCGCGCCATTGCAGGCGGCGCAGGGTTTCGATCACCCGGGCGCTGTCGGGGCCGCGGTCGATGTAGTCGCCGAGAAAGACGAGCTTTTTCGCTCGGTTCGCCGCATGGGCCTCGATCCGCTCCAGCAGGCGGTCGAGGAGGTCGGCACAGCCGTGGATGTCGCCGATGGCGTAGGTGAGCGTTTCCGCCGTCATCCAGCGGTTGTCGGCGGGAAATCGCTGCGATGCAAGAAGCTGCGGCAACGTCGCCTGAGACGCCAATCGTGACGGCCGCCGCGCATGACGGTCGCCACGAAAAGCACCCCGGCGCGGTTTCCCGCGCCGGGGCTTGATCACTCACCCGATCAGTTCAGCAGCACCCCCGCCGGCCGGCGCTCGGCGGCGACGTCGCCGATCATCAGCCCCGCGGGTCCGACCCGAACCGGCACCGTCTCGCCGTCGTGGATCACGCCGGAGAGGATCGCTTCGGCGAGGGGATCCTGCACGTTCTTCTGGATCACCCGCTTGAGGGGCCGCGCCCCGTAGGCCGGGTCGTAGCCCTTGTCGGCGAGCCAGGTGCGGGCCTCGTCGTCCACGTCGAGGGTGATCTTTCGATCCTCCAGGAGCTTGGCCAGACGCCCGAGCTGGATATCGACGATCGCGCCCATCTCCGAGCGCGCGAGGCGGTGGAACAGGATGATCTCGTCGACCCGGTTCAGGAACTCCGGCCGGAAGTGGCCCCGCACCACGCCCATCACCTCGTCGCGCACCGCATCGGTGTCCTGGCCCGCCGGCTGGTTGACCAGATATTCGGCCCCCAGGTTCGAGGTCATGATGAGCAGCGTGTTGCGGAAGTCGACCGTCCGTCCCTGCCCGTCCGTCAGACGCCCGTCGTCGAGCACCTGCAGCAGGACGTTGAACACGTCTGGATGCGCCTTCTCGACCTCGTCGAACAGCACGACCTGATAGGGCCGGCGCCGCACGGCCTCGGTGAGCGCCCCGCCCTCCTCGTAGCCGACATAGCCCGGAGGCGCGCCGATGAGGCGGGCGACCGCGTGCTTCTCCATGTACTCGGACATGTCGATGCGCACGAGCGCCGTGTCGTCGTCGAACAGGAAGCCGGCGAGCGCCTTCGTCAGCTCGGTCTTGCCGACGCCCGTCGGCCCGAGGAACATGAACGAGCCGATCGGCCGGTTCGGATCCTGCAGGCCGGCGCGCGCCCGGCGGACCGCGGTCGAGACCGCCTCCACCGCCTCGCGCTGGCCGACGACGCGCTTTCCGAGCGCCTCTTCCATCGCGAGCAGCTTCTCGCGCTCACCCTCCAGCATCTTGTCGACCGGCACGCCGGTCCAGCGGGAGACGACGCCCGCGATATGGGCCGGCGTCACCGCCTCCTCGACCATGCCGTCGCGGGCGACCGCGCTCTCGGCCGCGGCCTCGATCTCGGAGAGCTGCTTCTCCAGACCCGGAATCACGCCGTAGGCGAGTTCGCCCGCGCGCTGGTACTGGCCCTGGCGCTGCGCCGCGGCGAGTTCGTTGCGCGCCTCGTCGAGCTTCTTCTTCAGCTCGGCGGCGGCACCCAGCTTGTCCTTCTCGGCCTTCCAGCGCGCCGTGATGGTGGCGGACTGCTCCTCGAGATCGGCCAGCTCCTTCTCCAGGCGCTGGAGCCGGTCGCGGGAGGCGGAATCCGTCTCCTTCTTCAGCGCCTCGCCCTCGATCTTCAGCCGCACGATCTCGCGGTCGACGTTGTCGAGTTCCTCAGGCTTCGAATCGACCTGCATGCGCAGGCGCGAGCCTGCCTCGTCGACGAGGTCGATCGCCTTGTCGGGCAGGAAGCGGTCGGTGATGTAGCGGTTCGACAGGGTCGCCGCCGCGACGAGCGCCGAGTCCTGAATGCGCACGCCGTGGTGCTGCTCGTACTTCTCCTTGATGCCGCGCAGGATCGACACCGTGTCCTCGACGGTGGGCTCGGACACGAAGACGGGCTGGAAGCGGCGGGCGAGCGCGGCGTCCTTCTCGACATGCTTGCGGTACTCGTCGAGCGTGGTCGCGCCGACGCAGTGCAGCTCTCCGCGGGCGAGCGCGGGCTTCAGGAGGTTCGACGCGTCCATGGCGCCATCCGCCTTGCCGGCGCCGACGAGGGTGTGCATCTCGTCGATGAACAGGATGATCTGGCCTTCCGCCGCGGTCACCTCGGAGAGCACGCCCTTCAGCCGCTCCTCGAACTCGCCGCGATACTTCGCGCCGGCGATCAGCGCGCCCATGTCGAGCGCCAGGAGGTTCTTCTCTTTCAGAGATTCCGGCACGTCGCCGTTAACGATGCGCAGGGCCAGCCCCTCGACGATGGCGGTCTTGCCGACGCCGGGCTCGCCGATCAGCACCGGGTTGTTCTTGGTGCGCCGCGACAGCACCTGAATCGTGCGGCGGATCTCCTCGTCGCGGCCGATCACCGGATCGAGCTTGCCGTCACGGGCGGCCTCGGTGAGGTCGCGGGCATACTTCTTCAGCGCGTCGTAGGCGTTCTCGGCACTCGCGTTGTCGGCGGTGCGGCCCTTGCGCAGTGCGTTGATCGCCGCGTTGAGCGAGGCCGCGGTGACGCCCGCCGCGGTCAGGATGCGGCCGGCCTCCGAGTCCTTCTCCACGGCGAAGGCGATCAGCAGTCGCTCGACGGTGACGTAGGAATCACCCGCCTTCTCGGCGGCCTGCTCCGCGGTGTCGAACAGGCGAACGAGTTCGCGCGTCGCCTGCGGCTGCGCGGCGTTGCCTGAGACCTTGGGCTGCTTGGCGAGCCACTGCTCGACCTGCGCATGCGCGACCCGCGACTGGCCACCGGCTCGGTCGATCAGACCGGCGCAGAGCCCTTCGGGATCGTCGAGCAGGACTTTCAAAAGGTGGCCGGGCGCGAGCTGCGGGTTGCCTTCGCGGACGGCGAGATTCTGCGCGGCCTGGACGAAGCCACGGGCGCGCTCGGTGTATTTTTCGAAATTCATGCGTGTAGCCCTTCCCCGGATCGGATGGGTCATCCGCCCGCTCGCGCGGCACGAAGCCCCCGATGCGTTGCCCCGCGGGGTCTTCCCCGCCGGGACACCGGCGCTGTCTTGAGAGCCGCCGGCAGGGCTGAATTGGGTGTTGCGTTTACGTGACACAAGGGGCGAGGGCTGCCGAAACGCGCGCAGGGCGAGTCCGCGGATCGGCTCGGGGAGTGCGGGCGGTCAGGCGGCGTCTTCGGCCCCCGGCCGCACCGCCATCCGGTCGCCGACCGCGATGGCGCCGTCGGCGAGCACTTCGAGGTAGATGCCGAGATCGACATGGCCGAAGTTGCGCTTGAGCGCCTTCGGCAGGTTGGTGTCGCGCGCGGCCGTTTCCGGATTCACGTCGACGGCGGCGCAGCGCGGCGTGCGGGCGAGCCCCCGAAGCCGCAGGGATCCGATCGTCACCTCTTGGTCGACCCAATCCATCTCCGCCCAGGGCTCCAGCCCGTCGACGTAGATGTTGGCGCGGAAGCGCAGGGGGTGAATCGGCTGGCCCGTCCGCTCCTCCAGGGCGCGGACCGAGGCGAGGTTGATGAGCGAGACCGCCCGCATGAAGGCCGGCGAGATCACGCTGCCGTCGGTGAACTTGTGGCCGGCGGCCCGCACGAGGCGCGGCCGCCCCTTCGCCGCCGGGCCGATATAGCCCTCGAAGAAAGACTCCACCGCCGCCCGGCCCGATGCGCTCGCCAGATCCTCGCTCAGGACCGTCACGCCGTCGCGGATCACCGTGAGCCGTCCGGTCTCGGGATCGAACCGCGTCGAGAGCGCCGCCAGCACCTCGTTGCTGCGCAGCATCAGGAAGAAGCCCTTGTCGAGGGGCTCGGGGTTCTGCGGATCGAAATCCGTGGTGCCGAGCGCGAGGGCGTATTCGCGGTCGAAGGCGAGGCCGGAGGCGCGGGCCAGCGTCAGCGCCGGAAGCGGCTCGGCCGAGAGGCCCTTGACCGGATATCTGTAGAGCGCGGTGACCTCGGCCATCTGTCCTCATCCTCCTGGGGAGGCGGCAGGCTGACCGAGACCGTGCCGGAGGGCCATGCGGAATTCTCCGTAGAAGCGGCGCGGCGGCGGCCGGCCCGGTTGCAAACCGTGCGGGGCCGGGCGTAGCGGTGAGGGATGAGCCAGAGCCCCGCCCTCCGCATCGCCGCCCTCTACCGCTATCCCGTGAAGGGGCTCTCGCCCGAGGCGCTGGAGGCGGCTGAGCTGGAAACCAGCGGCTACTTCCCCGGCGATCGGCTCTACGCCATCGAGAACGGCCCCTCCGGCTTCAACGAGGTGGCGCCGCGCCACCTGCCCAAGGTCGCCTACCTGATGCTGATGCGCAACGAGGCGCTGGCGCGGCTTCGCACGCGCTTCGATCCGGCCACGCATCGCTTGGAGATCGAGGAGAACGGCCAGCAGGCCGTCTCGGCCGATCTCGCCACCGAGGAGGGCCGGTCGGCGGTCGCCGACTTCATGAAGGGGTTCCTGCCGCACGAGTTGCGCGGGGCGCCGCGGGTGCTGGCCTCGCCGCCGGGCTACCGCTTCACCGACGCCCGCGACGGCTACGTCTCGCTCGTCAACCGGGCGAGCGTGCAGGCGATCGAGGACATGGTCGGCGCCCCCGTCGACCCTCTTCGCTTCCGCGCCAACCTCTATCTCGACGGGCTCGAGCCGTGGGCGGAGAACGACCTGCTCGGAAAGGTCGTGGAGACGTCGGACGGGGTGCGGCTGAAGCTGGCGCGCCGCACGGTGCGCTGCGCAGCGGTCAACGTCGATCCGGAGACGGGCATCCGCGATCTGGCGATCCCGCCGACTCTGTCGAAAAACCTCGGCCACAGCGATTGCGGTGTCTACGCCGAGGTGCTGAACGGCGGGACCGTGCGGGCGGGCGAGGTTCTGAACGTGGTCGGATAGGCGCGGATCCGGGTCCGCCCTGAAGCGAGACCCGTCAGCGATTTCGGGGAGTGAACCGCAGGGGAACCACGACGGCGATTGTGGAGCTCCCGAGCTCGTCGGGGATCGGCAGCAATTTGGACCCGACCGGCACCGCCTTGAGGACCAAACCGTCGATGTAGGGGCTGCCCGAGGATGCGCGGATTTCAGACGCCGTGACCTCGCCCGATGCGGCGATCACGAGCTTCAGCGTCGCCGTGCCATCGGTCGTGCTACGGTTGCGGATGCGCCGGGCCCTGTCCCCGATCGCCTGGTGGAGCCGGAGCTTGTAGGACGACAAGACCGGCGGATCGGCGGGTCTTCCGTCCTGGGCCGAGGCAGAGCCGAGCGCGAGGATCAGGCCGAGGGCGAGCGACGCGCAGGTTCGAACGCCAGGCACCGCGCGATCGTCCGCTTCAAACCCGGCGCTGCCGGCCCGCGCGGGCGGTGAGCCAGAGCGGCTCGGGTTCGGCGCAGGGCAGGAGCGCGGCGACCGCGTCGAGATCGACGGCGTAGTTCTCGGTGAGCTGGCGCCAGACGTCGGCCGACGAGCTCGCACCCTGGCCGAGACGCTCGACGACCCGGGCGAGGAGACCAGGATGAGTAAGGCTTGGACGCGGCGTCACCAGATCAGCATTCAGCATGGCCGGCCCCTCTGTTCGGCCGGAGAAAAATTGGCGAGGATGGTTAACGGTGGATTAAGTCCTCTGGCGAAACCTCAACAGGTGCGTGATCGCCGGCCGAACCTCGCCCTCGGGACTGACGCGAGCGGCCCCTGCCCCCGCGGGCCGGCGATGTCCCGGCCACCGCGGCGCGGCTCTCGCAAAATCGCGACCAGGCAATGTCTTCGCTCTGCACAAAGCCTGCGGTAGAAGCCCTGCCGAATCCGCCCCCGACTCGAACAGAGAGCCAGGACGACCGCGATGACCGATCCGCTGCCGAACGTGCATGTGCGCGCCGAAATCCTGACCCAGGCCCTGCCGCACATGCAGCGCTACGATCAGGAGATCGTGGTCATCAAGTACGGCGGCCACGCCATGGGCGACCCGGCGGCGGCGGAGGATTTCGCCGAGGACATCGTGCTGCTCGAACAATCCGGCCTCAAGCCGATCGTCGTGCACGGCGGTGGGCCGCAGATCGGCAAAATGCTGGCCCGGCTCGGCATCGAATCGGAGTTCCGCGGCGGCCTGCGCGTCACCGACGAGGCCACCGTCGAGGTGGTCGAGATGGTGCTGGCCGGCTCGATCAACAAACAGATCGTCGGCTGGATCGCCGCCGAGGGCGGCCGGGCGATCGGCCTGTGCGGCAAGGACGGCAACATGGTCCGCGCCAAGCGGGCCCTGCGCACCGTCAAGGACCCGGACAGCAACATCGAGCAGGCGATCGACCTCGGCCTCGTCGGCGAGCCCGAGCATGTCGAGCGCGGCGTGCTCGACGCGGTGCTGAAGGCCGAGCTGATCCCGGTGCTCGCCCCCGTCGCCTACGGCGAGGACGGCAAGACCTACAACGTCAACGCCGACACCTTCGCCGGCGCCATCGCCGGTGCGCTGCGGGCCAAGCGCCTGCTGTTGCTCACCGACGTGCCCGGCGTGCTCGACAAGGACAAGAACCTGATTCAGGAGCTGTCCGTTGAGGATTGCCGGCGGCTGATCGCCGACGGCACCATCACGGGCGGCATGATCCCGAAGGTCGAGACCTGCATCTACGCCCTCGAGCAGGGTGTCGAGGCGGTGGTCATCCTCAACGGCAAGGTGGCGCACGCGGCGCTGCTCGAGCTGTTCACCGATTTCGGTGCGGGCACCCTGATCCGCCGCACCTGACGGCAGCGCTTCCCTGAGGCGCGCGAACGCCTACATACGGGACGGGGCATCCCCGTCCCGTTTCCCCTCTCAAGTGTAATCTTTCCCTTGCTGCTTCCCGGCGAGAGCCACTTCACCACCCCCGACGCCCGCGGATTTTCCGCCGTCGATACCTGGGTGTTCGACCTCGACAACACGCTCTATCCGAGCGACGCGCGGGTCTGGCCGCAGGTGGACGAGCGGATCACGCTCTACGTGATGCGCCTCTACGGCCTCGACGCGATCTCGGCCCGGGCCCTGCAGAAGCATTTCTACCACCATTACGGCACTACCCTGAAGGCGCTGATGGTGGAGGAAGGGGTCGATCCGCACGACTTCCTCGACTTCGCCCACGACATCGACCACTCGACGATCCGGCTCGACGAATCCCTCGGCACCGCCATCGAGCACCTGCCGGGGCGCAAGCTGATCCTGACCAACGGCTCGCGCCGCCACGCCGAGCGGGTCGCGGACAAGCTCGGCATCCTCAACCATTTCGAGGACGTGTTCGATATCGCCGCCGCCGACTTCGTGCCGAAGCCCGACCGCGGCACCTACGAGCGCTTCCTTCTGCGCCACGGCGTCGATCCGCGGCGCTCGGCCCTGTTCGAGGACATCGCCCGCAACCTCGTGGTGCCGCACGACCTCGGTATGGCCACCGTACTCGTGGTGCCTCCGACGCCCGACCCGTTCCGCGAATCCTTCGAGCAGGAGGCGGTGAAGGAGCCGCATATCGACCACATCACCAGCAATCTGGCAGCCTTCCTGGAACGCTGCGTGCTGCCGGTCGCGCCTCGCGCGCCCGACGCGCCATGATTCTCTGGGCCGAGGCCAAGGCCCCGAGCCTCGCCGAGATCGAGGCTCTGGCCGACGCCGCCTTCGCGGCCCTGCCGGAGGAATTCCGCACCCTCTGCGCGGGCGTGCGCATCCATGTCGACGACTTCCCCGACGACGAGACCCTGACCGAGATGGGCTGCGAGTCGGAATTCGACCTGCTCGGCCTGTTCCGGGGCGTCGGGCTGGCGCAGTCCGGCGAGGTCGTCTCGGGGCAGATGCCCAACGTGGTCTGGCTCTACCGCCGGCCGCTGCTCGATTATTGGGCCGAGCACGACGAGACGCTGGGTCATCTCGTCACCCACGTCCTCGTCCACGAGATCGGCCACCATTTCGGCCTCTCCGACGACGACATGGCCGGCATCGAGGCGGCGGCGGACGCGATCGAGACGCCGCAGGCCTGAGGCTTCAACCCCGGGCGGGCAGGCGCGGGATCAGCCCGACCTTAGGCCGGCGGGACCGGAACTGCCCGCGCTCGATCGCCACGAAGGTGAGGATCACCATGGCGAGCGTCGTCAGCCACCAGATCGTGGTGAGGCCGACGCCGATGCAGCCGATGGCAAACGCCGTGGCGAAGGCCGCCATGGCGCAGGGTGCCAGCACGGTCGCGTCGCGGCCGGCGCGGTGGATCGCGCCGTAGAGCGCGAAGGCCGCGGCGAAGGCGCCGACGATGCCGAGCTCGTACCAGAACTCGAACAGCATCGTGGTCGGCGCATTGATCGGCAGGATGCCGAAGATCTTCCCGCGTAGGGCGGTTTCGAGGCCGTGACCGGTCACGAGCCGCACCGGCTCCAGGGTGACGACCTTCTGCCACGCCTTGAGCGCGAGCACGCCCGGCGCCACCGGGCCGAACAGGGCGATGCCGATGGGACGCGCGAGGAACGGCAGCAGCGGTGCGACCACGAGCAGACCCGCAGCCGACAGCGCTGTCACGCGCACGCCGAGCGACAGGCGCCAATGGGTCAGGGCGAAGGCGAGCGCCCCGACGGCCAGCGCGAACAGGGCGGTAACGCCCGGCGCCAGCAGCAGCGCGCCCGCCACCAGCACGACCACGACCAGCGAGCCGATGTCGCGGCGGCGCGAGCGCAGCCACGCCACGGCGGGCCAGGCGAGCAGCGCCAGCAGCACCGCGCCGCGCTCAAGCGCGCTGTCGCCGTCCGGGTTGTCCTTGAGCATCGCGTCGCCGACGAGATTGATCAGGATCGCCACGATGGCGGCGGCGCCGACGCCGAGCGGCAGCAGGTAGAGGTTGGCCGAGCGCATCCGGTCGGGCAGCGCCAGATAGGCCAGCAGCGTCATCACCACGGTGGCGACGAGGTTGGCCAAGCGCTCGCTCGCCGGCCCGGGAAACGGCGTCCAGACCAGGGAGAGCGCCGACCAGAACACCACCAGCATGCCCGCCAGGAAGGACGGCGCGGTCATCAGACGCCTGACGGCCGGCCAGACGGCGCGCTGGTGCTGGTCGATGGCGCTCGCGGTGATCAACAGCACGACGGCGATCGGCGCCAGCACCACGGTGGCGCGCCGCGAGACCTGCGCGGCCACCGGCAGCACCACGAACAGGCCGAAGAAGCCGATGCGGCGCAGCAGGGCCGCCGCGTCGAGGGCGGGATCGACCGTCGTATTCGGGGGACGCGGCATGATCGAGGGAGGACCGGATCCGGCGCCCCTGCGGGTTGCGGGCGCGTGCCTACACCTAGTGCAGGCGGGAGAGCCGGGCTGTAGAGGCGCTGCAACACCCAGAGCATCATCCCGAAAGGTGGTTTGCGGCTTTCGGGAAAAGATGATGTGAGAAGCAAAGGCCAAGAGCGTCGTCCCGGATGCGATATCCGGGACGACGCTCTTGGCTCGCGCAGCAGCGCGAATTTGCATCAGACTGGCGTCGTCTCGGGCCGTGCGCGCCGGCGCCGGCGGGCGAGATGGCGGCCGACATCGCTGGTGACGCGCCAGCCGCCCCAGGCAGCGAGGAAGCCGAGCAGCCCTGCGACGAGGCCGTCCGCGGTGGTCGGCACCGCCGGCTGGTAGTCGCGATAGGCGGCGCGGACGATGTCCCTGTCGGGGTCGCGGGCGATCACGGTCAGGCGCCCGAGCGGACTCGCGGCGGTGTCGAGGGCGAGCTTCTGCGCCTCCAGCCGCTTCAGCCGCTCGACATCCATTCGGGCCGATTCCCCGCGCCGGGCGATGAAGGCGTCGGGGTTGCTGCGCAGGAGCGTCAGCGCCTCGTCGCGACTGCGGCCGGTGGCCTTCGCGTCGGCGTCGAGGGAGGCGATGGAGCGGCGCAGCTCGTCCAGCGCCCCGCCGAGGCGCTGCGTGTATTGCTGCGCGAATTCCGGCGCCTGCGCGGCGATGACCGCCGCGAGCAGTCCGAAGGCGAGGCCGAGCGTGCGGATGACACGGAACACCGGGCGTTCTCCTTCGATGGCGCCTCCCGGTTTGTAGGGCGGTCCGCGCGCGCTGCGAGAGCTTTACGAGGGCTTCAGGGCCGATCCCGCCCGAAAGCCGCCGCCACATCCGCCGCGCTCAAGGCTTCGAGCGCGCCTGCGATCTTCACCGCCCGCGTCTTCTCGCCGGGCGGAAACAGCAGGGCCACCGTCTCGGTGCCGGGGCAGGACGGGTCGGTGCAGACGATCTCGCTCACGGTCATGGCCGTGTCCGGCCCATAGCCGCCCGCCTGCCGGATCCACGCCTCGACGCGCCGCCGGGCGGCGGCGTCGGGTTTTTTCGCGCGTCCGAACAGGGCCATGGCGCGACGGTCAGGCCGGCAGGGTGAGCAGCCCGGCCTGCCCATCGGCGCAGCCGAAGGCGAGGCGTCCGCCGCTGGCGTCCCAGGCGAGCGCCGAGATCGCGCTGCCCTTGACCGCCGGGCGCACCAGCAGCTCGGAGGCGTCAGTGAAGCGCACCAGCAGCACGCAGCCATCCTCGTAGCCGATCGCCAGGACCGGCGCCTTGGGGTGGAACGCCACCCGCGAGACCCGCGCCGGCCGCACGCCGCATTCCCGCGGTGCCTTGCCGGTGGGGCCCTCCTTCGAATCGAACGGCCAGACGATGGCGGCCTCGGCGCCGCTGGTGGCGAGCCACTTGCCGTCCGACGACCACGAGAGCGAGCGCACCTTGGCGGGGTAGCCCGACATCCGCATGTGGCCGCGGTCGGGCTGGAGGCGCCAGCCGTGCAGCGCGTTCTCCTGCATGGTCGAGACGACGAAGCGGCCGTCGGACGACCACGTCACGTCGAGATGCGAGCCCTTCCACTCGATGAATTCGGGCGGCGTCTCGAGGTTCGGGTACCAGAGGCTGACCCCGTTGTAGTGGGCCACCGCCAGCCGGTAGCCCTTCGGCGCGAAGGCGAGGCCGCGGGCGGTGGAGGGCGCGGCAAAGGTCTTCTCCCGTCCCTTGGCGTCGCGGGCGACGACGTTGCGCCCCGAGGCGAAGGCGACCGAGCCGTCGGTGTGGAGCGCCAGGGCGTCGATCCAGCCGCCCCCCTTGGCCTGGGCCAGCTCGCTCGACCGTCCGTCCGCCACCGTCGCGACGACGCGGCCGTCGTCGCCCCCGCTCACCAGCCGGGCGCCATCGCCGGCCGCGACGAGGATGCCGCTGTCGGGATGAGCGGGAGCGGTCTGGACCGCTCCGTCGCGGGCCAGCAGCACCCCGCCATCGGCGAGGGCGAGAGCCAAGGTCTCCTTCAGCCAGTGGGCGGCGGTGACGTGCGCGCCGGCGGCGATGTCCGTTACGTGGTCGGTCAGGGAGGGAGCGGAGACGCTCATGCCGGAGGGGCCTTCCTTCAGATCTTGGTCAGCGTCACCGGCGGCTGCCGGGTGATGACGGTGGACAGGCACGCGGCGAGGCAGAGCCCGGCCGTGACGCAGGCGGGAATCGCCAGGGCCGCGATCCCGAAATGCGCATGGGCGAACGTGCCCGCAACCGCGCCGACGAGGAGCGAGAGCCAGACCGAAGCATCGCCGACCCAGCCGAGCCGGGGCCCCCGTCCGGCGAGCGCCAGCGCCGCCTTCTGCCCGAACGCGAACAGCGCGCCCGTGACGAACGTGGTGCCGGCGCGGAAACCCTGGACATGGGCGAGAACCGCATTCTGCCCGCCCATGGCAAGCGCCAGGAACAGCGAGGCCACGCCGACATGGGCGTGCTCGGCCGCCAGGGCAACCGCCGCGCTGAGCGCCGCCGCCTCCAGGCCGAGCACCGCCGGGACAATCCAGCGGGGCGGGCACAGGGCGGCGATCGCCCCGCCCGAGACTGCGCCGACGAGGAAGGCCGCGATCAGCAGCGCCGGCAGCACGGCGGCGAGCGGCTCGCCGTGGCCGAGCGCAACGGCGAGCTGGGTCGTGTTCCCGCTCATGAGGGAGGTGTAGAGGCCGCCGAGCCGGATGAAGCCGAGCGCATCGACGAAGCCGGCGAGCGCGGTGAGCACCACGCCGAAGCCGATCTGCCAGGGCCGGGTCACGGGGCGGACACGATCGTTAAGCGCTCTTCGCGAGAGGGGCCGGAGCGTAGGCGAAAGACGCCCTCGTCCGACAAGGAGTTAGGGGCGTCCCGGCATCCGATCCGGGTGAATGCAGTCGCGGCTTCCCGCCGTCAAGGTTAACCGATCGGTTACCAAATGCGCGCAAATCGAAGCAATCACGGTGAACGCGGCCCTTCACGGCCCCGTTGGTCCGGCGATCCGCAAGCTCGACTGTTGTTCGAGCACGGGTGAGTTGGAGTTCTGCCATGATCCCCTTCGCTTGCGCCCCCGCCGCCCTGCCCCCGTTCTCCCTGGCGCCCCACGCCGACACGATCCTCGTGGTCGAGGACGAGTCCTTCGTCTGCGAGCTGGCCGTCGAGGCCCTGCTCGACGAGGGCTACCGGGTGCTGACCGCGGCCGATGCGGAGGAGGCGGAGGCGATCCTGTCGAGCGAGCAGGTCGACCTGCTCTTCACCGATATCGATCTGGCCCGCAACACGAACGGCATCGCGCTCGCCCGCAGCGCCCGGCGCAGCCTGCCGCGCCTGCCGGTGGTCTACACCTCCGGCGGCCGCGACGGCCTCTCGCCCGCCGAGGCGGTGAACGAATCGGTGTTCATGCCCAAGCCCTACCGCGCCGCGCAGCTCGTGGCCGTCACCAACGACCTTCTGCGCCACCGCGGCTGACCTTCCGCCAGCCCCCAACCCTAAGAGACGTGACGATGCGTCGCCTGATCGCCTGCGCCTTCCTGATGCTCGCCGCGATGCCGGCAGCCCGAGCCGAATGCGACGTCGAGGATGCCGGACTGGAACCGGCCATCGCCGCGAAGAAGGAGCTTCAGGAGCCCAAGAACGCGCAGATCGTGCGCGACCTGCGCAACCTGCGCGACGCGGCGATCGTGCTCGAGTCCTACGGCTTCCCGAACGAGTGCAAGCGCCTCGTTTCAATCGTGAAGGGGCTGGCCGCCAAGCCCGACGACACGATCAAGCGTAGCAGCGACACTGACGAGGAGAAGGCCGAGGAGATCCAGGAATCCCGCGAGCCGAAGGCGCCGAAGGAGCGCGGCGGCCGCTGAAGCGCTCTTGCGCCGAAATAGGCCGGTTCGGCGCAAGAGCGCGCGTCAAGGCAAAGACTTAGAGGCCGGTTCCGATTGCAACGCGATCGGGAGCGGATCTCGTCAACGCCTCATCGCGGCGGTCCGCTGCCGCCCAGGCGGCAGCGCAGATCGTAGCTCGATACGGCCGGATCGTCGGCGTCGCCGACGGTGACGAGCGAAAGGGTCGCTTCCGGCCGCTCGTAGCCGTAGCTGCAGAAGCCGAAGCCCGTGCCCGAGCAGGCTTCGACCTCAATGGCGCCGCGCTCGATCAGCGCCGCCTCGCGCGAGGCCGGATCATCCGGCGGCGGCCCGTTCACGGGCTTCCAGCCGAGCTGCCGCAACGCCTCCCGGGCGCGGAGGACGGGCTGGCCGTAGACGTTCGGAACGAGGCTCCGGCCATCGCAGAACGCCTCGAGCGGCGCCAGCGGGAGGATGCTCAAGCCCTCGGGACCGTCCGACCTCAGATCGGCCAGGGGCTGCGGAAGGAAGTCGCCGTCCCACAAGCGCAGGGCATCGGCGGCGAAGGTCGCCACCCGCCCGATTGAGCGGCCCGCATCCTTCCGGGCATAGACGACCGCCCGCAATGCCTCGCCCTCGAAGATCCCGACATTGCCGGCAGCGATCTCGCAGGAGCCGCTGGTGCCCTGGGTGAAGCGGCCGGCGAAGCTGACCGCCTGAAACCGCCCGAGTCGCGCCTCGCCGGTCACCCCCCAGCCGGCGGCGGCGACCTGCCGGGCCGCCGCGGACCGCGGAGTCGCGAGGAAGTGGGAGCAGAATTCGCGCTCGCCGGCCTCCGGCGCCTTCGGCAGGCTCGAGAGCGGCGTGATCACCACCGCCCTGACCGAGGACAAGACCCGGAGGCGCGCCGGCTCCGCCCGCGAGGGGATGGGCGTGGCGCCGATCAAGAGACCGGCGATCAGGAGCGGGGTGACGGCACGGCGGTTCATGCGCTCCATCGGGGCTCGAACTCGGACGAGACGACGGTGACGGCCGCCGGCGCGCTGAGCAAGTCCGGCGTCGCCTCAGCCGAGCTCGGCGAGACCATCCGGAAAGGCGCCGCCGCGACGCAGGCAGACGACGGGCACACCGGCATGCCGCGCGATCTGCCCGGCCACCGTCTCGATGGATGTCGGCGCGCCTTCGCTCTCGCTGACCACGATCCCGACGAGCGGGATGCCGTGGGCCCGCAGCGTCTCGAGCGCGGTCAGCGCGTGGCTGATGGCGCCGAGATAGCTGCCGGAGACGAGCAGCGCCGGGATCTTTTGGGATTTCAGCCAGTCGAGGCCGGTCGCGGCCTCGGAGATCGGGCTCATCAGGCCGCCGACGCCCTCGATCACCACGGTCTCGCCCGCCTCGGCTTCGGCCAGACGCGCCCGGCACCAATCCACCAGCTCGGCCAGAGCGAGGCTGCGCCCCTCGCGGGCGGCGGCGAGATCGGGGGCCAGCGGCGCGGCGAAGCGCCAGGGCGAGCAGGCCGCCACCGTCTCCGGCGTCACAGCCAGCCCCTGCGCGGCGAGAAGCCGACCGGTATCGCTCTCGGTGAAATCGGGATGGTCGAGCGGGGGCACGCCGCTGGCCAGCGGCTTCAGGGCCCGCACCCGCCGGCCCTGCCGGCGCAGACGGTGGACGAGGGCGGCGGTGGTGTAGGTCTTGCCGATCTCGGTGCCGGCGCCGACGACGAACAGGGCGGGCGGGGGCATGGCGGACGGATCACTCGGATACGGGAACGGCCTCGTCCCACCGGCTCCTCATCCGGCGGTGCCCGCCGAAACGGGCCTTGCAGGATCATCCCGCTCGCGGGCGATCCCTGGAGCATCCTTCGCGGCGGCTTCGCCGCACCTCAGCTCGGGATGAGGCGATGAGGAGGGAGCGGCCGGGCCGGCCGCTCGCCGTTGGAAGGGCTACTTCTCGACGAAGGCCTTCTCGATCACGTAGTGGGCGGCCTCGCCGTGGTTGCCCTCCTCGTAGCCGAGGCCGGTCAGCATCTCGCGGGTGTCCTTGATCATCTCCGGCGAGCCGCACAGCATGAAGCGGTCGTTCTCGATCGACATCGGCGGCAGGCCGATATCCGCAAACAGCTTGCCCGAGGTCATCAGGTCGGTGATCCGGCCGCGGTTGCGGAACGGCTCGCGGGTGACGGTCGGGTAGTAGATCAGCTGGCTGGCGATCATCTCGCCGAGGAACTCGTGCTTTGGCAGCGTCTCGGTGATGGTCTCGCCGTAGGCCAGTTCCTGCACCTGGCGGCAGCCATGGACCAGCACGACCTTCTCGAAGCGGTCGTAGGTCTCCGGATCCTTGATGATCGACAGGAACGGGGCGAGCCCGGTGCCGGTGCCGAGCAGGTAGAGGTGACGGCCGGGCAGCAGGTTGTCGAGCACCAGCGTACCGGTCGGCTTCTTGCCGACCATGATCGGGTCGCCGACCTTGAGGTGCTGCAGCTTCGAGGTGAGCGGGCCGTTCGGCACCTTGATCGAGAAGAACTCCAGCTCCTCCTCGTAATTGGCCGAGACGACCGAGTAGGCGCGCAGCAGCGGCCGACCCTCGACCTCGATGCCGATCATCGTGAACTCGCCGTTGCGGAAGCGGAACGAGGGATCGCGCGTCGTGCGGAAGGAGAAGAGCGTGTCGGTCCAGTGATGGACGGAGAGGATGCGCTCCTCGTTGTACTTGCTCATCGGCCGCAGGTTTCCCGATTCTCGAAGCGTCGAAAGCGGGCTCTTCTCGCAGTTGCAGCATCCGCGTCAAGACGCAGCGCCGCCACAGCGCTCGGAATGTGGGTTTGTCTAGAACTGTTCTTGAAGCCGACGCATGCCTGCCCTGGCGAGGGTGCATCGCCGAACGAACCTAGAGCGGCTTCAGCCCCGCCTCGATCTCGGCCCGGCGCGGTTCGAGGAACGGCGGCAGGGCGAGACGCTCGCCCAGCGTTTCCATCGGTTCGTCGGTGGCGAAGCCCGGCCCGTCGGTGGCGATCTCGAACAGGATGCCGTTGGGCTCGCGAAAGTACAGGCTACGGAAGTAGTAGCGATCGACCGGACCGCTCGACGGCACACGCTGCTGCTTCAGCCGGTCGGCCCAGGCGTCGTAGTCGGCGTCCGGGATACGGAAGGCGACGTGATGCACGGCGCCCGCGCCCTGACGCGCCTGGGTCCCCGTGCCCTTGAGAAGCTGAACCTCCGCCGCCGGTCCGCCAGCGCCGGTCTCGAACACGCTCACCTCGCCCTCGGGCAGCTCGAAGGTCCGCGCGCGCCGGAAGCCGAGGATCTGCGTCAGCACCGCCTCGGTGCGCTCGGGCTGCGAGACCGTGAGGCGGATCGGTCCGAGCCCCCGGATCTGGTGCTCGGGCGGCACGGGGCTGCCGTTCCAGGGATGCGCCTCGCCCGCGCCGCCGTCATCGACGAGGCTGAGGCGCTGTCCCTCGCCGTCCTCGAAATCGAGGGTGAGACGCCCGTCCCGCTCGATCGCCGGATGGTGGCTCACGCCCTGGCGGCCGAAATGCTCGCGCCACCAGTCGAAGCTCGCCGCGCCGCCGACGCGCAGCAGCGTGCGCGAGATGCTGTCGGTGCCGCGCCGCTCGGGCGGCGCCGGCCAGTCGAAGAAGGTGATGTCGGTGCCCGGCGAGGCGCGGCCGTCGGCGTAGAAGAGGTGGTAGGCCGAGACGTCGTCCTGATTGACGGTCTTCTTGACGAGCCGAAGCCCCAGCACGCGGGTGTAGAAGGCGAGGTTGTCGGCCGCCTGTCCCGTGATGGCGGTGACGTGGTGGAGTCCGGTGAGCTGCATCGCGGGGCCCTCGCGCGGGAAGCGGGTTCGGCCTCCCCCAGATAGGGAGTTCGGGCGCGAGCCCAAGGCACCGGCTTCAGCCAGCCACCGTGCCGCGCTCCCAAAGTCTTGGGCAGAAATGAAAAAGGCCGGCAACGCGTTTCCGCATGCCGGCCTCGTCAAACCCGGATTGGGCAGGAACGCTTACAGTCCCGTCGGCCGCCCGGCGGCGACCACCAGCATCCGGCCGTCGCCCAGCGTGCGCGCGCCGGCCCGGCGGATGTCTTCCTGGGTCACGCTCGCCACGAGGTCGTTGCGGCGGGCGATGTAGTCCATGCCGAGCCCCTCGAAGGCGATCTGCACCAGCTGGTTGGCGATCTTGGTCGAGGTGTCGAAGCCGAGAGCGTAGGAGCCGGTGAGGTAATCCTTGGCCTTCTGCAGCTCCTCGTCGGAGGGGCCGTCGGTGATGAGGCGATGGATCTCGTCGCCGATCACGTCGAGGGCTTCCGCGACGCGCTCGTTCTTGGTGGCGGTGTAGCCCCAGGTCATGGCCACGCCCCGGTGCGAGGTGAGCGAGGTGCCGACCGAATAGGCCAGCCCGCGCTTCTCGCGCACCTCCTGGAACAGCCGCGAGGTGAAGGCGCCGCCGCCCAGGATGTGGTTCAGCACGTAGGCCGGGATGAAGTCGGGATCGCGCCACGCCACGCCGGGCAGGCCGAAGCGGATCACCGATTGCGGCACGTCGAGATCGACGACGATGCGCCGGCCGAGCTCGTTGATGGCCGTCGGCGGCACCGGCTTGAGCGGGCCGGCCTCGGGCAGGCCGCCGAAGGCGCGGGCGATCATGCCGGTGATCTCCGCCTCGTCGAAGGCGCCGACGGCGGCGACCTTCAGGCCGCCGCGGCCGATCACGGCGCGATGCAGGGCCACGAGGTCGTCGCGGGTGATCGCCGACAGGGTCTCGACGGTGCCGGCGGACGGCCGGCCATAGGCATGGCCTGGGAACGCCTCGCGGAAGTAGCGGCGGGAGGCCAGCACGCCGGGATCGTTCTGCTGGTAGCGCAGGCCGGCGATCATCTGCGCCCTCACCCGCTCGATGGCGGCCGGGTCGAAGCGCGGCTCGGCGAGGGCGAGGGCGAGAAGGCGGATCGCCTCGTCGGCGTGCTTCGTCAGCGTCTTGAGCGAGCCGCCGATGGAATCGGGGCCGGTATGGAAGCTCAGCTCGATCGCGCGGGCCGCGAGCGCCTCCTGGAAGGCGTCGGAATCGAGGTCACCCGCGCCCTCGTCGAGCAGCCGCGCCATCATCTGCGCGGTGCCCGCCTTGCCCTCCGCGTCCTGCGCCGCGCCACCCTCGAAGGTGAAGGAGAGCGCGATCATCGGCACCACCGGCGAGGCCACGTGCCACGCCTCGATGCCGGGGGCGGCCGCGAGCGGCAGCGCCTGGGTCGGCGTGGTCGCGGTGCGGGTGCCGGTCTCGGCGAGATTCATCGGAAGTTCCTTAAAGCGTCTTTTCGCAAACGGCGCCGCCGGCCCTCCGGCGGCGCGAAGAATCGAGGAAGGTCAGGCGACCGCCACGTCCGTCTCGCGGGCCTTGGTAAGGTAGCCGGTGACCGAGCGGGCGGGCACGAGGTAGCGGGCGGCCACCGCCACGAGCCGGTCGCGGGTCACCGCCTCGATCTCGGTCGGCCAGGCGCGCACCTCCTCGACGGTCTCGCCGATGGCGAGCGCCGAGCCGTAGATACGGGCGAGAGAGGACTGCGAGTCGGAGGAGTAGACCGTCTCGGCCACGAGCCGGATCCTGGCCCGTTCGATCGCCTCCGGATCGAGCGCCTCGGGGATGCGGCGCAGGACGCGGTCGATGTGCTCCTCCAGCGCCTCGAGCGTCACGCCCTCGGCCGGCACGGCGTAGACGGCGAACCGCGTGTCGTCGATGGCCGAGCCCATGTACCAGGCGCCGGCATTCACCGCGACGCCCATCTCCAGCACCAGCTTGCGGTAGAGGAACGAGGTCGCGCCGCCGCCGATCACCTCGGCGAGCAGTTCGAGGGCGTGGCCCTCGCCGTCGCGGGCGGTCATGCAGGAGGGGGTGAGATAGAGGCGCTGCAGGGTCGGCTGCTCGACCTTCGGGTCGGCCACCGCGATGCGGCGCATCGCCCGGGGCTCGGGCTCGCGCGGACGGGTCCGAAGCGGCCGCGCGCCCTGCGGGGCGACCCGGCCATAGGTCTCCTCGGCCAGCCGCCGCACCTCGTCGGGCGTGACGTCGCCGGCCACCACCAGGATCGCATTCTCCGGGGTGTAGAACCGCTTGTAGTAGTCGATGGCGTGGGTGCGGTTCAGTTCCTCGATCTCGTGCATCCAGCCGATGATCGGGATGCCGTAGGGATGATGCACGAACAGCGAGGCGGCCATCGCCTCGGAGAGCTGGGCCGACGGGTCGGTCTCGACCCGCATCCGGCGCTCCTCCAGCACCACATCGCGCTCGGGCGCCACCACGGCGTCGTCGAGGACGAGGCCGCTCATGCGGTCGGCCTCGAAACTCATCATCGTCGAGAGGTGATCGCGGGCGACGCGCTGGAAATAGGCGGTGTAGTCGTAGCTGGTGAAGGCGTTCTCCTGACCGCCGAGCGACGAGACCGCCTTCGAGAAGGCGCCGGCCGGATGCCGCTCGGTGCCCTTGAACATCAGGTGTTCGAGGAAGTGGGCGATGCCGGACTGCCCGATCGGATCATCGGCGGAACCGTTGCGGTACCAGATCATGTGGGTCGCCACCGGCGCCCGGTGGTCGGGCACCACCACGACGTCGAGCCCGTTGTCGAGCACGAAGGCGGAGACCTCCGGGCCGCCGGCCTCGGAGCGCCCGAACGGGGCGGCATCCACGCGGCCGGCGTGATTCAGGCCTCGCTGCGGTCCCACGGGCGCGATGGCCTTCCGGTAGAGGTGCATCCTGCTGTCCTTTGCGGGGGCCCTTCCGCCCTCCGCGCTTCCCGTCCCAAGAATCCCGGCATTGTCCCGAGATCGTATGTCGATGGCAAATCCCGTACCGCGCGGCGTGTCCGCGCGGTCACGGTCCGCCCGAATGCTCGACGAGCTCGCCGGCCCGGCGGAGTCAGCCGGGCCGCACGAAGACCCGCTCTCAGCGAGCGGACGGATTTCTCATATAGGCACGCGGGTCGGCCTCGTCGCGGTCGCTGATCGGACCGCCGACCGGGCCGCCCTGCGGCTTGGCGACCTTGACCGGTGCCTTGCGGTAGCCGGTGGGCGGATCGGTCAGCGCATCACGGTCGGGCTCGACCAGAGACGGCTCGGTCTTGTCGGGGGTGCCCTTGAGGAGCTCGAACGGGTTGAGCCAGGTCGAGGTGCGGGTGTCGCCCTCGCCGGGGGTGTTGGCCGGCCCGGTGAGGGCGCCGGCGCCCGCGCGGCGGCCGGCCTCCATCTCGTAGACCGAGAGCGTCTCGTTGTTGTCGTTCATGCGGCCCTGCGCGCCGCGCACGATCGGCTTCTTCGCCTCGACGGCAGCCCGCTCGCGCTGGATCAATTCGGGATCCTTGGGCCAGGACGGATCGGCTTGGCGCGCCCGGGGCACGGGGAGGCCGGCGGTCAGGTCTTCCTTGCCGCCGAGCTTCGGCGGCATGGCGAGCGGAGCGCGCTCGCGATAGGTGATGGCCGGGCGGTCCGGCTCGATCAGGCCGAGATTGCTCAGCGTGTCGCGCATGAACTCACCCTCGGCGCGGGCCGCGCCGGTGGCGAGGCCGGGCAGCAGGGCCGCGCCCAAGACCGCACTCAAGGCAAAGGGACGGATCGATCCGAAAGCCCGCGAGACGCTGCGCCGCCCGTTCATGCCATCTTCCCCAAGGTTTCAAGGACCGGCTCCGCCCGCTTTTCAACCGGGGCAGTCAGCCGTAGGGCGATTCGGCTTGAATCGCGTACCGAGACCTTCCGGATCGAGGTGAGCCGGGTTTCGGGCGAAGGTATGGCGCCTTGACGCAGCCGGGATGAACTTCGCGTCACGCCTGGGGATGACTGCCGTTCTCCGAGACGTCCGCGTGCGGGTCGCGTCCGGCGGGCCGCAGGCTGTCGAGGAGCAGGCCGATGACGCCCGCGACGATGGCCCCATCCGCCACGTTGAACACGTACCAGGACCACGTCCCGGCATGCAGGTGAACGAAGTCGAACACGGCGCCGTAGGCCGCCCGGTCGATGGCGTTGCCGAGCGCGCCGCCGACGATGAGGCCGAGGGCGACGGCGAGCAGCCGCGAGCCGGCCCGGCGCATCCACACCGACAGACCGATCGCGGCGACGAGCGAGACACCGACGAGCAACCAGCGCCCCAACCCGCCGTCCTGCTGGAACAGGCCGTAGGAGACCCCCCGGTTCCACACCACGACGAAGTCCGCGAACGGCGCCAGCCGCCAGGGCTGCGTCATCACGAGGTCGGTGCCGAAATAGAGCCAGAGCTTGGAGGCCTGATCGAGGACCAGCGTGGCCAGGGCCGCGATCAGGCCGGCGCGAACGGGGCTCACGCCGCCCCCGGATGGGCGGCGTCCCATTCCCGCAGGGCCTTCGCGTCGCGGGGCGTCACGTCCGGATAATCCGGATCGCTGCCGACCTCGGGCGTGACCCGCCAGGAGCGGGCGCATTTGCTGCCCGCGGCGCGCTCGGGCACCACCGCCACGCCCTTCACATCGTCGAGGCGGAAGGCCTCGACCGGGCCCTCGCCGGCACGCACCGTGATCGCGGAGGTGATGCAGATATCGGCGAAGTCCACGCCGTCGAGGGCACCGAGCAGATCGGCGTCGGCGACGTAGACGGCCGGGGCCGCCTCGAGGCTCGCGCCGATGCGCTTGGCGGCCCGCTCGATCTCGAGCGCGCCGGTGACGACGCGGCGGACCTTGCGGATCTTCTGCCAGCGGGCGGCGAGCGCGTCGTCGCGCCACGTGGCGGGCGTCTCCGGCAGGGTCTGGAGATGCACCGAGCCGTCCTGCGACGGGTACCGATCGAGCCACGCCTCCTCGGCGGTGAAGGCGAGGACGGGGGCGAGCCAGATCGTGACCCGGCGGAACGCCTCGTCGATCACCTGCAGCGCGGCGCGGCGGGTCACCGAGGAGATCGGATCGCAGTAGAGCGCGTCCTTGCGCACGTCGAAGTAGAAGGCCGAGAGGTCGCCGGTCATGAAGCCGTTGAGGAGCGCCACGATCCGCTTGGTGTCGAAGGTCGCGTAGGCCTCGCGGATCTCGCCGTCGAGCTGGGCGAGGCGATGCAGGATGAAGCGCTCAAGCTCCGGCATCTCGGTGAAGGGCACGTCGTCGCCGGGCACGCGGTGGGCGAGCGAGCCGAGCATCCAGCGCAGCGAATTGCGCAGCTTGCGGTAGGTCTCGGCGAAGGTTTTGACGATCTCCGGGCCGATGCGCAGATCGTCCGAATAATCGGCCGCCGCGACCCACAGGCGCAGGATGTCGGCACCCGATTCCTTGATGACGTTCTGCGGCGCGACGACGTTGCCGCGCGACTTCGACATCTTCTCGCCCTTGGCGTCGAGAACGAAGCCGTGGGTCAGCACCACGTCGTAGGGGGCAAAGCCCCGCGTGCCGCAGGATTCCAGCAGCGAGGACTGGAACCAGCCGCGATGCTGGTCGGAGCCCTCCAGATACATCACCGTATCGGGCCCGCCCTCGACCGCGCGGCGGATGCCGGCGAGACCGGGGAAGGCCTCCGGGTCATCGAGCACGAAGGCGTGCGTCGAGCCTGAATCGAACCAGACGTCGAGGACGTCCGTCACCTTCTCGTATTGCGCCGGATCGTGCTCGGGCGCGAGGAAACGCTCGGCGGCGCCTTCCGCAAACCAAGCATCCGCCCCCTCGGCGGCAAAGGCCTCGGCGATGCGGGCATTGACCCTCTCGTCGCGCAGCACCTTCCCGGTCTCGCGCTCGACGAAGACGGTGATCGGCACGCCCCAGGCGCGCTGGCGCGAGACCACCCAGTCGGGCCTCCCCGAGACCATGCCGTTGATGCGGTTCTTGCCCTGCGGCGGAACCCATTGCGTCTCCTCGATGGCGTGGAGCGCCGTCTCGCGCAGGGTCCGGTTGCCGAGCGAGTCCACAGGCCGGTCCATGGCGATGAACCATTGCGGCGTGTTGCGGAACAGCACCGGCTTCTTCGAGCGCCAGGAATGCGGGTACTGGTGGCGCAGCACCCCGCGGGCGACCAGCGCGCCGGTCTCGGTCAGCGCGGCGATGAGCGCCTTGTTGGCGTCGCCCTTCTCGCCCTTGGCGGTGAAGACGAAGCGGCCGGTGAAGCCCGGCGCCTCCCCCGTCAGCATGCCGTCGGCATCGACGGTGTAGGGGATGCGGGTGTCGATGCCGGCCTCAGTCAGGCGGCGGCCATGGGCCATCCACACCTCGAAGTCCTCGCGGCCGTGGCTCGGCGCCGTATGGACGAAGCCGGTGCCGGCCTCGTCGGTGACGTGCTCGCCGTCGAGCATCGGCACGGGGAAGCCGTAGCCGGGATCGAAGGCGTGCAGCGGGTGGGACAAGGTGAGACCGGCCAGGCGCGCCGCCGACACGTCGGCCACGCGCTCGTAGGCCTCGACGCGGGCGGCCTTGAACACGCCCTCGGCCAGCGCATCGGCAAGGATGTAGCGATCGCCGACCTTGGCCCAGTTGTCCTCGGCCGCTTCCGTGACGCGGTAGAGCCCGTAGGCGACGCGCTTCGAGTAGGCGACGGCGCGGTTGGCCGGCAAGGTCCAGGGCGTGGTCGTCCAGATCACGACGCGGGCACCGTCCAGCTCGGGGGCGGCTCCCTCCCGGATCGGGAACGCCACGAACACCGTGTCGCTGACATGCTCCTCGTACTCGACCTCGGCCTCGGCCAGCGCGGTCTTCTCCACCACCGACCACATCACCGGCTTCGAGCCGCGATAGAGCTGGCCGCTCACCGCGAACTTCATCAGCTCCGAGGCGATGCGCGCCTCGGCGGCATAGGCCATGGTCGAGTAGGGATGATCCCAGTCGCCGGTGACGCCGAGCCGCTTGAACTCGTCCCGCTGGATGTTCAGCCACTCCGCGGCGAAGGCCCGGCATTGCTGGCGGAACTCCAGCACCGGCACCTCGTCCTTGTTCTTGCCCTTGGCGCGGTACTGCTCCTCGATCTTCCACTCGATCGGCAGGCCGTGACAGTCCCAGCCCGGAACGTAGTTCGCGTCGCGGCCCAGCGCCCCCTGCGAGCGGACGACGACGTCCTTGAGGATCTTGTTGAGCGCGTGGCCGATGTGGATGTTGCCGTTGGCGTAGGGCGGCCCGTCATGCAGCACGAAGCGCGGGCGCCCCTTCGCGGCGGCGCGGATCTTCCCGTAGAGGTCGATGTCCTTCCAGCGCTCCAGCAGGAGCGGCTCGCGGGTCGGAAGCCCCGCGCGCATGGGAAAGTCCGTCTTCGGGAGAAACAGGGTCCGCGAATAGTCGCGGGCGGCCGCGGGGGCGGCGTTGGTCTGGTCGCTCATGGGTTCGGCAGAGTTCTCGTCGCGGGGGACGGCGATAGGGGAACGGGCGGAGGGCTTCACCCGGCATCCGGGGCGGCCGCAGGGGCGGCGCCTTACGCGGAGGCCGGGCCCGTAATTCGCGTCGCGCTGGGGATGAGGCCGAACATGCTGTGCTTCTAGAGCGCTCCCCGACCGAGGGGAAGGGCCAACGACGCGGGTCGGAACGATCGCGGGAGAGGCAGCCGGGCGCGGGCCCCACGTCCCACACACCGGCTTAATCCACCCTTGAACTGCGGCATCGGGGCGCCAGGCCCTTGCACAGCCACCGCTTCCTTGCCATCAGCCGCGCGCAAACGGGATCCGACGGGGCGCGAGGCCGCGCCGGTGAGCCCAAGGTGTCGTCAGTTACAAAGGCGACGCCGACTACCGAGGTGCGATTGAGCACTGAAACTAAACAGACTAGCGTCCGCGCAAAGCCGCCCGGGCGAGGCCGCGCGACACGGTATCGGTGAGGAAACATGGCCCATTCCGCTACGCATGAGGCGGGCGCCCCCGGCGCGCACGTGCCCTGGTACCGGGTGCTCTACATCCAGGTGCTGATCGCCATCGTGCTGGGCGTGCTGCTCGGCTGGTACGCGCCGGAATGGGGCAAGTCGCTCAAGTGGCTCGGCGACGCCTTCATCGCGCTGATCAAGATGCTGATCGCGCCGATCATCTTCTGCACCATCGTCCACGGCATCGCCTCGATCGGCGACCTGAAGAAGGTCGGCCGCGTCGGCCTCAAGGCTTTGATCTATTTCGAGGTGGTCTCCTCCCTGGCGCTCCTCGTCGGCATCATCGTCGGCGAAATCGTTCAGCCCGGTGCCGGCTTCGGCGCCGACGTGTCGAAGCTCGATGCCAAGGCGGTCGAGGGCTACGCCAACAAGGCGGCGGCGGATTCGACGATCGCCCACATCATGGCGATCATCCCGAAGAGCTTCTTCGACGCCTTCGCCACCGGCGATCTGTTGCAGGTGCTCCTGATCGCGGTGCTCACCGGCGTCGTGCTCACCGGCATGGGCGAGAAGGGCGCCGGCATCACCCGCGGCATCGACGCGGCGGGCCAGCTGTTCTTCCGCATCATCGGCCTCGTGGTGAAGCTCGCCCCCATCGGCGCCTTCGGCGCCATGGCCTTCACGGTCGGCCAGTACGGCATCGGCAAGGTGATCGACCTCGCTTGGCTGGTGGGCACGTTCTACACCACCTCGCTGGTGTTCATCTTCGTCGTGCTCGGCGGCATCGCGGCCTTTGCCGGCTTCTCGATCGTCCGGTTCCTGGCCTACATCAAGGACGAACTGCTGATCGTGCTCGGCACCTCGTCCTCCGAGACCGTGCTGCCGCACATGATGACCAAGATGAAGCGTCTCGGCGCCTCGGACTCGGTCGTCGGTCTCGTGATCCCGACGGGCTACTCGTTCAACCTCGACGGCACCAACATCTACATGACGCTCACGACCCTGTTCCTGGCGCAGGCGGTGGGCGCCGACCTCACGGTCGGGCAGTACGCGACGATCTTCCTCGTCGCCATGCTGACCTCGAAGGGCGCCTCGGGCGTGACCGGCGCGGGCTTCATCACGCTGGCGGCGACGCTGGCGGCCATTCCGGGCAACCCGGTGCCGGTGGCGGCGATGACCCTGGTGCTCGGCGTCGACAAGTTCATGTCGGAATGCCGCGCGCTCACCAACCTCATCGGCAACGGCGTGGCTACCATCGTCGTCTCCCGCTGGGAGGGCGAGCTCGACAAGAACAAGCTCGCCGAGGTGATGGCGCATCCGGTCTCGATTGGTACCGAGATCTCGGACGAGGCCCCCGAGGGCCCCGGCGAGGATGCGCCCCCCACCGCTCCGAAGGCCGTGGCGGCGCAGTAAATCCGCCTTGGCTTCCGAGCGGTTGCGGATCGGGATCGATCTCGGCGGCACCAAGATCGCCGGGATCGCCCTCGACGCCGAGGGGGCGACGCGCGCGGAAGTCCGCGTGCCGACCCCGCGGGGCGACTATGCCGGAACCCTCGACGCCATCGCCGGCCTCGTCGCCGCGCTGGAGCGGCAGGCCGGCACGAGGGAGGCGAGCGTCGGCGTCGGCATGCCCGGCGCGGTCTCCCGCGCCACGGGCCTGATCAAGAACGCCAACTCGGTCTGGCTGAACGGCCGGCCGTTCGCGGAGGATCTCGCCGCCCGGCTCGGCCGCCCGGTGCGGGTCGAGAATGACGCCAACTGCCTCGCCGTCTCGGAGGCGGTGGACGGGGCCGGTGCAGGTGAGACCCTTGTCTGGGCGATCATCCTCGGCACCGGCGTCGGCTCCGGGATCGCCCTGCGGGGGCAGGCACTGACAGGCCGCAACGCCATCGCCGGGGAATGGGGCCACAATCCCCTCCCCTCGACCCGCGACGACGAGCGCCCCGGCCCCGCCTGCTATTGCGGCCGCCACGGCTGCATCGAGACCTGGCTCTCGGGACCCGGCCTCGCCGCCGATTTCCTCCGATGCACCGGCGAAGCAGCCTCCGGCGAGGCGATCGTCGCCCTGTCGCGAGCCGGGGATGCGGCGGCGACCGCGGCGATGGCGCGCCATCGCGACCGGCTCGGGCGCGGCATCGCCCACGTGGTCAACATCCTCGATCCCGACGTGATCGTGCTCGGCGGCGGCCTCTCCCGGGTCGAAGGACTCGCCGCATCTTTGCCGGAGGCCATCGCGCCGCACGTCTTCTCCGACGCCTTCGACACGCCGGTGCGGGCGAGCCGGCACGGCGACGCGTCGGGCGTGCGCGGTGCGGCTTGGCTCTGGGGAACGACATGATCGCTTGGCTCCGCCGCCTGCTCGGCCAGGACCGCCCACCCCCGCTGCCCGTGGCTGTTTGGGAGCCGGAACCGCCTCCGCCCCCCGTGCCGGCCTGGGAGCCGAAACCGCAGCCGCCGCGACAGCGCAGCGAGGCGGAGATCGACGCCGTCGAGGCGGCCCTGAACGGCTTGATCGCGGCCGGCCTCCGGCTCGGGCCCCACTACGAAGGGATGGACCGGCGCGCAGTAGCGCGGGCGATGGCGGAGCATTCCGAGTTCGCCGTGGGCGACGGCAACGAGACCCTGCCGCTGACGGAGCGAAGCTCGGACGCGCTCTCGATCGACATCCTGTGGAGCTATCGCGCCCTCGCCGACGCGATCGAGGACGAATTCGCCAACGCGGCGATCTTCGAAGATCACTGCTACGACGGCGCCGACGAGGAGACCTACCGCGCGCTGTTCACCCGGCTGATCGATCTGGCCGGAGTCTGGACCGGCGGCGTCACCGTGTCCCGCGTTCCGGGCCTCGGCCCCTACGGGCACGGCTTCCGCGTCGCGTTCGAGACGCAGCCGCCGATCCCGTCCCTCACCTTCCCCGCCGACAAGAACTTCGATTGGAGCCTGCTCGAACGGCTCGATGCGTGCCGGCCGGCCGGGGAGACGCGCCGCTTCCGGGTCGCGGCCGATGGCGGGGCCGGGCTGGTGCTGTTCGTCGAGAATGCCGAAGCGCGGGCGATCGCACTGCGCCTCGGCTGGGGGCCGGACGACCTTTAGCGTCAGCCGGCCTATCGGTTGCAGCCCCCCGACCATCCTCATGCTGGGCTGCTGCGCGGCATGAGGAGCGACGCGCTTGGCAGATCCACCTCAGACAGCCTCGAAGGGCTGCTGCATTCCGCGGCGCGGTCAATCAGCATTGACTTCACCCGCCCGCCTCCCGAAAACCCGCCGTCCCCCTTTCGCGGGGCGCAGCCTACAAAAATCACGGTCCCATCATGCCCATCCTGACCTTCCCCGACGGCAACACCCGCGCGTACGACGCCGCGGTGACCGGCCGGACCGTGGTGGAGGGCATCGCCAAGTCGCTCGCCAAGCGCACGGTCGCCATGGCGCTCGACGGCACGGTGCGCGACCTCGACGACACGATCGAGCACGACGCCGCGATCGAATTCATTGCGCGCGACGACGCGCGGGCGCTGGAGCTGATCCGCCACGATTGCGCCCACGTGCTGGCGGAGGCGGTGCAGGCGCTGTGGCCCGGCACGCAGGTGACGATCGGCCCCGTGATCGAGAACGGCTTCTACTACGACTTCGCCAAGGACGAGCCGTTCACGCCCGAGGATTTCCCGAAGATCGAAGCGAAGATGCGCGAAATCATCGCGCGCGACGCGCCCTTCACCAAGGAGGTCTGGAAGCGCGACGACGTCAAAAAGCTCTTCGCCGAGAGGGGCGAGACTTACAAGGTCGAGCTGGTCGACGCGATTCCGGCCGGCGAGGATCTGAAGATCTACCGCCAGGGCGAGTGGTTCGATCTCTGCCGCGGCCCGCACATGACCTCGACGGGCAAGGTCGGCACCGCCTTCAAGCTGATGAAGGTGGCGGGCGCCTACTGGCGGGGTGATGCCAACAACCCGATGCTGACGCGCATCTACGGCACGGCCTGGGCCTCGCAAGGAGACCTCGACGCCTACCTGCACCGGCTGGAGGAAGCGGAGCGCCGCGACCACCGGCGCCTGGGCAAGGAGATGGACCTTTTCCACTTCCAGGAGGAGGGGCCGGGCGTCGTGTTCTGGCACGCCAAGGGCTGGACGATCTTCCAGGAACTCATCGCCTATATGCGCCGCCGCCTGAAGGGCGACTACGCCGAGGTGAACGCCCCGCAGATCCTCGACAAGTCGCTTTGGGAAACCTCAGGCCACTGGGGCTGGTACCGCGAGAACATGTTCGCGGCCCAATCCGCCGGCGAGGAGGCTGAGGACAAGCGCTGGTTCGCCCTCAAGCCGATGAACTGCCCCGGCCACGTGCAGATCTTCAAGCACGGGCTGAAATCCTACCGCGACCTGCCCCTGCGCATGGCCGAGTTCGGCGTGGTCCACCGCTACGAGCCGTCCGGCGCCATGCACGGCCTGATGCGGGTGCGCGGCTTCACCCAGGACGACGCGCACATCTTCTGCACCGAGGACCAGCTCGCCGCCGAGTGCCTGAAGATCAACGACCTGATCCTTTCGACCTACGCCGATTTCGGCTTCGACGAGATCCTGGTGAAGCTCTCGACGCGCCCCGAGAAGCGCGTCGGCTCGGATGCCCTGTGGGACCACGCCGAAGCCGTGATGACGCGGGTGCTGGCGCAGATCGAGGAGCAGTCCGGCGGCCGGATCAAGACCGCGGTCAATCCCGGCGAGGGCGCGTTCTACGGGCCGAAATTCGAGTACGTGCTGCGCGACGCCATCGGCCGCGACTGGCAGTGCGGCACGACGCAGGTGGACTTCAACCTGCCGGAGCGGTTCGACGCGAGCTACATCGACGCCGACAGCCAGAAGAAGCCGCCGGTGATGATCCACCGCGCCATCTGCGGCTCGATGGAGCGCTTCACCGGCATCCTGATCGAGCATTTCGCCGGGCACTTCCCGCTCTGGCTCGCGCCGGTGCAGGTGGTGGTGGCGACGATCACCAGCGACGCCGACGATTACGCCCGAGACGTGATCCGCGTCCTGGAGCGGGCCGGCCTTCGGGTCGAGGGCGACCTGCGCAACGAAAAGATCAACTACAAGGTCCGCGAGCACTCGCTGGCCAAGGTGCCGGTGCTGCTGGCGCTCGGCCGCCGCGAGGCGGAGGAGCGCACGGTCTCGGTGCGGCGGCTGGGCAGCCAGAAGACCACGACGCTGCCCCTCGACGCGGCGCTCGCCGCCTTCGTCGAGGAGGCGACCTCCCCGGACCGCCGCCGGGCCGAGGCCGCCGCCGACAGCCTCCCGAGCACCGACGCGGTGCTCGACGGCCAGCACGTCGAGGTTCCGGCGCCGTAGTTCAGGGCGTCGCCGGGAGCGGTGCGCGCCAACGGTCGCGCATCGCCTCCAGGGCGTTGGCGTAGTCGTCGCTCCAGGGCCGACGGGACATGTCGGGCGTCACCACGCTCCAGCCCAAGTCCTGCGCCTCGCGTATCGCCGCAGGATCGCGCGTCATCAGGACGGCGCTGGACGTCGTCCTCTCGACCTCAACCGTCTTGCCCTGAGACGATTCCGTCCGCGCAAGCAGCGTCAGCTCTCGCTCGGCCGCCAGCCGTGCCAGAACCGGCCGCAGATCGAAGTGGCGGTTGCTGATGTGAAGTGCGAGCAGACCCTGTCGGTCGAGATGGGCGAGGTACACGGCGAGCGCCTCACCGGTCAGGAAATGGACCGGGATCGCATCGGAGGAGAAGGCGTCGATGATCAGGATCCGCGCCTGTCCAATCCGGCTGGAGAGGGTCAGGCGCGCGTCGCCTTGGATCGTACGGGCATCGGGCGCACATTCGGACAGGAACCGGAAGAGCGTCGCGTTCCGGGCAATGCGGATCACCACCGGGTCGATCTCGTAGAACGTCCAGGCCTCGCCGGGGCGCGCATAGCAGGCAAGGCTGCCGGCTCCAAGCCCGACCACGGAAACCGCCGGGACCACTCCGTTCACCCGGCGGCTGATCTCGAACACATCCGAGAGCGGCCCGCCGGGGGCGTAGTAGGTGGCTGGAACAGGGCGTCCGAGGCTCGGCCTGCCGTCGTCCTCGTGCAGGCGCATGGCGCCGTGGATGGTGGTGCCGTGTGCGAGGAGGCGGTAGCGTCCGTCCTGCGTGGTTTGGAGCCGGTGGAGGCCGAAGAAGCTGCGGTACTCACCGCCGTCGGGTGAGACCGTGATCTGGATCAGGACGGCCAGGATACCGACGGCGCTCGCCATCAGCGCGAACCGGATCGGCTTGCGCCACGTCGTCGCGAAGCAGAGCAGAAGGCCGATCAGCAGCACGCCCGCTCCGAGCGAAGCGCCCGCCGCCATGGTGGCCATCACGGCCGCGAGGACGGCACCGATGACGGCCGCGACGGTGCGGATTACTCCTCCAGCCACCACCTGGAGGTTGCCGGCCACGACGGCGGGCCGACAGAGCATGGCAGCGGCGAGGAGGAGCGGATACTCGTAGACGCCGGAGAACAGGTGCGGCGCTACAAGCGCAGCGAAGATGCCGCCGATGACGCCGCCCAGAGAGGTACAGAGATAGAATTCGGTGAGCCGGGCCGCGGAGGGGCGCAAGGTGTAGACGGCACCATGGGCGATCAGAGCATTGACGAGGAGCAGGCCGAGCGTCACGCCGAGATCGAGCAGAAACGACGTCGGCCCGATGAACATCACGCCGAAAGCGAAGGCCGTCCCCGCGATCTGCAGCCCACCGAGCACCAAGCCCGGCCAAGCGCGCTCCGGGCGTGAGGGCCGGAATGCGATGATGAAGCTCGCAAGGTAGAGCGCGAGCGGAACGACCCAGATCAGTGGGATCGCCGCGACATCCGTCGAGATATGGGCGGTTGCCGCGACCAAGAGGCCGGACGGCACCGCCGAAAGACCGATCCAGGCGAGTCGGCGACCCACGCTCGGGTGTTCGGTACTCCGCTCCTCGGCGGTCGCCGCCGCGCGCGGCCCGTTGTGCAAGCGCAGGCCGCAGGCCAGCACGGCGCAGGTCAGCAGGGCGTAACCCAGCGACCAAAATCGAGCCTGCGCGTCGAGGCCGAGGAGCGGCTCGACCACAGCCGGATAGGCCAGGAGCGCGACGAAGGAGCCTGCATTCGAGGCACGGTAGAGGAAGTACGGGTCGGCACTGCGCGCGTCGCCCGAGCGGGCGAACCATGCTTGGAGAAGAGGGGCGCTTGCGGACAGCGCAAAGAACGGCAGGCCGATCGAGGCGAGGAACAGGCCGATGAGCCAGAGCGCTTCGCCCTCCGCCGGAGGTGCCCCGAACCCCTTGGCCACGGCGACCGGCAAGAAGAGGAAGCCGGTCAGCAGCACGAGAATGTGCGTGACCAGCGCGGCCTGCGGTCGAAGCCAGCGTGTCAACGCGTGCGCGTAGGCGTAACCGGCCAGCAGCAAGGCCTGGAACACCACCATCGCCACCGACCATACGGCGGGCGAGCCGCCGAGGATCGGCAAGACACGTTTGGTGAACATCGGCTGCAGGCTGAACAGAAGCATGGCCGCGAGGCCAAGCGTTCCGGAAAACAGGCCGACGAGACCGATACGGCCGGCGATGCGTACCGCCGGAGAGAAGGACGAACCGTCCTGCCCCCGCTCCCGAGATGTCCCGACGAACGCCATCGCCTACCCCAAACTCTGCGCGTCCTCGGATACGCGCAAAAGCTTAAGGCCCGGCTTGCAGGTGGAACCTCTACACTCCCATCGCCCGCGCCAGTTCCGAAAACACCCGCGGGTCGGCGCATTGCGCCACGTTGAAGCGCATGGCGTCGGCAGCGCCCTGGCTGAGCGAGAAGACGTTGCCCGGCGCCAGCACCACACCGCGGGCGAGGGCCCGGCGGGACACCTCCGTCGCGTCGAGCCCGTCCGGCAGGCGCCCCCACAGGAACATGCCCGCCTGCGGCACGAACGGCACGGCGACGCCGACCTCGGCCAGCCGCCGAACCACCGTGCCGCGGGCCTCCGCCAGCCGTGTGCGCATGGCATCGACGTGGTGGCGGTAGCTGCCCTCGGCGAGGAAGCGGTGGAGGGTCGCCGCGGTGAGATGGTTGTCGCTCAAGGACACCGCGAGCTTGAGATCGACGAGGCGCTCGACCCAGTCGTCGCGGATCGCAATCGTGCCGAGGCGGGCGCCGGTCGAGATCGTCTTCGAGAAGCCGCCGACATGGATCACGCGGTCGAGCCCGTCGAAGCCGGCGAGGCGAGGCCCCGGCTCCGCCTCGAAATCGGCGTAGGCGTCGTCCTCGACGATGAGCGTGCCGTGCATCTCGGCAAGCCGCAGGATGCGGTGGACGGCGACCGGACTCAAGGACGCGCCGGTCGGGTTCTGGAGGCCGGAATTGGTGATGTAGAAGCGCGGGCGGTGCTCGATCAGCGCCTGCTCGAAGGCGGCGAGATCCGGCCCTTCCGGCCCGAACGGCACGCCGACCATGTGCAGGCGATGGGCCCGGGCGAGCGCCTGGAACGAGAAGTAGCAGGGGTCATCGAGCAGCACCGTGTCGCCGGGCTCGGCGAGGAAACGGATGATCAGGTCGAGGGCGTGGGTGACCGAATCGGTCAGCACGAGCTGGTCGGGATGGGCACGGATGCCCCGCTCCGTCAGCCGCAATGCCAGCTGCTGGCGCAGGGGCGCGTGGCCCTGCGGCGTGTCGTAGAACATCACGGCCGCGCTCTGGCGGGCGACCTGGCGCAGGGCCCGGCGCAGCTCCATCTCCGGCAGCCAATCCGGCGGGAGCCAGCCGCAGCCGGGCCTCAATGAATCCGGCCGCGCCTCCAGCGATTGCCGGGTGATCCAGACCGGATCGACCGCCCGGTCGAGCCGCGGCCCGATCGCGGTGAGGCGGAGCGGCTCCGGGCGGGTGGAGACGAAGAAGCCGGAACCCGGCCGCGAGACGATGGCGCCGCGCGCCGCCAGCCGGTCATAGGCCTCGACCACGGTCGACTTCGAGACCTGCATGCTGTCGGCGAGGCCTCTGACCGAGGGCAGCCGGGCGCCGGGACCGAGCGCGCGTCCTTCGATCCGTGCCTCGATGGCACGCATCACCATCTCGACTCGCGAGAGGGCCGGCTCCGCGACCGTCACCGTCATGACTGTTCCTCCGAACTGTACCGACGCTTGTCCCGGACAGTTCGATGAAATCGTACTGCAACTGTCCCTGTCGGGGAAGCGGCGCCGCCGGCATATCGGGGCGACCGTCAGATGGGAGACAGACCATGACGCTTTCAGAAGACACCCGCGCGCGCCGTCCCGGCGCCCGTGCCTGGATCGGCCGGCGCTTGCGCGACGCCATCGTCCTGGCGGCCGGGGCCGCGCTCGCCCTGCCGCTGATCGTGCCGTTCGCCTGAGGCCGCTCAGCCCGCGGTGCAGTTCGCTTCGAACAGCGCCTTTGCCCGCTCCATGGCACGGAACGCGGCCATCGAACCCGGGCTGCGCAGTTCCGGCCCCTCGGGCAGCCGCCCGAGAAATTTCTCGGAGATGTCGGCGACGAACGGCCGGGGGCCGGTATAGGCGCCCATGCGGTTCCGGACATCGACGGTTCCGCACAGCGACCCGGCCCGGCCGATCCGCAGGTCGGCGACCCTGGCTTCCGGATCGCGCATCTGCTGCGCGATCAGGCTCAACGCGCTGCGCGCCGCTTCGGCCTCGACGCCCGCATCCGAGCCGTCCACGACGGTCTGAGCCCCCGCTGCGGCCGCGCCGCACAGGATCAGGAGGGCCGCGAGGGCGGTCTGGGGCAGGCGCATCGCTGAGACTTTCTCGATCCGCTTCTGGTCAGCTTCCTTTGGCCACGACTTCGATGTCGCGGTCCATGCCGCTCTCCACCTTGAACTCGCGCGTGAAGACCTGCCCGTCGTGGCGCGCGATAAGGACGTAGTCGCCCTCCGCCAGCGTCACCGAGGGGAAGGCACCGATCGCCTCGCGGATCGTATCGCCGCCCGGCGTCAGCACGCTGAAGGCCGTGCCGGCGAAGGCCTCCGAGCCGGGGGTGGCCACGAGCTTCAGGGTCACGGTGGCGGCGCGGTGGTTCATGGTCGCGTCGGTGACCTTGCCGTTCTCGACCCGGAGGTCGGCGCGCTGGATCGCGTTCGAATCACCGTAGCTCGATACGACGTGGTAGGTGCCCTCCGGCAGGCGCACGATCTCCCCGGCCTTGATGCCGCTGCGGACGAGGCGCCCTTCCGAGTTCGTCCCGATCGGCACGTAGACCGAGAAGCTGAGCTGATTGCCCGGAATTCTCTGATCGCCGACCGCTCCCGACAGCTTGAGCGCGCCCGCGGCCACGCGGAGCTGATCCGCGTTGGCGGTGCCGGTCATGGTGATGCGCTTCGAGGCGCTGGCATAGCCGTAGGTGACGGTGGCGACGTAGGCGCCGGCGGCGAGCCTGAAGGTCGGGGCGGGATCGTTCGAGCGGGCGACGATCGCCGGGCGGGCACCGTCACCGCTCTCGCCGTAGATGCGCCAGGTCAGGCCCGAGCGGACCGGCCCGTTCGAACCGGCGAAGACCGCCGAGAGCGACAGATCCGCCTCGCCCTCCACCGCTGGCGGGGGCAGCATCGGCCCGGTCACGCCCGGTGAGGGCAGACCCGGCCCGAACGGCCTCGGCGCCTGCGCGGCGGCGGGCGCGACCGTGAGGAGGACGGCCAGGAAGCCGACCGAAGCGAAGGTCTTGCCGCCCGCGCACCCGCGTCCCATCGTCCTCGATCCTTCCGCCCGTCTCGCCGGACGCCATCTCAAGCGTCCCCGCGCTCTTGAAACCCGACCGTGGCGGCGGCATGGCGTCGTATGGCCCGGCGCCGTGTTCCGAGCCTCACCCATCCTTCAGCCCCTCCACGCGGATTGTCCATGACCGAGATGCGAGACGCCGCCCAGGATCGCGCCCCCGTCAGCACCCTCGACCTGCTGCGCAGCCGCCGCTCGGTGCCGCCGATGTTGCTCGATGCGCCCGGCCCCACGGCGGAGGAACTCGACCGCTGGCTCGGGATCGCCGCGCGGGTGCCCGACCACGGCAAGCTCGCTCCGTGGCGCTTCCTCGTGATCGCGGGCGAGGCGCGCGAGCGCGTGGGCGCGATCATCGAACGGACCTTTCTCGCCAACTTCCCCGAGGCCGACGAGAAGCGGCGGGCCCAGGAACGGCAGCGGCTCACCCACGCGCCGGTGGTGGTCGCGGTGGTCTCCCGCGCCGGGCCGCACGTGAAAATCCCGGAATGGGAGCAGGTGCTCTCGGCGGGCGCCGTCTGCATGAACCTCGTGGTGGCGGCCAATGCGGCGGGCTACGCCACCTCTTGGCTCACCGAGTGGTTCGCCTACGACCGCCGCGTCCTCGACGCCCTCGGCCTCGACCCGGCCGAGCGGATCGCCGGGTTCATCCATATCGGCCGGGCGAAGGAGGTCCCCTCCGACCGGCCGCGGCCGGACCTCGCGCAGATCGTCACGCGGCTTTGAGGAACGCCCGATGCATTACGAGGCCGACAATCCCAGCCTGCCGCACAACCCGCTGAAAGCCATCGTCGCCCCGCGCCCGATCGGCTGGATCAGCGCCATGGACCGGGCGGGCCGGGTGAACCTTTCGCCCTACTCGTTCTTCAACGCGGTCGGCGGCGAGCCCGACATGGTGATGTTCTCCTCCTCCGGCCGCAAGGACGCGATGACCTTCGCGGAAGAGGGCGGCGAGTTCGTCTGCAGCCTCGCCACCTTCGACCTGCGCGAGGCGGTCAACGCCACCTCGGCGCCGCTGCCACGGGGCGAGAGCGAGTTCGGCTTCGCCGGTCTGACCCCCGCGCCGTCGCGCCGCGTGCGCCCGCCCCGCGTCGCGGAATCGCCCGCGGCGATCGAGTGCAAGTGGCTCCAGACCGTGCCGCTGGTGCCCCTCGGCGGGGGTGAGCCGGCAAACTTCATGGTGATCGGACAGGTGGTCTCGATCTACGTCGACGACCGTTTCGTCAGGGGCGGCCGTGTCGATACCGGCGCCATGCGCCCGATTCTGCGCGCCGGCTACTTCGACTACTTCACCACCGAGCCCGAAAACCGCTTCGAGCTGCGCCGGCCGAAAGGCGGCTGAGGGCGCAAGGGGGCATCCCGATCCTCTCGCTCCACCTGCCGGGCGAGACTACGTCTCCGGCGCTTCGCCCGCGCACACCCGCCCCGTTCCGAGGAACACGGCCGGGCGCCTGCCGCTTGTCACCGAGGACATCGACGACCTGCCGCACGCGGGAGCGAACGCATGACGAAAGACTCCGGACGCGCCGTTCTCCTCGGTGCCGCGCTCCTCACCTGCCTCGCCGGGAGCGTCGGAGCGGCCGAGAATAAGGGAGCCGCCAAGTCGCCGGCGCATAACCGGAACGAGGCCGGCCGATCCGCGGACAGCGTCGGCGCGGGGGGCTTGACCGGCTCGGGCGCCACGAAGGACGGGGCCCGCACCGGTGGCTCGGACGCGCCTCGACCCGCCGGCTCCCCGGCGCCGGCGGCCGGAACCGCCCGCTAGGCCGAGCCATCCCGGCGCCGCCGACCGCTCACTGCGCGCGGCGGCTGAACGACACCGCGTAGGCCTGCACGCGAGCGTCGATGAGCGGATCGTCCGAGACCTCGATGCCGTCGGTGAGCGCGTTCGGCATGAACAGCAGCGCCTTCTCGGCCTCGGCGCTGTCCGGCACGACCTTGCTGACCGTCAGGGTGCCGAGATCGAGCGTCTTGCGGCTGTCCGGCCAGGGCTTGGTGGCATCGTTGGTCGGGTCGCCCGCCTCGGCGAGCTGCGCCAGCACCCGGAACTTCGCGGGCTCTCGGGCAACGCGCGGACCGATCTCGTCCATGAGGTAGTTCGGCTCCCGCTTGGCCGCCTCCTCGTCGGGCAGGATCTCCTGGCCCTCAACCGGGACGACCCGGAAGCGGAACGGCTGCCGCTTGCCGTCCTTGTCCACGAAGATGAAGGCATTGACTCCGTGATAGGTCTGTCGGGCGAGGCTCGACGGGGTCTTGGCCGTCGCGCCGGCCGTGGCGGCGGCGGGATGCGCGGCGATGAAGCGCTCCAGCGCGGTCGGCTTCTTCGCGTCCGGCCCGCTCTCGGAGACCGCCTTCAGCAGGTCGCGGAACTCTTCGCCCGTGGCGACGGGGAAGAAGGCGAGCGCGTTCAGGACGACGTCCATGTCGGAGCCGTCGCCGAGCCTGAACTTGAGCGCCATGCCGTGAGGATTGGCGTTGGCGGACCCGTCCGGGATCGTCGGAACGCCTGTCGCATCCGAGAAGCGGATCGTCACCGGCACCGCCGGCCCGGCGAACAGAGAGGCCTTGCTGATCTTCGCCGCATCGGCGGACGGAGTGAAGCTACCCTCGGCGACGAGACCCTTGGCGTGGTTGGCGCGCTTGCCGGGATGCTTGCCGAACAGGGTGTTCATGATGTCGATGGTCTGCTCGGCCGTCGAGCTGTCCTGCGCCGCGGCCGGCAGACCGCTGACGAGAACCAGCGCGACGCCCGCAGCCAGGGCACGTCCGTATCGGGAGACCAACATCCATTCCACTCCGGGAGTGAGGCGACGCCTGACATGAGCCGCCCCGGCGAAATGGAACGAGGATAAGGCGAAGCAAGCGCCGGTGCCTCGGCGAGGGAAGGGTCGGCCGCCGCGGGCGATTAAGGGAAAGAGGACCGGCCGATCCGAGAGAGGGAGACGTGCGGTGGGCGCCGTCCCCGGCTCACGAACAATCCGGCAGACCGGGCTTTGCCGTGAAGGGTTGCGGGCCCGGATCCGGGCGCGATCGAGGGACGATCCGGACCTCCAAACGGCAGGGACCGGCGCGCACGAGAAAGCGGTCGGCATCCAGACGCTCGATCGCATCGATGGGCCGCCCCTCCAGAGCCTTGGCGGCGGCCTCCAGCACGCTCTGGAACTCGCGCAGGCGCTGCCAGGTGGGCGCGAGCGCGCCGCGCGCGGGTGTGGCGAGGGCAAGGCCCAGGATGAGGGCCGCCATCACCGGCGCGGCCGGCCTGCCTGCTGTCATGACGTGATCCGGGTTCGAGGACGGGCGGAGCCGGCAGCCCGGCGAGGGAACGACCTTAGCCGGCAATGCCGAGCGCGGCCTCGACACGGGCGATCCAGGCCCGAAGCGCCGGATAAGGCGCGAGGTCGAAGCCGCCCTCGTGCGCGAGGCGGGTATAGGCCACGAGCGCCACATCGGCGAGGCTCGGGTCGGCGCCGACGAGGAACGGCCGATCCGCCAGCGCGCCCTCCATCAGGGCGAGCGCGGCGTGGCCCCGCTCGAACAGCTTCGGATCGAGCGCCGCCTCCGTCCGGCCGAGATAGAGCAGCTGGAAGCGGCGCACAGCGATGAAGGGCTCGTGGCTGTACTGCTCCCAGAACAGCCATTGCCGCATTTTCGCCTGCGCGAAGGCATCCGCCGGGACTAGAGCGGAGTCGCGGGCGAGAAAGCCGATGATCGCGTTCGATTCGGAGAGGCTGCGCCCATCCTCCAGCACCAGGGTCGGCACGCGCCCGTCCGGATTGAGGGCGAGGAAGCCGGGGGTGCGGGTCTCGCCCTTCAGGATGTCGACCTCGCGCCAGTCGAGATCGATTCCGAGATGCGCCGCGACCCACGCCACCTTGAGGCAGTTGCCCGACTTCCGGTCACCGTAGACGGTGAGCATGACACCCTCTCCTGTTCCGCCTGCGGCGGTGGTCGCTTCAACCGGCCCCCTCACGCGACCGGGCTGCGCCACTCGCAGGATCCCGCAGCACGACCCACCGGAACCCATCCTGCGAGGTTGCCGCAAGCCCCTCGGGTAAGCGGTCTGCGCCCGCTGTCAGCCTTTCGAAGACGGGCACTCCCGCCGCTGCCGCGGCGAGACGGACCAGGCCGCCCGCCTCAAGCAGGCCGGCCGCCGGGCCCGTCCCGTCCAAGCCGAGGCCGGCGAGCCGCGGGCTCGCGCCGGCGAAGCTGCGGGCGTCGAGCACGCCGAGGGGATGGCCGATCGCCGCGAGGATCATCGTCGCACCGTCGGGCAGGCCGGCCAGCGCCTCGCACACGGCGAGCCGCCCGCCGAGGGCAGCGACGTCGCGGCCGGAGCGGGCATCGCGCAGCAGCACGCCGTCCGGCCGCTCGACCATGAGGCCGTCGAGCCTCGGGTCGTCGGGCCCGTCGAGGGCGGCGTAGATCGCCAGACCGGGCCGGCGCGCCCGCAGATCCGCGATCGCTCCGACCAAAGATGCGCCCTCGAACACCAGCGCCGCCCCGGCCGCCGGACCTCGATCGTCGGCGGTCGACTTTGCCGCGATCACATCGCGGCCCGGCCCGGCGGGTTCGGGCGCGCTCATGCGGCCTCCGGGCGGAAGGGAGCGAAGTCCGGAGCGTCGATTGGGTGGCTGGGAAGCAACATCATTCAAGCTTCCTTTACCATATGCGCAGGAATGTCGGGTCTCACGGGGCCGAGTGACGGTCCCGGCGGGACGCGTCATGTTCCTGTTCACCAACGGTCCGATCGGCTCCCGCGACACCGCCGCACCGGCGCGCACCTCGGCGGCGAACGGCGAGGTCGTCGAGGCGATCCGCGAGGGAGCGCAGACGAGCGGCGTCGGCTTCGACTACCTGCTCGCCACGGCCCAGCGCGAGTCGAGCCTCAACCCCTCGGCCAAGGCAAGCACCTCGACGGCGACCGGCCTGTTCCAGTTCATCGAGCAGACCTGGCTCGGCGTGATGAAGAATGCCGGGCCCAAGCTCGGCCTCGCGTCCTACGCCGATGCGATCACCGCCGGCGCGGACGGCCGCTACACCGTGGCGGATCCGGCGGCGCGCCAAGCGATCCTCGACCTGCGCCGCGATCCGAAGGTCTCGGCGGCGATGGCCGGCGCACTGACGCAGCGCAACGGCGAGGCGCTGAGCGCGGCGCTAGGGCGCGAGCCGAATGCGGGCGACCTCTACGCGGCCCATGTCCTCGGCGCCAAGGGCGCGAGCGCGCTGATCGCCTCCGCGCAGGCGACGCCCTCGCGCCCGGCCGCCCTCGACCTGCCGGAGGCGGCGGCCGCCAACCGCGGCCTGTTCTACGACCGCGCCGGCCGTCCGCGCAGCGCCTCCGAACTCTACGGGCTCCTGAGTCAGACCACTTCCGGGGTGGCGACCCCGGTCGCGACCGCCGCGGCCGACACCAACGTGCCGACGGCCTACGCCTCGCTCGAGGGTGGCCTGCGCTCGCTGTTCCAGAACGACCGGCGCCAGGGCGCGATCTCGGAAGGCGTGGCCAAGATCTGGCAGAACCGCGCCGCGAGCGCCGCCACCCGCACCGCCCCGACCTACTTCCCGCGCTCCGACGGGGGGAGCGAGGCGGAGAGCGCAGCCGCGCCGACGGTCGCACTGGCGAACGCGCCCGCGACCGTGTCGGACGCTGCCGTTTCGGAGCCCATCCTCGTGCCCCTGCCGCCGCGCCGGCCCGCCGGGCTGACGGCGACGGCGACGAAAACGGCGACGGCCTCCGCGCCGGCGACCACCTTCATGGCCGGCCCGATGCCGGACCAGCCGAGCGCCACGCCCGCGAAAAACTCGCTGTTCGATCCCTCCGCGTTGCGACTCAGGAGCGGCTCATGATCCTTCGCCACTTCCTCACTCTCACCCAGAACGCCACGCCCGAGCGGCGTGCCGAGGCCGCGGGCGCCCTGACCCGCAGCTACCTGCAGGGCACGCTCGGTCCGGAGGCGGCCTGGGAGGCCAAAACCGCCCTGCTGGCGCTGCTCGACGATCCGGCAGCAGTGGTGCGCCGGGCGCTGGCGCAGGCCTGCGCCGAGTCCGATCAGGCGCCGCGACCGTTGATCGTGGCCCTGGCCTCGGATCAGCCGGACATCGCCTGTCTCGTGCTGGCACGCTCGCCGGTGCTGATGGATGCCGATCTCGTGGATTGCGTCGCCATGGGCTGCGAGGCGACCCGCGCGGCCGTGGCCGGGCGGTCCGACCTGTCGAAGCCCGTCGCCGCAGCCCTGGCCGAAGTGGGCGGCGCCCCCTCCCTCGTCGCGCTGGCGCGCAATCCGCTCGCAGCGATCGGCACCGCCGCCCTGATGCGGATGGTGGAGCGGCACGGCGAGGATGCGGAACTGCGCCAGGCGCTCCTGGCGCGCACCGATCTGCCGATCGAGGTCCGCCACTCCCTCGTCGCCCTGATGGCGGAGCAGCTCTCGCGCTTCGGCCAGAGCGCCGGCTGGATCAGCTCCGAGCGCGGAGACCGCGCCGCCCGCGAGGCCCGCGACGCCGCCGCCCTCGCGCTCAGCGACGAGGCCGAGGAGGCGCAGCTGGTGCGGCTCGTCGCGCATCTGCGGGTGCAGGAGCAACTCACCGCCGGGCTGATCCTGCGGGCGATCCTGTCCCTGCGCCTGCCCTTCGCGGAGATCGCGCTGGCCGAGCTGAGCGGGCTCAGCCGCGCGCGCGTCGCCGGGCTGATGCTGGAGCCGCACGGCGCCGGCTTCGCCGCCCTCCACCGCCGCGCGGGCCTGCCCGCCCTGCTGCTGCCGGCGATCCGGGCCGGGCTGACCGTCTGGCACGACGCCAATAGCGGCCGCAACGGCATGGACGGCCCACGCCTCGCCCGCTCGATGATCGAGGCCGCGCTGACCGCCTGTGAAACCTTGCCCTTCGCCGAGGCCCGCGGCCTGATGGCGCTGCTCGCCCGCTTCGAGGCCGAGGCGGCCCGCGACGAGGCCCGCATCCTGGCGCACGAGCAGGCCGAGGCCCAGGCGCGGGAGACGGCCGATGCGCCTGTGCAGCTGACGGCGGCGCAGGGCCTGGACAGCCTCGCCCCGGCGGCCCCCTCGGAGATCCTCGTCCTGTCCCCGATCCTCGTCGCGCCGGAGCCGGGCTTGCCCGACGCTGCCGCCGCGTGGCCGCTGGCGCCCCGGCCGGAGGAGCGCATCGGCGCGGCCGTGGTGGAAGCGGCGGAGATCGTGCCGGACACCGCCGAGTCGGTTCTGGCCGGTCTCGCCGACGAGATCATGGCGCATTTCCTGGCCGATCGGGCCGCCGCGACGGCACAGTCTCCGCCCGCCGTGCCGGGGAGCCAGCCCGCGATCATCCCGGAGATCCTGCCTGAGATCGTGATCGAGCCGAAACGGCCCGCCCGGCCGCGCGCCATCGCCGTGGCGGTGGCCGCCGGAATGATCCCGGAGGATCTGATCCTCAGCTACCGCGCGGATCGGGAGCGCCAGCGTCTGGCCGCCTGATGCCGGGCCGGAGCGCTTCGCCGCGCCTACGGAAGTCTCCGGTCGATCACCCCCTTTGGTCCCGGTCGCCCGCGGCAGCGAAGCGACCCGAGGCGCGCTCTGACGCCGGCGGGGCCGAAGCGATCGAAGGAGCAACGGATTACGCGGCCGTCCAGGCCCGCATCGCCTGCGGCCCGACGATGTCCGGCGGCGGCTCGAAATCGCTCGCCCGGCCGCGCATCGCCTCCGGCCGCTCAGGGAAGCCGCTGCGGCTTCGATAGTCGCGGCGAATTCGGCGCGAGGGCCGGAGAGGCGCCTGCGACAGGTTGCGGGCGCAGACCACGTCGAGGGCGGTGGCACCGGCCAGCGCCATGAGCGCGATGATCGCGTTGCCCCGACGCGGGTTGGTCTCCTCCAGGGCCGGCAGCACCGTGGCGATGTCGACGGCATCGCCCCCGACCCGGCCCCAGATCCAGGGCGTCGCATCCTTCGAGCCGAGGATGCCGACCCCGGTGACGATCTCCCGCACGCCGTAGGCGTGGATGACGGGCGTCAGTTCCGGCTTGCCGAGCCAGCGGGCGATCGCCGCCCCGCCGACGATCTCGGCGGCGCCGAGACCGAGGGAAAACCAGCCGAGCCCCTGGGCGAGCCCATCTGTTGCAGGATCGGGCCGTCTGCGGGAATCCGGCGCGATCCGGCGCAGCGTGCCGCCGTACGATCCGTCGCTGTCGCGGGACATGTCACCTCCGCCTTTGGTTCTTGCGAGCGCGTCGGCCTCTTCCGAGAACCGGCAACCACCTTTTCGGGACGATGTGGGGAGCCGCGGGCCGGTCAGGGCCGCAGCACGACCTTGATGCAGTTGTCCTGCTTGTCCCGGAAGGTCCGGTACATCTCCGGGCCCTGCTCCAAGTTGGCCCGGTGGGTGATGACGAAGGAGGGATCGATCTGGCCCTCCTCGATCCGCCGCAGCAGGTCGTCGGTCCAGCGGTTCACGTGGGTCTGGGCGGCGCGAACGGTCAGGCCCTTGTTCATCAATGCGCCCATCGGCATCTTATCGACGAGGCCGCCATAGACGCCGGGGATCGAGAGGATGCCGGCGGGGCGGCAGACATAGATCATCTCCCGCAGCACCGAGGCGCGGTCGCTCTCCAGCATCATCGCCTGCTTCACCCGGTCGTAGACCTGCTCGACGGCACGGGGCGAATGCGCCTCCATGCCGACGGCGTCGATGCACTTCTCCGGGCCCTTGCCGTGGGTCAGCTCGTTCAGGCGCTCGACCACGCTCTCACGGCTATTGTCGATGGTGATGGCGCCACCCGCCCGCGCCATGTCGAGGCGCTCCGGCACGCTGTCGATGCACACGACTTGGCGGGCGCCGAGCAGGATCGCCGAGCGCACCGCCATCTGCCCGACCGGGCCCGCGCCCCAGATCGCCACGGTGTCGTGGGGCTGGATATCGGCCTGAACCGCCGCCTGCCAGCCGGTGGGAAAGATGTCGCCGAGGAACAGCACCTGCTCGTCAGTGAGCGAGTCCGGCACCTTGATGTGCGTCTTGTCGGCGAAGGGCACGCGGACATACTCGGCTTGACCGCCGGGGTAGCCGCCGGTGAGGTGGGAATAGCCGAACAGGCCCGCCGTGCCGTGGCCGAACACCTTGGCGGCGAGATCCCGGTTGCGGTTCGAGCGCTCGCAGACCGAGAAGAAGCCGCGCTTGCACTGGTCGCACTCGCCGCAGATGATCGTGAACGGGATGACGACCCGTTCGCCCTTCTTCAGCGTCCCGTTCAGGCCGCGGCCGGTCTCGACCACCTCCCCCATGAACTCGTGGCCCATGATGTCGCCCTTCTTCATCGCCGGGATGAAGTGGTCGTAGAGGTGGAGGTCCGAGCCGCAGATGGCGCAGGACGTCACCCGGATGATGGCGTCGCGGTCGTCTTCGATCTCGGGATCGGGAACCGTGTCGCAGCGGATGTCCTGGGTGCCGTGCCAGACGAGGGCCCTCATCGGTTCTCTCCCAAGGATTCTTCTTCGAGCGGGCGCCGGATGCTTGAGCGCGCTGCCTAGATATCCACAGGATGGAGGGTTTTGTTTCAGCCTCGATCGACGAAGTTCGGGGTTGCTTTCAATTGATCGTTTCGCAGGGCGTAACGGGCGTCCGACCTCACGCCGCCATGGCCTGCGCCCGCCGCAGATCCTCGACGAAGGCCTGATAGGCCGCCGCCTTTGCCGCCTCGTCGGGCAGGCGCAGCAGGTAGGAGGGGTGGACCGTGATGAAGCCCTCGAACGGCCGGTCGAACTCGGCGGGGCCGCGGGCGCGGGTGATCGGGATCTGCTTGCCCGTCAGCGCCAGCACCGCGGTGGCGCCGAGCGCGACGACGAGCTTCGGCGCGACGAAGTCGAGTTCCTTGTCGAGCCACCAACGGTAATGGCTGACCTCACCCGCCGTCGGCTTCTCGTGGATGCGGCGCTTGCCGCGTTGCGTGAACTTGAAGTGCTTGACCGCATTGGTCAGGTAGGCCTCGCGCCGGTCGATCCCCGCCTCCTCCAGCGCGCGGGAGAGAAGCTGGCCCGCCGGCCCGACGAAGGGCCGGCCCTGGCGGTCCTCCTGGTCGCCCGGCTGCTCGCCGACGAAGGCGATCCGCGCACCGACCGGCCCCTCGCCGAGCACGGCCTGCGTCGCGCCGGGCACCAGCGGCTCGGAGCGGGCGATGATCGCGTTCAGGGCCTCGAGCGAATCCGGCTCGTCTTGGCGCATCTTCGCGACGGCGCGGACGGGGTCGCGCTTCACCGGCATGGTCGGCTCCCTCTCGATCATCGCCTGCGCGCGGGCGCTCGCGGCCCGCACCAGGGCGGGAATCGCCGCCGTCTCGGGCATGTTCCGCCAGTACTTGCGGGGCATCTCGGCGCGCATGGCGTCGAGGTTGAGCCGGGCCGGGTTGAAGGTGCTCTCGTAATAGTCGCGCCAGCCGGCCTCGAAGCCGTCGCCGTCCGGCACGTCCTCGCGGCGGCCGGGCGGGCCGAAGGTGAGCGCGCCGTCCCAGTGCGCCGAGCCCTCCGGCGTCAGGATCGACCACGTCAGCGCGCGGAAGCGATCGACGAAGAACGGAGCCGCCGCCTCCAGGATGTGATGGTCGGGCTCGAACCACGCCGCGAAGCGCTCCCGTCCCTCTCCCGGCAACCGGCGGAAGCGCAGGAAGGCGTGCATCTTGTGCAGGTCGCGGCCGATGGCTTTCCGCATCCGATGGAGACGATGGACGAGCGGATCGCTCGCGATCTCCATCAGGGCCCGCTCGCCGTGGGCGACCCGCCAGAGCAGCGCGTAGAGCAGGCCGTAGCGCTCGGGATCGCGATGCGGCACCACCATCGGGATCAGTTCGGCCACCGCGCGGGGGAGCGGGAGCGGCGGACCGTCCGCGGTGGCACTGTCGGCGCCGAACAGGCTCGGGGCCTCGGTCTGCCAGACGATGTTTTCCGGAGCGACGTCCGCCGCGATCAGGCGGCGGGCCGCCGCGCGGAAACCGGCGAGGTCCGCACCGGGCGCGAGGGGAACGACGTGGATGCCGCCGCCGACATGCCCTCCCCCCTTTGCGGGGGAGGGTGCCTGCGGAGCAGGCGGAAGAGGGGCCGGCTCCGAACTCTCCGGAACCGGCGCGCGCCTCTCCCGACCCTCGCTGACGCGAGGCCCACCCTCCCTCGCAGAGGGGGGAGGGAGAAGCGAGTGCGGCGCCTCATCCATCAGAACAGGCTCAACTGCTCGGCCGGCTCGGCGAGTTTCACCCGCAGATCCAGCCGGTCGGTGAGCGTCGTCGGCCTGAAATCCTCGGCGATCAGGAACGGCCGGGCGCGCTTCAGCCCCGAGGTCAGCCGGGCCACGTCGTCGAGGCGCAGGCGCCCGTGGCGGCGGGCCTTGATGATGGCATCGACCGCCCGCGCCCCGAGCCCCGGCACCCGCAGCAGCATCTCCCGGTCGGCGCGGTTCACGTCCACGGGGAAGCGGTGGCGGTTCTTCAGCGCCCAGGCGAGCTTCGGGTCGATGTCGAGGGCGAGCATTCCGTCATCGGCCGCCCCGGCCACGTCGTCGGGGGAGAACTCGTAGTACCGGATCAGCCAGTCCGCCTGATACAGACGGTGCTCGCGCCGGAGCGGCGGCGCCTGCGGCGGCAGGGCCGAGGAGGCGTCGGGGATCGGGCTGAAGGCCGAGTAGTAGACGCGCTTGAGCCCGTAGGTGCCGTAGAGCAGCGCGGATTTCCGGATCATCGCCTCGTCGGTGGTGGCGTCCGCCCCGACGATGACCTGTGTCGATTGCCCGGCGGGCGAGAAGCGGCGGCGCTCCTCCTTGGCCTGGACGATGCGCTCGCCGATCTGGCCCATCGCCCCTTCGATCGCCGCGCCGTCCTTCTCCGGCGCGAGACGGTTGAGGCTCGCCTCGGTGGGCAGTTCGAGGTTGATCGAGAGCCGGTCGGCGTAGAGCCCCGCCTCCTCGATCAGCCAGGGGCTCGCCTCGGGGATCGACTTGAGGTGGATGTAGCCGCGAAAGCCGTGATCGCGCCGGAGCTTCTTGGCGACGCGGGTCAGCATCTCCATCGTGTAGTCGGGCGAGCGGATGATGCCGGACGAGAGAAACAGCCCCTCGATATAGTTGCGCTTGTAGAACTCGACCGTGAGCGTCACGACCTCCTCGACCGAGAAGCGCGCGCGGGCGACGTTCGAGGAACGGCGGTTCACGCAATAGGCGCAGTCGAACAGGCAGTAATTGGTCAGCAGGATCTTGAGCAGGGAGACGCAGCGCCCGTCCGGCGTGTAGGCGTGGCAGATGCCGGCGCCCGTCGTCGAGCCGAGCCCGTCCGCCCCCGCCTTGCGCTTGGGCGCACCGGAGGAGGCGCAGGAGGCGTCGTATTTGGCGGCATCCGCGAGGATGCGCAGCTTGCGCGCGAGCTTGTCGTCCATCGAACGGAAGATGAACAGACCGGTCGGCGGATCAATGCGGCGCGTTGGCCCGCGCACCGGAAAAGTGCCCTCCCGCCCTGGAACGGGAGGGCGCGGCAGGCATCAGCCCTGGACGAGCGTCTTGTCGAGGGTGATCTCGGCGTTGAGCAGCTTCGAGATCGGGCAGCCCTTCTCGGCATTGCCGGCGAGCTCGTCGAACTTCGCTTGATCGATGCCGGGGATCACCGCCTTGAGGGTGAGGGCCGACTTCGTAACCTTGAAGCCGTCGCCGTCCTGCACCAGCGTGACGACGGCCTTGGTGTCGAGCGAGGTCGCCTTGAGGCCGGCCGACTGGAGCTGGAAGGCCAGCGCCATGGTGAAGCAGCCGGCATGCGCCGCCGCGATCAGCTCCTCCGGGTTGGTGCCCGGCTCGTTCTCGAAGCGGGTGTTGAAACCGTAGGGATTGTCCGAGAGCACGCCGGACTGCGTCGTGATCTTGCCCTTGCCGGTCTTGCCGTCGCCTTCCCAATGGGCGCTCGCGTGGCGGTCGGTCATGTACGTCGTCCTCGTCGTCTTGGGCGGAAAGGCTCCGCATGGCCTCCGACGTGGAGCGGTGGGCGGGCATGTCGAGGGGGACGCCCTCACTCTTCCCCGAAGGTTACTCCGTCCTCCTCCGCCTCGCCGCCGATCACGTTCTTGGCCAGCGCGTAGGAAAAGCCTGCGCGCGCCATGGCGGCAAGGTCGCGCTCGCGGTTGGCCTCGCGGGTGCCCGGCCGGCGATAGGGGCCGAGGCGGCGGCGGCGGGCATAGGCCCGGGCCGCCCGCTCCTCGGTGTCGGGCTCGCCCGCCTCGGCCCCTTCCGCCTCCTCCCGCTCGCCGGCGAGGGTCGCTGCGATCGTCTCCGCGTCGATCCCCTTGGCGGCGAGCCGCGCTTGCGCCTGACGGGTCGAGGTGCCGCGCCGTCTCAGGCCCCGCAGCCGAGCGGCGGCGAAGCGTGCGTCGTCGACCAGTCCGGCCCGCTGCGCGCGAGTCACGGTTTCCTCGATCAGCCCGGCATGCGCGCCCGGATCCTCGTCGCGGGAGCGGCAGCGGCGCTCGATGCGGCGAACGAGCACGCGGCGCAGCATCTCGGAGGAGGCGCCGTAGCGGTCGAGGTAATGGGTCGTCACCCGTTCCAGCCACGCGGCGGTGACCGGCGGCTCGGGCCTTGCTTCGCGTCGGGTTGAAACGGTTCGCGCGATCATTCGTTCTTCACGATCCGGACAGGTTTTCGATTCATGAATCTTGGATGGATCGCACGCGATTTCGAGGGCTCCGCCGCCGCTTGGTGGCCCGGCTCATGAGGCGCGAATGGCTCTACGTGCTGCTGGCCCTCGGGTTCGCGGCCGTGGCCGGCCTCGTTGTGTACTTCTCCCGCCCCACGCTGCTCACCGTGGCGGTGGGCCCGCGCGACGGCGTCGAGGCGGGGCTGATCGAGACCTATGCCCGGGCCTTGAACCGCAATCACGAAGATGTGCGGCTCCAGGTTCTGCCCTTCGACGACGTGCGCGACAGCGCCGCCGCGCTGGAGCGGGGCCGGGCCGACCTTGCCGTGGTGCGGCCCGACGTCAAGCTGCCGGATAACGGCCTGACGCTCGCCATCCTGCACGACGAGGCGCTGATCATCGCCGCGCTCGAGGCCAACGAGATCGAAAGCTTCTCGGACCTCTCGACCCGACGCCTCGGCGTCGTCACGCGCCACGAGGCCGACCTGCCGGTGCTGACGAGCCTGCTCGACTTCTACGACTTCAAGGCGGCCCCGGAGGCCGAGGCGCTCGGCAGCGATCCCCTCGCGGCCGGCCGCATCGGTCTCGTGCCGATCAAGGCGAACGAAATCACCCAGGCGCTGGAATCGAAGCGTGTCGATGCGGTGGCGATCATCGCCTCCCCCACCGCCAAGCCGGCGCAGGCCATGCTGCGGGCGGTCGAGGCGGCCTCGCCGGAGCGCAAGGTCACCTTCGTCAGCGTGCCCGACGGCAAGGCGATCGTGCAGCGCGTGCCGGCACTCCAGCCGGTCACCCTGTCGGCGGGCACCTTCGGCGGCCGGCCGAAGCGCCCGGAGGAGGATGTCGAGACGGTGGGCGTGTCCTACCGGCTGATGGCCCGCGGCGCCGTGAGCCGCGTCGCCGTGGCCTCGGTGGTGCAGCACCTGTTCGAGTGGCGCTCGCGCCTCGCCGCCGCCGCCCCGATCGCCCAGCAGATGAAGCCGCCGGACTACGACACCACCGTGACGGCCACCAGCGCGCAGCTTCCCAACCATCCCGGCGCCGTCGACTATTTCGAGCGCGAGCAGCAGACCTTCCTCGACCGCTACGAGGACTGGATCTACCTGTTCGCCTTCTTCGGCGGCACGGTGGGCTCCGGCATCGCGTGGCTCGGCCAGCGCCTCGCGCGCAAGCGGCGCGAGCGCATCGACGTCATCCTCGACCGCCTGCTCGACATCCTGGCCGAGGCCCGCGAGGCGCAGTCGGCGGCCGCCCTCGACGCGCTCACCCGCGAGACCGACGCGCTGATCGCCGACGTAGTGCGCCAAGCCCGCGAGCGCAGCATCGATTCGCGGATGATCAGCGCGCTGATCCTCGCCATCGACGCGGTGAACGGCGCCCTCGACGACGGCCGCCGCGCCTTCGAGCCCGGCGCCGATCCGAGCAACGGCAGCCGGTCGCGCACCGCGCGGCTGCTGTCGCTGAGCCTGCCGGCGGCGGAGTAGGCCGCTCAGGCGTGACCCGTATCGAAATTCGGGATCGCCCTCCGCATGTACTGGTCGAAGAGAGGCACTGTAAATTCGGTATCCCCGTGAGCGGGGGAATAGATCATTCCCTTCTTGATCAAGGCGCTTCTGGTCGGCGCGACGGACTGAACCTTGACGCCGAGCAAATCCGCAATCTCGCCGGACCTCTGCTTGCCTGCCCCGAACTCGGCTAAGGCGCGCATGTAGCGTTTCTCAGATGGCGTGCAGCGGTCGAACCGCATTTGGAAGAAGCTTTTGTCCAATTCAGCGATCGCCAGAGCATCAGCGCGCCTTGCCGTCTCTTCCGTGATGACGTTTGTTTCAGATATATGCCAGGCGACGTATCCCCATTGCTGCAAGAAGTAAGGATAGCGCTCCGTGATTTCGAGGATGTGGGTGATTGCGCGATCCTCGAAACGCGCTCCCTCGCTCTTGGCCGGCTCCTGGATGGCTTCGACAGCATCCAAGGTCTTCAACGCACCGATATCCGGGAAACGAAACAGCCGTTCGGCGTAGGATTTCGAATTTCCGGCCAGGGCACGGATCTGCGGCAGGCCTGCACCGATGACAATCAGAGGAAGATTCTTCTGATTGACTTTGTGAACGCCCATGATCAGGGCGCTGAATTCCTCTTCCGAGAGGTATTGCAACTCATCGATCAAGAGGGCGACCGGCTTCGAAGCGGCCTTCGCTGCCTGGGCAACGGCGACGATCAGATCAGGGAAGTCGGCTTCGATGTTTCCGCTATCGGCGAGTTCCTCCTCGGCATCAATGCTCAGTCCGAAGTCGATATCGCTGATGTTGATGCGCAGTCCGTTCAGAAATCCCTTGAGACCGCGAAGTCCCCTCCGGGCCAGGTCCTTCGCGTTCTGAACGTGGCAGAGGCTGTAAAGGATCGATCGCAGATGCGGCGCCATGAGTTCGGGCAGGCCCTTCCCCTCATGCGCCTCGACGAGCGACGCTTTGCACCCGCTCTCGGTGGCCACCTCCTCGAACCGGTTCAGCAGAACGGTTTTCCCGACACCGCGGAGACCGACCATGATGATGCTCTGGGTCGGTCGCCCGGCGGCCATGCGCTGGATGGCAATCGTGCCCTCTTGGATCAGATCCGCACGTCCGGCCAATTCGGGGGGCGGCGTGCCAGCCCCGGGCGCAAAAGGATTGCGCACCACATCTATATTGAGCGACCTTATGTATTTATAGCAAAAAACAGCTATAAATCGATAAACTCGCTATCACATGTGCGGCGACTCCCACGCGGCTACCCCACCCCGACGGGATGCTTCACCACGAACGGCGTGCGCATGGTGACCAGTTCCTCGCCCAGCGTCGGGTGCACGGCGATGGTGCGGTCGAAATCGGCCTTGGTCGCGCCCATGGTGACGGCGATGCCGACGGCCTGGATGATTTCGCCGGCATCCGGCCCGAGCACGTGGACGCCGACCACCCGGTCGCTGGCGCGGTCCACCAGCACCTTCATGATCACCCGCTCGTCGCGTCCCGAGAGCGTCGCCTTCATCGGGCGGAAGCTCGCCTTGTAGACGTCGATCGCCTCGTAGCAGCGGCGCGCCACGTCCTCGTTGTGGCCGATCACGCCGATCTCCGGCGTCGAGAACACGGCGGTGGCGATCAGGCGGTGATCGACGCACCAGGGCTTGCGGCCGAACACCGTGTCGGCGAAGGCGTGGCCCTCGCGGATCGCCACGGGGGTGAGTGCCGCGCGGCCGTTCACGTCGCCCACCGCGTAGATCGACGGCACCTTGGTGCGGGAATCCGCCTCGACGGGGATCGCGCCGCGGGCGTCGAGATCGATGCCGACCCGCTCCAGCCCGAGGCCGGCCACGTTGGGGCGCCGGCCGGTCGCGACCAGCACGCAATCGACGGTCAGGCTCTCGCCGCCGCTCAAGGTCGCGCGGATCGCCGTCCCGTCGCGTTCCAGGCGCTCGACGGTCTGCTCCAGGCGCAGATCCATGCGCTTGGCGTAAGCCTCGCCGAGCGCCGCCGCGATCTCGGGATCGAAGCCGCGCAGCAGGCTCTTCCCGCGATGGAGCAGCGTGGTCTTCGAGCCGAGGCCGGCGAAGACGCCGGCGAATTCCACGGCGATGTAGCCGCCGCCGACCACGAGGATGCGCTCGGGCTGCTGCTCCAGCTCGAACACGCCGTTCGAGTCGATGGCGAGGTCCGCCCCGGGGATCAGCGGCTCGCGCACCGGCGTCGCGCCGGTGGCGATCAGGATGAAGCGGGCCCGGACGGTGCGGTCCGCGCCGACGAGGCGGACCGTGTGCGGATCCTCGATCACCGCGCGGTCGGCCACGACCTCGACGCCGGCGCCGGCGAGGTTGCGGCCGTAGATCGCCTCCAGCCGCGCGACTTCCGCGTCGCGGGAACGCTTCAGCGCGGCCCAGTCGAAGCGCGGCTTCTCCAGGCGCCAGCCGAAGCCGGCGGCGTCCTCGAACTCGTCGGTGAAACGGCCGGCATAGACCATCAGCTTCTTCGGCACGCAGCCGCGGATCACGCAGGTGCCCCCGACGCGGTACTCCTCCGCCAGCATCACTTTCGCGCCGTGGCCGGCGGCGATGCGGGCCGCCCGCACGCCCCCTGAGCCGCCGCCGATCACGAACAGGTCGACGTCGCAAGACTCGACCATCTTGGACTCGCTCATCTCGGTCTCGCTCATACGCTTTCGTATGCGGGCCGCGCGCACGCCGCCGCCCGCAGCCATGTGATGGCCGCCCCGCAGCCCGCCGTCCACCACCCCTGCCACGCGCCGTGCTCGACGAACATCACCGCCACCGCCGCGCCCAGCAATCCGAGTGCCGCGGCGAACAGGAGCCGCGGCAGGGCCGCCGCCGCGCGCAGCGCCAGGAAGGCGACGAGAGCGGCCAGCGCCGCGCCGACGAGGCCGAGCTCGGACCAGATCTGCAGGAAGCTGTTGTGCGGGTGGCCGACGGCCAGCATCGCCCGCATCTCCGGTTCGAGCGCCTGCGCCGCCGGGACCTCGGCGAAGCGCAGCCCCATGCCGTAGCCGGATCCGATCCACGGCGCCTGGGCCACCGCGGCGCCGAAGCTCTGGGCGATGGCAACCCGCGCCCGCGACGAGCTCTGCGTCAGCCGCTCATGCGCCGCCTCCGGCATCAGCCGATGGAGGATGTCGCCTTCGACCGGCGCCAGGGCGAAGGCGAGGGCGAGGGTCAGCGCCGCCAGCGTCAGGGCCACCGGGCGGGACGCCAAGCGCCCGACCGCGAACATCACGCCGCCCGCGAGCAGCCCGAGGAGGGCCGCGCCGCTGATCGAGCGCAGGATCGCCAGGGCCGCAACAGCGACGAGCGCCCCGGCCGCGAGGCGCTGGCCGCGCAGGGCGAGGAAAGCGGTCAGCGGTCCGGCGAGCAGCAGCAGCGTCAGCAGCGGGCGGTTGAACATGAACAAGGCGACGCGCTGGCCGAGCCAGGCCTGCGGCGCGAGCCCGAGGGCGAGGCTTGCCACGATGTAGAGGCAGGCGGCGGCGAGCAGGCCGGCCCCGAGGGGCAGCGCCCAAGGCGGCAGCCGGGCCGGCGCGAGCCGGGCGAGAATCGCCGCAGCGGCGAGCGTCGGCAGGAATTCGGACAGGACCCGTCCCCACAGGCCGGGAAACGGAGTCCAGGCCAGCGAGACGAGACACCAGCCGAGGAAGGCGAGCGCGGCCAGACCGAGGGGCGAGCGCAGCGGCCCGATCAGCAGCGAGGCGGCGCGTCCGCCGTGCTCGGCGACGGCGCCGGCGAGGAACAGCAGGGCGGCCACGCCGACGACGAGCGGGCTCGACCGGTTGGCCACCGCCATCATCGGCGCCACCAGCGCCAGGGCGACGGCGCCGGCCGCGTAGAGGCGCGGCGCCGCGGCGGTGCCGGCGATCACTGGAGCTGGTGGCCGCGCTTGCCCATCTCGGCGCGGGTGCGGACCATGACGTATTCCGAGACCTCCTGGGTCCAGTCCTGCATGGCGCCGACCATGTCGTCGAGGATCTGCGGCTGGGTCTCGACGTAGCGCTTGCCCGCGGGCGAGCGGAAGAAGGCGACGATATCCTTCAGCTCGGCCTCGGTCAGGCGCTTGGCGTAGATGCGCGCGGCGATGTTGATCAGCCGCTGCTTCTGCAGCTCCATCTCGGGATCAAGGCTCTTGAGCACCTCGTCCAGATCCTTGGCGAGATCGGGCCGGGTCACCGCGTTCTTGCGGATCTGATCGGCCATGGTCGGGATGATCGAATCGAAGGAGCGGGCGATGCCGGAACTCAGCATCACCTCCCGGGCGAGCGCGAGATGGGAGGGGCTGACGTCCGGCTCCGGCGCGGGCGCGGGCGGCGGGGTGGCGCCGGGCTTCGCAGTCGGCTTCGGAGACGCGGCCGGGGGCTTGGCCGCCGGCTGCTGCGCGTGCGCCACCGGCACGAGCACGGCCTGCGACACCAGGGCCGCGAGGAAGGGGCCGCTCAGGGCAGCGAGACGGAGAACCATGCGGGAGAAGCTCCGAAGAGGGAAAAGAGTGCGGCCGAAGGTCAGAGGCGGCCGAGAACGCTGACCACGGCCGTGTCGCCCTGGGCCTCGGCGAGGATGGCGGCGTCGGCTATGCCAAGGAAAAGGCCGTGTTCGACCACGCCCGGCACCGCCCAGAGCCGGGCGGACAGCGCCTCCGGATCGGGGATGCGGCCGAGCCGCAGGTCGAGGATGGCGTGGCCGCCGTCCGTCAGGACGGGCGCACCGGACGCGTCGAGGCGGCGCATGACCTCGCCCGCGCAGCCGGCGCCCGCCACCGCCGCCTCGACGGCGCGGGTGGTGGCCCCGATGCCGAACAGGTTCACCTCGACCGGCAGCGGGAAGGCGCCCAGAGTCTCGACCCGCTTCGAGGCGTCGGCGATCACCACCATGCGGCGGCTCGCCACCGCGACGATCTTTTCGCGCAGCAGGGCGGCGCCGCCGCCCTTGATCAGGCGCAGGTTCCCGTCGACCTCGTCGGCGCCGTCGATGGTGAGATCGAGTTCGGGCAGCTCTTCCAGCGTCGCGAGCGGGATGCCCTCGCGCTCGCAGGCGATGCGGGTGGCCTCAGAGGTCGGCACTCCGGTGACGGTGAGTCCCGCGCGCACGCGCTCGCCCAGCAGGGCGATGAAGGCCGCCGCCGTGCTGCCCGTGCCGATGCCGAGGCGCATTCCGTCCTCGACCAGGGGGATCGCGCGCTCAGCCGCCGCCCGCTTCAGGTCCGGCGCGCTCACGACACGATCTCGGGAATCGAATTCATCGGCTGCATCGCACCGTCGAATCTGGGGCGGGTCGGGAGGCAGGCCCTAGCACGCCTCCCCGCCGACGCGAAAGCCGGGCGGCGGAAGCACGATCGGGCCGCGCGACGGGCCCGTCCGTCTTGCCGCCGCCGCTTGCCGCCACTCGCCGCGGGCCGCCGGGCTCCCCGCCGCCGTCAGGGCCGCGTGCCCTGCGGCGGCGTGGCGCTCGGACCGGCGCGGCCGGGGGCCGGACCGGTCGCGGCGGCACCGGCGCCGCTTGCGGTGCCGGCGGGCGGCGGGACGGCCTGCTCGGTGCAGACCACGAGTTCCTGGCGGATCTGCACGTAGCAGGCGCTGGTTTCCCCGGTGCGGTAGTTGACCCGGTAGATCCCCGACTCGCGGGCGTGGCGCGAGGCGATCAGGCCGTACTCGCCCGGCGTCTGCGGGCCGGCCCCCTCGCCGGCGGCGAAGCACAGGGTGACGCCGACGCTGTCGTCGCGCAGGCCGTACTGGCAGGAGGTGACCTCGCCGTTGGCGCGGTCGATCCGGTAGATCCGGTTCAGATCGACCGCGGGCGCGGCCACGAACTCGTAGGGACCGGCAGCCTCGGCGGCCACCGGCAGGAGAACCAGGGCCGCGACGAGCAGGCGGGGCGACAGACGCGGAAGGCGAGGCCGAAGGGTCCGGGACAAGGAACACATGGTGCGGGACATCGTATCTGTTGCGGGGCGTTGAGCGACGAATCGAAGGCGGCGCGATCAAGCACCCGTTCCGTGGCGGAGCTTGGGCAGAGAGGCAACACTGAGTGTCCGCGCTAACCGGCCATCAACCGCCAGGGTTGATCGTAGGGAAGACGACCGCTAGCCAGCTTGACAATGGAACGCACCGGGACGCCGATGACCGTGAACAGCTCCCCGATCGTCGTGTTCGATCTCGACGGCACCCTCGCCGAGACCGCGGGCGACCTGATCGGCACCCTCAACGTCATCCTCGCCCGCGAGGGGCACGCGCCGCTTCCCCTCGAACAGGCCCGCGACCTGCTCGGCGCGGGCGCGCGCGCCCTGATCCAGCGCGGCTTCACCGTCGCCGGCGCGAGCCTGACGCCGGAGCGGCTGGAAACGCTGTTTCACGACTTCCTCGCCTATTACGGCGACCATCTCACCGACAATTCGTATCTTTTTCCCGGCGTGGTCGAGGCGCTCGACCGGCTGGAGGCGGCGGGCTTCCGCCTCGCGATCTGCACCAACAAGGTCGAATCGCACGCGGTGGCCCTGCTCGAAGCGCTGGGCATCGGGCAGCGCTTCCACACGATCGTCGGCAAGGACACCTTCGCCTTCTCGAAACCCGATCCGCGCCACATCACTCTGACGGTCGAGCGCGCCGGCGGTGATCCGCAAAGCTGCGTGATGGTCGGCGATTCCAAGGCCGACGTCGCCGCGGCAAAGGCCGCCGGCATCCCGGTCGTCGGCGTGACCTTCGGCTACACCCCCGTGCCGATGCGCGACCTCGCGCCCGACTGGATCATCGATCATTTCGACGCCCTGCCCGAGGCGGTCGACGCCCTCCTCGCCCGCGAGAGCGTGAAGCCGGCGGCCTGATCCGTCCAGGGCGATCGCCTGAAAGCAATCGCCCTGTTTTTGCTGGCCTCAATCGCCGGCGCCCGCCTCCGCGGGCTTAAGCCTTCGCTCCGCTCGATGCTTTCAGGCCTAACGTCCTGAAAAGCCCGCTTCGCGCGACGCTTTTCGCGCCGCGAAGCCGTTCAAGCGGCTTCGAGCCGCGGCCTTACATAGAATCGCTCCACGGCTTGCACCCGCGCGGACGCTGGGCCACTGAGCGTCGCGACGGGGGCTTCAACCGCCCCGCAGGGCGCGAGAGGCAGACCGGCGACATGAGCGAGACGGACACCTTCGACCTGACGCTGGAGCGCATCGCGCTGATCCGGCGGATGGTCGTAGCCTGGAACGGCGCGGAGGCCGGCGCGCCGATGATTCATCCAGACGCACCCTACGGCAGCACCGACCGCGATGGCGACATCTTCAACGTCACCGGCGACGACGAGGGCGCGGACGAGGAGCACCGGGCGATGGGCGACGCGCTCTGCGTGTTCCTGCAGAACGCCGTGCTGAAGCCCGGTCGCTACCAGTATCACAACCCGCTGGCCAAGCTCGATACGTCCGATGTCTTCGACGTGTTCCGCGACGAGGCTACCGGCGAGACGCCCGAGCACATCACCTTCGAGGTGACCGACGAGCACCTGCGGCTGCTGCCGCGGCTCAGCCTCGAATGGGACGACGCGTACGACGTGCCGGGCGTCGATCCGAAGCGGCCCTACGGCCACATGACGTGGTTCACGGTGGAGATGGCGGTCCATCTCGGCGAGCCGCCCGAGAAGGACGCCGACGGCCGGGCCATTCTGACGGACGAGCAGGAGAACCGCCTGGAGCGCCTGCACCGCGAGATGCAGCCGGCGATGCAGATTTTTCTGCGCTACGGTGATCTCGGGCCGGGGCTCTTCCGGCAGCCCGAGGGCACGATCGGCTGGGAGCCGGCCTGACGGCGCGCGATACCTCTTTGCGAATCGCTGCCGCCTAACAGCGGCAGCGCCATGCAGCGGTTCCGAAGGGGAGCGGTCGGATGAGGCGAGGATGGTCTGCGGGAACGGGGCCGGGCGCCCTCCTCCTGGCGCTGGCTTTGTCAGCCTCACCGGCACGGGCAAACGACAGCGCGGCAACTCTCGACGCGGGCGGCCTCGTTCTGGTGCGCGATACCGAGATCGAACTGGCGAGCGAGGATCTTCGCATCGCCATCGACCGCATCGACGTCGATTACGCGTTCCGCAACCGCTCGCAGGCACCGCGCACCCTGCGCCTCGCCTTCCCGCTTCCTCCGATCGACGGAGCCGAGCTTTCGTTCAGCGCGCTCTCGCTGCCGGTCCGGGGGAGCGCCAACTTCGTCGGCTTCACGGTCAAGGCCGACGGCAAGACCATCGAACCGGCCCTGGAGGAGCGCGCCTTCCACGGCACGCAGGAAGTGACGGAGCGCCTCAAACGGCACGGTCTCCCGCTCAACCCCCTGCGGCGTGAGGAACTGGAGACGGCGCTCAAGCGGCTCTCGCCCGCCGACCTCCAGGCCCTGCACGGCGCCGGTCTGCTGTCCGACGCGACGCCGGACGCCGGCGCGCAGTGGCGCAGCGAGGCCAAGTTCCATTGGGAGCAGGTCTTTCCGGCGGGCGCGGAACTGCGCATTTCGCACAGCTACGCGCCTGTGGCCGGCAACTGGTTCCTCTCGCCCAAGGAGGCCGCGACGCGCGAGTTCCGGGCGCGCTACTGCCTCGACGATGCCGGCTTGGCCGGGATCCGGCGCCTCGCCGCGGCGAGGCCGGAGGGCTACACCCGCGCCTTCGAGGTGCCCTACATCGTCACAACGGCCCGGAACTGGGCCGGTCGCATCGGTCGCTTCACCCTGACGGTGGACAAGGGCCGGGCCGACGCTCTGGTCAGCTTCTGCCGACAGGGCGTGCGCAAGACGGGTCCGACCACCTTCGTCTGGGAAGCCCGGGACTACGCCCCGGATTCCGACCTGCGCGTGCTGCTCGTCTCGAACGATCCCGCCTTCCTGGGGGATCGCTGAGGCGCGGGGCTCAGCCCTCGCGCTTCTTGCGCTGCGCCAGCGTGCGCAGCCGCAGGGCGTTGAGCTTGATGAAGCCGGCCGCGTCGCGGTGGTCGTAGGCGACGGCGCCCTCCTCGAAGGTGACGAGGTCCTGATCGTAGAGCGAGTGCGGGCTCGTCCGGCCGATGACGTGGACGCCGCCCTTGTAGAGCTTGAGCCGCACCTCGCCGGTCACCTTCTCCTGGCTCTTGTCGATCAGCGCCTGGAGCATCTCGCGCTCCGGCGAGAACCAGAAGCCGTTATAGATCAGCTCCGCGTATTGCGGCATCAGCTGGTCCTTGAGGTGGGCGGCGCCGCGATCCAGCGTGATCGATTCGATGGCGCGGTGGGCCGGCAGCAGGATGGTGCCGCCGGGCGTCTCGTACATGCCGCGGCTCTTCATGCCGACGAAGCGGTTCTCGACGAGATCGAGCCGGCCGATGCCATTGGCGCGGCCGAGTTCGTTCAGCCGCGCCAGCAGGGTCGCGGGCGAGAGGCGCTCGCCGTCGATGGAGACGGCGTCGCCCCGCTCGAAGCCGATGGTGATGACGGTCGGCTGATCCGGCGCCTCCTCCGGGGACACCGTGCGCGAATAGACGTAATCCGGCACCTCGACGGCGGGATCCTCCAGCACCTTGCCCTCGGAGGAGGCGTGCAGGAGGTTGGCGTCGACCGAGAACGGGCTCTCGCCGCGCTTGTCCTTGGCGATCGGGATCTGGTGCTGCTCGGCAAACGCGATGAGCTGCTCGCGGGAGCGCAGGTCCCATTCGCGCCAGGGGGCGATCACCGTCACGTCGGGCTTGAGCGCGTAGTAGCCGAGTTCGAACCGGACCTGATCGTTGCCCTTGCCGGTGGCGCCGTGACAGACCGCATCGGCGCCGACCGCTTCCGCGATCTCGATCTGCTTCTTGGCGATCAGCGGCCGGGCGATCGAGGTGCCGAGCAGGTAGACGCCCTCGTAGACGGCGTTGGCCCGGAACATCGGGAAGACGTAGTCGCGGACGAATTCCTCGCGCAGGTCTTCGATAAAGATGTTTTCCGGCTTGATGCCGAGCAGCTCGGCCTTGCGGCGAGCCGGCTCCAACTCCTCGCCCTGGCCGAGATCGGCGGTGAAGGTCACGACCTCGCAGCCGTAGGTGGTCTGAAGCCACTTCAGGATGATCGAGGTGTCGAGCCCGCCCGAATAGGCGAGAACGACCTTCTTGACGGATTTGTTCGGGCTGGCGTCGGACATGGTGTAGGGCTCGGGCAACAGGGTGCTGGCGGATTAACAGCGGAGGCGCGCGGCGCGCAACCGGCGGGGCGGCATGCCCGTTGCCTCGTTTCCGATCCGGCCCGTCCCGGAGTGCCCCGGACGGGCGCAACCGGCGGCACGACGACCGAGACGAGCGGACGAGACGACCCGGAGAACCGACGAATGCCGCGGCGAGCGACCCTGGAATTCTGGTACGAGTTCGCCTCCACCTATTCCTACCTCTCGGCCATGCGCATCGAGGCGCTGGCCGAGGCAGCCGGCGTGGAACTGCGCTGGCGGCCCTTCCTGCTCGGACCGATCTTCGCGACGCAGGGCTGGACCAACTCTCCGTTCAACCTCTACCCGGCCAAGGGCCGCAACATGTGGCGCGACCTCGATCGCGAGGCCGCCCGGTTCGGGCTGCCGCCGGTGACGCGCCCGAACCCGTTTCCGCAGAATTCCCTGAGCGCGGTGCGCGTGGCGACCTACGGCACCGATCAGGACTGGCTGGTGCCGTTCTCGAAGGCGGTGTTCGAGACGAGCTTTGCCAAGGGCGGCTCCATCGCCGAACCGGCGGCGGTCGGGCGCATCCTCGATTCGCTCGGCCTCGACGGCACCCAGATCCTCAAGGCGGCCGCCTCCGAGGCCAACAAGTCCCGCCTGAAGGTCGCGGGCGAGGAGGCCCGATCCCGCGGCATCTACGGCGCGCCGAGCTTCCTCACCGGGGATGGCGAGCTGTTCTGGGGCAACGACCGCCTAGAGCAGGCGCTGGCCTGGGCCGCCGGTGAGCGGCCGGACGGATTGCGGTGACGGAGCGGGGATGACGGGACGGCGATGACGCGTCGCGCCCGGCTCCCCCCTCAGATGGCGGCCGGCTCGCCCGGCCCGGTCATCGCCGCGAGGCGCTGGAGCAGTTCGGTGATCGGCTGCGGCAGGCCGATCAGGTAGCCCTGCACGTAGCGGCAGCCGTGGCGGCGCACGGCGTTCAACTGCTCCATGGTCTCGATTCCTTCGGCGATGCCGTCCAGCCCGAGATTCTGGCACAGGTCGAGGATGGTGCTCACGACGCTGCGGCCGAGATCGGACTCGACGTCGGCCATGAAGCCGCGGTCGATCTTGATCCGGTCGAGCGGCAGGCGGTGCACGTAGTTGAGGCTCGAATAGCCGGTTCCGAAATCGTCCAGCGCGATCTTGATGCCGAGCGCACGCAGCAGCGTGATCGCGCGCTGCGCCCCCTCGAAGTCGCGCATCAGCGCCGTCTCCGTCAGTTCCAGGGTGATCCGCCGGGGATCGAGCCCGCTCTGGCGCACCGCCGCGAGGATGGCGATGACGGTCTCCGACGAGGCGAGGTCGTGCGAGGAGAGGTTGAACGACAGACCGATCTCGGGCGGGAGCCGGGCGGCGTCGGCGAGCGCCTTGCGCAGGAGAAGCAGCGTCACCGAGTGGATCATGCCGCATCGCTCCGCCACGGCGATGAAGCGGTCGGGCGGCACGCGCCCGAGCTTCGGGCTCGTCCAGCGCGCCAGCGCCTCGACCGTGGTGATGCGGTCCGTCACCGTGTCGAGGATCGGCTGGTAGTGCATCTCCATCTCGGCGGCGAGATCCGCGCTCTGCAGCGCCGTCTCAACCGCGCGCGCATCCCGGATCGCGTCCTCGTGCTCCTGCGAGAACAGCGTCATGGAACCCCGCTTCCGCTCCTTGGAATGGTAGAGCGCGTAGTCGGCCCGGTCGAACAGCGCGTCCGCAGCGCGTCCGGCCTGCGGATAGAGCGCGAGGCCGCCCGAGCATCCCGGCACGACCTGCGTGTCACCGAGCGAGATCGGCGCGCGCAAAGCCGCGCAGATCCGGTCGCAGAGATCCGCCACCTCGTCCGGTCGGGCAGCGGCGTGGATCAGCACGCCGAACTCGTCGCCGCCGAGGCGCGCGATCGTCATGCCGCTGCCGGCGAAGGCCTCGAGCCGGCGCCCGGTCTCCTCCAGCACCCGGTCCCCGGCGGTATGGCCGAAGGTGTCGTTGATCGGCTTGAAGCGGTCGAGGTCGAAGATGGCGAGGGCGAAGGCGGCACCGTTGCCGGCCGAAGCGGCGATCAAGGCATCGAGACGCTGGAAGAAGTAGCGCCGGTTGGGCAGCCCGGTCAGGCTGTCGGTATGGGCCAGACGCTGGTTCTCCTCGCTCAGCCGCTGCGCCTCGGCCTTGGACGCGACCAGCTGGAGAAAGGCCAGAAAGTTGTTGGTGAGGATGCGCACCATCACCACGGTGACGAAGGCCGTGTTGAGCGCGATCGCGATGAAGACGCTGTTCCCGCTGGTGAAGCAGTGGATCAGGAACACGCCCATGACGATGACGGTCACCAGGAAGGCCGCCAACGGGAGATGCGTCAGGCAGAAGATGCAGGCGATGACGGTGATCGCAACGAAGATCGCGACGTGACCCTGCTCGAACGGTCCGCCATATGCGTTGAGCATCATCGCCCAGCCGACGAAGACGACCGAGAACAGGACGGTGAGCAGGCTCGTTGCGCGCATTCGCTTCAGGGCTGCGGGACCGGCGATGTCCTGCGGCTGCATGCGCCACCAGTGCACGGCGCGGAACGCGCACAGAGCGATCATCGGCCCGGGCAATCCGACCGTCAGCCAGGCCGGAGCAAAAGGGTAATGGGTGAAGGCGAGCGCGCAGGCATTGACGGAGAGCAGCGCGTAGAGTGACGGGACCTGCTTCTTCAATTCCATAAGCTGACGGGTGCAGGCCTCCGGATCCGTGTAACCCGGCACAATCCCACTCAACAGTTCTCTGCGCCCGTGGATGAATTTCATCGTATCTTACCGAAACCCGGACGCCGACCCGCCAACACGTTTCGCGTGTATCCTTCCCAGGAAGATGCACTAGGTGCGAGACCTCCTAAGATTCCATTTCATCGAAAGAACAGAGATCTCCAATAGGCTGCCGCGGAGCGACGATTCGATCCGTCAGAAGCGGAATCTATTCCGCACCGCCCCGACGATATGGTGATTGCGGGCAGGGTGTCCGCCTGAACGACGCGGAGACTGGATCGGCCGGCTCGTGCGGCCCCCGACCGGGCCCGCAGCCGCCGTCCCGAAGGGATCCGCCGGATCGGGGATGAGCCCATCGTCCTGAACGACAGAGAACGACGGAGCAGGTCACGACGCTCGGCTCCGGACGGAGCCGGGCCGGCTCAGCCGCGCACGGTGTCGACATGGATGTCGCGGCCGCGCGTCTCCGGCAGCAGGAAGGCGGCGAGCGTGCCGACGAGGCTGAAGGCGGCGAGATAGTAGGCCGGAGCCATCCGGTCGCCGGTGGCGGCGATGAGCCAGTTCACGACGTAGTTGGTGCTTCCGCCGAAGATCGAGACCGAGAGGGCGTAGACGATGGAGAGCCCGGCGCTGCGCACCGCCCGCGGCAACGCCTCCGGGATGCCGACGATGACCGCCGCCGCGTTGATCGAGGACAGGGCCGAGAGCAGGAAGGTCACGGCGTAGACGCTGAGCGCGCTCGGGCTGCCCAGCATCCACAGGAAGGCGGGCACGGCGAGCACGAGGATCAGCGCCCGGGGCCAGATCATCACCGGACGCCGCCCGAACCGGTCGGCGAGCCAGCCGCCGAGGAGCGGGAAGATCACAGAGGCCAATCCCAGCGCGATCGGCACGGCGTTGGCCGCCATCTCCGAGAGGCCGAGCGTCGCCCCGGCATAGACCGGCATGTTGGTGCCCACCGCGTTCGAGACGGTGGAGGCGGCGATGACGAGGAAGGTCAGGCCGAGCATCCGCCCGTGCCGGCGCAGCAGCCGGCTCAGCACCGCGCCCGTCGAGTCGGCCGCCGCGGGGTCGTGCCCCTCCCCCGCCGTCTCCGGCAGGTGGCTGCGGATCACGAGACCGACCGGCACGACGAGGAGGCCGAGGCCGAACATCAGCCGCCAGCCCCAATCGGCCATGGCCGCATCCCCCAGGATCAGCGTCAGCACCGTGGCGAAGAGGCCCGCGAACAGGGCGGCGCAGCCCTGGCTCGCGATCTGCCAGCTCGCGACGAAGCCGCGGTGGCGGGCCGGGGCCGCCTCGATCAGGTAGGCGGTCGAGGGTCCGACCTCGCCGCCGAGCGCCAGCCCCTGGATCAGCCGCCCGGCGATGACGATCACCTGCGCCCAGCCGCCGATCACCGCCGTGCCGGGGCAGGCCGCGAGCATCAGCATGCCGACGGCCATCAGCGCGATGGTGATGAGCATGGCCGGCTTGCGCCCGGCCCGGTCGGCGAAGGCGCCGATCAGCACGCCGCCCACGGGCCGCATCACGTAGCCGATCCCGAACAGCGCGAGCGAGGCGAGCAGGCTGTCGGTCGGGCTGTCCGAGGGGAAGAAGGTCGCGCCGATCGACTTGGCGAAGAAGGCGTAGATCGTGAAATCGTAGAATTCGAGGGCATTGCCGAGCACCACGGCTCCCACGGCCTTGCGGTCGAGGCGCGGCGGCGCGGCGCGGGCGGGCGAGGGCATCGGTCGTCCTGTCGTGAGATCCCGGACGGAGGCGGCGCGGGCGGCCGGGTCCGGGCAAGGGTCGTCGGTTGCGGGCGGCAGGTAGGTCGCCACCGCCGTGTCGCCACCCCTGCGGGATCGCGCGCTCGATGCGCCGCCACCCGTTGCCGGCCACGTTTTTTTGAGCGGGCCGGCTCCCGGTCCCCGGCCCGATCGTGCTATCGGGCGCCGAGACCTCGTCCGCGGAACTGTCCACGCCCCTTGCGCCTGCTCGTCGTCGCCATCGGACGCCTGAAGAACGGGCCGGAGCGGGATCTCGCCGCCCGCTACCGCGAGCGCGCGGTCGCGCTCGGCAAGAGCCTCGGCGTCACGGCCTGCGACCTCATCGAGATCCCAGAATCCCGCGCGCGCCGGTCCGCCGACCGCATCGCCGAGGAGGCGGCGGCGATTCTGGCCCTCGTACCGGCGGATGCGGCGGTGATCGCCTGCGACGAGCGCGGTCGTTCGGATTGGCCGAGCGAGCGGATCGCGGACAAGATCGGGAACTGGCGCGATGCGGGCCGGAGCAGCCTTGTCCTCGTCGTCGGCGGGGCCGACGGCCTTCACGAGAGCGTGCGCGCGCGGGCCGACCATATTCTCGCCTTCGGAGCGGCGACACTGCCGCACGGTCTGGTGCGCGTGCTCGCCCTCGAGCAGGTCTACCGGGCTCTGACCATCCTGGCCGGGCACCCCTATCACCGGGGCGATCCCGAGGCATGAGACCGCCGGTGACCGCCAACCCGAGGCCCGCGACGATCCTGGCTGCCCCCGCCTGCCTGCTGGCCTGCCTGCTGGCCTGCCTCTTGGCCTGCCTCGCGCTGCCCGTGCGCGCGCAGACCCCGCCCGATCCCGAGACGATGCGGCGCACGCAGGAGGAGCGCGACCGGCGCGCCCAGAGCCTCCGGCAGATCGAGGAGGCCCTGGCGGCCAGCGCCGGCAGCCGGACCGCCCTCGAAGCCGAGATCGCCGCCATCGGCTCCGACCGGACCAAGCTCAGCGCCGCCCTGCTCGATGCCGGGCGGCAGGCCCAGGCCACCGAGGACCGGATGAACCGGCTGGAGGAGCGCCTGCGGGCGCTCACCGACAGCGACGCGGCGATCCGCAAGTCGCTGGAGGCGCGCCGAGCGGTCATCGCCGAGATCCTGGCCGCGCTCCAGCGGATGGGCCGGCGCCCGCCGCCGGCCGTGCTGGTGCGCCCCGAGGACGTGCTCGCAGCGATCCGCACCTCGATGATGCTCGGCGCCGTGGTGCCGGAGCTGCGCGGCGAGGCGGACACGCTGGCCGGCGACCTCACGGAACTGGTGCGGGTGCGCGGCCTCATCGCCGCCGACCGCGAGGCGCTGAAAAAGGATCTCGCCGGCTGGGCCGCCGAGCGCCAGCGCCTCGATGCGCTCATCGCCGCCCGCCGCAGCCGGCAGGCGCAGGTCGAATCAAGCCTCACCGCCGAGCGTCAGAAGAGCGCCGAGCTCGGTGCCCAGGCAAAATCCCTCAAGGATCTGGTGGACCGGATGGAGGGCGAGCTGTCGAGCGCCCGCCGGGCCGCCGACGAGGTCCGCGCCGCCGCTGAGCGGGAGCAGCGGGCGATCCAAGAGAAGTTCGCCGCCGCCGGGGCCCGCGACCCGGCGCGGCTCGCGCCGAAGGTGAAGTTCGCCGAGGCCCGCGGCGATCTGCCCAGGCCGGTGAGCGGCGCGCTGCTGCGCGGCTTCAACCAGCCCGACGGCCAGGGCGGCACCACCCGCGGCATCTCGTTGCGGGCGCGGCCGAAGGCGGTTGTGTCCTCGCCCGCGGATGGCTGGGTCTCCTTCGCCGGCCCCTTCCGCTCCTACGGCCGACTCTTGATCATCAATGCGGGCGACGGCTACTATCTGTTGCTCGCGGGGATGGATCAGATCAACGTCGAGGTCGGCCAGTTCGTGCTGGCGGGCGAACCGGTGGCCGTGATGGGCGAGGGCAGCGGCACCCCGGCAAGCACGCCGCCGAATGTGACGCAGGCTGCGTCACAGAGGGACGATGATCGCAGTGATCCCGTCCTGTACGTCGAGTTCAGGAAAGACGGCGGCTCCATCGATCCGGAGCCGTGGTGGGCGAAAAGTTCCAGCGAGAAGGTTCGCGGATAATGCGCAAAGTGTCCCTCGTGTTGCTCGGCGCGGCCCTCGGCATCGGCGCCTCGGCCCTGTCGACCCAGACCCAGCTCCTCTCCGGCACGAGCGCCATCGCGGCCTCGGCGGAAACCTACCGGCAGCTGAGCCTGTTCGGCGACGTGTTCGAGAAGGTGCGGACCGACTATGTCGAGAAGCCCGAGGAGTCGAAGCTGATCGAGGCGGCCGTCAACGGCATGCTGACCTCGCTCGACCCGCATTCGAGCTACATGGACGCGAAGGCCTTCCGCGACATGCAGACGACGACGAAGGGTGAGTTCGGCGGCCTCGGCATCGAGGTCACCATGGAGGACGGCCTGATCAAGGTCGTCTCGCCGATCGACGACACGCCCGCCTCGAAGGCCGGCCTGCTCGCCAACGACATCATCACCCAGATCGACGAGGATCAGGTCCAGGGCCTGACCCTGAACCAGGCCGTCGACAAGATGCGCGGTCCGGTCAATTCCACGGTGAAGCTGAAGATCTCCCGCAAGGAGGCCAAGGATCCGATCGACGTCTCGCTGACCCGCGACATCATCAAGATCCGCCCCGTCCGCTCGAAGGTCGAGAGCGGCGATGTCGGCTACGTTCGCCTGACCCAGTTCAACGAGCAGACCTACGACGGCCTCAAGACCGCGATCGACAAGCTCCAGAGCGAGATCGGCGGCGACAAGCTCAAGGGCTACGTGCTCGACCTGCGCAACAATCCCGGCGGCCTGCTCGATCAGGCGGTGATGGTCTCCGATGCCTTCCTCGACCGCGGCGAGATCGTCTCGACCCGTGGCCGCAACCCCGACGAGACGCAGCGCTTCTCGGCCAAGGCCGGGGATCTCGCCAAGGGCAAGCCCATCGTCGTGCTGGTGAACGGCGGCGCGGCCTCGGCCTCCGAGATCGTGGCCGGCGCCCTGCAGGATCACAAGCGCGCGACCATCATGGGCACGCGTTCCTTCGGCAAGGGCTCGGTGCAGTCGATCATCCCGCTCGGCGGCCAGGGCGCCCTGCGCCTGACCACCGCGCGCTACTACACGCCGTCCGGCCGCTCGATCCAGGCGAAGGGCATCGAGCCGGATCAGGAGGTGCTGCAGGAGGTGCCCGACGATCTGAAGGGCAAGGACGAGACCAAGGGCGAGGCCGGCCTGAAGGGCCACCTCAAGCAGAAGGACACCGAGGAGCGCGGCGGTTCCTCGGCCTACATCCCGCCGGACCCGGCTAAGGACAAGCAGCTCATCGCCGCGGTCGACTTCCTGCACGGCATCCAGAAGGGTGCGGCCAACGTGACGAAGCCCGCCACCCAGAACTGATCGTGTTACCCGCGGCGGCCTTTGCCGCGCGGGTTAGCGAAAGATTAACCATGACGGCCCGCAATGCCGGTTCAGACCGGGATTGCGGGCCGTTTCTCGTTGAAGGCCGTGCCCGGTCGTCCGAACATGCGCCAGCAGGGCGGGACGGCGGGTGAGCGACGCGGCCGACGACATCCTGACGAAGCCCCTCGGAGTCGCGAATAAAGCGTCCCGTGCGCGCTTCGCGCGAAGCCCCTCTGCGGGCGCGATCGCCGGTACCGGGCTTCTGACGCTCGCTCTGCTCGCCGGCGGCCTTGCCCTGACCGGCGACCCCCGTGGCGGCGAACCTCGCGCGCAGGCGGCCATCGACATCCGTGAGGCCCCGACGCCCCGCGTGGCCGAAGCGGCACCCTCTGTTCCGAAGGGTCCGGCGCAGTCGGCGAGCGAGGTCGAGCAGGCATCCGGCGTCACCGTGTTCCGCCCAGACGGCTCGGCAGCCCCCGACGCGCCGGTGATCATCCGCGTCCCGAACGCCACCCAGGTGAAGCTCGCGCCGGCGCCCGATCCGCGCCTGAGCGAGCGCGGGCGCCACGGCCCGCTGCCCCGCCTCGGCGAGGGTCGGCTCCGCCCCCTCGACGTCTATGCCCGTCCGGAAGAGCCCGGCACCGGGCCGCGCATCGCCGTCCTCGTCTCCGGTCTCGGCATCGGCGAGAACGCGACCCTCGGCGCCATCGCCCGGCTTCCCGCCGCGATGAGCCTCGCGCTCTCGCCCTACGGCGGCGATCTGGAAAAGACGGCCGCCCGCGCTCGCGAGGCCGGCCACGAGATCCTGCTGCAGCTGCCGATGGAGCCGTTCGACTATCCCGACAGCGATCCCGGTCCGCAGACGCTCCTGGCCTCCGCCCGCCCGGGCGAGAACCTCGACCGGGCGGCCTGGGCGATGAGCCGGTTTCCCGGCTTCGTCGGCGCCGTGAACTTCATGGGTGCCAAACTGATGAGCGAGCCCGGCGCCCTGGAGCCGGTTCTGAAGGATCTCTCCGCCCGCGGCCTCGGCTTCGTCGACGACGGTTCGGCCGCCGGCTCGAAGGTTGCGGAGGTCGCGGCCAAGACGAAGCTGCCGACGGCCCGCGCCGAGATCGTGATCGACGCCGTTGCCCGACCGGACGCGATCGACGCGGAACTCGCCCGCCTTGAGACGCTGGCCCGGCAGAAGGGTTTCGTCCTCGCCTCCGCCAGCACCTCGCCGCTGACCATCGACCGCCTGTCGCGCTGGTCGCGGGATCTGGAAACACGGGGCATCCGGCTCGTGCCCGTCAGCGCGATCCTGCGCCGTCCCGGCGGCGTCGCCAAGCTGTCGAGCGCCGCGCCCTGACCAGCGCCCGGACGCTTTCCGCATCACGGCACGCTGGTATCGATGAGCAGGGCCGGAGCGGCAACACGCCGCTCAGTCCGTTGCCTCGGCCGATCGCGCGCCGGCGCTGACGTCTCCACCGTCAAATGACGAGCCGATCCCGTCCAAGCGATCATTTGTTCGTTTTCGCCCGGCCTAAATCGGTCGCTCCATTTTAATCCGCTCGCCATGAGCGAAATCTGATCAGCAGTTTGTGATCCAGTAAGCGTTTTTGGGCCAGGGTTTTGCCACTCGCCCAATAAGTGTGCGCGAGCCACTCCTGTCGGGGTCTACCGTGTCACTTCAATCGCTTCCCATTCGCAGCAAGCTGATCGCCTCGTTCACTGTACTGACGGTCCTCCTCGTCGGTCTGGGCGTACTCGGCCTCATCGGAACCCAGACGATGCGTGACCAAGCGCTCGACATCGAGCGCAATTGGCTGCCCAGCGTGCGCCTGCTCGGCGAGATCGACACGGCAGCGGCGCGGATGAACACCGTGATGCTGCGGCACACGCAGGCGACCGACCCGCAGATGGTGTCCTCGATGGACAAGGACTTCGAGCGCTTCGGCAAGCTGATCGACGACAAGCGGGCGGCCTACGAGCGCCTGATCGCGAATGCCGAGGAGCGGTCGCTCTACGACGCCTACGTGCGCGACGCCGCCACCTTCGAGACAGAGCGGCGGTTCGTGATGGACCTGTCGCGTCAGGGCCGGAAGGCGGATGCCTTCGCCTATTACGAGTCCAAGGGCCTCGTGCCGCGCCGGGCAATGTCGAATTCGCTGGAGAAGCTGGTCGCCTTCAACAACGAGGGCGCTGCCCGTGCGATGGAGAAGGGTGAAACCATCTACCAGCGGATCTGGACGGTCAGCCTCGCCGTGCTTGCCCTCGGCGTCGCCCTCTCGATCTTGCTCGCCGTCCTGATCATCCGCGGCGTCACCCGCGGCATCGCCTCGGTGGTGCGGCCGATGCAGGCCCTGGCCGCTGGCGACCTCTCGGTCACGATCCCGCACCAGGGGCAGCGGACCGAGATCGGCTCGATCGCCGACGCGGTGCAGATCTTCAAGGATGGTCTGCTCCGGATGCGCAGCCTCGAAGAGGAGAGTGCGGCGGCCCGCGCCGGTGCGGAGGCGCAGCGCAAGGCGGCGATGCGCGAGATGGCCGAACGGTTCGAAGGTGCGGTCGGCGGCGTCGTCAGCCTCGTCTCGTCCGCCGCTTCCCAGTTGCAGGCCTCGGCCCACGGCATGACCGGCGCCGCGACCCGCACCGCCAGCCAGTCGGTGAGCGTGGCGGCTGCAGCCGAGGAGGCGGCCACCAACGTCAACACCGTCGCCGCAGCGGCCGAGGAACTGGGCGCCTCGGTGCAGGAGATCAGCCGGCAGGTCAGCGGCTCTTCGAGCCTCGCTCAGGCCGCGGTCGGAGAGGCGGCGCAGACGGCGGCCCACGTCCGGGCGCTGAATGCGGCGGTCGCCAAGATCGGCGACGTCGTCACCATGATCACGACAATTGCCGGGCAGACCAACCTGCTCGCGCTCAACGCCACGATCGAGGCCGCCCGCGCCGGCGAGGCCGGCCGTGGCTTCGCGGTGGTCGCCGCCGAGGTGAAGGAGCTCGCCAACCAGACGGCGCGGGCAACCGAGGAAATCTCCGGCCAGATCGGCCGGATCCAGGAGACCACGGGCCACGCGGTCTCGGCCATCGGCAGCATCACGGGGCGCATCGAGGAGATCAGCTCGGTTGCGGCCTCGATCGCCGCGGCGGTGGAGCAGCAGGGCGCGGCAACGCAGGAGATCGTGCGCAACGTCGCCCAGGCAGCCATGGGCGCGGGCGAGGTGACGAGCAACATCTCGGGCGTGGCGCAGGCGGCCGAGGAGGCGGGCGCGACCGCCGCCCAAGTGCTCGCCGCCTCGTCCGAGCTGTCGCGTCAGTCCGCGCATCTCAGCAGCGAGGTCGACCGCTTCCTGGCGAACGTGCGCGCCGCCTGACCGATCGCGGGAAAGGGTGAGAAGCGGGCGGGCGCGGCCGAGGCCGGGCCCGCCTTCGTTCTACGGCCGCAGATGGATGGCAGGTCGGCGTTGCCCGCACCGGTTCGGCCTCCTATGGTCGCGCCGCCAGCAAAAGCCCGCCCGTAGCCCGCGATGACCCGCTCCAACGACGATCTCCTGCGCCTGCCGGAAGGCAGCGCGCTGCCCTACCGTCCCTGCGTGGGCGTTGCCCTGTTCAACCGCGACGGCCGGGTGTTCATCGGGCGGCGCAAGCGCGAGGCGGGCCCCGAGCACGTCGACGGCGATCTCGCGTGGCAAATGCCGCAGGGCGGGATCGACGAGGGGGAGGAGCCCCTCGCCGCGGCTTTGCGCGAGCTCCACGAAGAGACCAATGTGCCGGCCGACGCCGTCACGCTGCTCGGCGAGACCCGCGACTGGCTCGCCTACGACCTGCCGCCGGAGGTCATGAAGCGGGCCTGGAAGGGCCGCTATCGCGGCCAGCGCCAGAAATGGTTCGCCTTCGGCCTGACCGGCAGCGAGGCGGTGATCGACGTGGACGCACCCGGCGGCGGTCGCCACAAGCCCGAATTTGAGGCGTGGCGCTGGGAGCGGCTGGAGGCCCTGCCGGATCTCATCATCACCTTCAAGCGCCCGGTCTACGAGGGCGTCGTCGCGGCCTTCTCCGGCCTGACCGGCTGGAACGGCGCCGAGAAAGACGCCGCGGGCGATCCGGCATGACGCATCCGCGCATCCGCGGCTGATCCGATGCGGTGGTGGCTCGTTCCTCTTTTCGCGGTGCTCGCGTGGTTCGCCTACACGCTGACGCCGTTCTGGTCGCTCTACGGTTTCGCCGCGGCGGTGCAGGCGGGCGACGCTGCGGCCGTCGAGCAGCGGATCAACTTCCGCACGCTGCGGCTCTCGCTGGCCCGGCAGATCAGCGCCGCGGTGAAGGCCGACAGCAACGCCCTCGATCCGCGCGAGCGGCAGCGCATCGCCGACGCGGCGGCGGCGGTGGCGCTGCCGGTCATGGAATCGGCGCTGACGCCGCAGGCAGTGATCGACCTCCTCGACGACGGCTGGCCCCAGGGCGCCGACCTCGCCGCGCCGACCAACCGGCATGAGCGGCGCGACGGCCTGCGCATCCCCGACCTCAAACGGCTCCTGCGCTACTATCTCTCCTCCGACATGCGCGGCTTCCGCTCGGTGGTGATCGCCGTGCCGCCCGATCATCCCCGGCACGAACAGTTCCGCATCCGCCTGCGCCTGCGCGACTGGGGCTGGCGCCTCGTCGATATCGAGCTGTCCGACGACCTGCGCCGCCGCATCGCCGAGAAGGCCGCCGCCGCCGCCGTCCGCCTGCGCGACGCGCGCCCCAGCTCGGACAAGGCGCCCGCCGAAGCGCCCGCTCCCCGCGAGCCCTGACAGCAGCCATCAATTCTCAAAGAGACGCCCTGGACGCCGGCCACGCTCTCCATAGCTGAGCCGCCACGATCGGCCCCGCTTCCGGAGCGCTGTCTTGAGCCAGGACGCTGCACACACCTCCGGAGCCGGGGATTCGGGAGGAGCCGAGGATTCGGGCCCCGGCCGCCGGCTCGGCGCGGGGCTGCTCGTCGCCACCCTCGGCGTCGTCTACGGCGATATCGGCACGAGCCCGCTCTACGCCCTCAAGGAAGCGGTGCGCGCCGCAAGCCCGGGCGGTGAGCCCTCCGCCGTGGCGGTGACCGGCGCGGTCTCGCTGATCCTGTGGGCTCTGATTCTCGTCGTCGCGCTGAAATACGCGGTGCTGATCCTGCGCGCCGACAACCGCGGCGAGGGCGGCATCGTGGCGATGCTGGCGCTGCTCGGCGCCCGCCACGCGCAGCCCGGCTCGCGGCAGGCGCTGCTGCTCGTCATCGGCCTCGTCGGCGCCGCCCTGCTCTACGGCGACGGCGCGATCACGCCGGCGATTTCGGTCCTCTCGGCGGTGGAGGGCCTGCGGGTCGATGCTCCCGGTCTCGACCGCTTCATCGTGCCGATCGCGCTGGTGATCCTCGTCGGCCTGTTCCTCGTGCAGCGCCGGGGCGCCGCCTTCATCGGACGGATCTTCGGCCCGGTGATGCTGGTGTGGTTTCTCGTGCTCGCCGGGCTCGGCCTCGGCGGCATCGTCCAGGCGCCGCAGATCCTCAGCGCGATCAATCCGCTGCGCGCGGTCGAGTTCACGGCCCATGCCGGCCTGCATGTCGGCTTCGCGATGCTGGGCGCGGCCTTCCTCGCGGTCACCGGCGGCGAGGCGATGTACGCCGATCTCGGCCATTTCGGCGCGCGGGCGATCCGCGTCGCGTGGTTCGCCCTCGTCCTGCCGGCGCTGGTGATCCACTATTTCGGGCAGGGCGCGATCCTGCTCGTCGACCCTTCCGCCGCCGAGAACCCGTTCTACCGGCTCGCACCGGGCCCGCTGCACTACCCGCTGATCGGGCTGGCGACGCTCGCCGCCGTCATCGCCTCGCAGGCGGTGATCTCGGGGGTGTTCTCGCTGACCCGGCAATCGATCCAGCTCGGCTTCCTGCCGCCGCTGCGCATCGTCCACACCGCCCCCGACGAGAGTGGCCAGATCTACGTGCCTCTCGTGAACTGGCTGCTCGCCGCAGCGACGCTGTCAGCGGTTCTGATCTTCCGCTCCTCCGACGCGCTGGCCGGCGCCTACGGCATCGCCGTGTCGCTGCTGATGGCGATCACGACGCTGCTCGCCGGCCTCGTCGCCCGCAAATGGGGCTACGGCCTGCCCGTCGTGCTCGCGGTCAACGGCTTCTTCCTCGTGATCGACCTGATCTTCCTCTCCGCCAACAGCGTGAAGCTGTTCGAGGGCGGCTGGTTTCCGCTGCTGCTCGCCGGGATCATCGCCTTCCTGATGCTGACCTGGCGCAAGGGCAATGCCTGCATGGAACAGGCCCGCATCGCCCTGCGTCCGCCCGAGGCGCAGTTCCTGGAGGGCCTGCGCCGGGAGCCGCCCACCACCCTGCCGGGCGCGGCCGCCTTCCTGTCCTCGGCGACCGAGGGCATCCCGCTGCCGATGATGCGCTTCGTCGAGCGCCTGGGCGCCTTGCACGCCCGAGTGGTGATCGTGACCGCTTTGTTCGAGGAGACGCCGACGGTGCCGCGCGACGAGCGGGCGCGCGTCACCGAGATCACCCCCGACATACGCCGCGTCGTGCTGCGTTACGGCTTCATGCAATCGGCCTCGATCCCCGAGGGGCTCGACTGCGCCGTCCATGCCGGCCTGCTGCCGAAGGAATTTACGGAGGATCTGACCGTCTTCGTCGGCCACGAGACGATCATCCCCGTCTCCGACCGGCGCGGCATGTCGGACTGGCGCGAGGCGGTCTTCGCGGTGATGCAGAACAACGCCGAGCGCACCGGCGCCCATTTCTGCGTGCCGGCCCGTCAGGTGATCGAGATCGGCACCGAGATCGAGATCTGAGCGGCTACTCGTCCCCCTGCCCCTTGCCGGTCATCCGGAGTTGCGAGGCGACGCATTCGCGCATCGCGTCCTCGATCTTCGCCTTCTGAGCGTTGGGATAGCCGGCCACGTCGTCGATGCATTTCACGAAATAGCCCGCGGTGAAGCTCTCGTTGACCGAGACGAACGACTTGCCGAAGCGGGTCGCGAGCTGGAGCCGGTCGATGGCCGAGCTTTGCTTCCAGGCTTCCAGCGTATCCGTCATCGACAGGGCGCTGGCGGCGCCAGGGACGAGAGCCATGGCGAGGAACAGGGCGGAGACGCGGCGCATGGTGCAAGATCCTCCCGAGGGCGTTTTCTGGTTTTTCCGCGCACATCTTCCGAACAATCCCTCCCGGCGAGACTGTCGAGAGGATCGATTCAGATGATGTCGCCCCATAAACCGTTCCGATCCTTCAGACAGCCGAACGTCGAGACTGTTCTTCTTATTTTGCTCTGAGAGTCCCGCGGGTTTCCGCCGCGCCGGACGCGGCCGGCCCAACTACGGGCGCCAGTTCGAAAAGCCCGCGACGCGGTGGATCAGGCGGCGGTTGCGGGCCATCTCGCCGAAGGGAGCAAGCTCCCAGCTCCAGGCCGATTCAGGGTTTCCGAGCCTCACGCCGTAGAGGAGGTCGTGCCGGGCGTGAACCTGCTCCTGCCGGTCCTCCTCGATCTCGTCGAGGTCGGTGACGAGGCAGACCCGCGCCGTGAGACCGGCCAGGGCATCGAGATGACCCTCGATGATCCGCCGGCCGAAGGCGTCGCCGTCGTTCGGGGTCCACGGCCCGAGGGGACGGCGCGACGCCTCCAGCCGCTCGACTGGGCGGATCGGCAGTTGCGAGAGGAGGTTGGCCGAGATGACGAGGCCGGTCTCCGGCGCGGCGCAGACCGATGGCAGGCCGGGGTCGAGATCGCGCGCCGCGCCCGTCATCAGCGCCATCGCGCCGCTGAGATCCGCCGTTAGCGCCTCGACATTGGGAAAGGCCCGGATCGCGCGCCGCGCCGGCCGGAGATGGACGGCATCGACCAGCACCACCCGCCGGAAGGCGCCGGCGAGATCCGCCAGCGGCACGTCGAGCAGGAGGCCGGAGCCCAGCACCACGGCGGTGTCGCGCCGCTCCACCCCCGCGATGGCCGCGCGCATCACCGCCCGGCTCGCCTCGAGATGCGGCGCCCAGGCCCGGCGGCAGCGGCGGGCGCGGGACATCAGCCAGATGCTGTCGCGCAGGTAGCCGAGCCGGCGCTGGGCCCGCGGGGCGGGCGTGGTCAGGAGATGCAGGAGGTCGAGCAGCACGGGCGTGGCCGTCCGGCACGGGCCCCGGCCTGTCAAGCGGTCCGCGTCATGCCATGGTCGCGATGGGCGGCCAGAACGCTTAGCCCTCCCCGCCTCGGACGCTCGCCCCATGGAATCCCGAAGCGCCCGCCTCGCCGCCGCCCTGATCGCGCTCTGTGCCGTCATCGGCGTCGGGTTCGGCTTTTCCGCCGTGTTCGGCCGGACCGGCTCGGTGCCGCTCGCGGCCTGGATCATGGTCACCTACTTCACCAACCTGACCGGGCTCCTCGTCTTCGTGGTGTTCGGCGGAATCGCGCTTCGGGTGCCGGCCCTGGCCCAGCCCCGGCTCGTCGCGATGGCATTGCTTGCCACCCTCCTTGTTGGCCTCGTGCAGCGGCTGCTGCTCTACGGGCTCAGGACGCTCCGCGGCGGCGACCTCATCGGCGACATCCTGCTTCATCAGGCGCTGCCGGTGCTGGTGCCGCTGTTCTGGCTCGTCTTCGTGCCGAAGGGGCGCCTCGCGCTCCGCGACCTCGCGCTGTTCGCGAGCTATCCGCTGGCCTACCTCGCCTACACGCTGGTGCGCGGCGCCTACGATGCCCGCTATCCCTATCCGTTCCTCGATGTCGGCAAGATCGGCTGGGGACCGGTCGCGACCTATGCCGGGGCGATCGCGGCGGCGTTCCTCGGCGTCGGCTGGGTGCTGGTGCGCCTCGACCACCGCATCGCGCGGCGCCGGGCCGTCGGTGGAGACGCTGCTAGCCCGCGAACACCGTAGCGATCTCGCCCGGCCCCAGGATCCGGAACTCCCCCGCCGGCAGGTCGGCGGGAAGCGCCAGACCGCCGACGCGGTCGCGGTGGAGCGCGTCGACGTGGTTGCCGAGCGCGGCGAACATGCGCCGGACCTGATGGTAGCGGCCCTCGTGCAGGGTGACCGTGCAGTGGGTCGGGTCGTCGGCCTCCATCTCCACCGGCAGGAGCGGCTTGTCCTCGCCTTCCAGCATCATCTCGCCCGAGGCGAGGATCGCGGCCTCGTCGCCCTGGAGCGGGCGGGCCAGGGTCACCCGGTAGCGCTTGGACACCTTGGCCTTGGGCGCGATGATCCGATGCAGCAGCGCGCCGTCATCGGTCATCAGCAGCAGGCCCGAGGTCTCCTTGTCGAGGCGCCCGACGGTGGAGAGCGCCGGATCGCGCCGCCGCCAGCGCTCGGGCAGCAGGCTGTAGACCAGCGGCCCCGCCTCCTTGTGCGAGCAGGTGACGCCGAGCGGCTTGTGCAGCATCAGGCACACGCCCGGCAGCGGATCGAGCGCCTCACCCTGCACCGTCATCCGGTCGGAGAGATCGAGATCGAGGGGAATGCGCTGCGAGGCGTCCCGCAGGGCCTGTCCGTCGAGGCGGACGAGGCCGGCGCGGGCCAAACCCTCGACCTCCCGGCGCGAGCCGTAGCCGAGATTGGCCAGCAGCCGGTCGAGGCGGACGGCTTTCACTTGCGCGCCTCGAACAGCTTGTAGCCGCCTTCGGTGACGGTCGGCGTGACGCTGCGGAAGGCGGCGCGCAGGGGCGCCTCGTAGGGCAGGTGGGCGTTGGCGACGAGAAGGAGCGTCCCGCCCGGCCGCAGGGCCGCCGCCGCGCGGGCGATGAAGGCCTGTCCCAGCGCCTGATCCTCGGCGCCGCCGTCGTGGAAGGGCGGGTTCGAGACGACGAAGTCGAGGCCCGAGAGAGCGGGCTCCGCGCCGCGCAGGTCGGCCCAGTGCAGGCTGGCGCGCGCATCGCCGACATTGCGCCGGGCCATCGCGACCGCGCGGCGATCGATGTCGATCAGTGCGAGCGCGGCGACCTTCTCCGATTTCAGCACCGCCCGCGCCAGGATGCCGAGACCGCAGCCGAAATCGGCGCCGCGCCCCGCGAGCGGCGGCATGTGGCGCAGCAGCAGGGCGGTGCCGGGATCGAGCCGGTCCCAGGAGAAGATCCCGGGCTGGGTGCAGAGCGCGAGGTTGTCGATATGGCGCGGGGCGCCGGCCTCGACCGCCGCCTCGATGCCCGAGGGCGAATCGGGCCGCGTCGCGCTGCAGATGCGATGGTGACGGCGCGGCTCGTCGGTCACGGCGCAGCCGAAGCCGCGCAGTTCCTTGGCGAGCCGCGTGCCACCCTTGTCCTTGGGCGCCAGGGCCACCAGCCGCCCACCGGGCCTGACGGCCCGGATCGCCAGTGCCAGGGCGTAGCGCCGCTCCACCGTGCCGGGCGGCGCCAGCAGCAGGGCGGCCTCCAGGCTCGCCTCGGCCATGTCCTCCAGCGGCGCCGAGCCGGGGATCAGCGGCGAGACCTGGGCGGCACGGTCGGGCATGGCCGCGAGGTCGGCGGGGGGGAGGCCGTAGAGGATGGCCCGCATGTCAGGGTCGGTGTGGGGCATGAGGGTTGGCAATGGGAGAGGCTCGAAGCGCCGGAAGCGTCATCCGCCCCTCCGCCTCATCCTGAGGTGCGAAGCGGAGCGAAGCCTCGAAGGATCCTCCAGGGATCGCGCGGGATCTGGAGGATCCTTCGAGGCCCGCTCACGCGGGCACCTCAGGATGAGGGCGTGGGTAGGATGCCGTGCGCTGTAAGATCGGTCAGCCGGTCGGGAATTCGAGACCCATCTCGCGATAGCGCGCGGGATCGTCGGCCCAGTTCTCGCGGACCTTCACGTGCAGGAACAGGTGCACCTTGGCCTCGGCCACCTCGGCGATCTCGATCCGGGCCGCCTGCCCGATCGCCTTGATGGTCTGGCCGCCCTTGCCGAGCACGATCGAGCGCTGGCTCTCGCGCTCGACGAAGATCGTCTGCTCGATCCGCACCGAGCCGTCGGGCCGCACCTGCCACTGGTCGGTCTCGACGGTGGAACGGTAGGGCAGCTCCTCGTGGAGCCGGTCGTAGATCTTCTCGCGGGTGATCTCGGCGGCGAGCATGCGCAGCGGCGCGTCCGAGATCTGGTCCTCCGGGTAGAGCCAGGGCCCGGGCGGCATCCGCGCGGCGAGCGCCTTGCGCAGGTCGGCGACGCCGTCGCCGTTGAGCGCCGAGATCAGGAAGGTGTCCTCGAACGGCACCATCGCGTTGAGCTTGGCCACCAGCTCCAGCAGGCGCTCGCGGGCGATCAGGTCGATCTTGTTGAGGATCAGGATCTTGGGCCGCTTCACCTCGGGCAGGCGGCGCAGGATGGTCTCGACCTCCTCGTCGGCGCCCTTGCGGGCATCGATCAGCAGGCAGACCGCGTCGGCATCGGCCGCGCCGCTCCAGGCGGAATGCACCATCGCCCGGTCGAGGCGGCGCTTCGGCGCGAAGATGCCGGGGGTGTCCACCAGCACGACCTGCGCGTCGCCCTCCATGACGATGCCGCGCACCAGCGCCCGCGTCGTCTGCACCTTTCGCGAGACGATCGAGACCTTGGCGCCGACGAGCGCGTTGAGCAGGGTCGATTTGCCGGCATTCGGCACGCCGATCAGCGCGACGAAGCCCGCGCGCGTGTCTTGGGGCATGTCTTGGGGCACGTCTTGGGGCACGTCTTGGGGCACGTCTTGGTGCGCCGCTCGGGGCGTCGTCCCTCCCGACGCCGTCTCACTGGGGAGCGCGTCGTCGCCGTCCCGATCATCCGGCTCGTGCTCAGACATCCGACCTAACCACCTGATCCATCTTGTCCCTGCGTCCCGCCGATATTCTCGCGGGCGAGCACGGCCTGGGCCGCCTCCTGCTCCGCCACGCGCTTGGACGCGCCCTCGCCGTATCCCGGTTCAATGCCCTCGACCCGAACCGCGATCCGAAAGACCGGGGCATGATCGGGACCTAAGCGCTCCACCACCTCGTAGACGGGGATCGCGAGGCTGCGCGCCATCGCCCATTCCTGCAAGGCCGATTTCGCGTCGCGCCCGCGCGGCGCCGCGGTTTCCTCACCGGGGCGGAAGCTGCGCTGCACGATGGCCCGCGTCGCCTCGTAGCCGGCATCGAGGAAGACCGCGCCGAGAATCGCCTCGCAGACATCGGCCAGGATGGTCTGGTTGCGCCGCCCGCCGGTCTGGATCTCGCCGGGACCGAGATTGAGATGCGGCCCGACCTCCCAGGCCTCGGCCACCGCGGCGCAGGTCTCGCGCCGCACGAGCCCGGCCAGCCGCCGCGACAGCTCGCCCTCCTCCGCATCCGGCAGCGACTTGTAGAGCGTCTCGGCTACCGCGAGCCCGAGAACCCGGTCACCCAGAAATTCGAGGCGCTGGTAGCTGCCGACCCGGCCCGAGGCGCCGGCCTTGCTGACATGGGTGAGCGCCAGGGGCAGCAGGGTCGGGTCGGTGAAGACGTGGCCGATCCGCGCCTCCAGCACGGCGAGGCTCGGCCGCGGACGGTGCGCGCGCCGGGCGCGACTGGAGCGTCCGGCGCCTTCGCCGGCCTCGCTCATCGCCGCCCGCCCCGGGGGCGAACGGCGGATCGTCCCGTCGCTGACACGTTAATCGAAGAAATCAGTGAATGGTTGAGAAGATGCGGCTCCAGCGCACGTCGGCCGGCCAGCGCCAGATCTGCCAGGCGGGGGTGCGCTCGTCGATGGAGAAGAAGATCATCTCGGCGCGGCCGACGAAATTCTCGAAGGGCACGTAGCCGACGCTGGCGAGGTCGCGGGAGTCGGTGGAGTTGTCGCGGTTGTCGCCCATCATGAAGAAGTGGCCGGCCGGCACCGTGTAGACCTCGGTGTTGTCCCAGAAGCCGCGGTCACCGTCGCGCTCGATTACCCGGTGGGTCACGCCGCCGGGCAGCGTTTCCATGTATTGCGGCACCTTCACCACCTGGTCGAAGGCGTCCAGCGTCTCGTAATCGGCGATGCGCTCGCGCTTGACCGGCTTGCCGTTGATGTTGAGCACGCCCTCGACCACCTGGATCTTGTCGCCGGGCAGGCCGATCACCCGCTTGATGTAGTCGGTGGCGTTGTCCTTCGGCAGCTTGAACACGGCGATGTCGCCGCGCTTCGGCTCGGCGGCCCAGACCCGGCCATGCGCCTGGAACGGCAGGTACTCGGAGAGGGGCAGCGAGTATTTCGAGTAGCCGTAGGTGTATTTCGAGACGAACAGGTAGTCGCCGATCAGCAGCGTCGGGATCAGCGAGCCCGAGGGGATATTGAAGGGCTGGAACAGCAGCGTGCGCACCACGAGCGCGATCAGCAGCGCCTGGACGCCGACCTTCACGGTTTCCCGGATGCTCGCCCAGGTTCCGGGCTCGGCCGTCCGGATCTCCGTCTTGCCCTCGCGATCCACGCGCGCGCGTCCTATGCTCATGAGTGATCCAGCCTTCGGCCCCGCCGTCATGTCGGCAGCCGCGTCCCACGTGGCGGTGGCTGTCCTGCTGGGCGGCGGGTCTAGACTATGCCGCGCCGCCCCGCAACGCGGCGCACGAATGAATACAAACCTATGATGCCGCTGCGGCGGGCACCGCCTCGATGATGACGAAGGCCTGCGCCAGGGGCGGTTCGTCCGTGAGGGTCAGGTGCAGCCGCGCCTCGTGGCCCGGGGGCACCATACGGGCGAGGTGTTCCTGCGCACCTCCGGAAAGGCGCAGGGTCGGCTGCCCGCTGGCGAGATTGACCACTTCCATGTCCCGCCAGAACACGCCCTGGCTCATTCCGGTGCCGAGCGCCTTGGCGCAGGCCTCCTTGGCGGCGAAGCGTCGGGCGTAGGAGGGGCCGCGGGCGGCGCGGCGGTCGCATTTCGCCCGCTCGCCGTCGGTGAAGACGCGGTGCGTGAACCGGTCGCCGAAGCGCTCCAGCGAGTTTTCGATGCGCCGGATGTCGCAGAGATCGGTGCCGATGCCGAGGATCACGGTTCGACCTGCCGCCGCGCCCGGTCCATCGCCGCGCGCATGTCGTGGACCGCTTGGCGCAGTCCGACGAAGATCGCCTCGGCGATCAGCGCGTGGCCGATGTTGAGTTCGCGGATCTGCGGCAGGGCCGCCACCGGGCCGACGCTCTCGACGGTGAGGCCGTGGCCGGCATGGATCTCCAGGCCGAGCCCGGCGCCGTGGGCGGCGGCCCGCACGATGCGGCCGAGTTCGTGCGCGATTTTTTTCTCGTCGCCCTCGATCACCGCTTCGCAATAGGAGCCGGTATGCAGCTCGACCACGGGCGCGCGCAGGGCGTGGGCGGCCTCCATCACCGCCTCGTCGGGCTCGACGAAGAGCGAGACGCGGATGCCCGCCTCCGCCAGGGTGGCGATACGAGGGCCGAGATGCGCGCGGCCGGCGATGATGTCGAGGCCGCCCTCGGTGGTGCGCTCCTCGCGCTTCTCCGGGACGAGGCAGGCGGCGTGCGGCCGGGTGGCGAGCGCGATGCCGACCATCTCGTCGGTCGCCGCCATCTCAAGGTTGAGCGGCACCGGCAGCGCCCGCAGGGCGGCGATGTCGGCGTCGCGGATATGGCGGCGATCCTCGCGCAGATGCGCGGTGATGCCGTCGGCGCCGGCCGCCACGGCCTCGCGGGCGGCGCGCACCGGATCGGGCGAGACCCCGCCGCGGGCGTTGCGGACGGTGGCGACGTGATCGATGTTCACGCCCAGGCGCATGGACGACACGGGATGGCTTTCCGACGCTCGATGGGGATCGGGGTTGCCGGTGTAGCGGCTGCGGCCGGGGGTTGGAAGCACCCGCAGCGCACGGCCTGGGGCCGCGGCATGCGGGTCCAGCGGAGCCGTCGAATCAGCCGCCAGGTGCTCTTCGAGACCGGGTTACGCTCGGCCCCTCAGCATCGGGAACGACGGGTGCCCGATCCGCTCAGCCCAACAGGCTCTCAGAACCGCCAGGTGAAGTTGCCCTTGACGGCGTGGTCCTGAACCCGCTCGCCGACCTGGCCGGTATAGGCCACGCCCAGCGTCGCGTTCAGGGCGACCTGCAGGTCGAGCCCGGCCTCAGCCACCAGCGCATCGCGGGCGATCGGGATGCCGGCGCTCAGGAAGGTCGGGCCGTTGCCGAAGGACAGGAGGGCGGTGGGCACCACGTCGCCGAAGGCGCGGCGATAGCCGACCAGACCGCGCGCGGAGACCGGCGCCCCGAGATCGAGGCCCAGCAGGGTCTGCGCACGCAGGCCGGCGGTGACCGCGCCGACGTCGTAGTCGCGGGCGAAGCTCGTCAGCGCCGCGACGCCGCCGCTCTCGACGAAGCGGTCGCGTCCGATCGCGACGTAGGAGCCGCCGAGGAACGGCTCGATGTAGCTCAGGCTCGCCTGGACCGGCGCCGGTCCGTCCTTCGACAGGAGCGGGGCCGGAGCGCCGTCACCGAGGAAGAAGCGGTAGCCGATCTCGCCGAAGCCCTGGATCGTCGCGCCGCCGGTGCGGGCGCTCGCCGAGTCGGACAGGCCGGCAAAGGCGATGGTGCGGCGGGTGCGGATGGTGTTGTCGGCGTAGGTCGCACCGAGCCGCAGTGAGACCGGTCCGAGCTCGTAGCCGCCGTAGACGCCGCCAAAGGCGCTCTCGATCGTGCCGGATTGCAGGCGACCGGTCGTGTCGAGGCTGCCGGCGGTGTAGCCGCCTGCGACGCCGAGCTTGATCCCGTTCTCCAGCCGGATGTCGGCACCGAGGGCGAAGCCCGAGATCTGCTGGCTGAACCCGGCGGCGTTGCCGTCCGAGCGGGCCTCGCCGAAGCTGCCGAAGCCCTGTCCCCACAGGCCGAAGACGGTGGGGTCGAGGATGCGGGCCGGCATCGCCACCGCCGGGGTGGCGCGGCCCGGCAGGTCGGCGGTGTAGGCCGCCGGCAGGCTGCCGTAGTTCAGGCCGTTGGCGGTGCCGGGGGTGGTGCCCCAGCGCAGCCGGTCGAGGATCGCCTCGCGCACGAAGAAGGCGGTGGCGTAGGCCGTCGAGACCGTGCTGGCATGCACGTCGCCCGAGAGCGCTTGGAAGGCGCCCTGCGCCTGCGACGTCGTGAGGCCGACGGTGTGCTGGTAGGGCGCGGTGCCCGCGCCGCCGGCCTGGATCGCGTCCGCGACCCCGGCCTGGTTGCGGTTGCGCGCCACGGTCGAGAAGGCGATGTCGTTGCGGGTCAGGTTCAGGTCGACGGCGTTCGCCGAGTAGATCAGGGTCGGGGTGAGGAAGGCGAGGTTGGCGGTGACGCCCGCGAACTGGCCCGTCACGCCGCCGCCGGCGGTGAGGATGGTGGTGCGGGTGCGCGGATCGTAAGTGCCGTTGGCCGCACTGACCTGAACGGTGCCGTTGAGGCTGGCGCTGCCGCCCGCCGCGATCCGGTCGGACTGCCCGGCGGCATTCGCTTCGACCGCGTAGACGGAGTTGGCGGCGAAGGTCACGTTGCCGGCGACATTCAGGGTGCCAATGGAGTTGCCCGGCGCCACGGTGGCGCCGGAGGCCGCGACCACGCCGCCGACGGTGCCGTTGCCGCCGAGGCTGGCGCCGGACCCGACCGTGACGGTCGAGCCGGCGAGGCTGCCGTTCACCGCGAGCCGGCCCTCGGCGACGCCGGTGGCGCCGGTGAAGGAGCTGGTGCCGGTGAGATTGAGCGTGCCGGCGCCGCTCTTCGTCAGGATGCCGGAGCCCGAGATCGGATTGGCCATGGCCGCGTCGCTGGCCTGATCGAGGATCAGGCTGCCATTGTCGACGATGGCGCCCGAACCGAAGCTCGCGGTCGAGCCGACGAGGGTTCCCCCCGCCACCGTCGTCCCGCCGGTATAGGTGTTGCGGCCGGTGAGGATCAGCGTGCCGCTGCCTGCCTTGGTCAGGCTCCCGCTGCCGGCGATGTCGTTCTTCCAGGTGTCGAGGGCGCGGTAGCCCCCCTGCGACGCATCCATCGTGACGGTGACGGGGCCGTTGAAGGCGGCGTAGCCGTCCATGGCGGCGTAGAGGTTGAGCCGTCCCCAGCCGTCATAGGTATTGCCGCTCAGGAGCGGGTAGCCCGAGGGCAGCCCGGTCGTCGCCAGGATCTCCCGGCGCTGCGTGTCGGACAGGTAGGGGAAGCGGGTCAGCAGCAGCACCTGCGCCTGGACCGGCACCTCCGCTGCCGTCATCGGCACGCTCGGCCCGGTCGGCTGGAAGCCGTAGGTCAGGCGCGCCGTATAGTCGGCCTTGTTCTGCGCGGCATTGGCGAAGGCGTCGGCGGCGCCCGATGCCGCGGAGGCCGCAAGGCAGCCGCCCACGCTCGACGCGCCGCAGCTCGCCGCGAGATAGGCCTGGGTCTGCCGGTAGGCCTGGAAGACGGCGTAGGCTCTCGTATTGGCCGGGTTCGTCCAATCGACCGCGTTGCCCTGCGCGTCGTAGAGCGCACCGTAGATGTTGGTCGCGACGATCGCCGCGGACTGCATCCGGCCGCCCATCACGTCGAAGGGCGAGTGCATGCCGGCGAGGATCCGGTTGTTTCCGAGTTCGGCGGCCCGGGTGAGCAATTCCTGGAAGCGCTGCGGCACGAGGAAGCCGACGCCGAGGCTCTGGAGATAGCCGGAATTGGTGTGCCCGCTCGGATAACCGCCATCCGCGTAGGCGTTGGTGCCGTTGATCCGCTGGAAGAGCAGAGTCGGCACGTTCACGCTCGTCGAGACGCGGTAGGGGCGCGGCGAGGTGCCGATCCCCGGGACGTACTCACCCACCCCGAAGGTCGTCGGCGTGAAGGTGCCGGCCGCATCGTAGGATCCGACGTTCGGCGCGGTGAGGGGGCGCCCGCCATTGGCGTCGATCATCGCCTGGGTGACGGTGAAGCCCTTCACCCAGCGGTCCGTGGTCCCGTAGACCGCCGGAACCGGGAAGTTCGCGAGGTCGGTCGGCACGACGAATCCCGCCGTGTCGCGCACCGAGAGGCCCCGCTTGTTCGTCGCGGCGCTGTAATCGTTGAACCGGGCATCGAGCGGATCGATGGCCGGGTTCGTCCCCTGATAGCGGCCGAAGACGCGTTTGGACGGCTCGGTGGAGGCGTTGCCCCGGGCGACGTTGTCGATGAAGTCGACAGCGGCTGCGAGCGGCGTGGCGGTGCCGTTGCCGAAGGTCGTCACACCCGCGCTGGCGCTGGAGCCGAGATTGATGTTGGCGGCGTAATCCGCGAGCTTCGTGGTCGCGTAGCTGGTCGGCGTCAGGCTGTTCGGCCGGGTGCCGGAGAAGGTCGCACCCGCTCCCGTGAGATAGGCGGAGGTCAGCGGCCCGAGCCCGTTCAGGATGCCGTAGGCCTGCGAGGTGCGATCGTCACGGATCGCCCCGAACGTCTGATCCGCCGTCCGATTCTGAGTCATCGTTATGACGGTCTGGTAGTTCTGCGTCATCGCCGCGGGATTGCCGGTCATCAGCCCGACATAGCTGTCGAGAACGCGCGGGATGACGGTTCCCGTGCTGGCAGACGTGCTGTTCGTGAATCCGACGCCCGGTGAGGTCGGAATCTGCTGGGCCGTTGCGCAGAGCGGCACTAGGCCGGTCGAGGCGAGCAGAAATGAGAGGAGATGCTTCGTCATGACCCACCTGCGGCCTTGTCGCCGGCCTTCGCTTACGGCCTAGCTTGGACAAGCAACAGGAAGATGACTTATGTCATACAACTTCTGATATATTTGTAGAATTCTTCAATCGTGCGCCGCATCTGGTAGAGCAGTCGACGAGGAGCACGATTCCGGCTCGCGGCGGGACGCCGGGACCGAGGGGTGCGAAGCACCTCGTCCGGGATGCGGCGGTGCGGGCAGTTGCGCACGCCGTCTCGATGCCCAGATTGGCCCGGCCGGCCCGACCGGCGACGAAACGCACGAGCCTCCATGCACGGCACGCTGTCCCAGCCGGATTCCTCGAAGCCGGCCCCGCCCTCCCGCCTGCCGCTCACCCTGCGGCTGGCGCTGCGCGAGCTGCGCGGGGGACTGTCCGGCTTCCGCGTGTTCATCGCCTGCATCGCCCTCGGCGTCGCGGCGATCAGCGGCGTCACCTCGATCGCCGCCTCGCTTTCCGGCGGGCTCGGGCGCGAGGGACGGCGCATTCTGGGCGGCGACATCACCTACAGCCTGATCAACCGGGAGGCGACGCCGGCCGAGCGCGCCGTGCTCGACGGGCAGGCGCCGGTCTCAGAGGTGGCGAGCCTGCGGGCCATGGCTGTGGCCGGTGACGGCAGCGCCGCCCTGGTCGAGCTGAAGGCGGTCGATCCGAGCTATCCGGCGGTCGGCATAGCCGAGACAGATCCGCCGGCGCCGGTTCAGACGCTCATCGCCGAGCGGAACGGCCTCTACGGTGCCGTGGCCGATCCGGCGCTGCTGACCCGGCTCGGGCTCAAGGTCGGCGACCGGGTGACGCTCGGGGGCTTCCCGATCGAGATCCGCGCCGCCCTCGTCTCCGAACCCGACCGGATCGGCTCGGGCATCGGCTTCGGTCCGCGCCTGCTCGTCTCGCTGAGCGCCCTGCGCGCCACCGGCCTGATCCAGCCCGGCAGCCTCAACCGCTTCACCTACCGCCTGCAGCTGCCGCAGGCCGACGATGCCCGCTTGAGCGCCGTCAACGCGGCGGTGCAGAAGGCCCTGCCGGAAGCCGGCTTCGAGATGCGCTCGCGCGACAACGCCGATCCGCGCTTCGCCAAGGGCATCGAGCGCTTCACGCAGTTCCTGACGCTCGTCGGCCTCACCGCGCTCATCGTTGGCGGGGTCGGGGTGGCCAATGCCGTGCGCGCGTTCGTCGACGGCAAGCAGGCCTCCATCGCCACCCTCAAGAGCGTCGGCGCGCCGGGCTCGCAGGTCGTCGGGCTCTACCTGATCCAGGTGATGCTGATCGCTTGTGTCAGCACCGCGCTGGGCCTCGTCGTCGGTGCCGCCCTGCCGTTCGCGCTCGACATCGCGCTGCGCGACCAGCTTCCCCTGCCGCTCAACCCCGAGATCGCTCCGGCCCGCCTCGCGCTGGCGGGCGCCTACGGCCTCCTGACCGCGCTCGCCTTCGCGATCCTGCCGCTCGGCCGCGCCCACGACATCTCCGTCGCCGGGCTGTTTCGTGATGCCGTCGATCCGGCGGCGCGCCGGCCGCGCTGGCGCTACCTCGCGGTGCTCGCCCTCGCCCTGCTAGCGCTCGCGGGCTTTGCCCTGTTCACCGCCTTCGACCGCAAGGTCGCGCTGATCTTCATGGCGGCGGCGGCGCTGGCCTTCGGCACCCTGCGCCTCGTCGCCGCGGGGCTGATGGTCCTGGCCGCCCGACTGCCGCGGCCGAAGGGCATGGTGCCGCGCCTGGCCCTGGCCAACCTCCACCGCCCAGGCGCGCTGACCCCGGCGGTGGTGCTCTCGCTCGGCCTCGGGACGACCCTGCTGGTGACGTTGAGCGCCATCGACAGCAACATCACCCGCGCGCTCGAAAGCTCGCTGCCCGGCCGCGCCCCGAGCCTTTTCTTCCTCGACGTGCCCTCGCGCGATGCGGAGGCCTTCTCCGCCTTCCTCGGCGCCCACGCGCCGAACGCGAAGATCGAGCGCGTCCCGATGATGCGCGGACGGATCACCGCGCTGAACGGCGTGCCGGCCGGGCAGATCAAGCCGCCGGAGGACGCCGCCTGGGTGCTCGACGGCGACCGGGGCATCACCTACGCCGGCGCTCCGCCCGACGGCTCGACCATCGTCGAGGGTGCGTGGTGGAACGAGGAGGAGGGCCGGACGCCGCTCGTCTCCTTCGATGTCGAGCTGGCGCGTTCGCTGGGCCTCAAGGTCGGCAGCACCGTCACCGTGAACGTGCTCGGCCGCTCGATCACTGCCCGGGTCGCCAATCTGCGCAAGATCGAGTGGCGCTCGCTCGGCATCAACTTCGTGATGGTGTTCTCCCCCGGCACATTCCGCGGGGCGCCGCATGCCGACCTCGCGACCCTGACCCTGCCCGACGGCCCGGATTCCAAGCTCGAGGCGGAAGTGGTGCGCGACGCGGCGAAGGCTTTCCCCTCGGTGACGAGCGTGCGGGTGAAGGATGCGCTGGAGGCGGTCAACGACCTCGTGCACAAGCTGGTCCTGGCGATCCGCGGTGCCAGCGTCGTCGCCGTGCTCGCGAGCCTGCTGGTGCTCGCCGGGGCGCTCGCCGCCGGCCACCGCGCCCGGCTCTACGACGCGGTGGTGCTGAAGGTGCTCGGCGCCACGCGGATGCGGCTGCTCTCGACCTACGCCCTCGAATACGGCGCACTCGGGCTCGCCACCGCCTTCTTCGGCATCCTGGCCGGTTCGGCCGCGGGCTGGGTCATCGTCTCCCGCGTCATGCGCCTCGATTTCGCGCCCGATCCCGCCGGGGCGCTGGCGGTGGCCGCGTTCGCCGTTATCTTCGCGATCGGGGCCGGGCTCGCGGGGACATGGCGCATCCTCGGGCAGAAGCCGGCGCCTTACCTGCGGCAGTTTTGAAGATGCTTAATCACGTTCGAAGAGCAGGTTTAATCCGCAAAGAATCATAAAAATCTCACGCCTCTGTAAGGCTTGAAAACGCGGCCATTCGGCCGAGTCCCACTTGTTTGTGACTGTTCCAGCGAACATATTCGGGCACGAGGCGCGCTCGACGCGCCAGGGGTTGCGTGTGGACCTCGACAAACTCCACGCCGAGAGCTTCCAAGGGAAACTTTCATGGCATTCGACAACAGCCCGTTCCGCTACGGCGCCCAGCCGCAGGGGTACGCCGGCTCTCAGGTCGAAGTCGACCAGGGCCTGCGCAGCTTCATGCTGGGCGTCTACAACAACATGGTCGTCGGTCTCGGGATCTCCGGTCTCGTGGCTCTGGCCCTCAACATGGCGGCCGTGGCGCAGACCGGCGCCGGCCGCGTCGCGCTGACCCCGTTCGGGCAGTTCCTGTACACCAGCCCCTTCAAGTGGGTGCTGATGCTGGCGCCGCTCGCCTTCATCTTCGTGTTCTCGTTCCGGATGGACCGCATGTCGGCCACCTCCGCGCGCACGATGTTCTGGGCCTTCGCGGCGGTGATGGGCGCCTCGATGTCCACCCTGCTGCTCGTCTTCACGGGCGCCAGCGTGGTGCGGGTGTTCTTCATCACGGCGGCAACCTTCGGTGGCCTGAGCCTCTACGGCTACACCACCAAGCGCAGCCTGTCGGGCATGGGCTCGTTCCTGATCATGGGCCTGATCGGCCTGATCATCGCCTCGCTGGTGAACCTCTTCCTGGCTTCGTCCGCGCTGCAGTTCGCGATCTCGGTGATCGGCGTGCTCATCTTCGCCGGCCTGACCGCGTACGACACGCAGAAGCTCAAGGAGATGTACCTCTACAGCGGCGTCGATGCCGAGGGGGCGGCCAAGATGTCCGTCAACGGCGCGCTGACGCTGTACCTGGACTTCATCAACATGTTCCAGTTCCTGATGCAGCTGCTGGGCGACCGCCGCTAAGCGACGGCGCAAGGACCTGAAACAAGAGAGCCCCGGCCGAAAGGCCGGGGCTTTTTCATGCGCGCAGGTCCCTGCCCTCTCCCGCAGAGGGGGAGGGTCTGGCTACTTCCCCTCCTCCACCGCCTCGCAGACCAGCGGCGGCGGCGCCTCGACGCCGCGCCAGCGGCCGTAGGACCAGGGCCGGTGCCAGGCGGCACCTGCCGGCAGATGCTCGGGCACGAGGTCGATGCCGTGGGTGCCGAATGGGCCGCAGCGGCAGATGCGGGCGAACCCGATCCAGCCGCCGGCCCAGAGACCGTGCCGCTGGATCGCCTCGTCGGTGTAGGTCGAGCAGGAGGGCCAGTGTCGGCACTGGCGTCCGACCAGCCCGGACAAAGTGAGCTGGTAGGCGCGGATCGCCCCGTGCGCGACCTGGCGGATCATAACGAGGCTCAGGCCGCCTCGGGCGCGCCGGCGCCCTTGCGCGCGGCGATCTGATCGAGGGCGTCCACCACCGCGTCGAAGGTCAGGAGCGTCGAGGCATGGCGGGCGCGGAAATCGCGCACCGGCTCCAGCACGGCGAGGTCGGCCCATTTTCCGTCCGGGGCCGGGCCGTTCTCCTTCAGCATCGCCCGCATCCGGGCGCGGACGGCTCGCAGCTCCTCGGCCGTCGCGCCGACAACGTGGCGGGCCAGCAGCGAGGAGGAGGCTTGGCCAAGCGCGCACGCCTTCACGTCGTGAGCGAAGTCGGCGACCGTGGCGCCGTCCGGATCGAGCTTCAGATCAACGGTGACGGTCGAGCCGCACAGCTTGGAATGGGCCGTGGCGGTGGCGTCCGGCGCCTCCAGCCGGCCGAGGCGGGGAATGTCGGCGGCCAGTTCCAGGATGCGGCGGTTGTAGATGTCGTCGATCATCGCTGACACGCCTTTCGCGGGCGCCCGTTCGGGAGAGCTGCAAGGAATCGTTGAGCCAGATACGCATGCCACGCATTGCGCGACGGCGCGATTGCGACGATATAGGCGCGACACAGTCATTCCGCGAGAATGGCACCGTCGACCCCGGTCACGCCCTGGCCCAGGATTCGGATCGTTCGAGGGCGTCGGCACTTAAACGTTTAAGACGCCGGGACGGATCGACGATGTACGCCAAGCCCGACAGCACGACCATGAAGGCGCGTGTGGCGAAGGCCGGAGATGCCATGGATGCCGCTCTCAAATCCCTGTCCTACGGCATGAGCGACGACGAGCGACGCATGAGCGCCGTCGGCCTGCAAGGGATGCGCGGCGCCAACGATCCGGGCCGGCCCGACACCGCTTCCGACATGGCCCCAGACATTGCACCCCTGCCCGAATCGGCCCAGCGGGTGCCGAACGAGGTGGCGCTCGGCCGCCCGAGCCGTCAGGAAGCGGAGGCCGCCGTGCGCACGCTGCTGCGCTGGGCCGGCGACGACCCGACCCGCGAGGGGCTGATCGAGACGCCCGCCCGCGTGGTGAAGGCCTACGAGCAGATCTTCGGCGGCTACCGCATGGATGCCGATGCCCTGCTGGAACGGGTGTTCGAGGAGGTCGAGGGCTACTCGGACGCGGTGCTGGTGCGCGACATCCCGTTCTATTCCCACTGCGAGCACCACATGGTGCCGTTCATGGGGCTCGCCCACATCGCCTACTACCCCACCAAGGGCGTGGTCGGCCTTTCAAAGCTCGCCCGCGTGGTCGATGCCTTCGCCCGCCGCCTGCAAACGCAGGAGACGATGACGGCGCAGATCGCCGACACGATCGAGAGCATCCTCCAGCCCCGCGGCTGCGCCGTGATGGTCGAGGCCGAGCATCTCTGCATGGCGATGCGCGGCGTGCAGAAGGCCGGCGTCTCCACCATCACCACCCAGTTCCGCGGCGTCTACAAGAGCGATCCGAACGAGCAGGTTCGCTTCCTGACCTTCGTGCGGAACCCGAAGGGCTGAGTCGGGCGGATTGTCTTCGCGATGACCGAGCGGTTCGCTTCCCCCGGCTCCCGCGCCGAGGTCGAGGAAGGCGCGCGGCTGACGCCGCGCTTCGGCCCCGACGGGCTCCTGGCCTGCATCGCCGTCGATGCGCGGGACGGGCGCGTGCTGATGCTCGCCCACATGAACGCCGAGGCGCTGGCCCGCACCCTTGAGACCGGCGAGGCGTGGTACTGGTCGCGCTCGCGCGGCGAACTCTGGCACAAGGGCGCGACCTCCGGGCAGATCCAGCGGATCGTGGAGATGCGGGTCGATTGCGATCAGGACGCGCTCCTGATCCGGGTCGAGGTCGGCGGCGACGGGGGCTGCTGCCATACCGGCCGCCGCTCCTGCTTCTACCGCGCGGTCGAACGCGATCCCGCGACCGGTGCCGTCGCCCTCGTTCCCGCCAATCCGGACCGATGATGTTCGAGGCGTCCCGTTCCCTCCCGCCCCGTTTCCCGGAAGGGGTGGTGGAACCGGTGGTGCCCCGCTTTCGCGCTCCCCGCATCGGCCTCGCCCTGGGCGGCGGCTCCGCCCGGGGCTGGTCGCATATCGGCGTGATCGAGGGGCTGGAGGAAGCCGGCATCTTCCCCGAGGTGGTCGCCGGCTGCTCCATCGGCGCCGTTGTCGGCGGGGCCTACGCCGCCGGCCGCATCGACGCTCTCAAGGATTTCGCGCTCTCGCTCACCCGGCGGCGGGTGGTCGGCATGCTCGATCCGCGCATCACCGGGTCGGGCCTGATCGCCGGCGAGCGCCTGCGCCGTCGCCTCGCCCGCGAGCTCGAGGGCTTCCGCATCGAGGATCTGCGCCTCGCCTTCGCCAGCGTCGCGACCGAACTCGGCACGGGCCACGAGGTCTGGCTGTCCCGGGGTCCTCTGGTCGAGGCGGTGCGGGCCTCCTACGCCATCCCCGGCATCTTCCCGCCGGTCGCCCTCGACGGGCGCCTTCTGATGGACGGGACGCTGGTCAACCCCGTGCCGGTGCGTCTCGCCCGCGAACTCGGGGCCGACCTCGTGATCTGCGTGAACCTCGCCTGCGAGACGCGCGCGCCCGCGCGCGTGATCCGGCCGGAGCGGGACGCCGCGATGCTCGGCGAGGCCGACGAGCCAGTCGAGCGGGCGATCGAGCAGACGCTGGAGGCCACCGTGCGCCGCCGCGGCCGCTGGGGCCTCTTGAGCGGAGCGAGCCGACGCCTGATGGGTCAGCGCTTCCTGGGCCGCCGCGGCCATCCGGCACCGGCGCAGGCCGCCGGCCGGCCGAGCCCGGGCGTCGCCCGCGTCATGCTCGACGCCTTCAACATCACCCAGGACCGGATCTCACGGGCGCGGCTCGCCAGCGAACCGCCGGATGTCGCGATCCGGCCGCTGCTCGCCGAGTTCGGTCAGTTCGAATTCCATCGCGCCGCCGACGGGATCGCTCTCGGCCGTCAGGCGGTGCGGGCGGCGCTGCCGGAGATCCGGCGCATGATCGAGGGTGCGGCGGCGCGCAGTTGAGCCGCCGCCACGGATTCGAGACCCGAGCCGGAGCCGGGTCAGGCCATCGTGATGTAGTCGCGCATCGCCCGATGCTCGGCCTCGACGGTGGCGATGCGTTGCTTCACCACGTCGCCGATCGAGACGACGCCGACGAGGCGCCCGTCCTCCACCACCGGCAGGTGGCGGAAACGGCCCTCGGTCATCGTCTCCATCACATCCTCGATGCTGGCGCGCCGGGTGCAGGTCACGACCTTCTCGGTCATGTAGTGCGCCACAGGCCGGTCGAGGGCGGAGGCCCCTTCGCTGGCCAGTGCCCGCATCACGTCGCGCTCGGACAGGATGCCGATCACGCGACCTCCGGCATCGCCGACGACGAGGGCACCGATCCGCTTCTCGGCCAAGAGATGGATCGCCTCGTCGATGGTGCGATCAGCCGGCACCGTGACCACCGAGCCGCCCTTCTCTGCCAGGATACGCGCAACGGTCATGAAGTCTCCTCCCTGGATGACGGCACCGTCAGCCCACGGTGCGGACGGATGCGGCCGGGTTAACCCCGGCTCTCGGAGACGAGTGTGTGGTGCTCCGGCCGCTCTGGCAAGCGTTCGACGCCGCACGATCGTTCATGAAAGAACGAAAACGGAAGAAAAGTTCAATTTCCACCTACAAGGATTGGCGGAAGGCCCTGACTGCTCTTTCACTTGCGCCCTGCGGAGGCGGCCGGACGGGCAAAGGCGATCGGCGCTCGATCGCGGCAGAGGTCCGGGTCGGCCAGCGCGAAGGAATCGGCCGGGTCGGGGCCGAGACGTTGCGGGTGCGCCGGCCACGACGACCTGTGCTCGCAGGTCATAACGGAAAAGCCGATCCCGACGACGGCGCCATCGGAATCGGCTTCGAGCGGCTTCGAGAGATCTGTCCGTCGTCGCGAGACGTCGCTCAGCGGCCCTCGGCCTGACGGCGGGTGATCAGGGTGCGGTTCGGCTGAGCCTCGCCCTTATCCTGGAGGAACGGCACGACGATGCGCAGCCAGCCGCGGGTTTCCTTGCCGCCGTAATTGCGCTCGGCGACGTCGCGGGTGACGTAGCCCTGCACGTTCATGAAGCCGAAATTGTAGCCGACGAGACCACCCACCGCGATCTGGCCCTGCTGCCGATATCCGACCACGTTGGTCTTGAGGTCGGTCGAGCCGAAGGCCACCGGGCCGACCTGCCACTTGCCGAACTTCTTCGTCAGGGTGACGTCGAGGTTGAGGTAGTCGGGATAGAGCACGCCGTTGGGCGAGCGCGTTTCCAGCATGTGGCCGTAGAGCAGGTTGGCGGTGATCGCCCAGTCGTTGGCGGCGTAGGTGATCGCGAAACGGTGGCTCAGCGAGGCCGACTGGGTGAGGAACCGGGTCTCCCAGGGAAGGTAGCCGCCGAGAAGGTAGCTCACACCGACGCCGTCGCCGAGATCCCAGGCGAGCTGGCCCGCGAGCAGGGGCTGGCCCCAGCCGCTGTTATAGGGCGCGCCGCGCACGCTGGAGGCGGCGATGGGTGCCACGAACACGAACTGCACCTGTCCCCCAAGGACGGAGAAGGGGGTCGCCCAGAGCAGGGTCGGCAGGTTGACGTTGCTCTCGGAATCGAGCGGCGCGGTGTCGCGCACGCCGAAGCTCGACAGATTGACGGCGTAGAAGCCCTTGGGGAACGGCGCTCCGAACGGCACACCGATGGTCTGGCCGGGCTGCGCAGCGGAGGCGGCATGGGCGGCTGTACCGCCGAGGCCCCACGCGGCGGATAGGGCAAGCCCGAGACGGGCGATGACGGCTGCTCGATGTTTCACCGGGTTCCACTCTCCATCAGGAACGAGGCGATCATCTGCAAAATTTTCTTAATCCGCGCTCGTTCACATAACCGACGGACGAGTGGCGGCGTTTATTGCCGCCTTCATTTCAAAGAAAACGCCACGTGGCAGCAATGACACAGGCTGCTTCGGCCGACCCGGCAAGCGACCGAGACGAGGCCGTCGACCGGCCCGGCTTAACGGTTGCACGGGCCCGCAGCGGGGGCGCCTCGGGCGGTTCTACCCGCGCCGCCCGGCGCTGCCCCGCTCCATCAGCGGCAGCAGGAAGAAGCCCGCGGCGAAGCCGCCGAGATGCGCGTCCCAGGCGATCGGCCCCTCGCTGCCTCCGAGCGGCAGGGCGAGGACGCCGAACAGCAGGTTGGTGACGAACCAGACCGCAAGGAACAGAACCGCCGGCCGGTTGCGCAGCAATTCGGGAATGGTCTGAAGCCGCGGCCGCGGCGGCAGCTGCCAGGGCGCCCCTGCCGCGAAGGGCGGCGGAGGCTGGAACACGAAGCGGGCCGCCGCCGCCATCAGGGCCGAGATGCCGGCCGAGGCGCCGACGAGCGGCATCAGGCTGTAGGGGTCGACGAGGAGGTGGACGAGGGCGCCCGCCACGATTCCCGCGAGCGCCAGCAGCCCGTAGCGCAGGGCGCCGTAGCGGCGCGCGACCGGGGTGCCGAAGACGGCGAGCCACACCGCGTTGAAGATCAGATGCACCCAGGAGCCGTGCAGCAGGGCGTAGGTCACGCCGGTCCAGGGCATCGCCGACGGGTCGGCGACGAGGTAGCGGGCGAATTCCTGCCGTGCCGAGGCCATTTCGGGTCCGGTCGCGCCCTCCCCCGCCGCCCGGATGATGTCGGCCGCGGAGTTGGGATCGAAGGCGGCGGTCCATCGGGCCGGTATGAAGGCGAGGTCGAGCAGCACCGACAGGTCGGTCTCGTCCGGCACGACGCTGCGGACGACGTGGATCGCGGCTAGCACCGCGATCGAGGCGGTGACGATTCCCGGCAGGTTGAAGACGGGCACGCGGCCCTGGCGCGGCAGATCGGGGGAGGCATCCATGCTGCACCATGGCGGGGGGATGCGCGGCGCCGCAAGGGCCAATCGGCGCCGGGCCGCCGCGGGATCGCTCAATTGCGGGCGAGTTCGTCCACCGGCCGTTAAGGTTAAGAATGGGTTGCGCGAGCGCCACCGAACGGGACGGCATAGGGTGTGCGGACGATCTCCACGAACGGCGCGTGAGGACGCTTTTCGTGCCGGACCGATCAAAGACAGGGCCCATCCGGACCCGGGCCGTACCGATACGGAACACCATGAAGCATCCGACAAGCCGTCAGCTTCACGCCTACTGGGACCGGCTGCGCGGAGAGCGGGCCGCGCCGGAGCGGGGCGAGATCGAGCCCGGAGAGATCCGTAACCTGCTCGCCGACAGCTTCATCCTGGAAACCGATCCGGCGCGACGCACGAGCGCGGTGCGCCTCGCCGGAACCCGCCTGTGCGCCCTGTTCGGGCGCGAATTACGGGGCACCGCCTTCGTCGACCTGTGGGCCGACCGGGCGCTCCCCTTCACCGACCCCTGGCAACTCATCGAGACCGTCGCCTGCGATACGGTGGGCGTCGTCGCGGGACTGACCGGCGCCACCGTCCGGGACGAGACCCTCGACCTCGAATTGCTGCTCTTGCCGCTGCGCCACCGGGGAAAGACGCAGGCGCGCATTCTCGGCTCCTTGAGCCCACATTGCATTCCGCCGTGGCTCGGCACCCGGCCGATCCTGCGCCTCGAAACCGTCTCCCTGCGGGTGCTCGAGACGCTCGTGCCCGAGCCGGCGGCGATGCGGACCTTCGTGGACGCGCTGCCCGAGCCGGCCAACGATGCCCGCCCCGTCCGGTTCGGCCACCTGCTGGTTCACGAAGGCGGGCGCGGCAACGCCTGATTCTTCGCGGTCGGATTTCGGGCCTCCTTCTCCGGGACCGTCCGACCGCCGGGCCGGATCGTCCGGTGGCCGGGACCTGATCCCGCTTTCGTGACGGTCGGCAGTTCACCTTCGGGGTGCAAGCAAGCCTTTTGTAACCGTGGCGCGGCTAGTGATTCGATTGCGACATCGAGACTGCCGAGCTGACATGACCGAGCTTTCCCGAGCCGGGACGGCCACCTCTCTGCCGGATTTCGCCGCCGAACAGCGGCGGCACCAGCGGGTGCGCGCGACTCTGCTCGGCCGCTACATGCTGGCCGACCGGCGGGAATATCCCTGCCAGACCGTGGATATGTCCCCGGGCGGCATCCGCCTGACCTGCGCCGTGATCGGGGCGCTCGGCGAGCGCGTGGTGCTGTATCTCGAACAAATCGGCCGGCTGGAAGGGGTGATCGTACGCCATCCGCCGCGGGGCTTCGCGATGCGGATCAACGCGACACCGCGCAAGCGTGACAAGATCGCCTCCCAGCTGATGTGGCTTGCCAACCGTGAGAGCCTCGGCCTGCCGGAGGGCCGGACCAACGAGCGGCTCGTGCCAAACCAGCCCGGCGTGACCCTGCGCCTGGAGAGCGGCCGGTTCATTGCGGCCCGGATCATCGACATCTCGATGTCCGGCGTGGCGCTGGCGACCGCCTCCGCTCCGCCGATCGGCACGCACATCATGGTCGGCTCCACCCCCGGGCGGGTGGTGCGCTACTTCGAGGGCGGCATCGGCGCCCAGTTCATGCTGCCGATCTCCCCCGACCGCTTTCACGAGGGCATCACGCTCTGACCTCGGTGCGCGCGCGTTGCGGTTCGGGGCGCGCAACAGACTGCGCTCGTGCTGCGATCCGCGGCCGCGTCATCGGTCGGACCGATTTCGCCCTCTGATGCGGCAAGTCCGGTCGGGGACCGGACACGGCCCCGGCAAGTCCGGTCGGGGACCGGACACGGCCTTCGCCGTACCGGCCGGCCCGACGTCGCTGTTCGGCCCTCCATTCGATCCGTCCACGAAGGCGGAACCGCGCGGGCGGACTTGGCTCCGTAAGCCCACCGACGATCCCCGGCTTCCCACCGCCGTCGTTCCGGCCTCGCGCAGCGATTCCCGCAAGCCTCTGAGGACGGCACCCCGGCGCGCCTCAAGGTTACCCGGCGCCTAACGTTTTCTCCTCAATTCGGCGCAGATCCGTGAGCCGCAATTCGCCCTCGCGCAGGGGCGGATCGTTGCCGGGGCGAATCGATAAAATTGCGCGGATCGGCTTCAGCGCGGCGGAGGGGGTGCGGCGACATCCTGGCCTCGTTCGAAGGAAACGCCGCGATGCGCACCACCGGAACGGGTCATCTCAAGACGGGGCTCCAGATCGGGCTTCTGATGCTGACCGTCTGCGTCAGCCTTCTCGGCGCAAGCGCCCGGGCTCAGACGGCTGCCCAGAGCGCATCCCAGATGGCCGCGCTGCCCGCACCGGGCGCGGGGCTGACCGCGGGAGCCGAGGCCCGGCCGATCCTGGCCTGGACCGAGTTCTGCCAGTCCTATCCGGCGGAATGCGCCTTCGATCGGGCCGAGCCCGCCCGGATCGCGCTGACCCCGGCGATCTGGTCGACGATCGTCTCGATCAACCGTCGGGTGAACCGGTCGATCGACCCCGTCACCGATCAGGAGCATTGGGGCCGGCCCGACCGCTGGGATCTCGCCGAGGACGGACGGGGTGATTGCGAGGACTTCCAGCTCCTGAAGCGCAAGATGCTGGCCGCGGCGGGCCTGCCGCGCCGGGCGATGCGGATGACCGTGGTGATCGACGAGAAGGGCGAGGGCCACGCCGTTCTCACCCTCATCACCGACCGTGGCGACTACATCCTCGACAACAAGACCAACGCGGTGCTGACCTGGGCCCAGACCGGCTACGTGTTCATCAAGCGCGAGGGGCAGGACGCCCTGGCATGGGTTTCGCTGGGCGGAGCCAGCTCGCCCGTCACCACGGCGAACCGCTGAGCGCGGCCCGCTTCGCGGATCGATCCCGCACGGCCGACGGAGAGCGCGTAAGAACGGGCAGCCGGTGTGGCCGGATTGCCAGCCCGGGCGAGGTTGTCTCGGCCCGGCACGGAGAAGCGGCAATCCGCCTTCATCCTTCCTTCACTTTCGTATTGAGCCGGGCGCCGGCCCGTGCAAGCTTCGCCGGGAAACAAGGGGCTGCGGGACGGTCGGCCATGCGGTACGCGGTGCTTCGGGGCGTCGGCAGTGGATCGGCGTTCCCCAGCGCGGACGTGAGACGGCGCCTCGGCCGGGTCGCCCATCTGTCCCTCGTCGGCGCGACCCTGCTGCTCGGCGGTGCCGCGGCGCCGATCCAGCCGAGCCAGGCGCGCAGCGCCGCCGGCCTGCCCGAGGCCGGCACCGTCGCCGATCCCGGTGCCCCGGCCCGGCCCGTCGCCGCCTGGAACGATTTCTGCGCCCGCTACCCGGCCGAATGCACGGTCGATCCCGGAGAGCCGGCCCTCGTCACCCTGACGCCCGCGATCTGGCACACGCTCACCACCGTGAATCGCCGGGTCAACGCCCGGATCAAGCCGATCACCGACATGGCCCATTGGGGCGTCGTCGACCGGTGGGACTTCCCCGATGACGGCTTCGGCGACTGCGAGGACATCCAGCTCCTCAAGCGCCGCATGCTGGTGGAGCGGCGCCTGCCCCGCCGGGCGCTGCGCATGACGGTGGTGATCGACGAGATCGGCGAGGGTCACGCGGTGCTGATGGTGCGCACCGACCGGGGCGACCTGATCCTCGACAACAAGACCAACGCCGTGCTGCCCTGGCAGCGCACCGGCTACAGCTTCGTCAAGCGCGAGGGGCAGGACGGCAAGGCCTGGGTCAGCCTCAACAACGACGCCTCGCCCGCCACCACGGCCAACCGCTGATCCGGATCGGGGTTCGGGCGTTGAAGGTCATGCTTCCGCCGAACTCCGACACCGATCCGATCCGCCCGCCCGCCCGGTCGCCCGCTGACCCGGCGCGTCCGGTCCCGGCCGGATCTCCCTTCCGTGGCGGCGGCGTCCCACGATGACCGCCGAGGCCGCCCCCTCCACCACGCCGGATCCTGCGGCGGAGCCCGATCATCTCACGCTCGCGATGCCTCTCGCGATGCTGCCCTTGCCCGCACTCGTTCTGGAGCAGGGAGCGGCCGGTCCGGTGATCAGATCCGTCAACTCCGCCCTGCTGGTGCTGACGGGGCTCGGCGAGACCGAGCTCGTCGGGCAGGCGATCGAAGCGCTCGCCTGCCGTCACGGCGATCACGCCGGCTGGGGGCCCGTGCGCGAGGCGCTGGCCCGCGGCGAAGCGGGACGCTTCGAACTGCTGTTCGCCCGCGGCGGCGGCGCCTCGTTCTGGGGCGAGATCCATCTCGCCGTCCTGCCCGGCGCCGGCGACGCCCCCCGCTTCCTCGGTCAGATCATCGACGTGACGCGCCGGCGGGACGCGGAGGACGCCCTCGCCCTGTCGCGGCAGCGCGAGGCGCTCGGTCTCCTGACCAACAGCGTCGCGCACGAGTTCAACAACTTCCTGCAGATCCTGATCGGCTACATCGACGGGCTGAAGCGGCGTCTCGGCGACCGGCCCGAGCCCTTCATCCAGAGGGCGATCACGCGCTCCACCGAGGCCTCCGAACGGGCCGCCATTCTGACCCGCCAGCTCCTCGCCCATTCCCGGCGGATCGCCCCCGACCTGCGGCCCGTCGATCTCGGCGCGGCGGTGCGGGCGGGTATCGACCGGCTCCGCCCGAGCCTGCCGCCGGGCATCGATCTCGATCTGACGATTCCCGACGATCTGCCGCCGGCCCTGTGCAACCCGATCCAGCTCGAACTGGCGCTCGGCCACATCCTCGCCAATGCCTGCGAGGCGATGGCCGGGCGGGGCTGCGTCCGCGTGGCGCTGTTCGCGATCGAGCCCGGCGACCGCTCGCTGCAGCGCCCCGAGGCCGGAGCCGTCGGTCTCACGGTGTCGGATAGCGGGCACGGGCTGTCGCCCGAGATGCTGTCCCGGGCCCTCGCCCCCTTCGCCACGACCCGCGAATCCGGACGGGGCGCGGGGCTCGCCATCGTCCACGGCTTGATGAAACGCCAGAACGGCACGATCTCGATCGAGAGCCGGCCCGGCGAGGGCGCGACCGTGCGGCTCGTCTTCCCCGCCGCGCGCTGAGCGTTTTGGGGTCCGCAGGGCCGCCGGCGACGCGAACGGACGAAAAAATCCGCCGCATCGTCAAAAAAGTCGAGCTTGAGCGGGACTAAAAACCCGCGCCGAACGTCCCCATCTAAAGAAGGAGCATTCCGCTCCTTTTGGTGACCGAGGTTTTTTCGATGGCTTCCTCCCCCGCGCCCCGCCGGCGCGTCGTGACCCTGCTCGCGCTCGCGGCTTCGCTCGCCCTGGCGGCGCCCGCCGTCGATGCACGGCCGGGCGGCGGCAGCGGCATGGGCTCGCGCGGCTCGAAGACCTTCAGCGCGCCGCCCTCCACCGCGACTTCGCCGGGCGCGATGAGCCCGATCCAGCGCTCCCAGACGAGCCCGAGCCCCGGCTTCAACAATCCCGGCATGGCGGCGCAGAACCGCGGCTCGCGCTTCGGCGGAGGCTTCCTCGGCGGCATGCTCGGCGCGGGCCTGATCGGTGCCCTGCTCGGCGCCGGCCTGTCCGGCGGCCTTGGCGGCATCGGCTCATTCATCGGCCTGATCTTCCAGATCGGCCTGATCGCGCTCTTGGTGATGTTCGTCGTGCGCTTCTTCCGCCGCCGCCAGGAGGGCAACCAGCCCGCCATGGCCGGCAATGCGCCCCATGCCCGCTCCGGTCTGCCGCCGCAGGGCGGCCTCCAGGGTGGCGTGAACGCGGGCATGAACCCGATGGGTGGCAGCTCCAGCGGCGGCGCACGGCTGCAGCCGGTGCAGGTCCAGCCGGACGACTTCCAGGCCTTCGAGCGCTCGCTCCAAGAGATCCAGGGCGCCTATGGCCGCGAGGATGTCGCCGCCCTTCGCCGTCTCGCGACGCCGGAGATGGTCGGCTACTTCGAGGAGGATCTGCGCGCCAACGCCGCCCGCGGCGTGGTCAACCGGATCTCGGACGTGAAGCTGCTTCAGGGCGACTTGTCCGAGGCTTGGCGCGAGGGTCCGGTCGAGTTCGCCACCGTCGCCATGCGCTTCTCGCTGCGTGACGAAGTGTTCGAGCGCGCCACCAACCGCCATGTCGAGAACGGCCCGCAGGAGGCCAAGGAGTTCTGGACCTTCGTGCGCGAGCCCGGCGGCCCCTGGCTGCTCTCGGCGATCCAGCAGGGCCGCTAAACCCGCTCTGAGTTCGAATAAGAAGGGCGCCCGGCGAGAGCCGGGCGCCCTTTCTCATGCGCGAGACGGTCCGAACGACGCCGACGCGCTGCCGTCATTCCGTGAGAGAACGCGCCTCTTCCGGCAGCATGATCGGGATGCCGTCGCGGATCGGGTAGGCGAGCTTGGCGGAGCGGCTGATCAGCTCCTCACGGGCGGCGTCGTATTCCAGCGGCTCCTTGGTCAGCGGGCAGACGAGGAGTTCAAGCAGGCGGGGATCGACTCGGGTCGCTTCGACGGGCGGGGCAGAGGTGTCGGCCATGTTTCCTGTCACTTCTCGGTAGGCTGTCCCACGCTCGGCAGAACCGACCGCGGGGCGCAGAAACTCATTGCAGCGTCGGTTCCGCGCCGCTGGCGCGAACCAGCTCCATCTCGGTCACGGCGATCAGCACCTCGGCCCGCGTCTTGAGATCGGGCGCTTCCAGCATCGCCTGCTTCTCGCGCACCCCGAACGGGCTCATCATGCACAGCGCGTTGACGAGCGCCTCGTTCGGCGCCTCCTCGATACCGGCCCAATCGACCTGAAGCTCGTTGGCCTCGATGAAGTTGCGCAGGGCCCGCAGCACGCCCTCGCGGTCGACGGCCTCCTCGCCGGCTCGCGCCTCGAAATCCTGGGAGAAGCCGTCGTAGGAGACTTGGCAGCGGCGGTAGGCGGTGGTGACGGCGAGCTCGCTCTCGACCCGGAAGCGGCTGATGCCGGTGAGCGAGATCAGGTAGCGCCCGTCGCCGGTCTCGGCGAACTGGCTGATCCGTCCGGCGCAGCCGACCCGGTAGAGCCGGGGGCTGAGCGGCGAGCTGCCGCCTTCGGCGTCCGGCTGAATCATGCCGATGATCCGCTCGGAGCGCAGCGCATCGTCCACCATGGCGAGGTAGCGCGGCTCGAAGATGTTGAGCGGCATCTGCCCCCGCGGCAGCAGCAACGCGCCGGGCAGCGGGAAGACCGGAATGATGGCGGGGCACTCCGCCGGCGACTTGCAGCTCGGCTGCGGGCTCATGCGCGGCTTTCCTGCTGAAGGAGGGGGTGTGGGGCACCCCGTCCGAAGGCTTCGGTCGCCGTGACGCTCTCGCGGGGACTGTGCCTCACGAGAACAGCAGCGTCGAGAGTTGGCGGCGTCCGCGGATCGCAGCCGGGTCCATCAGCCCCCAGGCCTCGAAGAACTGAAGCAGCTGCTTGCGCGCCGCGTCCTCGTTCCAGTTCCGATCGGCCCGGGCGATGGCGACGAGTTGGTCGACCGCCTCGTCGCGCTTGCCGGCGGCGTTGAGACCGAGGGCGAGGTCGAACCGCGCCTGGAAATCGTTTCCGTCGGCTTCGATTCGCTTCTGCAGGCCCGCGAGGTCGCCCAGGCTCTCGGCCTGATCGGCGAGTTCGAGCGCCGCGCGCACGCCCGCGAGCAACGGGTCGTCGGCCTTGGCCGGCGGCACCATGGCGAGCACTTGGCGAGCGTTCTCGGTCTCGCCGAGTTCGAGCTGTGTCTTGGCCAGACCCGCGATGGCCTTGAGGTTCTCCGGCTCCTCGCGCAGCACCGCGGCGTAGAGCTCGGAGGCCGAGGCGAGATCGCCGGCCGAGGCGACCGCGGCGGCCTCCTCGAGCACCTGATCAATCTCGGAGGGGCCGGCGAGCCGGTCGACGAAGGCGCGCACCTCGGATTCCGGCACGGCGCCCATGAAGGCGTCCACCGGGCGGCCGCGGTCGATCGCGATCACGGCGGGGATCGATTGCAGGCCGAGCTGCTGGCCGATCTGCTGCCAGACGCCGGGATGCTCGTCGATGTTGAGCTTGGCGAGCTTCACCCGCCCGCTCGACGCACGCACCACCTTCTCGAGAACCGGCGTGAGCTGCTTGCACGGACTGCACCAGGGCGCCCAGAAATCGACGATCACCGGCTGGTTCATCGATTCGGCGATGACGTCCTGCCGGAAGCCCGCCGTGGTGGTGTCCTTGATGAGGCCGTCGGCGGGAGCGCCGGCGGCGGCGTTGGCTTCGAGCATGGAGCCCTCGAACGATCACAAAAACGCGGTTGGCTGCCTGCCGAGCACGGGTGCAGCGCAGCAGCCCGTTACATGGGGCTTCGCCGCGCCGCTGACCAGACGTTTTCGTGTCTCCTTCGGGGAACGAATCCCGCTCAGGGCTTCGGCGCGCCGGAAGGCTTCTCCTTCGCCGCGTCCGTCGCAGCATCCTTGGCCCCGTCCCGACCGGGCTCGGCGGTGGACTTCGCATCGGTGATGAACACGCCCGCATAGGTCTTGCCCTGCGAGGTCGCCTCGCAGGCGATCATGGTCTTGCCCGGCTCCGGGCGCGAGAACTTGCAGGCACCGACCGCAGGTGCGGGACTGCGGACGATGCCCTCGCTGTTCTTCATGCCCGGCACCACGAGGCTGATCGGCTGAAGCTGCTCGGTCTCCTCGGTCTGCTCGTGCTGCGCCCCCGCGCCGCTGAAGCTCAGCGACTGCCCGTCCCAGGCGGCGAAATCGAAGGTGGTGCGCCCGCGCGAGACCGTGTTGACGAGCTGTTCCTTGCAGTTCTGGGTGATGTCGAGGCCGCCGATCACCAGCCGCTCGCACCGGCCGGTCATGGTCACCTCGGCCTGCTGGGCCGAGGCCGGCGCTGCGGCGAGCAGGCCGAGGAGCGCGAGAAGCGGCGCGCGCGAACGGGTCGTCATGGCGTGGTGTTCCTCCTGGGCGGCCTTGGTTGCCGCTTGTCGCGATGGATATTTCCTGCGGGGCGGCTGTGTTCAACCGGCAAAGCGCAGGGCGCGATCGTTGGGCGCATCGAAGTCGAGTTCGGGACCGAGCGGCACGATTCCCGTCGGGTTGATGCCCGGATGACTGCCGTAATAGTGGCGCTTGATCTGGTCGAGGTTCACCGTCTCCGCCACGCCCGGCAGGGCGTAGAGGTCACGCAGATAGTTCGACAGATTGGGGTAGTCGGCGATCCGCCGCCGGTTGCACTTGAAGTGCCCGACATAGACCGCATCGAACCGCACCAGGGTGGTGAACAGGCGGATGTCGGCCTCGGTCAGCGCCGATCCGCAGAGGTAGCGCTGCCGGTCGAGCCGGTCTTCGAGCGCGTCGAGTTCGGCGAACAGGGCGGTGAAGGCGTCCTCGTAGGCCTCTTGCGTAGTGGCGAAGCCCGCCTTGTAGACCCCGTTGTTGACCCGGTCGTAGACGCGCCCGTTGATCGCATCGATCTCGCCGCGAAGGGCCTCCGGGTAGAGGTCCGGCCCGGACGCGCCGAAGGCGCCGTTCAGCATCCGGATGATCTCGGCCGATTCGTTCGAGACGATGGTCCCGCGCCGCTTGTCCCACAGCACCGGCACGGTGACGCGTCCGGAATAGTCCGGCTTGGCGCGGACATAGATCTCGTAGAGCCGCTTGGCGCCGAACAGCGGATCGGCGGTCGAGCCCGGCACGCCGCCCTCCTCCTCGGCCTGAAAGACCCAGCCCTCCTCTCGCATGTACGGCGAGACCACCGAGACCGAGATCGCCTCCTCCAGACCTTTCAGCCGGCGCACGATCAGGGTGCGGTGGGCCCAGGGGCAGGCGAGCGCGACGATGAGGTGATAGCGCCCCGCCTCGCCCTCGAACCCGCCCTCGCCCGAGGGGCCGGGCGCACCGTCGGGCGTCACCCAGTTGCGGAAGGCGGCGGCCGAGCGCTCGAAGCGCCCGCCGGATTTGGAGGTGTCGTAGCCCTTGTCGTGCCACTCGCCCTCGACCAGCAACCCCATCCCGAACGGCCCTCATCGCGCTGCGCACGGGGTGAGATGGGGGAGCCGGCCGCCGGGGGAAGCCTGCACCCGGGATCTTGTGGTGGGATCTCGGGTGTCCCATGCGCGGTTCCGGGCTGGTGGCCGGGACCCGCCTGTCCCAGATAGGCCGCCAGTTGCCGACCCCGCTCCCGGAGCCCGCCGATGTCCGCCCGCCTGTTCGAGCCCCTGCGCCTGGACGACCTGGAGCTCGAAAACCGCATCATCATCGCGCCGATGTGTCAGTACTCGGCGCTGGCCGGCGCGGCGACCGACTGGCACCTGATGCATCTCGGCCAGCTCGCGCAGTCGGGCGCCGGCCTCCTCACCCTGGAGGCGACGGCGGTCTCGCCGGAGGCGCGGATCTCACCGGGCGACCTCGGCCTCTACGACGATGCCACCGAGCGGGCGCTGGCCCGCGTGCTCGACGCGGTGCGCGGCTACGCGCCGATCCCGGTGGCGATCCAGATCAACCATGCCGGCCCCAAGGCGTCGAGCCGTGCCCCCTGGGAGGGCGGCGCGCAGATCGCTCCGCAAGCCGCCGACGGCTGGCTCACCGAGGCACCCTCGGCGATTCCCCATGCGCAGGGCGAGGTGCCGCCGCACGCCCTCGACGCGGAGGGCCTGAAGCGGGTGCGCGACGGCTTCGTCGCCACGGCGCGGCGCGCCATGCGCCTCGGCATCGATGCGGTCGAGCTGCACGGCGCCCACGGCTATCTGCTGCACCAGTTCCTGTCGCCGCTCTCCAACCGCCGAGACGACCAGTACGGCGGCAGCCTGGAGAACCGCATGCGGTTCCCGCTCGAATGCTTCGAGGCGGTGCGCGAGGCCGTGCCGGCGGGCAAGCCGGTCTGGATGCGCGTCTCGGCGACAGACTGGGTCGAGGAGGGCTGGGACCTCGACCAGACGCTGGAACTCGCCCGCGCCCTCAAGAGCCGGGGCGCGGCGGCCATCCACGTCTCCACCGGCGGCCTGTCGACAGCGCAGAAGATCCCCGTGGGGCCCGGCTATCAGGTGCCCTTCGCCGAGCGGATCAAGGCGGAGACCGGGCTCACCACCATCGCCGTCGGCCTCATCACCGAGGCGCGGCAGGCCGAAAGCATTCTTGCCGAGGGCAAGGCCGATGCGGTCTCGCTCGCCCGCGCAATGCTCTACGATCCCCGCTGGCCCTGGCACGCCGCGGCCGAACTCGGGGCGCAGGTGCGGGCGCCGAAGCAGTACTGGCGCAGTCAGCCGCACCAGTACAAGGACCTGTTCAAGAGTGCCGCCTTCGGGCAGCGGTAACGCCCCCTCTCTGAGCCTCGACCCTCATCCCGAGCTGCGGAGCGAGAGCGGAGCCTCGAAGGATCCTCCAGGTCCCCTGCGATCCCTGGAGCCTTCTTCGAGGCCGCTTCGCGGCACCTGAGGATGAGGACGTGGATCGGAAGACGCTACTTCCCCACAGCCCCCACCAGCGGCCCGAGCGGGCGGCTGAGGTCGGACCGGCCGAGGCCCGGCGCGTAGAGACTCGACACGCTGCCGTCGAGGAACAGCGCGTTGCGGCAGCCGAGGCTGTCCTTGAACAGGCGGGCGAAGGCGCCGAAGGTCACCGGGCGCTCCGAAATCGCGAACACCGCCACGCGTCCGCCGTCGCGCACGCCGACGCCGTTGCGGATCTTCTGGCTCGGGCCGTCCGCCGAGATTTTTGGATGGATCTTGCCCTCGACCACCAGCATCGGCCCCGACTGCGTAGCGAAATTGGGCGCGGGCTTGGCGCGCAGGTAGCGGGCGGTGTCGAGCACCCCGGCGCGGTCGCCCTTCACGTAGAAGACGCCGTTCGGCTTGAGGTGGAAATTGCCCGGCCCGTTGGCGGTGGAGACGCTCTTCATCTCGCGCCCGTCCTCGACATAGAGCCCGACCGGGGCCTGACCCTTGTCGTACATGCCGGCATTCATGGCGAAGCTCAGGCCCCGGCCCTGCCGATCGGCGAGGCTCGACAGCGAGCCGTAGGGCAGCCCGTCCGCGCCGAGCCAGAACAGCCGCACGCGCTCCCGCCGCAGGTCGACGGTGCAGACGGTGTAGGGCTGCCCCTCGAACTCGACCCCCTGGCACGGCCCCTTCGCCGCGGCGGCGGCCGGTTGCGCCCGGACCGGCGCGGCAGCGGGCGGACCGAGGACGGCGACGAGCGCGGCGAAGACGGCGGGCACGAGGGCGGGCACGAGGGCGGGGACGAGGGCGGGGACGAGAACGGCGAGGCGGCGCGTCACGGGCGGGCGGTTCCTGTCTGGCGGCCGCCTGTCGGACGCAGGCTCGACCGTATGTGCCCTCCTCGCGCGAAAGCATGGCAGCATTCAAGCGGGCATCCTGACCGCATCGGCCCTCCTCCCGGCCGCGACGGTCTCGGGACCAGAGGTCGCAGGGACCGAATTTTCCCGTCGGGCGTTCACAGCGAACGGGGGGTTGGCGAAGTTCTCTCTCTCGGGTGGAGACGATCTGATGAAAAGGGTTGTTCTGGCCTCGGCTGCGATGGCCGGCGCGCTGATGATGATCCCAGCGACCGCCGATGCCCGTCCCGGCTTCGGCGGCGGTTTCCATGGTGGCGGCTTCGGCGGTGGCGGGTTCCGCGGCGGTGGTTTCGGCGGTCCCCGCTTCGGCGGTGGATTCGGCGGCTTCCGGGGCGGCGGCTTCGGTGGCCCGCGCTTCGGTGGCGGGTTCGCGGGCCGGGGCGGATTCTACCGCGGAGCCGGCTTCGGCGGCTGGCGTGGCGGCTATGGCGGCTGGCGCGGTGGTGGCTGGGGTTACCGGCGCGGTGTCGGCTGGGGCGGCGTCGGCCTCGGACTGGGCCTCGGCCTCGCTGCGGGCAGCCTCTACGGCGCCTACGGCTATCCCTACGGCTACGGCGGCTGGGGTGGTCCCTACGGCTACACGACCGTGGGTTACGACCCCTATTACAGCGGCGGCTGCTACACCGTCCCGCGCCTGACCTGGACGCCCTACGGCTACCGCCGCGTCCTGGTCGAGCGCTGCTACTGATCACGCGATCATCGGAGATGAGGAAGGGGCCGCTCGCGGCCCCTTCTCTTTGGCGGATCAGCGCCGCTTCGCCTCGTCCTGCCGCATCGGCATGGCATCGATGGTCGAGAACAGGCGCTGGGGCGGAATCGGCTCCTCCGACGTGAGCTTGGCGCCGCCGTCCTTGCCGACGAGGACGGCCCGGAAGGCGTCGCCCGGAAGGCCGAGACGGCGCCGCAGGGCCACCGCGTCAGGCCCCTGTCCCACCGCCTCGACGGTGACGAGGTCGCGCTCGGACGCGCCGGCCCGTGCCGAGGCGAGGGCCTGCCGCTGCACGGCGAGGCGGGAATCGCCGGCATCGCCCGCGGCCAGCACCAGCACCCGCGACTTCCAGCGGTAGACCGCCAGCGGATCGGTCCCCGCCGCTCCGGAGGGGCCAGCCAATGCCACCATCCCGATTGTCAGGGCCGCCATCCTCCACCCCATCCCCGATCTCCGCACATCGCTGCCTCGCATTGCCGGAACCAGCGCGCGACCCATCTGCCCGGTTCCGTCCTGAACAACGCCGGAGCGCTCCATGGCAGTCGTCAACCGTCGGATCGTGCTGGCCGCGCGCCCGCACGGTGAGCCGAAACCCGAACATTTCCGCTTCGAAGAGGGACGCACCCCGGTCCCCAAGGCGGGGGAGGTTCTGCTGCGGACCCGCTGGCTCTCCCTCGATCCCTACATGCGCGGGCGGATGAGCGCGGCAAAGTCCTACGCCAAGCCGGTCGAGATCGGCGAGACCATGGTCGGCCAGACGGTGAGCGAAGTGGTCGCCTCGGAGAACCCGGCCTTCGCCGAGGGCGATCTCGTGCTGAGCAACTCCGGCTGGCAAGAATTCGCGATCTCGGACGGGCGGGATCTGCGCCGTCTGGATCCTGCGGACGGGCCGCCGAGCCAGTTCCTCGGCATCCTCGGCATGCCCGGCATGACCGCCTATACCGGTCTCCTCGAGATCGGCCGCCCGCGCCCGGGCGAGACCGTCGTGGTGGCCGCCGCCGCCGGACCGGTCGGCTCTCTCGTCGGCCAAATCGCCCGCATCAAGGGCGCGCGGGCCGTCGGCATCGCCGGGGGCGCGGAGAAATGCGCCTATCTCACCGAGACGCTCGGCTTCGACGCGGCCGTCGATCACCGTGCCGGCGACTTCCCCGAGGCGCTGGCCCGTGCCTGCCCCGAGGGGATCGACGTGTATTTCGAGAATGTCGGCGGCGCCGTGTTCGACGCGGTGCTGCCGCTGCTCAACGACTTCGCGCGGGTCCCGGTCTGCGGCCTCGTCGCGGGCTACAATCTGAGCGAACTGCCCCCCGGCCCCGACCGCTCCCCGGTTCTGATGCGCGCCATCCTCACCAAGCGCCTGACCCTGCGCGGCTTCATCGTCTGGGATTTCGCCGCGATGCAGGACGACTTCCTGAGGGATGTCGGCGGCTGGCTCCGGGCCGGACGGGTCAAGGCGCGCGAGGACGTGGTGGAGGGCCTGGAGAATGCCCCGGCCGCCTTCGCCGGGATGCTCAAGGGCGCCAATTTCGGCAAGCTCGTGGTGAAAGTGGCCTGACGAAATTTCGGCTCCGACGGGCGCGACCGCGCTTGTCGGACGATTAGAACATAGATAGAACATTCACGATGGCCGCAGCACCCGGTGGTTAGCGTGCACAAGAGCCGCAGATGGCTTGCCCAGAGGGGGCGGCACGCTCAAGAGTCGCCGCCATCGCGGGCGTATCGAAATGCCCTGTGAGATCGGACCGGATGGAGAGATGAGATGGCGGGCAGCGTCAACAAGGTGATTCTGGTCGGCAATCTCGGGCGCGATCCCGAGACCCGGCGCCTGGCCTCGGGCGATCCCGTGGTCAACCTGCGAATCGCGACGTCGGAGTCCTGGAAGGACAAGATGTCCGGCGAGCGCAAGGAGAAGACCGAGTGGCACTCGGTCGTGATCTACAACGAGAACCTTGCCCGCGTGGCGGAGCAGTACCTGCGCAAGGGCTCGAAGGTCTACATCGAGGGCCAGCTCCAGACGCGGAAGTGGACCGACCAGTCGGGCGCCGAGAAGTACACCACCGAGGTGGTGCTGCAGCGCTTCCGCGGCGAGATGACGATTCTTGACGGGCGCGGCGGTGGCGGCGGCGACTTCGCGGGCGACGACGAGGGCGGCGGCCAGATCAGCCGCGGCGGCGACCGGGGTGGCGACCGCGGCGCCGGACGCGACGATTACGGCTCCAGCCGCTCCGGCGGCGGCGACCGCCGGCCCTCCTCGGGCGGTGGCGGCGGCGGTGGCGGCAAGCCGAACTACGACCTCGACGACGACATCCCGTTCTAGGATTTTTTTGGATCGACGGACGGCACGGTGAAGGGACCGGCGCGGACAGCGCCGGTCCCTTTTTCCGTCTCTTGAAGCCGCCGGTATCGGGACGAATGCGAGCCGGAACAGCAACTTGAGCCCTGGCTTTGCCGGTTTTCACCGTCCGAGATCAGGCGTCGGACCGACGACGACTTACGATTCTCAACAACTGTGCCCGGTGGCGTCCTCGAAATCCTGCGTCATAATGGTTTTCGCGCCGCAACGGCGAAAGGAGCAGTCCGGGATCCATGCTGAGCACAGCGTCGAACGCGCCCGTCGTCGAGGAGCGCCCCCTGGAGAAGGCGCTGGGCCATCAGGTGCGCCTGCTGCGGCGCGAGCGCGACCTGTCGGTAGCCGATCTCGGCAGCGCGGCCGGCATCTCGCCGGGCATGATCTCGAAGATCGAGAACGGCGCGATCTCGCCCTCGCTGGCCTCGATCAACGCCATCGCGTCGGCCCTCAACGTGCCAATCACCGCTCTCTTCGCCGCCTTCGAGGAGACCCGCGACTGCAGCCACGTGAAGCGCGGCCAGGGCGTGCCGATCGAGCGGCGCGGCACCAAGGTCGGGCATCTCTACGAGCTGCTCGGCGCCGGCATCCGCGGCGACGTGGTGGTGGAGCCCTACCTCATCACCCTGCAGGACGAGGCCGAGGCCTATACGAGCTTCCGCCATATCGGCACGGAATTCATCTACATGCTGACCGGCGAGGTGATCTATCACCATTCGGGCCAGGATTATCACCTGGAGCCGGGCGACGCGCTGATGTTCGACTCGAACGGCCTGCACGGCCCGGCCAAACTGCTCAAGACGCCGATGACCTATCTCTCGGTCATCGTCTATCCGCGGGCGTGAGCGGTAACGATCCATTCACCATGACCTGCGACGCATCGTCGGTGTGGGAGCGGGAGAGCGATGCGATGACGGGCGGTTGGCAGCGGGCCCTCGGCGCTCTCCTCGCCGTCGGTCTCCTCGGCTCGTCCGCCGCCGCCGCCGACCTGCCGCCGTTCGAGCCGGGTCCTGCCGCCGGTCCGCTCCCGGCGCCGCGCTTCTTCCCCCGCGGGGACGGGGATGCCCTGAGCGACGGGCCGCCCCGGCTTCGGCCGCGACGCCTCGTGGCTTGCGCACCGCGCATCGCCCCGGTGCCGACCAACGCGCCGGACGATCCGAGCTATGTCGGCTCGGAATATGGATTGGGCAAGCCGAGCTATTACGGCTTCCGCCCCGGCCTCGGCTACGACGACCCGTTCGATCGGCCCCTGCGCTACTGCCCTTGAGCCGGGGGTGAAACGCTGGCGTCCCGCGGCCGGGGGGCTTACCTGTGCGGCGCGTGTTTCCCGATGCCGAGCCGCCCGATGTCCGACACCACCCTCCGCTTCGACAATCTTGAGGCCCTGCGCGCGCGGGTCGATGCGTGGCGGCAGGGCGGCGACCGGATCGTGCTGGTGCCGACCATGGGTGCGCTGCACGCGGGCCACCTCGCCCTCGTGGCGCATGCCAAGGCGATCGGCCGGCGCGCCGTCGTCAGCATCTTCGTGAACCCGACTCAGTTCGGCCCGAACGAGGATTTTTCGCGCTATCCGCGCGACACCGAGGCCGACCTCGATCTGCTCTCGCGGGCCGGCACCGACGCGGCGTGGCTCCCCTCCGTCGAGACCATGTACCCGACGGGGTTCTCGACCCGGATCGAGCCCGGCCCGGCGGCGGAGGGCCTGTGCGGCGCGGTCCGGCCCGGCCATTTCTCCGGCGTCGCCACCGTGGTGACCAAGCTCATCAATCAGGTCCGGCCCGATCTGGCCCTGTTCGGCGAGAAGGATTTCCAGCAGTTGCAGGTGATCCGCTCGGTCGTCCGCGACCTCGATCTGGCGGTGACCATCGAGGGCGTGCCGACGCTCCGCGAGGCGGACGGCCTCGCCCTGTCCTCGCGCAACCGCTATCTCGACCCCCGCGAGCGCGAAATCGCGCCGCGCCTGCACGCGGTGCTCGCCGACATGGCCGGTCGCCTCGCCCGCGGCGCCGAGGCGGCTCCGCTCGTCGCGGAGGGCATCGCCGCGCTGGAGTCGGCGGGCTTCGGGCCGGTGCAATATCTGGAGGTGCGCGACGCGCAGACGCTGGCGCCCGTGGCCCGGGCCGAGCGCGAGGCGCGGGTGCTGGTGGCGGCCTATCTCGGCCGCACGCGGCTCATCGACAACGTGGCGGTGGTGCCGGCCTGAAGCGGCTCGACAAGGTTACGGCCGCGCACGGCCGGAGACTTCGCCCCGGCCGTGCGCGTGGAAAAAGCCGTCACGCCGCCCGCAGCGGACCCGTCCGCTCGTGGAAGTCCGGCCCGTTGCTCGTCTTGGCCACGAAGCCGGCGCGGATCACGAAATCGCCGAAATGCTCGCCCGGCTGCCGGTCCTTGGCGTAGGCGGCGAACAGCGGCTCCAGCGTGTCCTTGATCTCGCTGGCCAGCACATCTTCGCGGTAGAGCTTGCTCAGCCGGGAGCCGTCGAAGGCGGCGCCGAGATAGAGGTGGTAGCGCTCGGGGCCGCGGCCGACGAGGCCGATTTCCGAGATGAACGGCCGGGCGCAGCCATTGGGGCAGCCGGTCGAGCGGATCGTGATGGGCTCGTCCTGCAGCCCGTGGCGGGCGAGGCTCTCCTCCAACTCGGTGAGCAGGTCGGGCAGGTAGCGCTCGCTCTCGGCCAGCGCCAGCCCGCAGGTCGGCAGCGCCACGCAGGCGAGCGCGTTGCGGCGGATCGCCGAGGCGCCCCGGGTCAGGCCGTACTCGTCGACCAGCGCGTCGATCTCAGGCTTCTTGCCCGCCGGCACGTTGGCGATGATGACGTTCTGGTTGCCGGTGAGGCGGAAATCACCCTCGTGCACCTCGGCGATGCGGCGCAGGCCCGAGAGGAATTGCGGACCGCCGTCGATGTCCTTGATCCGGCCCGACGGCACGTAGAGCGTCAGGTGGTGGCGTCCGTCCTCGCCCTCGACCCAGCCGTAGCGGTCGCCGTTGTTCTCGAAGGTGAAGGGCTTGGGTTCGCCGAGCTTCTTGCCGATGCGCTTCTCGACCTCCGCCCGGAAGGCGTCGAGGCCGAACCGCTCGATCGTGTATTTGAGCCGGGCGTTCTTGCGGTTCTTGCGGTTGCCCCAGTCGCGCTGGACCGTCATCACCGCTTCGGCCGCCTTTAGCGCATCCTCGGGCTTCACGAAGCCGAGCACGTCGGCGGTGCGGGGGAAGGTGTCGGTCTCGCCATGGGTCATGCCCATGCCGCCGCCGACAGTCACGTTCCAGCCCGTCACCCGGTTCTTCTTGTCGAGGATGGCGATGAAGCCGAGATCGTGGGCGAAGATGTCGACCTCGTTCGAGGGCGGCACCGCGACCACGGTCTTGAACTTCCGCGGCAGGTAGGTCTTGCCGTAGATCGGCTCGATCTCCGCCTCATCCTCGCCGCCGACCACGCGCTCACCGTCGAGCCAGATCTCACGCCACGCGCCGGTCTTCGGCAGCAGGGTGTCGGAGATGTCCTTGGCGAGCTTGAGCGCGGCCTGGTGCGCGCCGGCCTGAGCCGGGTTTGTCGCCGCCATGACGTTGCGGTTGACGTCGCCGCAGGCCGCGATGGTGTCGAGCAGCGCCGAGTTGATCGCCGCCATGGTGCGCTTGAGGTTCGACTTGATCACGCCGTGATACTGGAACGTCTGGCGCGTGGTCGCGCGCAGGGCCCCGCCGGCATAGGTCGTGGCGATGTCGTCGAGGATCAGCCACTGCTTCGGCGTCACGACGCCGCCCGCGATGCGCAGGCGGATCATGAAGCTGTAGGCCTTCTCGAGCTTCTTCTTGGTGCGCTCCGCCCGGATGTCCCGGTCGTCCTGCATGTACATGCCGTGGAACTTGACGAGTTGGCCGTCGTCCTCAGAGATTGCGCCGGTGGCGTGCTTGAGGAGCCCGTCGGCCAAGCCCCCGCGCAGGTAGCGGCTAGCGATCTTCAGGTGCTCGTTATGCGCGAGCCCCGCGGCGCGCGCGGCCTCGGCCTCCGTGATCGGACGGTCGGTCGGCGGCGTCTCGTAGCGGTGCGCGCCGATGCCGGGCGTGTCCACGGCGGGGCCGTCAGGGGTGTCGATCGGCTTGTGGTCGTCCATGGCGGTGATCCGTTTCGCACTCAGCCCTCCCCCCTCTGCGGGGGAGGGTGGCCCTCGCGTCGGCGAGGGTCGGGAGAGGGGAGCGCCCTATCCGGAAAAGTTTCGACAGCACGGGCCGCGCCTTCCTCGGCGCCGTCGCGCTGCCCCTCTCCCGCCTCGCTGCGCTCGGCACCCTACCCCCAACCAAATCGGGCTTGCCCGATTTGGGCAACCCTATTGCAGACCTTGGGCAAGCCCAAGATCTGTCGGGGGGAGGGCTAGGTGAACTTCAGTAAACGTCCTGCTGGTAGCGCTTGGCCCGCTCCAGCGAGGCGACATGCGCCTCGGCATCGGCGCTGCTCAGGCCCTTCACGGTCTCGAAGGCCCGCACCACCGCGGCGCGCACGTCACGCGCCATGTTCTTGGCATCACCGCAGACGTAGAAATGGGCGCCGCCGTCGAGCCACGCCACCACCTCGGCGGCGTTCTGGTCGATCCGGTCCTGCACGTAGACCTTCTCCGGCTGGTCGCGGGAGAAGGCCACGTCGATCTTGGCGAGCGAGCCGTCCTCCAGCGCGTCCTGCCATTCGAGCTGGTACAGGAAGTCGTGGGTGAAGTGGCGGTCGCCGAAGAACAGCCACGAGCGGCCGGGTGCCTCGGTGGCGCGGCGCTCCTGCACGAAGGCGCGGAACGGGGCGACGCCGGTGCCGGGGCCGACCATGATGATGTCGGTGGAGCCGTCCGAGGGCAGGCGGAAGTGCTTGTTCGGCTTCACCCGCACCCGCAGCTTGGCGCCGTTCTTGATGCGGTCGGCCACATGCACCGAGGCGACGCCGGACCGGGCGCGGCCGTGGGTCTCGTAGCGCACGGCGGCGATGGTGAGGTGGACCTCGTCGCCGACTTCCTTGCGCGACGAGGCGATGGAATAGGCCCGCGGCGGCAGCGGCCGGGTCACGGTGTTGAGATGCTCGGCGGTCAGCTCGGCGGGGAAGCGCTCGATCAGGTCGATCAGGTGCCGGCCCTCGATCCAGGCCTTCACCTCGCCGCTCTCCGCGAATGCTTTCGCGTCCGCATGGCCCGTGGCCTTGGCGAAGCGCTCGACCGTGGTGGACGACAGCGTGGTGATGTCGCGCTCGGCGAGCAGGGCCCGGCGCAGGCCCTCGTCACCGGACAGCCCTGTCGCGCGCAGGATCTCGTCCACGAGCTGCGGGTCGTTCTCCGGAAAGATCTCCAGCGAATCGCCTGGCTCGTAGGCCGGCGCCCCGTCCTCGAATTCGAGGGCGAGGTGGATCGTCTCCTTGTCGGAGCGCGAGGAGTTGAGGTTCACGTGGTCGATCACCTCGACCACCACCGGCTCGCGGCTGACCTCGGCGTCCTCATCCTCGCTGCCGGCGCGGAAATCGACCGCCACGACGTTGTCGCTCGGGGCCTCGGCCGGGGCCAGCGCCTTCAGCGCGCCCTTGATCCAGTCGGCCGCCGGCTTCTCGAAATCGAGGTCGAGATCGGCACGGTCATAGGCGCGCTTGGCGCCGAGCGCCTCGAAGCGGGCATCGAGCGCCTTTCCGATCGCGCAGAACTCCGCGTAGCTCGTATCGCCGAGCGCCAGCACGCCGAACTGCACGCCCTCCAGCCGCGGCGCCGCATCGCCCATCAGCTCGCCATAGGCGCGCACCGCGCGGGCCGGCGGCTCGCCCTCGCCCCAGGTCGCGGCGATGGCGATGACCTTGCCGGCCTTCGGCAGCGTGGCGAGGTCGAGGTCTGCGAAATCGACGACCTTCGGCTTGAAGCCCTGCTTGCGCGCGAGCTTGCCCACGTCGCTCGCGAGCTTTTCCGAGTTGCCCGATTCGGACGCGAACAGGATCGTCAGCGGCTCGGCGGCCTTGGGGGGCGCGATGGGGGCGGGCGCCGCCGCGGCCGGCTGGCCGGACGCCGCGTCGAGCCCGGCGAGGAAGCCGGTCAGCCACGCGCGCTGGATCGGCGTCGCCGCGCCGAGCGCCGCGTCGAGATGAGCCCGTTCCTGGTCTCCGAACGGAGCCGTGCGGGGGAGGAGTGCTTGCCTGGACATCGTGGGTGCCATGTCGTCCGCCGGAGCGCCGCTGTCAACGTCGAAACGTCCGTTTTAAAGAACGCCCCGCAGAGAGAAGAGATTGTTCGTTGTTGCGTCGCAAAAAAGAAAATTATTCCCCAACCACCGAGAGCCTCGGCTCGGAGCGCCCCCGTGGCGGGGGGACCGGCAGCGGTAGGGCGGTGGTCGACTTCACCTTCTCCATGGCGAAGCGCGAGGTCACATTCTTGAGAGGAAGCGTCGCGATCAGGTTCTTATAGAAGGTGTCGTAGGCCGCCATGTCGGCCACGACGACGCGCAGCATGTAGTCGACGTCGCCGGCCATCCGGTAGAATTCGAGCACTTCCGGCATGGCCGAGATTCGGTCGGCGAATTGCTCGAGCCAGTCCTTGGAATGGTCGGCGGTCTCGATGGAGACAAAGACGGTGAGGCCAAGGCCGAGCTTGACCGGATCGAGCACGGCCACGCGTCGGTCGATCACGCCGTCGGCCTCAAGGCGCTGGATCCGCTTCCAGCAGGGCGTCTGCGACAGCCCGACCTGCTCGCCGATGGCGGCGATGGAGAGCGTGGCATCCTTCTGCAGGAGCGCGAGGATCTTCAGGTCGATCGAGTCCAAGGGGCCTCTCCGAAGCTGGTGGCGAGGATGCGCTCGTGGGCGGCTTCCGAAGCGCCGCGACAGGCCAGTTCTGGCGCCGCACTGAGAAGATTCTTTTCTAGTCGGGCAACGATCCGCCGCGGCAACCGTTGCCGTGCCATTCGCGCCGCAGCGGTGAATTGCGTTCGCGGCGGGCCCTACGCCTTGACAGCGTTCGTTATAGCGAACATCTCAGAACTCCGACAAGCAGGCAACCGAATTTACGCACATGACCGCTGCCCTCGTCCGGGCGGCCGGGGACCTCGCCGGGGAGATGGCGGGGCTGGACCTCCGGGGGCGCATCCGCCTCGTCGAGGACCGCATCCCGGGCCGGCTCGTCTTCACAACCAGCCTCGGCATCGAGGATCAGGCGCTCACGCATGCGCTCGCCCTGAACAAGGGCCGCACGGAGATCGTCACGCTCGATACCGGCCGGCTCTTCCCCGAGACCTACGACGTCTGGACCGAGACGGAGGCCGCCTACGGCATCCGCATCCGCGCCTACGCGCCCGAGCGTGTTTCGGAAGAAGAGTTCGTCGCGCGCGAGGGCATCAACGGCTTTCGCCACTCGGTCGCCGCGCGGCAGGCCTGCTGCGGCTTCCGCAAGGTCGAGCCGCTGGGCCGGGCGCTGGAGGGCGCGGCGGCGTGGTTCACCGGCCTGCGCGCCGGGCAATCCGCCAACCGGGCCGACACGCCGCTGGCCGAGGCCGACGAGGGCCGCGGCCTGATCAAGGTCAACCCGCTCGCCGACTGGTCGCGCGCCGACGTCGATCGCTTCGTGCGCGACAACTTCATCCCCTACAACACCCTGCACGACCGCGGCTTCCCCTCGATCGGCTGCGCCCCCTGCACCCGCGCCGTGAAGATCGGCGAGGACGAGCGGGCGGGCCGCTGGTGGTGGGAGCAGGAATCCAAGAAGGAATGCGGCCTGCATCTGCACAGGCCCGAAAGCGACGTGGCGCCCGGTCAGGAAGCCGCCGCTTTCGAGGAGCCGGCGAGCGCCGCCACCTTACGCGAACACAGAAGGGAACTGGTCTGATGAGCGCCGCCGTCGCCGCGCCCGCGCGCACCCGCCTGACGCATCTCCAGCGCCTGGAGGCCGAGAGCATCCACATCTTCCGCGAGGCGGTCGCCGAGGCCGAGAACCCGGTGATGCTCTACTCGATCGGCAAGGATTCGTCGGTGCTGCTGCATCTGGCGCTGAAGGCCTTCGCGCCGGGGCGCCTGCCGTTTCCCCTGATGCACATCGACACGACCTGGAAGTTCCGCGAGATGATCGCCTTCCGCGACCGGCGCGCGAAGGAACTCGGCCTCGAACTCATCGTGCACACGAACCAGGAGGGTCTCGCCAAGGGCATCGGCCCGGTGAGCCACGGCTCGGAAGTGCATACCGACGTGATGAAGACGCAGGCCCTGCGTCAGGCGCTCGACAAGCACAAGTTCGACGTGGCCTTCGGCGGCGCCCGCCGCGACGAGGAGGCGTCTCGCGCCAAGGAGCGCATCGTCAGCTTGCGCAACGCGCAGCACCGCTGGGATCCCAAGCGCCAGCGCGCCGAGCCGTGGCACCTCTACAATTTCAAGAAGCGGCGCGGCGAGAGTTTTCGCGTGTTCCCGCTGTCCAATTGGACCGAGTTGGATATCTGGCTCTACATCGAGCAGGAAAACATTCCGATCGTCCCGCTCTACTTCGCCGCCGAGCGGCCGGTGGTGGAGCGCGATGGCCAGCTGATCATGGTGGACGACGAGCGGCTGCCGCTCGAAGCCGGTGAGACGCCGGAACTGCGGAAAGTTCGGTTCCGCACGCTCGGCTGCTACCCGCTGACCGGCGCGGTCGAGAGCCCGGCCGCGACCCTGCCGGAGATCATCGGCGAGACGCTCGCCGCCCGCACCTCGGAGCGCCAGGGCCGGGTCATCGACAAGGACGGCGCCGGCGCCATGGAGCGCAAGAAGCAGGAGGGCTACTTCTGATGACGATCCATCAGTCTCCGGAAGCGTTCGGCTACGAAGCCTTCCTGCGCAAGCATCAGTCCAAGGAAGTGCTGCGCTTCATCACCTGCGGCTCCGTCGATGACGGCAAGTCCACCCTGATCGGGCGGCTCCTGCACGACACCAAGCAGATCTTCGACGATCAGGTGACGGCGCTGCAGCGCGATTCGCGCAAGCACGGCACGCAGGGGGCCGAGGTCGATCTCGCCCTGCTGGTCGACGGGCTCCAGGCCGAGCGCGAGCAGGGCATCACCATCGACGTCGCCTATCGCTTCTTCTCGACCGACCGGCGCTCCTTCATCGTCGCCGATACCCCCGGCCACGAGCAGTATACCCGCAACATGGCGACCGGCGCCTCGACCGCCGACGTCGCCGTGATCCTGGTAGACGCCCGCCACGGGCTGACCCGCCAGACCCGGCGCCACGCGCTGCTGGTCTCGCTGCTCGGCATCCACCGGGTCGCGCTCGCCATCAACAAGATGGATCTCGTCGGCTGGTCGCAGGACAAGTTCGAGGCGATCCTCTCGGGCTTCCAGGCATTTGCCGCGCCGCTGAACTTTTCCGAGGTGCGGGCGATCCCGCTCTCGGCCAAGAACGGCGACAACGTCGTGCTGCCGGGCACCGCCGCGACCTGGTACGACGGCGTTCCGCTGCTGCGCTACCTCGAAGAGGTGCCGGTTAAGTCGGAGGAGCGCGCCGCCGCCTTCCGCATGCCGGTGCAGTGGGTGAACCGCCCGAATTCCGACTTCCGCGGCTTTTCGGGGCTGATCGCGAGCGGTTCGGTGGCGCCGGGCGACGCCGTCACCGTCGCGCCCTCGGGCAAGACCTCGACCATCGCCCGCATCTTCACCGCCGATGGCGATCTGGAGCGGGCGAGCGAGGGACAGTCGGTGACGCTGGTGCTCGCCGACGAGGTCGACGCCTCCCGCGGCGCGGTGATCGCGACTTCGGACGCGCCGCTGACGCTGACCGACAGCCTCGACGTGCGCCTGTTCTGGGCCGCCGAATCCGATCTCGTCCCCGGCGCCAGCCTGTGGGCCAAGGTCGGCACGCAGACGGTCAACGCCGTGGTGAAGGCGGTCCACCGCCGGATCGACCCGGAGACCGGGCAGGCCGGCCCGGCCGACAAGCTCGCGGTCAACGATATCGGCGACGTGACCCTGACCCTCGACCGTCAGATCGCCGTCGATCCGTATGTCGAGAACCGCGACACCGGCAGCCTGATCCTGATCGACCGCGAGACCACGGACACGGCGGCGCTCGGCCTGGTCCAGACCGTCGTTGCCGCACCCAAGGCTTCCGCCCCGGCGCCGACGGCGTCCGAGACGAAGGCGCAGGAGCCCGCCCGCAGCGGCGGCCTGCTCGCCGGCCTCAAGCGGCTGTTCGGCGGATAGGTCACGCACCGGCAGATCCCTCCCCCTTCCGCGGGCCCCCTCCCCCGCAGAGGGGGAGGGTTTGGCGGCGGCCGTCCGCCCCGCTAGAACCACCCCATGATCTCCGCCCCCGACCCGGCCGCTGATGTGTACGAGGGCCGGGACGGCTGGCTGTTCCTGATCCGCGGCAACAACCGAGTGCTGGAGCAATACGGCCGGCCGGGCGTCTCCCGGGCGACGCTGTGGCGCTGGCGGCGGATGATCGAGACGCGGGTGCGGCGCTGTGCCCGGCTCGGCGCGACCTACCTCCACGCCCTCGCCCCGGAAAAGCTCACCGTCCATCCCGAACGCGCGGAAGAGCTCGTCTTCGATCCGGCCCGCGCCCCGGCCCTGCGGCTCGCCCGCTGGCTCACTGCCTCGCCCGGCGCCCGCGCCTGGGTCGATCTCGCGGGCGCGTTCCGGGCGGCGAAGGACGGCCCACCGCTCTATCTGCGCACCGACACCCACTGGACGTTTGAGGGCTGCGTTCTCGCCTACCGCACCGTCGTGGCGCGGATGGGCGTCCGCCCGCGGGACGACATCGAGGCCCGGCGGGACCGCACCGCCCTCCCCTTCTCGGGCGATCTCGGCCGCAAGTTCGCCCCCCATCGCGCGGAGCTCGCGGAGGGCACGGCATTCGCGAGCCGGGCCCGGCGCGTCCACGCCAACGATCTCCTGCGGGAGATGGAGGCCCTCGGGCGCGGCGGCGATGCTCATCTCGGCACGCACGCGGTGTTCCGCAACGACGACCCGAAGGCCGACCCGCGCCGCCTCGTGATCTTCGGCGATTCCTACGCCCAGCACACCGCCCACAGCCCGGTCGCGACGCTGACCGCGCTCTTCGCCGACACCTTCCGCGAGGTGCATTTCCTGTGGTCGACGGGAATCGACTGGCGCTATCTCGAAGAGGTCCGGCCCGATTTCGTCCTCGGCGAGATGGCCGAGCGCTTCGTGATCGACCTGCCGCCCCCGAACATCCGGATCGAGCGGCTCGCGGAACTCGCCCGCGAGCGCAAGCTGATGGGCGAGATCACGGCAGCGGGTTCGCCACCCGCGCCGCTTCCGCCTGACGCGCCCGCATCCGCGCCTGAAGCCGCTGACGCCGCGCCGCGATGATCGTGCCGTTGATCTCGCCGCCGAACAGAAACATCGCCGCGAGCCAGTAGAGGAACACCAGGAAGATCATCGCGGTCGCGAGGCCGCCATAGGTGGAGGCGTAGGCGTTCGAGAACCGGTCGAGGTAGAAGCCGAAGCCGAGGCCGGCGAGGAACCACAGGCCGAGCGTCACGGCGATGCCCGGCAGCACCGACAGGACCGGGCGCCGCCCGGCGGCGACGAATTTGTGGGCGATCACGAGAACGAGCGCGATCAGGAAGGCGGTGACGCCGATCCGGCCGATGGCGACGGTGAGGCCCAGCGGCTCCAGCCCCGGCGCCACGAAGACGAGCTGGCGCCAGATCAGCGGCCCCAGCACCACGAGCAGCGCGAAGGCCAGCATCGCGAAGGCACCGCAGACCACGTAGCCGATCGATTCGAGCCGGGTGAGCCACCAGGGCCGCATCTCGCGGATGCCGTAGGCTCGGTTGAGCCCGACCCGGAGCGACTCGACGCCGGAGGACGAGAAGTAGAGCGCGAGCAGCGCACCGAGCGTCAGCACGCCGCCGCGCTGCTCGGTGAGCAGGCGGTGCACCTCGCCGACGATGGGCTTGGCCACCTCCCGCGGCACGGCGTCGAAGATCAGCGTGCCGGCCTCGTCCGCCAGCGACTTGGTGCCGATCAGGCCGGCGAGCGCCGCGAGCAGGATCAGGAACGGAAACAGCGAGGTCAGCATCGACAGCGCGATGTGGCTCGCGATCGCCCAGCCGTCATGGGCGACGAAGCGCTGCGCGGCCAGCCCCATCACGTCGAGGATCTTTTTGAGGCGGCTCAAGGCGACGGGTTCCGCGACACGCTGAGAAGATTCGTCCGCGACATACGGGCCCCGGCCGCCGGGTCAACGCAGGACAGCCCTCATCGGCCCGCCGCCGCGCGCTCCTGATTCAACGCGAACAGCCGCGCCAGGATCTCGTCATCCGACAGGTCCGCCGGCCAGCCGTAGGCGGCGGCCACCGCCGCGTCGAGCGCCCGGTGGGCGTTGTCGAGCCAGGTCGGACGCTCGTTGTAGAGGTTGGTCAGCGTGCGCTTCTTGAGAACCGCCGCGGCGGCCGCGTCCTTCGGCAGGATTCGGTCGGGGTAGCCGGGCACGACCTCCGGCTCGATCCGCACGAGATCGGGCGGGTTGAGCTAGTTTTCGCGCAGCCGGTTCAGCTCCACCGCTGCCGCTGCAATTTTCTGCGCGCGTGGATCGTCGGCGTAATCTGCGGCCGGGATGTTCGGAGTGAGCCCCTCCGGGAAGGGGAAAGTTTCGAAGGTAGTCGATGGTGTATAGGTCGGATCATTTCCAGCACCTATCCACGCACCCGAGCGAAGAGACCACTTTTCATGAAACGATGAAGAAAGAATCCCCATAGTTATATCATCATCTCTCGCAATAGCTATAATTAGATTGTCCGGCAATATCTTCGACGGAAGCCAAACAAATACCCGTTGCCGTGCCACTTTAGGGGTGGCGATGTATCTTTCAATCCCGTTTAATTTTCTTCGGAATCCAGGCCTGACCTCACTGAAAAGCCACCAATTTTGTCTATATAGATCTCTTCGATTTTTAGATCTCTGCGGATAAACATAGTTTCTGACGTATTGGAACGGCTCTTCAAAAAGCGCAGCATCGGCCTCGCTTATACCTGTAAAATCTATGACCCACCCTGCTTCTTTTTTCCTAACAATATCGCCACCGCTCATAATGGGAGCAAGGACAGCTTGATTCTTTTTTCCATTGGGATTGGCGGGCAAAACTAGCCATGCCCGTGCCTTGTCAGCGTCGACTTCGAAATCAGCACCTTTTGTTATACCCTGAAAAGCTATCTGTGTATTTTCAACAAGCTTCTGCGCGCGAGCAATATTCACTTCATTGGTAAGATCAGGATTGATTGTCCTAACGATCTTGCCGTTGAGGCGACATTCCGAGAAGGCATCTCCAAACCCGATCATCGACACGCGCACGGCAGCGCCTTCGAGCGCCCATGGCTCGTCGGCCCAGGCTTCCCGCAGGGCGCCCGCATCCGCCACCGGCTCCAGCACCCGCCGGCTGGCGCCACCCCGAATCGAGTTGGTCGTCACCAGCCCGGCGCGGCGGCTGTACCCCGCGCCGATGGCCCGCCACGCCTTCTCCACCCAGTAGCAGACGAAATCCGCCTCCGCCGGCACGCGACCGCGATAGGTCTTGAACAGCCGCTCGACGGTCTCGTCGCCGAGGCCGTCGCGCAGCCGCTTGCCGCCGAGGAAGGGCGGATTGCCGACGATGACGTCCGCCTCGGGCCATACCGCCTCGCTGCCATCCGGGTTCAGCAGGGCGTCGCGGCACTCGATCGTGTCGAGGCTGTGCAGGATCGGCTCGGGCGGGTTGGTGTAGCCGTTGCGGCGCTCCCATTGCAGGTTGCCGATCCACAGCGTCACGCGGGCGAGCTCGGCGGCGTAGGCCTCGATCTCGATGCCGCGCACGGCGTCGAGACCGACCCGGGGCCGCGCCTGCGGCACGCCGAGGCGGTCGGCGTCGAGGAGGGCGCGCAGCTCGATGTCGCGCAGGGCGTGCAGCGCCACGTAGAGGAAGTTGCCCGAGCCGCAGGCGGGGTCGAGCACGCGGAAGGTCGCGAGCCGATCGACGAACCGGTCGCGGATCGCCGTCGCCTCGTTCAGGGCGAGCGTCCGGCGCCGGGCGATGGTCGCGAGCTGCTTGCGGCGGCCCGCCTCACCGGCCCGGTAGGCCGCGGCATCCTCCGCCAAAGCCGCCGCTGCCTGCTCCTGCACCGCCTTGCGCTCGTCATCCGCCGCCGCGATGGCCTCGGCCTGCTCGCGGATCGCTGCCAGGGCCGTCGCCCATTCCGCCGCGAGCGGGCGGATGATCACCGGCTCGACGATCTTCAGGATCTTGTCGCGGTCGGTGTAGTGCGCGCCGAGCGCCGCGCGGCGCCCGGTCGTGTTGAGCGCGGCCTCGAACATCGTGCCGAACACCGCCGGATCGATGTTCGACCAGTCGTGCTCGCGGGCGGTGCGGGCGATCAGTTCAAGATCCTGCCGCTCCAGGGGGAGTGCGGGCACCGCATCGAACAGGCCGCCGTTGAACCACGCGATGACATCGGCGCCGAAGAAGCCGCCCTCCCGCATCTTGGCGAACAGCTCGTCGAACTGAGCCGCCGCCTTGGCGGGCTGGTGGTACTGCACCCGCGATAGGGCGAGCACCATGCGGGTGAACAGCTCCTTGGGCAGCAGCTCGGCATCCTCGGCGAACATGCAGAAGATGACCCGGTTGAGGAAATGCGCGACCGCCTGGGGCGCGTGCCCACGCTCCTGTAAGCGCTTGCCGAGATCGCCGAAGCGCTCGGCGACCTTGGCGGTCAACTCCTGCGGGCTCAAGCCCGGTTTCAGAGCGTCCGAGCCGCGGAAGACCTGCCGCAGCTGTTCGAGCTTGGCCGGTTCGCGCAGATCGTCGAAGGTGTAGGTGAGGATGCGCCGGACCGTGTTCGTCCAGTTGGTGTGGACGATGATCCGCTCCATGTCGGAGACGACGAGGTAGGGCGGGTTCTCAAGGTCGGGCGCGTAGATCTGGAGCTGGCGCAGGGCCGCGTTCAGATCCTTGTGCTTGCCCTTGTATTCCCAGCCGAAGCAGCCGCGCTTCCACACATCGGCCCAGCCATCGCCGCCACCGACCTTCGTCGCACCGCGCTCGAAGCAGTAGCTCCGTCCGGTCGGGTCGGCCTTGGCGGGGGTCGGCTCGCCGAGCAGCGCGCACAGGTCGTTGAAATGGGTCTGAGCACCCTGCCGCTCCCGCAGCTCGCTGCGGCTCCACGTCTCAATGAAGGCGGCGGGGGTCATCCGGATCCGGGCACTTTCTCGCTGACAGACAGCCAGATGAACGGGAATGCGTTGACGGGCCGTTTACCCCGATCGCGGCTTCGGCGCCGGGGAGCGGCCCAACATGGGGGCATGGCCGCCCTCAGCTTTTCCCGATTGTCACGGGACCGGCCGCGTGCTGCCTGCCGGGCGCCATGTCGAGCCTTCTCTCCAGCCTGATCCCCGCCGCCTTCGTGCTGATCTGGGCGAGCGGTTTCGTCGCCGCGCGCTACGTGGCGCCCTACGCCGAGCCGCTGGCCTTCGTCGCGGTCCGCCTCGCCCTGGTGGCGCTCGTGCTGGCGGGCCTCGCGTTCGCCCTCCGCGCGCGCTGGCCCCGGACGGGCGCCGCCTGGCGCGACGGCATGATCGCGGGCGTGCTGATGCAGGGCATCTACGTGGCTGGCGTGTTCTGGTCGGTGCATCGCGGCCTGCCCGCCGGCATCGCGGCGCTGGTGGGCAGCCTCCAGCCGCTGCTGACGGCGGCCGTGTCGCAGCCGCTGCTCGGCGAGCGGGTCGGGCCGAGGCGCTGGGCCGGGATCGGGCTCGGCTTCCTCGGGGCGGGGCTGGTGCTCGGGCCGAAGCTCGGCGCGGTTGATGCCGCCGGCATCCCGCCCATCGCCCTCCTCGTCTCGCTCGCCGCCATGCTGGCGATGACCGCCGGCACGCTGTGGCAGAAGCGGCGTGGCGCCGGCACCGACCTCGTCACCAATGCCTGCCTGCAATTCGTCGGCGGCACCGCTTTCGCGGTCCCGCTCGCGCTCGTCGCCGGCGAGACGCAGCTCAGCCCGAGCCTGCCCCTCGGCCTCGGCATGGCGTGGTCGGTCCTCGTGAACTCGGTCGGCGGCATTCTGCTGCTGCTGGCGCTGATCCGGCGCGGGGCCGTGGCCGGCGTCGCCTCGCTGCTGTTCCTCGTACCGCCCGTGTCGGCGGTGATCGCCTACGTCATGTTCGGTGAGACGCTGACGGCGATGCAGGTCGCCGGCATGGCGGTCGCCGCCGGTGGCGTCGGCCTGGCGAGCGGTCCTCAACCCCGTCCAACACGGTGAACCGTATGATGAATTCAGCCTAAAGACGGGGGATGCGGCGATGAGAAACCACTATTGTGCCGGCGATCCTGTCTATAAAGAAACCCACCATCCATCTTCCTAGAAGTCCCGCTCTGTCACACCGGAACGCCATCCACTTCGGCTCAGAGCGCCCGAGAAGAGAGTTCGCCATGGCAGCATCTCCCGCGATCCAGCCCGCCAACGACCCGAGCGATTTCGTCGCCCTGGCCAAGGACGCCGCCGCGGGCGCCAAGGCCCTCGTCGCCGAGGCGACCGCCCGCGTGAAGGCGCGGGTGACGGGTCCCGAGGGCAAGCTCGATGCGGGCGCGCTGGAGCGCGAGCAGCACGCCGCCCACGGCCTGTCCTGGCTCGCCACCTACGGCGAGGCTGTGCGCGAGCTCGCCGACTACGCCGAGCGCCTCCAGGGCGAGGGCATGTTCGGCGAGACCGAGGCGCTGCTCGTGAAGATCGGCGTCGGCGAGTATCTCGACCAGATGTTCGGCGGCATCCCGATGAGCCAGGGCGAGATCGTGCGCCCGACGGCGCTCGGCTTCACCGCGGCCGAACTCGCCGCCCTGCGCACGCCGGCCATCGACGCGGCGATCGCCGAGGGCAACACGCCGGCCAACCGCGCGGCGCTGGTGGCCAAGATCCGCGAGGCCACGACCTCGGGTGCGGCCACGATCGGCGTCTCGGGCCTCGACGAGGACATGGAGGCGATCCGCTCCGAGATGCGCCGCTTCGGCAAGGCCGAAGTGGTGGAGCAGGCCCAGGAGTGGCACCGCGAGAACGCCTACATCCCGATGGCGATCATCGAGAAGATGGCCGAACTCGGCGTGTTCGGCCTCACCATCCCCGAGGAATACGGCGGCATGGGCATGCCCAAGGCCGCGATGTGCGTGGTCTCGGAGGAATTGTCCCGCGCCTATATCGGCGTCGGCTCGCTCGGCACCCGCTCCGAGATCGCCGCCGAGCTGATCCTGTGCGGCGGCACCGAGGAGCAGAAGCAACGCTTCCTGCCGCGCATCGCGTCGGGCGAGATCCTGCCGACCGCCGTCTTCACCGAGCCGAACACCGGCTCCGACCTCGCCTCGCTCCGCACCAAGGCGGTGAAGGAGGGCGACGTCTGGAAGATCACGGGCAACAAGACCTGGATCACCCACCCCGTGCGCGCCGACATCATGACGGTCCTCGTGCGCACCAAGCCGGAGGAGAAGGGCCACCGCGGCCTCTCCATGCTGATCGCCGAGAAGCCGCGCGGCTCGGACGAGAACCCCTTCCCCGTCGACGGCCTGTCCGGCGGCGAGATCGAGGTGCTCGGCTATCGCGGCATGAAGGAGTACGAACTCTCCTTCGAGGGCTTCTCCGTGCCCGCCGGCAACCTGCTCGGCGAGGTCGAGGGCAAGGGCTTCGCCCAACTGATGCAGACCTTCGAATCGGCCCGCATCCAGACCGCCGCGCGTGCCATCGGCGTGGCGCAGTCGGCCCTCGATATCGGCCTGCGCTACGCCGAGGAGCGGGTGCAGTTCGGCAAGGCGCTGGTCGAGTTCCCGCGCGTGGCCGACAAGCTCGCGATGATGGCGGTGGAGATCAATATCGCCCGCCAGCTCACCTACTTCTCCGCCCGCGAGAAGGACGAGGGCAAGCGCTGCGACCTCGAGGCCGGCATGGCGAAGCTGCTCGGCGCCCGCGTCGCCTGGGCGGCGGCCGACAACGCCCTGCAGATCCACGGCGGCAACGGCTTCGCGCTGGAATACCCGATCAGCCGCGTGCTGTGCGACGCGCGCATCCTCTCGATCTTCGAGGGTGCCGCCGAGATCCAGGCCCAGGTCATCGCCCGGCGCCTGCTGGAGCAGTGACGGAGACTTGATCCGACCGCGACCGGCGCTGTGCTGGTCGAGGGCGGGCCTTGGTCTTCGAGCCGTCCTGTATAGCCGGCTCATATACTTCCCTTCAATGAACGCCTGCTAGGCCGTGCCCCGACATCCTCGGAGCACGGCCTTCGTTTGCCCATCCCGACATCGGACGCGCACGCCACCGCGCTGATCCAGCACTGGCGCAACTGTCGAAGCCGCCCCGGGGCGATGCCGAGCTACGACGCCGTCGTTCTGGGCCGTCTCGGACGTCTGGCCGATCGCTGCGCCCTGATCGCCACGCGCGAGGGCCGGGCCGAGCGCATCCTGTGGGGCGGCCCGGGATTTTGCGACTGGTTCGAGGACGAGATCCGCGACCGGCCGCTCGCCCGGATGCCCGACGAGATCCGCCGGCCGATCGAGGAGATCGGCGTTGCCGCCCTGCGCACAGGCGAGCCGGCGAGCGCACGCTGTGACCGCATCACCGACGGCATCGTCACCACCTGGAGCCTCGTGGGCGTCCCGCTCGCCAATGGCGGCGGAACCCCCCTCCTCCTCATCCACGTCGACAGCGAGGGCGTGCGCACCGAATTGATGCAGGCGATGTTCGGTGCCACCGGCCAGGGGCTGATGGCCCTCGGCGCCATCCGCGACGCCGAGGGCGGGGTCGCGGATTTCAAGGTCGTCGCCCTGAATCAGGGCGCCGCCGAGATCTTCGGCCGATCGATCGAGAGCCTGCAGTGGCAGCGGCTGTGCGACTTCGTCCCGGCGCGCCTCGGTGTGGCGCAGCGGCTGTCCGGCATCCTCGGCTGCTCCGAGCGGGCGGTGTTCGAGCTCGCCACGCCGCGCTCCGACGGGACGACGCTCCACCTGAAGGTCGAGGCGCAGGCCATCGGCGACCTCATCGCCGTCGCCATGACCGATGTCGGCGATATCAAGGCGCGGGAGGATTCGTTCCGCTTCCTGTTCGAGAGCAACCCGCTGCCGATGTGGCTGGTCGACCAGGAATCGGCCCGCTTCATCGCCGTGAACGAGGCGGCGGTCGCCCATTACGGCTACAGCCGGGACGCTTTTCTGGCCCGGAGCCTGACGGACCTCTCGGAAGCCGGCGCACGCGGTCCCGCCCGTGACGGCCACCCGCAGCGTCACCTGCGGGCCGACGGATCGCTGATCGAGGTGACGCTGTTCGAGCGGACCCTCGCCTTCGAGGGACGCCACGCCCTTCTCGGCGCGGCCATCGACGTCACCGAGCAGCGCCGCGCCGAGGCCCGCATCACCCACATGGCGCATCACGACTCGCTGACAGGCCTGCCGAACCGGGCTCTGTTCGCCCTCCGCCTCGCCGAGGCGATCGCCGAGCAGGCCCGGACGGGCACAGGCGCCGCCCTGCTGTGCCTCGACCTCGACAAGTTCAAGTTCGTCAACGACACGCTCGGCCATCCGGCCGGCGACGCCCTGCTCCGGGTGGTCGCGGAACGGATCACCGCCTGCCTGCGCCGGGAGGATCTCGTCGCCCGGCTCGGAGGCGACGAATTCGCCGTGCTGCTGCACAGCCCCGACAGCGCAACCGTCTCAGCCGTCACCGGCCGGATCATCGAGGCCCTGTCACGCCCGGTCAGGCTCGGCGACCGGGATTGCCAGATCGGCGTGAGCATCGGCATCGCCCGCCTGCCGGAACACGGAACCGACCCCGATACCCTGCTGCGCAACGCCGATCTCGCCCTCTATCGGGCGAAGGCCGACGGCGGCAGCGTCGCCCATTGTTTCGAGGCGGCGATGGACGGCTGGGCCCGATCGCGGCGCCGGCGGGAAACCGACCTGCACGAGGCCTTTGCCCGGAGCGATCTCGGGCTGGCCTTTCAGCCCGTCATCGGCGTCGGTTCGCGGGCGGTTGTGGGATTCGAGGCGCTGCTGCGCTGGCACCATCCCATCGAGGGCGCAATCCCGCCGGCCGAATTCGTGCCGCTCGCCGAGGAAGCGGGCCTGATCGTGCCGATCGGCGCCTGGGTGCTGCGGCAGGCCTGCGCCGAGGCCAGCCTGTGGGCCGATCCGGTGCGCGTCGCGGTGAACCTCTCGCCGGTGCAACTCCGCGATCCCGGCCTCGTGGCGACGGTGCGCGAGGCGCTCGCCCTCTCCGGGCTCGCACCGCACCGGCTCGAACTGGAGGTCACCGAATCGGTGCTGCTCGCCGCGAGCGAGGCCAATGTGGCGACTCTGCACGCCCTGCGGGGGCTCGGCGTGCGGATCGCGATGGATGATTTCGGAACCGGCTACTGCTCGCTGAGCTACCTGCAGAAATTTCCGTTCGACAAGATCAAGATCGACCGCTCCTTCGTCAGCCAGATCGGCGAGAACCCGCATTCGACGGCGATCGTGCGGGCGGTGATCGGCCTCGGCGCCAGCCTCGGCATCGTCACCGTGGCCGAGGGCGTCGAGACCGAGGCCCAGTTCGCACATCTGCGGGCCGAGGGCTGCGGGGAGGTGCAGGGCTACCTGTTCGGCCGGCCGAGCCCCGCCTCGACGGCCCGCGGGCTGACCCGGCAGGAGCCGGATCTCGCGGCCTGAGCCCGAGCTACTTCGTGATCTTGACGGAAACCGGATCGCTTGAGGGGAACGTCTCCTCCAGCGCCTCGTCGAGGCGCTCGTCCTTCTCGTCCTTACGGTTCTCGGGGATCGCCTTGTCGCCCTTTCCGTCCTGCTGGAAGCCTTTGGACTTGGTCTCGTCGGTCGGCTGGGTCTTGTCGGACACGTCTACCTCGCGGTCTGTCGTCATGCGTCGCGCGTGGCCGCGCGGCTCTGATGCGGACCAACGCGAGCGCGGCCTTCCTGTTTCGTGCGATCGCGCGATCGGTCACGGTCCTGCGGGCGCCGCGCCGCGCAGGCCCGGCCGCTCGGTCGGGTGCGGAGCGGGACGGACCTCGCGCATCACGAGGCCGTAGACCTGCTCCAGGCGATCGAGATGTGCGTCGACGCTGAGCGGCGCCGACCAGTAGCGCTCGTAGGCGCGCTCGGCCATGCGGGTCGCCAGCACGTCGTCCGACAGCCGGGTCAGGTGGGCGGCCAGCGCCCCGGCATCGCCCGAGCGGAACCAGAACCCGTTCTCGCCGTCCTCCACCGCCTCGCGCCCGGCGCAGGCGTCGGAGACGATGACCGGGCAGCCGCAGGCGAGCGCCTCGTAGACGGTGAGCGGCTGGCCCTCGTACCAGATGCTCGGGAAGACAAGGGCGCGGGCGCGCCGCATCAGGGCCTGCACCTCGGGCCCGCTCTTCCAGCCGAGCATCACCGCCTCGGGATAGCGCGCCTTCAGCGCCTCCGCGCTCGGGCCGTCGCCGACGAAGACCGGGCGGATGCCGGCCCGCCGCGCGGCCTCGGCGAAGATCGGCGCCCCTTTCTCCGTCGAGATGCGGCCGACGAACAGGACGTCTTCGCGCGCGCCGCGTTCGGGCGGCTGCCGCTCGACCGAGATCGGGTTGTCGATCCGGTGGAACACCGTGCGCGGGGGCAGGAGCGGCGCGATCACCCGCTCCTGCAGCGCGCTGATCGTGATCACGTGGCGGAACAGGCCCGGCAGCCCGGCGACGTGCTCCAGGCCGAGATGGCGCACCACCCGCAGCAGCTTGCGCGGATAGGAGCGCGCGTCGCAATTCGTCGTGAGGCAGGCCGCCGACATCGGCGTGCGGTGGCAGATCCGGTCGGCCGGATACTCGTAGAATCCCCCGTTGGGGCAGACGAGGAAGAACTCGTGCATCGTGTAGAGGCACGGCAGCCCCGAGCGCCGGATCGCCGTGCCGATCGCGGGCGAGAGCGCCTTGGCGAAGGCGTGGACGTGGACCAGCGTGTCGCGGGGATCGCACAGCCGCAGTTCCGCGGCGAGGCGGGCGGAGGCGCGGGCGTTCCAGATCGCCTGGACGGCGAAGGCGAGCTTGTTGGTGGTGGAGGTGATGTCGTCCTGCCCGAGGCAGACCACCCGCGCACCGCTCGCGGCGAGACGGGGATCGACCGGGCCGACGGCGGCAAAGACCGTGACCCGGTGGCCGCGCTGCCGCAGGCCGACGGCCGAATCGAGGGCGACCTTGGCCTGCCCGCCATTGATATGGGCATGGTCGAGAACGAGGACGACGTGCACGGCGGCTCCCGACTCTTTCCCACGCGTCTTCCCGAGAGCCGACGCGCCGCTCTCGCGATGATCCGCGAACGATCCAGACCCGTTTACCAGCCGGCAGTTGATCTCCCGTAAACCTTGCGGGCGGATCTTCGCCGCGCTGTCTCGGCCTCGTCCCCGGAGCGCCACCTTGCCCGAGAACGGGATCTCCCGTCGCGACGACGCCCTTACCTCCGAGCAGGGCACGGCGATGCATGTCGTGATCCTCGCCGAATTCGCTGCGGCCAGCGGCGGCGCCGAGAAGGTCGCCGTCGAATCCGCCCGCGCCCTGGCGGAGGCCGGCGCGGAGGTGACCTACATCCAGGCGATCGGCGGCCCCGTCGACCCGCTGCTCGACCATCCGCGCCTGCGCCGGATCGAACTCGGCCTCCCGGATGTATGGTCGTTGCCGGCATGGCGCGGTGCGGCGTCGGGGATCTGGAACGGCGCGGCCGCCGCGCGCCTCGCCGCGACGCTCGACACGCTCGACGCCCTGCCGCGCCCCCCCGACTGCCTCCATCTGCACCAGTGGACCCGCGCGCTCTCGCCCGCCGTGCTGCCGGTGCTGCTCGCCCGCGGCATCCCCGTCGTGCTGACGCTCCACGACTACGCTCTCGCCTGCCCGAACGGCGTTGACTACCGCTTCGACCGGGCGGAACCCTGCACCCTCACTCCCCTCTCCGGCGCCTGCCTCGCGGCCTCCTGCGATCCGAAGAGCCGGCTGCACAAGCTCGTGCGCGTCGGCCGCGCCGCCGCCCTGCGGCTGGCGGTCGGGCGGACCGCGCTCGACGTCGTTCATGTCTGCGACGGCAGCCGCGCACGGGTGGAGGGACGGCTCGGCACCTTGCGCGTGCGCCACCACCGCGTCGACAACCCCGTGCGGATCGAGCGCGGGCCGCCGGCGGAGCCGGCCGCCAACGACGCTGTCGTCTATGTCGGGCGCCTCACCCCGGAGAAGGGTGCCGACCTCGTCGCCGAGGCCGCGCGCCGGGTCGGATTGCCCGCGCTCTTCGTCGGTGCCGGCCCGCTGGAGGCGCGCCTGCGGGCGGAGGGCGCGGAGGTGCTCGGCTGGCGCAGCCCGGAGGCGGTCGCGGCGATCCTGCGCCGACGGGCGCGCGCGGTCTGCGCTCCGTCGCGCTGGCTCGAGACCGGGCCGCTCACCGTCTACGAGGCGCTGGCCCAGGGGCTTCCCGTCGTCGCCTCGCGGCGTTCCGGCGCCGCGGAGAAGGTCGTCGACGGCGAGACCGGCTTCGTCGTCGAGCCGGAGGCGGCGGCACTGACCGGTGCGTTCGGCAGCCTCAAGGACGATGCGCTGACCGCCCGATTCGGCCGTGAGGCCTATGACCGGTACTGGCGGGCGCCGCTGACGCTCGCCGCCCACGCTCGATCCCTGCTGACCCTCTACAGCCGGCTGAGAGATGAATACCTTATGCGGCAGTGCGGTATGGTCGGGCACGACACACAGCTTCCGACCGCCCATCCCCGCGGCGCCTCCCTTGGCAGGGACCCCTTTTCGTCATTATAGTGCCGGCCTCGCAAGCCGATCCGGAGCGGTGCCGTCGCGGGATCGAACCCAGAAACTAGATCTATAACAAAAGCATAAACCCCGCCCCACCATCGGACGGACATTGTTCAGAGCCTGTCGGAAACTGTCCTTGACTTTTATGTTGCACCGCAACATATGGGGTGCGGGCCGGTTAGCCGCGGGGAGGCCTACGAGGCTCCCCGAAACCGAATTCTCCCGGTCCGTCTGACAGGAGAGACAGATGAGCACCCAGAGCTTCGAGATCCCCGCCGAGTTCCGTGACTTTGCCGACAAGAGCGTCGATCAGGCTCGCAACGCCTTCGGCACGTTCCTGAACGGTGCGGTGAAGACCTCCGAGCAGATCCGGAACTCGGCCTCGACCGTTCAGTCGACGCTGCACGCGGCGGTGCTCAAGAGCCTCGACCACGCCAAGGTCAATGCCGACACCACCTTCGACTACGCGCAGCGCGTCGTGCGCGCGAAGGACCCGCGCGAGGCCTTCGAGATCCAGTCCGAGTTCCTGAAGACCCAGTTCGCCGCGCTCCAGGCCCAGGCCAAGGAGTACGGTGCCCTCGCTCAGAGCGCCGCCCGCTAATCCGGTCCGGCTTCGGGCCACGGCGTCGAAGGCGCCATGGCCCGTCGCGGGAGCACGGGGCCGAATCCGCACCCTACGGGCTCGGCATACCCCGTGCTCCGACGCTATGCTCCGCGCAGCGCCAATCGGCCCCGTAGCCGTATTGAGAGCGGGCGGGGGCACAGGGTTTCGAACGAGGAGAAGGCCCATGTCGTCGAGCCGCCGCAGAGGACGCTCATCCGGAGCGCCCGTCAATTCCCAGCCGCCGACGCTGACCGCGCCTCAATCCGAGGTTGCCGACGCGCTGCTCGCCGAGACCCAGGGCGACCAGGACCAGACCGGTCCGGGTCAGCAACCGGAAGTGCCTGAGACGACCGCGGCGGACGTCCCGACCGTGGAGGCCGCCGCGCCGGCCGCGGACGCCGCTCCCGAATCCTCGGGCCCCACCGCTGAACCCACCGAGGCGCAGGCGGCCGAAGGCGGCCTGACGATCGAGCATCCCGTTCAAGATGCGGCAGAGGTCGCCGCCGTGCCCACCGTGCCGGAGCCAATCGTGTCGGAGGCCGCCGAAGCCGCGGAGACGGCGGTGGAAGCAGCGAACGAGACTCTCGCGCGGACGCTGGCCGAAACCGAGGCCGCCCTGGGCGCCCCGCCGAAGCCGCACAGCGTCCATATCGGCGCAAGCTTCGCCTTCGTGCCGACCTTCGCGCCCCTTACCGAGATCAACGCGAAGCTGTTCGCCTTCGCCCGCGGCGAGGGCGAAGCGGCGATCGCGCACATCCAGGCGCTCGCCCGCGCCAAGTCCCCGGCGGAGGCGATTCGTCTCCAAGTCACGGAGATGCAGCGCGCCGCCGACGCCTCGCTGACCTGCTTCAGCGAGATCGTGCGCAGCGCCAACCGCTTCAGCGACGGTGCCCGCCGGCACTGAGGCGGGCTCTCAACACCGGGAACGATCGGGGCGGTCGCCTGAGGGGCGGCCGCCCTTTTTCACGTCCGACGGCGGCGCGCCGCGGCCGGATCACGCGGGCGAGGCAGGCGCGTTTCCGCCTCTCGCCCGCCGCTGCCGAGGGGTCTACATAGCCCGCATCATAGCCCGCACCGCTCCAGCGATCTCCGGGAGACCTCGCATGCCCTCCTCGCCGCTTCTGCCGGCCTGTCTCGTATCCGCACTGCTCCTCGCCGCCGCGCCCGCCGGGGCGCAGATGGCGAACACGCCCGCGAAGCCCGCGCCGGAGAAGGCGGCGTCCGAGAAGCCGTCGGAGAAGGCCGTGCCCCTGTCGAAGGGCGAGATCCAGCTTTCCTTCGCCCCGGTGGTGAAGCGGGCGGCGCCCTCCGTCGTCAACGTCTACGCCTCGCATGTCGAGAAGCGCTCCGCGCGCTCCAACGCCATGGAGGAGTTCATGCGCCGCTTCTTCGGCGAGGAGCGGCCGGGCCGCGGCCCCGGCGGGATGCCCGGCGAGCGGGCGCAGCGCTCTCTCGGCTCCGGCGTGATCGTCGATGCCTCGGGCCTCGTCATCACCAACAACCACGTCATCGAGAACATGAACGAGGTGAAGGTGGCGCTCGCCGACAAGCGCGAGTTCGAGGCGCAGTTCGTGCTGCGCGATCCCCGTACCGACCTCGCCGTGCTCAAGATCAAGAGCCCGGCCGACATCGCGCCGATGCCGATCGGCGATTCCGACCACCTCGAGGTCGGCGACTTCGTGATGGCAATCGGCAATCCCTTCGGCGTCGGGCAGACCGTGACGCAGGGCATCGTCTCGGCGCTGGCCCGCACCCAGGTCGGCTCGTCGGACTACCAGTTCTTCATCCAGACCGACGCAGCGATCAATCCGGGCAATTCCGGCGGCGCGCTGGTCGACCTCAAGGGACACCTCGTCGGCATCAACACCGCGATCTACTCGCAATCCGGCGGCAGCCACGGCATCGGCTTCGCCATCCCCGCCAGCATGGTCCGCGCGGTGGTGGAGACCGCCAAGAGCGGCGGCAGCCTCGTGCGCCGGCCCTGGCTCGGCGCGCGCGTGCAGACCGTGACGCCCGACATCGCCGAGAGCGTCGGGCTCGACCGGCCGACCGGCGTGCTGGTGGCGAGCATGCAGGCCAAGAGCCCGGCCGAGGAGGCCGGCCTCAAGCGCGGCGACGTGATCCTCTCGGTCGACGGCCAGACCGTCGACGATCCGGAGGCCTTCGGCTACCGCTACGCGCTCAAGGGCATCTCCGGCACGACCGATCTCGGCATCCTGCGCGGCACCAAGCGGCAGACCATCCCGGTCAAGCTCGGCCCGGCACCGGAGACGCGCCCCCGCGACAGCCTCAAGATCCGTACCCGCACACCGTTCTCGGGCGCGACCTTCGTCAACACCTCGCCCGCGGTGAGCGAGGAGCTGCAGACGGATCTGCCGGAGGAGGGCGTGGCGGTGACCGCCGTCGATGACGGCTCGCTCGCGGGCCGGGCGGGCTTCCGCAAGGGTGACGTGATCGTGGCCGTCAACGGCATGCCGATCACCTCGACCAAGGACCTGGATCGGCTGACGCAGCGCAATCTCGGCCTGTGGGAGGTCGCGATCAGGCGCGGGGGCGAGGTGCTCACCTCGGTGTTCGGCGGATAGGACCCTGATCGGCCCGGGTGCGAATCCGGGCCGCGGCACGACGTGCGTTTTCACTCATCGGTCCGGCGGGCTTCCCGCTAGTCTCTCCAACAGGTGCTCGGCGACGCTCGTTGCTCCGGATGTTTCTTCGGCCTTCCGGCCGACGCAATCCGGTAACCGTACGAAGCAATCCGCTGGCAACCCGGCGTCCCTAGAACGGCGCCATACGAGAGCCGGAAGGGCTCCGAACGGTGGGGCGGACATCATGCGGGACCTGATCAAGATCGCGGCGGCCGGAACGGTGATGGCGGCCTATGCCCTGTTCGCCCCCTCGCTCGTCGAGGCGGTGCCGGGCGCGACGGGTTCGGCGAAGGTCTTCACCCAGCGCCTGCCTCAGGCCGGCGGCGCCGTTCCGGTGAGCGCCCGGATCGACGGTGAGGCGCCGATTCCGGGACAGGTCGTGGTCACCCGTCGGCCGCTTCTGGTCGGCATCTCGACGGGCGAAGCCTCCCGATGACCGCCGCAGACACATCTCTGCTCGCGGCGGCGTTCCTGCTCGGCCTCGGAGCGGCCGTTCTCCTCAACGCCCTTCTCGCCTGACGTCGGTCCGGTCGCCTCGGGCGTTACGGTCCTGCTTCAGGCCGCCACACTCGCCAGGGCGTGTCGGTTTCCATGCAGGCCCGCGCAGAGATCGTCGATCTCGGTCACGTCGAGGGCCTCACCGCTGCTGGCGGCGATGGTGTCGATGAGGTCGTCCTTCCGGGGATCGAACGGGTGACCCTGCATCCGGTAGAACTGGTAGTAGCGCAACGCCGCCAGAAGCGTGTCGCGCTCGCGGGCGGTGACGGTGAGGTTCTGCGTGGTCATGGGCTTCCCCTTGGCTTGCAACGAACGCCGAGGCGAGACCGCGCGCGACTCGCCTAGCTTGACCGTTGTAGCCGCCGGGCGGCAGCTCCGTCTATGACATGTGCGGGGATCGCGCCGGTCGTCGCCCGAGGCTTAGCCCGACGTTGCCGCCGCCGCCGGCAGGCCGCCGGAGGAGGCCCGAAGGGCCGCAGGGGCCGCTTCGCCGAGCCCGTAATAATCCTCCAGGATCCGCGGATAGACCGTCGGCCGGAACGGCTTGCGCGCGGCCCAGAGCGCCTCGATGGGAAGCGCGAGCAGAGCCGCATTCAACCGCTGCGGATCCTCGGCGAGCGCCGGATCGAGCCTGTGGCCCTCCCCTGTCTCGCGCAGCCGCTCGGCTTGGGCACCGAGGTCGAACACCACCGGCGGCACCCCGGCCGCCAGCGCGAGGGACAGGGTGTAGCAATAGGTCTCCGGCCAGATCGAGGGCAGCAGGGCGATGTCGGGATCGAGACGGGCGATCTCCCTGAGGGCCGCCGCGTCGCTGCCGTAGAGTCCCGTCTCGCGTACGCCCGCTGCCTCCATGGCGCGCGGCTCGGCGGAGTGGCCGACGATCGTGAAGACGATCGGCAGCTGCCGCAGCCGGGCGTCGAGGGCGAGGTTGTGGACGACGTCGTAGCCCTTGTGCGCGCCGATCGATCCGATCACCGCGACCCGCAACGGCCCCTCCCTGCGTTGGCGGAGCTTGAGCGCGCCGCCGCTCAGCGTCTCCTCGTGCGGGCGCAGCAGGATGCGGTCGAGATGCAGCGCCGGACCGATGCGGCCGGCGAGATCGGCGGACGGGGCGAACACCGTTCTCGCTCGATCGAGGAATCCGGCCCAGAGCCGCCGCCGGTCGGCCGGATCGGGCAGGACCATCCCGTCCGCGTCGCGATCGAGACGGATGCAGTCGCGGCAGGCGGCGGGTTCCGCCAGCCCGCAAAAAACGCCGTCGGGCCGCACGAGATTGTTGCGGTGGCAGACCGCGGCATAGTCGTGCAGCGTCACGTCGTAGTCGGGACCGGCTTCCTCGATCAGCCGCATTGCCGCACGGGTCGAGGGCGCATCGAGCCCCGCCAGCGAGTGGACATGCACCATGGCCGGGCCGAGCCAGCCGATCAGTTCGGCGAGGAGGTCGGCGTCACGGTCGAGGGAGAGCGGGTCGAGGATGGAGACGGGAAAGTCGATCCCGCCTGCCCCGGGCAGGCCGAGCTTGAACCCGCCGGGCTCGTCGGTGCGCAGGTAGACGACGCCGAATCCGGCCTCGGCAAGCCGGAGGCTCAACATTTCGATATGGGTCTCGACGCCGCCGCCGAAATCATGGGTCACGATCAGGGCGAGGCCGCGCTCGGTGCTCTCCGCCGCACGCTTGGCGAACCGGTAGAGGTCGAGCCGGCGGCGGGCGAAGCGGGCGGGATCGACTTCGATGTGGTTGTGGACCCGGCGCTGGTAATCGGGATGCTTGGTGAGGATGGTGCGGAAGATGTCCGCGCCCTTGGTCGCGAGCAGCGCGCCGAACGAGACGCTGCCTGAGTGGAACACGAACACGTCGTGCGCCAGGAGGTTGGTGAAGCCCGCCTTGAGGGCGCGCATGCAGAAGTCGTTCTCCTCGCCGTAGCCGCGCCCGAAGGTCTCGGCGTCGAGGAGGCCCACGGCGGCGATCGCCTCGCGGCGCATCGCCATGCAGAAGCCGACCCCTGTGGGCACCGGCGAGCTCGTGCGCGCGTTGCAGACGCGGGTGAAGGCGTCGATCTCGTCCGGCATGACCTCGAGCCGGGTCTGATTGTCGACATTCGGCCGCGGATAGCTGCAGATCGTGGCGTTGTTGGAAAACGGCGTGACCGTCGCGACGCCGGGGTCGGCGTCGATGTGCCAGAGCAGACGGTCGAGCCAGTCGCCGTAGACGACGATGTCGGCGTTGAGGAGCACCACGTCCTTGCCCGCCGCGAACGCCAGGCCGCGGTTGCAGGTCCGCACGAAGCCGAGATTCTCCGCGTTGACGAGGTGGACAAACAGGCCGCGCGCGGCGAGGTCGGCCAGAGTCGCGCTCAGGCGCGGGTCGGGGCTGCAATCGTCGATGACGAGGAGGGCGAAGGGCGTGGCCTGCCTCGCGCTCAGCACGGCGTGGATCGCCCGCAGGGTGTCGTCGTAGCCCTTATAGACGGGCATGATCAGCACGGCCCGCGCCGCCGCGATATCGGCGGCGGCCTGCGCCTCCTTCCACTCGTCCGGGGTCGGCGCGACCTGCGCGGGCCAGGTGCCGAGACCGAACGGCGTCGGGCGAAATCCGCGCGCCCGGCCCACCGCGAGGTAATGGAAGAACGGGTTGACCCCGGCGCCGACTTCCCGGCGGTAATGCTTGCGGTAGAACCGCACCGAGAAATCGGGACTCGGATCGCGGTCCTCGCGGGCACCGAAATCGAGAAAGTGGCGAACCGGATCGACGCCGGAGCGGCGGATGTCGGCGTTGGTGTCGAGGTAATGCTCGCGGTCGAAGGCGGCCGCGACCGTCTCGTAGATCTGCGCGTCGGTGGCCTCCGCCGGGTCGGTGGGGAGCAACGTCGCCTGCGGCTTGCCGCGCCGCACGGGCGGGGCGGCGGCCTCCGAGGCCTGGAGCCGCCGCGTCGCGGCGAAGTGATAGAGCGGGCTGACACCCAGGCGCCGCATATGGGCGTGGCGCTGAAGGTAGGCATCGCCGGAGAAGGCGTCGCTCGGGTCGAGCCCTCGCCGCCAGCCCTTGGTCAGGTAGTGGGCGAGCGGATCCTCTCCTCCCTCCAGACCGGCGAGGCGGGCGTAGTACGGCGCATCGAAAAACGGTTCGACCACTGCGGCCTGGAGTGCCGGAAAATCCGGACCGGGCTGCGTCGGGACCCGTAGCCGCTCCGCCCCGGAGAGGCCCGCATAGTGCAGAAGCGGATTGATCGGCGGTCGGTCGGAGAGGTGTCGGTCGAGGTAGAACAGGGTCGAGAACACCGCGGAGGGATCGCGGCCTTCGAGCCAGCCGTGGTCGAGGTAATGCCGAAGCGGATCGCCCCCGCCCGCGGCCACGTCGGGATAGGCGGAACGATAGAAGGCCGGATCGAAGAAGGGGGCGGCGGCCGCGGCATCGCGGCGCTCGGGCCGAAACAGCTTCGGCAGCTTGATCACGGCCACATCCCTCGAAAACGCAGATTCCGGGCCCCGCCGCCGGGATCGGCCCGTGGGAAAGCATGGGAACGAAGTGTGGCGCGGCCGGGGCGACAAGGTCCGCATACACCATCGCCCCGAACGATGGCGACAGGCCTGCGGACGAAGGCGCCGCGGGCCGATCCGACGACGCAGACGGGTCGCCCAAGCGAGAATGCGCCCGAACCTCTTCCCCCGCGACCGGGTTCGGCTCTAAGCATCGGTGCCGCCGTCGGGTTGCGGCCATGGGTTGCGGCTTCGCCCGGGAGGGCACGATTTCGGACGGTCTCTGGTCATCGGCGCTCGGCCTCTTCGCGGTCATCGCGCTCGTCTTCGCCAACGGCTTCTTCGTCGCGGCGGAATTCTCCCTCGTCGCGGTGCGGCGCAGCCGGGTCGCCGAGCTGGTCAACGAGGGGCGGGCCAACGCCCGCGCGCTCCAGCGCGCCACCGACCGGCTCGACGCGCATCTCGCCGCGACCCAGCTCGGCATCACCCTCTCGTCGCTGGCGCTCGGCTGGGTCGGCGAGCCGGCGCTGGCCCACCTGATCGAGCCGCTGTTCCACTGGCTGCCCGACAGGGCTGCCGGCATCACCGCGCACACCCTGGCCGTCGCCCTGGCGTTCGCCGTCATCACCACGCTGCATATCGTGCTGGGTGAGCTCGCGCCGAAGAGCCTCGCGCTCCAGCGCAGCGAGCGCACCGCGCTCGTGATCGTGCGGCCGCTGACCCTGTTCCTGCTGATCTTCGGCCCGGCGATCCACCTCCTCAACGGCCTCGGCAACGGCGTGCTGCGCATGCTCGGCCTGCGGCCCGGCGAGGGCGAGGGCCATCTTCCCTCCCCGAAGGAGCTGAGCCTTCTCGTGACCGCGAGCCACGAGGCGGGCCTGCTGCACGAGGCGCAGGAGGACGCGGTGGCGCGCATCCTCGCCATCGGCGAGCGGCGCATCCGCGAGATCATGACGCCGCGCAACGAGGTCGATTGGGTCGATCTGGACGATAGCCAGGAGGAGGTCATCGAGGCGGTGCGCGCCTGCCGCCACGAGCAGCTCGTGGTGAGCCGCGGGCAGATCGACGACGTCGTCGGCGTGCTGCGCAAGCAGGATCTCCTCGACCAGTTCCTCGACGGAAAGCCCCTTGACGTGAAGGGGGCGACCCGCGAGCCCATCGTCGTCCACGAGGGTCTGGCGATCCTGAAGGTGCTGGAGATGTTCCAGACCAAGCCGGTGCGCATGGCGATCGTCGTCGACGAGTACGGCAGCCTGGAAGGCATCGTCACCCAGACCGACCTGCTCGAGGCGATGGCCGGCGAGATTCCCGAGCCCGGCGAGGAACGGATGGTGGTCGAGCGCGAGGACGGCTCGCTGCTCATCGACGGCATGATGTCGGCGACCGACGCCTTCGATCGCCTCGGCCTCCCGGAGCGTCCGCGCTCGGACGACTTCTCCACGCTGGCCGGCTTCGTCATCGTCCAGCTCGGACGCATCCCGTCGGAGGGCGATGCGATCGAGACGCAGGGCTGGCGGATCGAGGTCGTGGACATGGACGGACGGCGCATCGACAAGGTGCTCGCGACGCGCCTGTCGGACGCTTGAGCGATGTCATGACCCGTAACGTCTTCGTCCTTACCGGCGCCGGGATCTCGGCGGAGAGCGGGCTCGGCACGTTCCGCGACACGGAGGGCGTGTGGGCGCGCTTCGATCCGATGCGCCTCGCGACGCCCGAGGGCTTCGCCGCCGATCCGGTGCTGGTCCACGACTTCTACAACCATCGCCGCCGCGACTCGCTCGCCGCCGCGCCCAACCCGGCGCATGCGGCGCTGGCCCGGCTGGAGGCCGGGCTGGCCGAGCGCGGCGGCCGGCTGTTTCTCTGCACGCAGAACATCGACGACCTGCACGAGCGGGCGGGCTCCCGCCACGTCGTGCACATGCACGGCGAGCTCCTGAGAGCCCGCTGCACCGCCTGCGGAACCGAGCCCGTCTGGCACGAGGATCTCACCCTGGAGACGGCCTGCCCGCATTGCGGCCGAAGCGGCGGGATGCGGCCCGACGTGGTGTGGTTCGGCGAGATGCCCAAACACCTCGACGCCATCGACGAGGCGCTCGCCGAGGCCGACCTGTTCGTGGCGATCGGTACCTCCGGCGCGGTCTACCCGGCGGCGGGCTACGTGGCCCAGGCCCGCGCCTTCGGCATCCCGACACTCGCCCTCACCCTGGAAGCTGCCGACAATGCTAGGATGTTCGAGGCGGCCCGGCTCGGGCGCGCCAGCGAGACGGTGCCGGCTCTCGTCGACGAGATTCTGAGCGCGACGAGGTAGCCCCGCCTAGAGCATCATCCCGAAAGGTAGTTTCCGGCTTTCGGAAAAAGATGATGCAAAAACAAAAGCCTAGCGCACCGTGCTGGATCCGATATCCGGCACGATGCGCTAACGCTGCGGCCCGTAGGGCGGGCGCGGGATCGCGCGGTGCGCCGCCCTCAGCGCCGCCGACCAGCGCTCGCGCAGATCGTGGAAATAGCTCTCGCCGGCCTCGATGCGGTGGTTCACTTCGAGGTCGAGGGTCCCGCGGCGCTGGAGGGCGATGTCGATCGGCAGGCCGACGCCGAGATTCGAGCGCATGGTCGAATCCATCGACACGAGGCCGACCTTCAGCGCGTCGTAGAGATCGGTCTCGTAGGTCACCGCCCGGTCGAGGATCGGCTTGCCGTATTTGTGCTCGCCGATCTGCAGGAACGGCGCCTCGCGGCTACACTCGATGAAGTTGCCCGCCGAGTAGATCATGAACAGCCGCATCGGCTCGTCGCCGATCTGCCCGCCGAACAGGAACGAGACCTCCATGCGCAGGTTGGCGGCCTCAAAGCCGGCCTGCTCGATCTCGCGCACCCGGCGGATCGCCCGGCCGACGAGCTGGGCCGCCTTGAACATGGTCGCCGCGTCCTGGAGCTTGGGCGGCGTCTCGCCCTCGACGTCGTCCACGCCCTCGCGGAGCATGCTCAGCACCGACTGCGTCATCGAGAGGTTGCCGGCCGAGGCCAGCATCATCACGCGCTCGCCGGGCACGTTGAACATGTGCAGCTTGCGGTAGGTCGAGATATTGTCGAGACCCGCGTTGGTGCGGGTGTCGGCGATCATCACAAGCCCGTCCTCGACGAGCACTCCGACGCAGTAGGTCATGGCGGCACCCGCCTCAGCAGAGGGGCCCGGTTGATCCGGGCGGAACCAGGCGGATCGCTTCGCACGCGCCGAGCGCGGGCCGCAAGACAACTTTTCCGAAGCCGATCCCCCGACGCGGGAGCTCCGGCTCAGCCCTGCGACTGGCTCTGACTCTGCTGGCCTCGCGCCTGATGCTGTGCCTGCACCTGCTCGACCCGCAGGGCCACGTCGAGGGTTTCTGTGCCCCCGCCCATGCGGCTGCCGCGGATCGGCGCGGCGCCGAGATAGTCGAGGCCGACGGCGACGCGCACATGCGCCTCCGTCGCCGAGAGGCCGTTGGCGGGGTCGAAGCCGACCCAGCCGAGCTCCGGAACCAGCGACTCCGCCCAGGCATGCCCCGCCTTCTGGTCGTCGCCGCCGTCATTGCGGCGGAAATAGCCGGAGACGTAGCGTGAGGGGATCTCCAGGTGCCGGGCGGCCGCGAGAAAGATGTGGGTGAGATCCTGGCACACGCCCTTCCCCGCCTCGAAGGATTGGGCGGCGCTGGTGCTGGCGCTGGTCGGACCCGGCTCGAAGATCACCGTGTCATGCACGGCGGCGAGCAGGCGGTGCAGGATCGAGAGAGGATCGCCCTCCCCCTCCCCAGCGACCCGCTCCGCGAAGGACTTGATTTCAGCGCTCGCCTCGGTGAGCGGGGTGTCGCGCAGGTAGAACAGGTCGGGAAGGCGCTCGACCGCACCGCGGACGATGCCGCTCGTCTCGAAGGTCTCGATCTCGCCGGTCACCCGCACGGTGAGCGCATCGGTCGGATCGTCGGCGGTGAACCAGTGAACGAGGTTGCCGAACCCGTCCTCGCGGGCGGTGAGCCGCCCGTTCACGGAGGGCTCGATCCGCCACTCGCGCACGTGTTGCCCGTCATGGTCGCGCGGCGTCAGCCGCAGGATCTGGATCAGGCCGCGGGCCGGCTGCTCGTAGGTGTAGACCGTATCGTGGACGATCCGGATGCGCATGCCTTGATCCTGCCGGGACGACTTGCGGCAAGCTAGGACAAGGCAGGCGATTTGGAAATCGGGCGGCTTGCCCAAAGCTTTGGCACGGCGCGATTTCCCGGCTGCGGACCCGCTTCCTCGCCCCGCTCAACCGCACCAAACCGCCCTCGGGGCGGAGATGCGCCGTCGGCTCGGCCCGCCTGCGCTGCGCTCACAGCACCGGGCGCTGCGCGGCAGCGAGCGCGACCGGCCCGCCCGATCCGGAGACCGGGTTCGCGCCGCCGTTTCCGACGAGATCGTGCGCCTCCTGCTCGCTCGCGGCGGCGGGCGGAGAGCCCCACATGCTCGTCCCGTTGGGCTCACGGATGACGAGGATCGAGACGACTCCGATCACGCCGGCGATCATCAGGTAGTAGGCGGGCCAGTTGAGGTCGCCCGTGTAGGCCACGAGCGATCCGACGACCACCGACGTCGTTCCGGCAAACAGGGACACCGAGACGTTGAAGGCGATCGAGAGGCCGCTGGCCCGGACATTCGTGGGAAAGAGGGCCGGCAGCGTCGAGGGCATGGTGGCGCTGAAGCAGATCAGCAGCAGCCCCATGATGAGCAGGCCCAGGAAGACCGCGGTCTCGCTCTGGCTCCGGATCAGAAGGATCATCGGCAGCGCCAGGACCACGAGGCCGATCGCCCCGATCAGGACGAAGGGCTTGCGCCCGAAACGGTCGGACAGGCGACCGATGAACGGGATCGACAGGAGCGCGAGCAGCATCACGACGAGTTGCAGGATCTGCGACGCCGTCGGGGAGATGCCGCCGGAATGCTGCATCATCGGCAGGGTCTGCGTGACATAGGTCGGCATGTAGGAGGTCAGCATGTAGTTCGGCACGTTCCAGGCGAGCGCCAAGCCCATGCAGACCAGGACGTAGGGCCAGAGGGCGAGGATGTCCCGCGCGGTCTGCCCCGCCCGCAGACGCTTCTCGCGATCCTCCGCCTCCTGCTCGAGGGCCGCGAAGGCGGGTGTCTCAGCCAGTTGCGAACGCATGTAGACGCCGACGAGTCCGAGCGGCAGGGCCAGGAAGAACGGCAGGCGCCAGCCCCAGTCGAGCAGCTGCTCCTCGGTCAGGGCGACGCCGGCCACCGTCACGACGATCGCGCCGAGCAGGTAGCCGGTGAAGGTGCCGAATTCCAGCCAGCTGCCGAGATAGCCGCGCCGCCGGTCCGGCGCGTACTCGGCGATGAAGGTCATGGCGCTGCCGTACTCGCCTCCGGTGGAGAAGCCCTGGACCAGGCGGGCGACGAGGAGAAGAAGGGGCGCGGCGACGCCGATGCTCTCCTGGCTCGGGATGCAGCCGATGGCGAAGGTGCCCGCCGCCATCAGAATCATGGTCGCCGCGAGAACCTTGTTGCGGCCGATGCGGTCGGCCAGGGGACCGAAGAACATGCCGCCGAGCGGCCGGATCAGGAACGCGACCGCGAACAGGCCGAAGGTGGCGATCTCACCCATCGTGTGGGAGAGATTGGAGAAGAACACCTTCTGGATCGTCGGCTCGAAGAAGGCGTAGACGCCGAAATCGTACCATTCGGCGACGTTTCCGATCGAGGCCGCCGAGATGGCCCGCCGGATCGTCGACGGTTCGGTCACCGTACAGTCCGAAGCCTTCCAATCCTTGTCGTCGTCAACATGCATTGACAGCATATTCGGCACATCTCCGCAGGGCTACTGAGAAGAAAAATGTTCTCTTGAAATGACAGGCGCGCCGATGCGCTCACCGCCGTATCGAACCACGCGACGACGGCGCTGGACAAATTCATCCGGAGGCCGGTTCTGGTCTTCCTCCCGGTCGGCGATGCCGAATATTCTTATACGTTTGCGCTGCGGCCAGCGCCCACACTGTCTGCAACCGATAATGAGTTTGATCGAGTCATCCGAAACGACTTGTCAGGGACCGACACATTTTTTCGATTTGCTACGATGCGGGCGGATCATCCGCGTCGATCATCCGCGCCCAGCGCCGAGTTTCATCGCCGCAGCGTGATGCGATGTCTTCGTGAAAAGCGCTCTCAAATCACCGAGAGGACAAGCCTCGACAGTATTCGGGCGCGAATCGGCGCGATCGAATGTCGGCGTTCGCGGCCGTCGGCAATCGAAATCAGAATCGTGGCCGATATCCTATCCCGCACCGCGGGCGCGGGGATTCCCGGAAACGGCCGATTCCCGAAGGCTCGCGCCGCCGGCGTCCCGTGCGGAGAGGCGCCCCGGCGGCGTCCGTGAACGGGGCGTCAGACCAGATACTGCTCGCTGATCGCGGCTCCGAGCCCATTGTTCTCGACGATGAAGCCCTGGATGAACTCGTGCAGGCCCGAGGCGAAGATGCGCTCGATGTCGGCGCCCGCGAGCTTCGCCCGCATGTTGCTGGCCAGACGCTGGCTCTCGCCGCGACGGCCATAGGCGTCGGCGATCAGATCGAGATGCTCCACCAGCATCCGGTAGCAGCTCGCGAGCGAGCGCGGCATCTCGGGATTGAGGATCAGCAGGTCGGCGACCAGCACCGGCTTGATGCTCTCGCGGTAGACCCAGTGATAGGCGTTGAAGGCCGAGACCTCGCGCAGAATCGTGGTCCACTGGAAGTAGTCGAGCGAACCGCCGACCCGCTCGGAGGCCGGCAGCAGGATCTGGTACTTCACGTCGAGGATGCGCGCGGTGTTGTCCGCCCGCTCGATGGCGGTGCCGGCGCGGGTGAACCAGTAGGCGTCGTTGCGCAGCATGGTCCGATAGGCCGAGCCGTCGAAGGTCAGCGAGACCCGCTTCACCCAGTCGAGGAACTGGGTGAACTCCTCCCGGGAGAGATCGCGCCCCTCGTAGGAGCGCAGTTCCAGCCACGCACCGTTGATCGTGTCCCACATCTCCGTGGTGAGCGCCGTGCGGATCGAGCGGGCGTTCTCGCGCGCGGTGGCGATGCAGGAGCGGATCGAGGACGGATTCTGGGCGGAGAAGGCCAGGAAGTTGCAGACGGTGTGCTCGTTGACGGCGTCGTAGAGCGTCTTGAACAATTCGGGATCCCCCGCCGAGGAGAGGGCCGAGGCCCACTCGTTCGAGGTGCGGCCGCCGTAGTTCGACGGCAGCGCCGTGAGCCGCAGGGCCGCATCGAGGATGCGCGCCAGGAAATCCGCCCGCTCGGCGTAGCGCGAGAGCCAGTAGAGGTTGTCGGCAGTCCGGGACAGCATGGCGTCAGCTCGCGGGCTCGGTGGCGACCGAGGCGGCACTTGCGCGGTGTTTGCGCACCGACGCCGCCCAGTCTGCCGGAAGAGTGCTGGAGAAACGGGCGAAATGTTCAGGCATCGAGCACCCAGGTGTCCTTGGTGCCGCCGCCCTGGCTCGAATTGACGACCAGCGAGCCCTCTTTCAGGGCAACGCGGGTCAGGCCGCCCGGCACGATGCGGATCTCGTCGGCGCCGGCCAGCACGAAGGGGCGCAGGTCGACGTGGCGCGGGGCGACGCCCGAGGCGACGAAGGTCGGGCAGGTGGAGAGCGAGAGGGTCGGCTGGGCGATGAAGTTGTCGGGGGCGTGCCGCAGCTTCTTGGCGAACTCGTCGATCTCGCGGCGCGTGGCGTGCGGGCCGACCAGCATGCCGTAGCCGCCCGAGCCGTTGACCTCCTTCACCACGAGGTCCTTGAGGTTGTCCATCACGTAGGAGAAGGCTTCCCGCTCGCGGCAGCGATAGGTCGGCACGTTGTGCAGGATCGGCTCCTCGCCGGTGAAGAACTTCACGATCTCCGGCATGTAGCTGTAGACGGCCTTGTCGTCCGAGATGCCGGTTCCGACCGCGTTCGAGAGCGTGACGTTGCCGCGCTCGTAGGCGTTCATCAGGCCGGGCACGCCGAGCACGGAATCGGGACGGAAGACGAGCGGATCCAAAAAGTCGTCGTCGAGGCGGCGGTAGATCACGTCGACCCGGCGCGGCCCCTCGGTCGTGCGCATGTAGACGACTTCGTCCTTGGTGAAGAGGTCGCCCGCCTCCACCAGTTCGACGCCGAGCTTGTCGGCCAGGAACGAGTGTTCGTAGAAGGCCGAGTTGTAGCGCCCCGGCGTCAGCAGCACGACCGTCGGGTCGCGTGTGGCGGAAACGGGCGCGAGGCTGCGCAGGGTCGCGAGCAGGGCGTCGGGATAGTTTTCGACCGGCGCGACGCGGTGGCGGGAGAACAGCTCGGGGAAGAGCCGCATCATCACCTCGCGGTTCTCCAGCATGTAGGAGACGCCGGACGGCGTGCGGGCGTTGTCCTCCAGCACGAAGAAGTCGTTCGCGCCGGTGCGCACGATGTCGATGCCGGCGATGTGGACGTAGAGGTCGTGCGGCACGTCGAAGGCGCGCATCTCCATGCGGTAATGCGGATTGCGGTAGACGAGGTCGGGCGGGATGATCCCGGCCTTGATGCACTCTTCCGCGCCGTAGATGTCGTTGATGAAGGCGTTGAGCGCGGTGACGCGCTGCTTGAGGCCGCGCTCGAGGAAATCCCATTCCGGCTTCGTCAGCACCCGCGGGATGATGTCGAAGGGGATCAGCCGCTCGGTCGATTCGTTGGCGCCGTAGACCGCGAAGGTGATGCCGATGCGCCGGAACAGCATCTCGGCCTGGCTGCGGCGGGTGTTGAAATGCTCGGGCGGCGTCTTGTCGAGCCAAGCCTTGAGGATGTCGTAGGCCTCACGGACAGTGGCCGACCCCGGCTGCCCCGATCCGCCTCCGTTCATCTCGTCGAACGCCGTGAGCGCCATCCGCGCGATTCCCCCTGATGTCTCGTCTTGCCGGAGCAAGAGGCAGGCCACCCGGAAGGCTGCCGGCCCGCCTGACCCCGTGCGTCCTCAACTTGCCGTGGCATCCTACCGCGGACCGCGTCACCCGCGCTCCGCTCGTCGGCAGGTTTGCCGGACAACCTCTCGGAGATGTAGCGGAGGCTCGGCGCGTGCCTATCCCTCGTTCGGAGCCGATGAAAGCCAGGACGGGTCGGAGCCGGGGGCGCCGAGCGGTGTCACCCTCGCCCTGCGCAGCCGCAGCGCGGCCGCTCCTCTCCATCAGATCAGCTTGAGCCCTTTCAGGCTCGCATGGCCGTCGCGGCCGAGGATGACATGGTCGTGCACGACGATCCCGAGGGGATCGAGCACCGAGACGATCTCCCGCGTCATGCGGATGTCGGCGCCCGACGGCGCCGGATCGCCGGAGGGATGGTTGTGGGCAAGGATGATCGCGGTGGCCGAGAGTTCGAGCGCGCGGCGGGCCACCTCGCGGGGATAGACCGGGGTGTGATCGACGGTGCCGCGGCCCTGCACCTCGTCGGCGATCAGGTGGTTGCGCCGGTCGAGGAACAGCACCCGGAACTCCTCGCGGCCGGAGAAGGCCATGGTGGCGCGCAGATATTCGAGAAGCGCGCTCCACGATGAGAGCAGCGGACGGCCTGCGATGGCGCCGCGGGCGAGTCGACGGCCGGCGGCCTCGATCAGCTTCAAGTCGGCGGCGACACCGGCGCTGACGCCCTCCACCTCGGCGAGCCGGGCGGGCTCGGCGCTGACCACTTCGGCGAAGGAGCCGAACCGGCGGATCAGTGCCTTGGCGAGCGGCTTCACGTCCCGCCGCGGGATCGATCGGAACAGGGCGAGTTCGAGGAGCTCGTAATCGGCCAGCGCCTCGGCGCCGGCCTCGGCGAAGCGGGCGCGCAGGCGCTCGCGATGGCCGTGATAGTGCGGGGCGTCCCCGGCGGAGGCCGGAGCCGCCTCGGCGAGACCCGGCAGGGCGGGCGGTTCGGCCGTCCGGCGGACCATCTCCCGGCGGGCCGTCAGTCGGCCTGGGTACCGTGCGGCTTGGGCTGATCGAGCCCCTTGGGCGAGAGCGTGAAAATCTCGAAGCCGTCCTCCGTCACCGCCACCGTGTGCTCGAACTGCGCCGAGAGCGAGCGGTCGCGAGTCACCGCGGTCCAGCCGTCGGAGAGCACCTTCACCGCCGGGCGGCCGAGATTGATCATCGGCTCGATGGTGAAGAACTGGCCGGCTTTCAGCGGCACGTCGTAGCTCGGCTCGACGTAGTGCAGGATCGTCGGCGCGTCGTGGTAGACGCGGCCGAGCCCGTGGCCGCAGAAATCGCGCACCACCGAGCAGCGCTCGGCCTCGGCATAGGTCTGGATTGCACGACCGATATCGTTGGTGGAGCCGCCGGGCCGCACCGCGCGGATGCCGCGCATCAGCGCCTCGTAGGTGATCTCGCACAGGCGCTGCGCCTTGCGCGGCACCTCGCCGATATAGGCCATGCGGCTCGAATCACCGTGCCAGCCGTCGAGGATCAGGCAGCAATCGAGGTTGACGATGTCGCCCTCGCGCAGGGGCTTGTCGTTGGGGATGCCGTGGCACACGACATGATTGATCGAGGTGCAGATCGACTTGCGGTAGCCGCGGTAGAACAGCGAGGCCGGATAGGCGCCGTGGTCCATGCCGAACTCGAAGGCGAGCCTGTCGAGATGCTCGGTCGTCACGCCGGGCTGCGCGGCCTCGACCAGGAGGTCGAGCGCTTCCGCGGTGAGGCGGCCGGCGCGGCGCATGCCCTCGAACCCCTCCGGACCGTGGATCGGCGGCTCCGGGGCGCGGCGGCCGCCTTCGGCGACGGCTTGCTCTTCACGGCTCATGGGCGTTCGGGCGCTTTTGCAGGAATTGGAGGCTGAACTCCGTCTTACGCTGCCGCAGGGCCGCCGCCAACCCGAGTGCACGCTTCGCCGCCACCCCTCGGCGAAAGTATTGCCCAACTTGAGGCTCGAGCAACTGGGTATCGTGAGCAGAATGCCGATGCATCGAGGTGATTATCATTCAAAACAGCGACCATAAACGTCTTCCTCATGGCACCCTGCAAGATACCGTTGCGTTTCACGCTCTCTGTCAGCAACCTGCCGACGGCACTCTCGCCCGGAGCTTGAAACATCGTGTCCGCCGAATCGATCAAAGGACCGGCCTCATACTTCCCATCCATCGAAAAGAAGTACGGGCGGCCCATCAACGAGTGGCAGGAGCTCGTCCGTTCGAGGCTGCCGGCGAAGCACATGGAACTCGTCGCGATGTTGAAGACCGATCACGGCCTGGGCCATGGGCACGCCAACGCGATCGTGGCGCACGTCCTGGCGGAGCAGAAGGCGTGATGTCCTTGCGAGACGCCTCTGCGCCCGCATTCGCCGGCCGCAGCCCTGCATGGAATGGTCAGACGCGTCGGGAGCGGGCCTAGGCTTGCGACCCCGAACGCGCTAGACCACGGCCTCCGTTTTCAGGGACGTGCGATGGCTGACAAGGCGGTTCCCCACTTCCACAATCAGGCCGGCGTGACCGTGATCGCGGTGGGCTCGAAGGAGTTCATGTGCATCGGGGCGCTGCCGCCTTTCGATCACCCGCACGTCTTCCTCGACATGGGCAGCGACAGCGAGATCATCTGCCAGTACTGCTCGACCCTGTTCCGCTACGACCCGCGGCTGAAGCCGGGTGCCGCGGATCCGGCCGGATGCGTCTGGCACGACGCGGCGCCCCAGGAGGCTCCCAGGGCGGCCTGACGGGCGACGTTGCCGGTGACGGCGCTCTCCATCGCCATCGTCGGCGCCGGAATCGGCGGGCTCACCGCCGCGCTGGCGCTGTCGGCGGCCGGCCATTCGGTCACGCTGATCGAGCGCCGCACCGGGTTCTCCGAGGTCGGGGCCGGCCTCCAGCTCTCGCCGAATGCCAGCGCGGTGCTGATCGGCCTCGGCCTCGGCGCGGCCCTGCGCCGGGCGGGCGACGAGCCGCCGGGCGTCACCGTGCGCGCGCTGGCCTCGGGCCGCGTCATCGGCGGCATCCGTCTCGGACCGGGCATGCGCGAGCGCCACGGCGCGCCCTACTACGTGTTGCATCGCGCCGACCTTCAAACGCTCCTGCTCGACGCCGTGCGCGGGCGCCCCGGCATCCGCCTCTGCGTCGGGCGCGAGGTGTCGGAGGTCGAGGAGACGGCGGACGGCGTCGGCCTGACGATGAAGAGCATCGACGGCGACCGCAGCGAGAGCCTCAGAGCCGATCTCCTCGTCGGCGCCGACGGGGTGCGCTCGACCCTGCGCCAGCGCTTCGACGCGCGCCCGCTGCGGCTCCACCGGCAGGCGGCGTGGCGGGCGGTGATTCCGCGCGAGGCCGCGCCCGAGGTGCTGCAGGGAAACGAGACCGGGCTCTGGCTCGGACGCAGGCGCCACGTGGTCCATTACCCGATCAACGGGGGCAAGCGGCTCAACGTCGTGGCGATCGTGCCCGAGCGCGAGGGCGACGAGGATTGGGGCCGGCTGGGCGATCCGGCGGTCCTGCGCGACCATTTTCCCGATGCGGCCGGTCCGCTGGGCGAGTTGCTGAGTCTGCCCGATACCTGGGTGGTGTGGTCGCTGGTCGACCGCCCGGCCGTGCGGCCGATGGCGCGGGGCCGGATCGCGCTTCTGGGCGACGCCGCCCATCCGGTGCTGCCGTTCCTGGCCCAGGGCGCGGCGCTCGCCATCGAGGACGCGGCGGTGCTGGCGTCGAGCCTCTCCGGCTTTGCAAGCGTGCCCGAGGCGCTGGCGGCTTACGCGGCGGCGCGCCAGCCGCGCGTCCGCGCGGTGCAGCGGGCCGCCCGCCGCAACGGCCGCTTCTACCACGCCGGCCGCCTGATCGGCTTCGCCCGGGACACGATGATGCGCCGTCTCGGGCCGGAGGGCATGAGCGCCCGCTACGCCTGGGTCTACGGCTGGCACCCGCCCGCTTGATCTGGCCCCGCCGGACGGCTACCGCTGCCCCGATGCGGACGTGGCGAAACCGGTAGACGCACGAGACTTAAAATCTTGCGGCCGCAAGGCTGTGCGGGTTCGAGTCCCGCCGTCCGCACCAGGGGTTTGAAACGGCACCCTCGAGGCGTCGCGCCGACAGTCCCCCCTGCCCCCCGCTTCAGCGCGCCATGCCCGGCTGAGCCGCCGCGAGTCGAACGCGGGGCTGGGCCAGGGCGAACGTCGCGCTCGACTGACCGGAATGGCTGAGGAACTGGAGCGTGGCCGTGCGGCCGACCAGTTCGGGCTTGGCAGCGGTCGAGCCCTGAGGCGCCGTGAAGCTGTCCGCGAGCATGCCCGGCCGGACGAAGCCGTCCCGGGTCAGCACCCGCCATGTCACGGTCTGGGCGCTCTCGAGTTCGGCCATGCCGGCCGCAGGCGAGAAGACCGCCGCGTAACTCTGGCGAAAGCCGCCGCGCTCCGCCGTGAAGACGCATTCCGCGACCGGCGTGCGGCCGAAGACGAGGGTCGCCTCGGGCTTGGTCACGCAGGTCAGGGTGCCGGCGGCCTGCGGGGCGGCGGGCGCGGCGCCGAGGCTGTGCGCACCGGCGGCGCCCGCAGCGAGGATGCCGGCGGTGAAGGCGAGAGTGAGTGAACGCATCGGAGCCCCCTTGGCGGTTCGTCGTGGTTGGCCGCTTCGTTTCGAAGCGTTGCGTTAACCATGAGGGGGTGTCGTTGCGGGCGTATTCCGTCGATTGTTGCGTCGGCGTAAGGCCGCGTTCGAGGCGGAACGAAAGCGCTTCTCCGAAGGCGCCCTCCACAGCGCATGAGGGGCGGCGGCTCGACGCCGGCGGCCACGGCATGCGAGCCTTTCGCGGTGTCGATAACCAAGTCCCAACTCTGCGCGTTGCTGGCCGACGCGCACGCCGTCCCGGAGCGCGAGCGCATCGCGGCGTTCCTGCGTGACCCCGCCACGCAGCTCATCGACAACCCGTTCTCGGCGACCCGCGCCGCCGCCGCGCGCAACACCTGGGCAGGACGGAGCTTCGACTTCCGCGTGATGGGCGTCGAGGCGGCGGGCCTGTCCGATCTGGTGGGCGCGCTGGCCGCGCTCCCGGTCGCGGAGCCGCTGATCGAGGAAGTCGCCCGGTCCGGTCCGCACACCGCCTCCGTGATCCTCGGCGCGGACCGTCGCCGCGTAATCGGCGTCGCGCTCTACGGCAAGCCCGGCGTCCCGCTCCCCCGCTTCGTGGCGCGCCGCCCCCGCCGCCGCGCGGCCGCCACGACGCAACTCGACCTGTTCGCCGATCTTCGCTGAGGCGCTGACGCGGCCGCCCTACCCACCTCCGGCCGGGGCAGGGCTTCTCGCCTCGATCGGGCGGATCCGCGAAGGCGGGTCAGGGACCGGCTCCATCGCCGGGCTCGACCGCGCGACCCGGCGCGCGCGCGACGCCTCGAACGGCCGCGCGTGCCGGGCACGGTGATAGGCCACCAGACCAATCCCCATCAGGGTCCCGGCCAGCACATCCGGCAGGTAGTGCCCGCCCGCGCCGAGCGTGGCGAGGATGATCGCGCCGTTGAGCAGGCCGGCGAGCGGTCCGATCACCGGCACGGGAGCGAGCGCCCAGGCGGTGAGCACCGCGAGGCAAGCGTGGAACGAGGGGAAGGTGACGAGGCCGCGGATCTCGGAGAGTGCGATCACCGGCAGCGTGCCTTCGCGCAGGGCCCGCAGGGCATCGAGATGCCAGAGGGCGCCGACCGTTTCGAGATGTCCCTGCGGATGGATCTGCGGTGCGTAGTGGGCGTAGGGGCCGACCGCCGGAAACAGGGCCGAGACAGCGATCGAAGCGAGCAGCGCCAGCGTGAACAGGCGGGCATAGGCCCAGAGGCGGGCGACCCGCGACATCGCGCTGAGGACGATGACGACGAGGCCGACCTGAGGCCCGCTCGAATGGTAGGCGAGCGCCAGCCACCAGGACAGGTCGGGGTGGTCGGCGAGAAAGCCGACCCAGCCGCGCCAATCAAAGCCCAGAACCGCCTCGACACGGGCGAGGGCCGGATCGGCGAGCGGCAGCGCCAGTGTGGCGCTCAGGTAATGCAGCAGGGCCGCCGCGGTGGTGAAGGCGGCGAGATAGGCGCTCGACAGGGCCATGGCCCGCAGCTTCGGCTCCGGCTTGACGGCGCTGAACAGGAGCGCGAGCCCGAGCAGGACGGCGACGGCGCCGGACAGGACGAGCGGGCCGGGCCAAGCGAGGTCGATCCCCGCGACGGCGAGCCAGAGGGCATCGAGCCCGACCAGACCGCCGACGAGGGCCCAAGAGCCTCGACCCGGCGCGGCCAGCCCCGCACTCGGCCGCGACGGGGCCGTGCCGGCCCCAGGGCGAGCGGGTCGGCCGGACGGCGGATCGGCGATCCGCGCACCGGCCCCGCGTTCCTCGTCGAGCAGCATCCGTCCGTCGCTCCCTGCGGCGCGCGCCCGGATGGCCGCTCCGGACGGGAAGACGCGGCAGCGCCGGTTTTGTTCGGAATGCGGGCCGTTTCAGACGGACGGGACGGCGGCGTGGCTGCGGCCCTTGCCCTCGGCCGGCCGGTTCGCATTCGCGGCGGGCATGAAGCTTTCGACCCGGTTGCGGCCCTCGTTCTTGGCCGCGTAGAGCGCGAAGTCGGCGGCCCTCAACAGGTCGGAGGCCTGGATGCCGAAGTCCCGCGTGCGTCCCCGTGCGGCGGTGACGCCGACGCTCACGGTCACCGGCGTTTCCGCAGAGAGTCCCGGATGGCGGATCCCGAGATCGGCGACGGCCGTGCGGATCGCTTCCCCCGCGAGCCGCACCGCAGCCGATTCGGCGCCCGGTAACAGGGCCGCGAATTCCTCGCCGCCGTAGCGCGCGGCGAGACCGCCATGGGCCTCGACGGAAGCTTGGACCGCCGCCGCGACCGCCACCAGGCAGAGATCGCCCTCGGCGTGTCCGGCCGTGTCGTTCAAGAGCTTGAAGTGATCGATGTCGATCAGGATCACGCCTAGCCACGCATCCTGCTCGCCCGCGAGATCCCAGGCCGCCTCCAGCCGTTCGGTGAAATGGCGGCGGTTCGACAGGGTGGTCAGCGAATCGGTCTCCGAGAGCACGGTGAGCCGCGCATTGGCGCGGGCGAGCGCCTCGGCCTGAAGCTTCACCCGCAGGGCGATCAGAAAGGTGTTCCGCGCCGCCCATTCCCGCGAGTAGCAGAGCTTCAACGGAACCAGGATCAACCCGGAGACGAGCAGGGGCAGGCCGCTGCGCTCCGCGGTGCAGAGGCCGAAGCCCAGGACCAGACCGACATAAAGGGCGAACGAGCAGCCGCAGAACCACAGACAGTGCCGGAACGGCAGCGGCGCGATCAGGCCCACCACCAGCGGCACGATGGTCGCGATGATGATGTAGACGTCGGTGTGCGGGGCCGGCGCGAGGTATGCGCAGTTGAGGACGACGACGATGTCGACGAGGGCCGTGGCGAGGACGGCGCCGGAGATGCGCACCATCGTCGGTCGCCCCCGCAGGGAGGCGATCGCGATGAGTGCGACCGGGCAGAAGACGCCGAGCGTCATCGCCAGCGGCACGATGAACCCCTCGGGACCGAACACTTCGCGGTCCATCACGAGGGACAGGACGTTGAACAGGGTGAAGATGGCGAGCCAGGACTGGACGTAGAAACCGTCCTGCCGCGCCGTCTCGGCGCGGTACTGCGCTTCGAGCACCTCCGGCAGCTTGAGCCGGTACCAGGGACGGCTCAGGCCGGCTTCGATCGGCTGTAGCATCGATGCGCCAAGTCAAGCCTCTGCTGTTCAAGCATTACCTTAAGAGGCCGAGTTCGCTCAATGCCGAATGTCAATCGGGATGCGCGGAAGTGGATGTCATCCGCACGGAATCAACCGCTTTGCGGCGTCGAGACCGGATCGCCGGCCAAACCGTAGCCGCGCTTGGCCGCGGTGCGGTTGACGATCCCGAAGCGGAGAACTGCCTCCTCCAGATAGTCGATCGCTCTGACAAGTCCGCGGCGCGCCCGCTCCCTCTCATCCGCCTCCGCGTCGGCGGGCGTCTCGGCCAGGGTCACAGACGCGATCAGCACGCGGTCGCGTTCGTCCTCGATGCGCCGGTCGCGCTCGACATGGCCGCGCACGTCGGCATCGAAGGCGGCGATCACCGCCCAGGGCAAGTCGTCCTTCCGGGTGCCCGCAGGAAATGCAGCCGCGAGACGCCGGCCCTCCGCGGCTGCCCCGCGCATCAAATCTGCCAAGCTCACCGTCACGTCAGCGCCTCACCTCGCATCGAACCGTCCTTCCGGCCCCCTCTCGGCCCAACGCCGGTCGCACCATTCCTGTTCGGCGAGGCCGGCGATGGAGCCGGGCGGATCACGGCATCAACGGTTTCGGTGCCATGATCTTGCACGAAACCTCGCCCGAATGCCCTCGATTGCGCCTTATTGCCTTCACACTCACCGCCGATCTGCGCCTGCCTCCGTTCGGGGAAGCAAAGATCAGTGTCGGCGCCCGTGATGATTGATTTCGAAAACCTGCCCTCGTGGGCGCGTCGTCGTCTGAACCGGCACTGCGCGCGCGGCGGCACCGGGTTGGTCGTGCGCTGGATCTCGGTGCCGGCCGGACGCGGCAGCCGAAGCGAGCGCGCGGATCAGATCTCGCCGCCCCCCAGAGCGCAGGGCGGCACGTCGGACTGAGACCATCAACGCTCGCGCCCGCCGAACGGCTTGGGGGCATTGCCGTCCGGTGGGCGCGGGCGACCGGCGGGCGAACCGGCCGGCGCGGCGGAGGATAGGGCCGACGCCCCGGTCCGACAGGGGTGCCCGAGACAATTCTCGTCGCGCGACCCCGGGAGAACGACACCCTCGGTTGCGGGGCTGCTCCCGGCCCGCTGCCTCACGACGAGAGGCGCGGCACCGGCATGATGCCAAGACATGCCGCCGGTCACGAAAAGGGCATAAGCCCTGCTTTAGGTTTGCCGACTTACGCCCGCCCCCTGCCGAAGCGCGGCGCCGGGGGAAACGGGTGCTTCGTCGGACAGGCGAAGAACGGACGCGTGAGAGTCCTCGGCAGAGCAATCGACCGGCGCCTCCGCAGGGGCACGCCGGAAACCCATGGTGTTTCGATGAGACGAACGGGAATCCTCGGCCTCGGCATCCTCCTCCTCGCCGCAGCCGGCGCGCACGGCATCGGTCCCTCTCAGGCCGGCGAGAGCGTGAGCGGGCGCGCACGCATTCTGAGCGGCGACACGCTGGTCGTGGGCGGACGGGTGGTCGGCCTCTACGGCGTGGCGGCGCCGGGCCTCAAGCAGACCTGCCTGAATGCCAAGGGCCAGAGCTACGCCTGCGGCGCCTCCTCGGCCAAGGCGCTGGCCGCGCATCTGAAGGACGCGACCATCACCTGCCAGATCCGCGAGACCGACAGCTACGGCCGCGCACTCTCCGTCTGCCACCGCGACAAGGAGGATCTGAGCGCCTGGATGGCCGAGAAGGGCTTCGCCATGGCGGAGCGGGGCGGGCAGGCCGCCTATGTCGGTGCGGAGACCGTCGCGTGGGGCAAGCGTCTCGGCCTCTGGGCGGGCTCCTTCGAGGATCCCACCGGGCGGCCGCGCACGAGTTATTCGAAGGCCAACACGGTGGCCGACGCGCAACCCGAGACGCACTGACGCCCCCTCTCCCCGCGCAGGCGGTGCTCGCGCGACGCGTCAGGCCTTGCGCGGGTGCGTCTTCGCACGGGACCGGCCGACGCAACGCCGCAGTGCCGCTTGCCGCCGGCGCGGTCCGGTGCCACCTAGGTCACTCACGCGCGTGGCAGGCAAGCGACGGGAACGCGACGCGCTGCGGCAGGCACGTCCCCCCGGCGCCCATCGCCGAAAGAGTGCCCGACGCGCCAAGCCGTGCCCGCCCCGAGTCCAACGGCACGGTGGCCCGCGCCAGGGAGTGATTGAGAAGCCATGCGTCGTCCGATCGCCGTCTCCGCCCTCCTGCTCTCCAGCCTCATGGCAGCCGCCCCTGCCCTCGCGCAGGACGGGAGCGACACACGCCTGCCCCCGACCGGCCGCACCGTCACGGCGACGGGGCAGACCAAGCCGCCGGCGCCCGGCATCGTCCAGGGCCAGCCTGCCGCGTCCTCCCAGGATCAGATGCTCAAGGCGCAGCGTGCCGCGCAGGCGCGCGACAAGGCCTGGGACGCCAAGATGAACAAGACCATGGGGTCGATCTGCAAGGGTTGCTGAGAGACGGACCCTCGGTCAGCGCAACCGAACCCGACAGGGGCCCGAGAACGCCCTTCCACAGGGCGAATCCCGCCGGCGATCTCCCTGGTGGCATTTCGGTGAGCCGGCCGAGCCCTTCCCGGCGCAGGCCTCAACCTCCCCACGGCGCCCGCCTGCGGCTCGCGCACGGGCCTGACGGCCGGCCTCGCCGCACGATTTCGCATCGCTCCAGGCTTGCACGCCGCCCGCGTCCGTAGTATCGGGCACGCCTTCGCGACAGTCCTTGGGATGTTCGCATCCCTTCGTACGCGGTGACCGCGCCGGCGTTCCCACGCCGATAGCGCGGTCTCTCACATGAGCCGGGGACATCAGATCCCCATCAGGCGTCGTCCGCCGGGCAATACCGTCCGTGTGCGGAAACCCGCCTGAAACAAGGAAAGGTCACTCCCGTGATCCAGATGCAGACGAATCTGGACGTCGCCGACAATTCGGGTGCGCGCCGCGTGATGTGCATCAAGGTGCTCGGCGGGTCGAAGCGCAAGTATGCCGGCGTCGGCGACATTATCGTCGTCTCCGTCAAGGAGGCGATCCCGCGCGGCCGCGTGAAGAAGGGCGACGTCATGAAGGCGGTCGTCGTTCGCACCGCCAAGGACGTGAAGCGCGCCGACGGTTCGGTGATCCGCTTCGACAAGAACGCCGCCGTTCTGATCAACAATCAGAAGGAGCCGGTCGGCACCCGTATCTTCGGGCCGGTGCCGCGCGAGCTGCGCGCCCGCAACCACATGAAGATCATCTCGCTCGCTCCTGAGGTGCTGTGATGGCCGCCAAGATCAAGAAGGGCGACACGGTCGTCGTTCTCACCGGTCGCGACGCGGGTCGCTCCGGCGAGGTCATCCAGGTCATGCCGAAGGACGGCAAGGCCTTCGTGCGCGGCGTCAACCTGGTCAAGAAGCACCAGAAGCAGACGCAGAACGCCGAGGGCGGGATCATCTCGAAGGAGGCTGCGATCCAGCTCTCCAACCTCGCGTTCCAGGACGTGAACGGCAAGCCGACCCGCGTGGGTTTCCGCATCCTCGAAGACGGACGCAAGGTCCGGTTCGCCAAGACCACGGGGGATCAGATCGATGGCTGAGGCCGACAAGAACGCCTACGTCCCGCGTCTGCGCAAGCACTACGACGAGGTCGTCCGGCAGAAGCTGATCGAGCAGTTCGGGTACAAGAACCCGATGCAGGTTCCGCAGATCGAGAAGATCGTCATCAACATGGGCGTCGGCGAGTCCACCGCGGACTCGAAGAAGGCGACCGTGGCTGCCGGCGACCTCGCTCTGATCGCTGGCCAGAAGCCGGTCATCACCCGCGCCCGCAAGGCGATCGCGACCTTCAAGGTCCGCGAGGGCATGCCGATCGGCTGCAAGGTGACCCTGCGCAAGGCCCGCATGTACGAGTTCATGGACCGCCTGATCACGATCGCGCTGCCGCGCGTTCGCGACTTCCGCGGCCTGAACCCGCGCTCCTTCGACGGCCGCGGCAACTACGCCATGGGCCTCAAGGAGCACCTCGTGTTCCCGGAGATCTCCTACGACAAGGCGGAGCAGACCTGGGGCATGGACATCGTCGTCCAGACGAGCGCCACCACGGACGAAGAGGCCAAGGCTCTCCTCGCCCATTTCAAGTTCCCGTTCCGGCAGTAAGCGGCGGCAACGTCGCTTAGACGCGGACACTGGAGACAGACATGGCTAAGAAAAGCTCAGTCGAGAAGAACAACCACCGCAAGGAGCTGGTGAAGCGCTTCGCCGAGAAGCGTAAGGCCCTCCTCGCCATCGCCAACGATGAGTCCCGTGAGATGGAGGAGCGCTTCGAGGCGCGCCTGAAGCTCGCGGAACTGCCGCGCAACTCGTCGGCCACCCGCATCCGCAACCGCTGCGAGATGACCGGCCGTCCGCGGGCCTACTACCGTAAGCTCGGCATCTCGCGCGTCGCTCTGCGCGAGCTCGGCAACCGGGGCCTCATCCCCGGTCTCGTGAAGTCCAGCTGGTAAGGGGAGGCATCCATGGTGAACGATCCCGTGGGTGATATGCTCACCCGCATCCGCAACGGTCAGAGCCGTCGCCGCAACGTCGTCCAGACCCCCGGCTCGCGCCTGCGCGCCTCGGTTCTCGACGTGCTGAAGTCCGAGGGCTACATCCGCGACTACGCGGTGCAGGACCTCGGCAACGGCCGCACCGAGTTCGCGATCGAACTCAAGTACTACGATGGTCGCCCGGTCATCCGGGAGATCAAGCGCGTGTCGAAGCCCGGCCGCCGCGTCTACTCGTCGGTTGGCGAGCTGCCGCGGGTCGCCGACGGCCTCGGCGTCACCATCATCTCGACCCCGCAGGGCGTCATGGCCGATCACGAGGCGCGCGAGCGCAACGTCGGCGGTGAAGTGCTCTGCAAGGTGTTCTGATCCGGAGGACAGCGACATGTCTCGCGTAGGCAAGAAGCCCGTCCCCGTCCCGTCTGGCGTCACCGCCACGGTCACGGGTCAGACGGTGAAGATGAAGGGCTCGAAGGGCGAACTCCAGTTCGTCGTCCCGCCCCAGGTTATCGTCGAGTTCAAGGACGGCGCCGTCTCGGTGCAGCCCAAGGACCAGACGAAGCAGGCCCGCTCCCTGTGGGGCACCTCGCGCGCCCAGGTGGCGAACCTCGTCGAGGGTGTCTCCAAGGGCTTCGAGAAGAAGCTCGAGATCACCGGCGTCGGCTACCGCGCCGCGATGGCCGGCAAGGCGCTCAAGCTCTCGCTCGGCTACAGCCACGACATCGAGTACGAGATCCCGGCCGGGATCACGATCACGACGCCCAAGCCCACGGAGATCGTGGTGGCGGGCATCGACCGGCAGCGCGTCGGTCAGGTCGCGGCGGAGATTCGTGAGTACCGCGGTCCCGAGCCCTATAAGGGCAAGGGCGTGAAGTACGCCGGCGAATTCATCTTCCGCAAGGAAGGCAAGAAGAAGTAAGGGGGGCGATCATGTCGAACAAGAACGAAGCCCTCCTGCGCCGCAAGGCGCGGGTCCGTCGGGCCCTCAAAGCCACCGCCAACGGCCGTCCGCGGCTGTCGGTGTTCCGCTCGTCCAAGCAGATCTACGTCCAGGTCATCGACGATGCCGCGGGCCGCACGCTCGCTGCCGCGTCGAGCCTCGACAAGGATCTCAAGGCCAGCCTCAAGACCGGCGCCGACAAGGCGGCGGCCGAGGCGGTGGGCAAGCTCGTCGCCGAGCGCGCCAAGGCCGCGGGCGTCACCAAGGTCGTCTTCGACCGTTCGGGCTACATCTTCCACGGCCGCGTCAAGGCTCTCGCCGACGCCGCCCGCGAGGGTGGTCTCGACTTCTAAGACGCCGTGTTCCCTCCCCTGACCGGGGAGGGAAGCACATCGAGCGAGCGGGTCGTTTCCGGCCCGCGTCAGTGAGATAACGGGAATCAGATATGGCACGTGAACGCGAGGGTCGTCGCCGCGACGACCGCGAGGAGCGCGACAGCGAGTTCGTGGACAAGCTCGTCCACATCAACCGCGTCGCCAAGGTTGTGAAGGGTGGCCGCCGCTTCGGCTTCGCGGCGCTCGTCGTCGTCGGCGACCAGAAGGGCCGCGTCGGCTTCGGCCACGGCAAGGCCCGTGAGGTGCCGGAGGCGATCCGCAAGGCGACGGAAGCCGCCAAGCGCGGTCTGATCCGCGTGTCGCTCCGCGAGGGCCGCACCCTGCACCACGACGTCAACGGACGTCACGGCGCCGGCAAGGTGATCCTCCGCGCGGCGCCGCAGGGCACCGGCATCATCGCCGGCGGCCCGATGCGCGCCGTGTTCGAGACGCTCGGCATGCAGGACGTCGTCGCCAAGTCGCTCGGCTCGTCCAACCCCTACAACCTCGTGCGCGCCACCTTCGACGCGCTCAAGAACGAGGACAGCCCGCGCTCGGTCGCGGCCCGTCGCGGTCTCAAGGTGTCGGCCCTCCAGGCCCGTCGCCGTGACGCCGACCCGGCCGACACCTCCGAAGCGGCCGTCGCGTAAGGGAGGGCAGCATGGCAACCAAGACTGTCCGCGTCGAGCAGATCGGCTCGCCGATCCGCCGCGAGGCCTCCCAGCGTGCGACGCTGATCGGCCTCAAGCTGAACAAGCTGCACCGCGTGTCCGAGCTGGAGGATACTCCCTCGGTGCGCGGCATGATCCGCAAGGTCGCGCACCTCGTGCGCGTCCTCGATGACGCCGCGGCGTGAGGAGGGCTCCACCATGAAGCTCAACGAAATCCGCGACAACGAAGGCGCGACCAAGAACCGGATGCGCGTCGGCCGGGGCATCGGCTCCGGCAAGGGCAAGACCGGCGGACGCGGCGTGAAGGGTCAGAAGGCCCGCACCGGCGTCTCCATCAAGGGCTTCGAGGGCGGCCAGATGCCGCTGCATCGTCGCCTGCCGAAGCGCGGCTTCAACAACATCCACGCCCACGACCTGAATGAGGTGAACCTCGGTCGCGTCCAGGCGGCGGTGGATGCCGGCAAGCTCGACGCCAACGCCCCCGTGACGGTCGATGCGCTGGTCAAGGCCGGCATCATCGCCCGCGCCCGTGACGGCGTGAAGCTGCTCGGCGTCGGCGAGCTGACCGCGAAGCTCAGCTTCGAGGTCACCCGCGCCTCCAAGTCGGCCGTCGAGGCCGTCGAGAAGGCCGGCGGTTCGGTGACCACGACCTTCGCCGCCGGCGTCGCCCATCGCGGCGCGACCGACGGCGCGGTTGCGTCCGCCTGACACCACGATTAAGTCGAACGCCGAAGCGGCGGCCCGTGCTCGCACGCGGCCGCCGCTTCCGCTTTCAGGGACCGCTCGAGACGCGTCCCGACGGCATTTTCCGGGATCAATGACATGGCCTCAGCCGCCGAGCAGCTTGCCGCCAACCTGAATTTCGGCGCCATCGCCAAGGCCGACGAGCTCAAGAAGCGCATCTGGTTCACCCTGGGCGCGCTCATCGTCTTCCGGCTGGGCACCTACATCCCGATCCCCGGCATCGATCCCGAGCAGTTCGCGCGGAACTTCCAGAACCAGGCCGGCGGCGTGCTCGGCATGTTCAACATGTTCTCGGGCGGCGCGGTCGAGCGCATGGCGGTCTTCGCGCTCAACATCATGCCCTACATCTCGGCCTCGATCATCGTTCAGCTCCTCACCTCGGTGGTGCCGAGCCTGGAGGCGCTGAAGAAGGAGGGCGAGTCGGGCCGCAAGGTCATCAACCAGTACACCCGCTACCTCACGGTGGTGCTGGCGCTGGTCCAGTCCTGGGGCATCGCCTTCGGCCTGCAGGGCTCGAACGCGGTCATCAATCCGGGGCCCTTCTTCGTTCTCTCGACCGTCGTGACGCTCACCGGCGGCACGCTGTTCCTGATGTGGATCGGCGAGCAGATCACCTCGCGCGGCATCGGCAACGGCTCCTCGCTGATCATCTTCGCGGGCATCGTCGCCCACCTGCCGGCCTCGATCTTCGGCGCCCTGGAGCTGACCCGCACCGGCGCGCTCTCGCCCGCCATCCTGCTCGGCGCCGGCATCGCGGCGGTCGCGCTGATCTACTTCATTGTGTTCATGGAGCGCGCCCAGCGCCGGCTCCTGATCAACTACCCCAAGCGCCAGGTCGGCAACCGCATGTACGAGGGCCAGTCCTCGTTCCTGCCGCTCAAGCTCAACACCTCGGGCGTGATCCCGCCGATCTTCGCCTCCTCGCTGCTGCTGCTGCCGACCACGGTGGCGAGCTTCTCGGCCAATCAGGGCTCGACCGGCATCCTCGGGACGCTCACGGCCTATCTCGGCCACGGCCGGCCGCTCTACATGCTGGCCTATGCCGGCCTGATCATCTTCTTCACGTTCTTCTACACGGCGATCGTCTTCAATCCGCAGGAGACCGCCGACAACCTGAAGAAGCAGGGAGGCTTCATCCCCGGCATCCGCCCGGGCGAGCGTACCGCTGCCTTCATCGACAAGGTGCTGACCCGTATCACCGTGATCGGCGCGGCCTACCTCACCTTCGTCTGCCTCGTTCCGGAGATCGTGGCCTCCTACACCTCGGCCGCGCTCGGCTTCGGCGGCACCTCGCTGCTGATCGTGGTCTCGGTCACCATGGACACCGTGGCGCAGATCCACGGGCATCTGATGGCGCACCAGTACGAGGGCCTCGTGAAGAAGGCGAAGCTCCGCGGCGCCTCCACGACACGGCGGCGCTGAACCGCCTGACAATCGAGCAGCCTCCGACAAAGGTTCGGTGGACGCGCGCGCCGGAATTGCGCATCACAGCGGTGTGACGACGGCGTGGCTTAGGATGGGGCCCGCCGCCCATGAAGAACGAGCCCGGCGCCGGGCCTTGAGGACGGGGAGACGCTATGCGGATCATTCTGCTCGGACCGCCGGGAGCGGGGAAGGGTACGCAGTCCGAGCGTATTGTGGAGCGCTACCGCGTTCCGCAGTTGTCGACGGGCGACATGCTGCGCGCGGCGGTCGCCGCCGGGACGCCGGTCGGACTGGAGGCGAAGTCGATCATGGAGAGCGGCGGCCTCGTGCCGGACGCGGTCGTGGTCGGGATCGTCGCCGACCGCATCGAGGAGGCGGATGCCAGGAACGGCTTCATCCTCGACGGCTTCCCGCGCACGGTGGAGCAGGCGAAGGCCCTCGATGCCATGCTGGCGGAGAAGGGTATCGCTCTCGACGCGGTGGTGGAGTTCGTCGTCGACGAGAACGCCCTCGTCGGCCGCATCGCCAAGCGCGCCGAGGAGACCGCGGCCAAGGGCCAGCCGGTCCGCAAGGACGACACGCCGGAGGTCTTCAAGACCCGCCTCGACGCCTACAAGCGGCAGACGGCACCGCTCTCCGACTACTATGCCGGCACCGGCCTCTTGCGGAAGATCGACGGCATGAAGCCGATCGACGAGGTGACCGGGGACGTGACCGGACTCCTCGACGGATTCCGGGAGAAGGCGACGTCCTGAGACGTCCCTCTCAGGTGACGCCCACGAAGCCCGCTGCCGTTCCGACGGGGCGGGCTTTTTCATGCCGCGAGGCGGTTCGGCGAAGCGCAGATCGCAATTCCGTTTGCAAAGCGTTGACAAGGGGGGCGGCTCGCGCTAGGCGGACCCCCTTCGTCCAAGCGGGATGTGGTTCGGGGCACCTCTGAGAGGCTGCTTGCGGACCGATTTGTCGTTTCGGGCGGGCGTGCAGGGGCCGGCCTCCACCGGACGCGCGCTTATTCCTGAGTGGCGGCGGGCAACAGACCCGCCCATGGAGAGATCATCTTGGCCCGTATCGCAGGCGTCAACATCCCGACCGCCAAGCGCGTCGTCATCGCGCTCCAGTACATCCACGGCATCGGCCCGAAGAAGGCCGAAGAGATCACCGAGAAGGTCGGCATTCCGGCTGAGCGCCGCGTCAACCAGCTCACCGACGCCGAGGTGCTCCAGATCCGCGAGACCATCGACCGCGACTACCTCGTCGAGGGCGATCTGCGCCGCGAAGTCTCGATGAACATCAAGCGCCTGATGGATCTCGGCTGCTACCGCGGCCTGCGTCACCGCAAGCAGCTCCCGGTCCGCGGCCAGCGCACCCACACCAACGCCCGCACCCGCAAGGGCAAGGCGAAGCCGATCGCCGGCAAGAAGAAGTAATTTTTGGCATTGGAAGGTCGTGCTTCGCTCGGCCTTCTTTCCGTCGCGCCGGGTGTCCCTCGACGTCGGCGGTTGATCGGGACGGATCTGCACGGCAGCCGCGCCCAGGTGACAAAAGAATCCCGAGCGCCTGGTGTTACGGGCGTGATTGAAGGACCAGCGAGAACAAGATGGCCAAGGAACCGACCCGCGTCCGCCGCCGCGAACGCAAGAACATCGTCTCCGGCGTGGCGCATGTGAACGCCTCGTTCAACAACACGATGATCACCATCACCGACGCGCAGGGCAACACGATCTCGTGGTCGTCCGCCGGCGCCATGGGCTTCAAGGGCTCGCGCAAGTCGACCCCGTACGCTGCCCAGGTCGCCGCCGAGGATGCCGGCCGCAAGGCCGCCGAGCACGGCATGCGCACCCTCGAGGTCGAGGTCTCCGGTCCCGGTTCGGGCCGTGAGTCGGCGCTGCGCGCGCTCCAGGCCGCGGGCTTCACCGTGACCTCGATCCGCGACGTCACCTCGATTCCGCACAACGGCTGCCGCCCGCGCAAGCGCCGCCGCGTCTGATCGAACGACACCGGAGCCCCCTCGAACGGAGAAGCCCATGGCGGACGGATCGAAGCCCCTTCCCGGCGCGCTGCGTTGGAATCTCGGCGACCTCACGGTCACCGCGCTCAACGACGGCTGGTTTCAGGGCTCGCTCGATCTCGTCACGGGCATCTCCAAGGAGGAGGCCGGCGCGCTCCAGCGCGCGGGCTTCCGCTCCGAGGCCCCGGTCGTCACGCTCAACGCCTTCCTCGTCACCGGCGCCGGCCGCAAGCCGGTGCTGATCGATTCGGGCTACGGCCATTTCGGTCCGGCCACCATGGGCCGGGTTCCCGCGGCCCTCGCGCTCGCCGGCGTGAAGCCGGAAGAGATCGAGACCGTGCTCCTCACCCACCTCCATCCCGACCATGCGGGCGGGCTGATCAAGGAGGACGGCAGCGCGGCCTATCCGAACGCGGAACTCGTCGTTCACGCGACGGAAGCCGCGCACTGGCTCCCCGACGAGGCGCTGTCGCGGGCTCCCGACGCGGCGAAGCCGTATTTCGAGAACGCCCGCAAGGCGGTCGCGCCCTACGGCGCGCGGCTGCGCAAGCACGAGGGCGGTGAGCTGGTGCCCGGCATCACCGCCGTCCCCCTGCCCGGTCACACCCCGGGCCATTGCGGCATGCGGATCGTATCGGGGGACAAGTCCCTGCTGATGTGGACCGACGTGGTGCATATGCCGGCGATCCAGTTCAAGCAGCCGGAGGCGGGCGTCGCCTTCGACGTGGACGGGGATCAGGCGCGCGCCACCCGCAAGCGGGTGCTCGATGAGGTGGCGACGGAGAAGACCTTCATCGCCGGCTCGCATCTTGAATTCCCGGCGCTCGGCACCGTCGCCCGCGACGGCGCCGGTTACAGCTTCGTTCCCGCCCTCTGGGTGGCAGGCGAGCAGCAGTGATTTTTGGGACCGGTCCGGATGCTCTCAGAGCCATCCAGGGCCGGCCGAAGCGCTTTCCGGGACGCCGGCGGCGCGGGTTTGGCAAGAGGTAGGACCGTGGTCATTCAGAAGAACTGGCAAGAGCTCATCAAGCCGAACAAGCTGCAGGTCTCCGCCGGCGACGATCCCAAGCGGGTCGCCACCGTCGTGGCCGAGCCGCTGGAGCGCGGCTTCGGCACGACGCTGGGCAATTCGCTCCGCCGCGTGCTGCTCTCCTCGCTTCAGGGCGCCGCGGTCACCTCGGTGCAGATCGACGGCGTGCTGCACGAGTTCTCGTCGATCCCCGGCGTGCGCGAGGACGTGACCGACATCGTCCTCAACATCAAGACCATCGCCATCCGTTCGCAGACCGACCAGCCCAAGCGCATGACCCTGCGCAAGACGGGCCCCGGCCTCGTCACCGCGGGTGACATCGGCGCCGTCGGCGACATCCAGATCCTGAACCCCGACCTCGTGATCTGCACCCTGGACGACGGGGCCGAGATCCGCATGGAGTTCACCGTCGCCACCGGCAAGGGCTACGTCCCGGCCGACCGCAACCGGCCCGAGGACGCGCCGATCGGCCTGATCCCGGTCGATGCGCTCTACTCGCCCGTGACCAAGGTCAGCTACCGCGTCGAGACCACCCGCGAGGGTCAGGATCTCGACAAGGACAAGCTGACCATGACGGTCGAGACCAACGGCGCCGTGTCGCCGGAGGATGCCCTGGCCTACGCCGCCCGCATCATCCAGGACCAGCTCCAGGTCTTCGTGAACTTCGAGGAGCCCCGCAAGGAAGAGACCGCGCCGCTCGCGCCGCAGCTCCCCTTCAACCCGGCGCTGCTCAAGAAGGTGGACGAGCTGGAGCTGTCGGTCCGTTCGGCGAACTGCCTGAAGAACGACAACATCGTCTATATCGGCGACCTCATCCAGAAGTCGGAGGGCGAGATGCTGCGCACCCCGAACTTCGGCCGCAAGTCGCTCAACGAGATCAAGGAAGTGCTCGCCGGCATGGGCCTGCACCTCGGCATGGACGTTCCCGGCTGGCCGCCGGAGAACATCGAGGATCTCGCCAAGCGCTTCGAAGAGCACTACTGAGGGGCGAAGCCGCCCCTGGCCGGATTGAGCGGCGCTGCGCGGCGCCGCTCGTTTGGCCGCCTGACCAGGTGCTAAGCCGCTGGGACGACGCTCCCTCCCGCCCCAGCGAAGCCGGGGCGGGCGCTCCCAAAAGAATCCCGCCGCTGGGTTACGCGGAGTTCGATGAAAACAGCCCCAGGGCACTCGGCCGTACCGTGGCACGGCGGCCGTGACTGAGAAGGACCAGCCACCATGCGTCACTCCTACCGCGGTCGCCGCTTCAACCGCACGGCCGAGCACCGCAAGGCGATGTTCGCCAACATGTCCGCCGCGCTGATCAAGCACGAGCAGATCGTCACCACCCTGCCGAAGGCCAAGGACCTGCGTCCGGTCGTCGAGAAGCTGATCTCGCTCGGCCGCACCGACAGCATCCACGCCCGCCGCCTCGCCATGGCCCAGATCCGCGACGCGGACATGGTCAAGAAGCTCTTCACCGTGCTCGGCCCGCGCTATCAGTCGCGTCCGGGCGGCTACTGCCGCATCATGAAGGCCGGCTTCCGCTACGGCGACAACGCACCGATGGCCGTCATCGAGTTCGTGGACCGCGACGTCGATGCCCGCGGCAAGGATTCCGGCCCGACCGCGGTCGAGACGGCCGACGCCGCCTGAGCCCGCTTCCTGCCGCGAACAGCGGCAGAACGGGTGACAATGTGACCGGTGCGAAAGGCGGCCTCACGGCCGCCTTTTTGCGTGTTCGCTCAAGAGAGGTAAGAACGAACGGCCGAACCGGCGGTGGAGAAAGTGCCGGGGCGCGGTCACTGGGACAATTGTGCATATGCCGCGCCGCCTTGCATCCGTTATCGTCTGAAGTCGCGGCAGGGTTGAGGATCACCGGCAGGGTCGCCCGATCTCAAGGCGTCGCCGGCCGGAAGGCATTGTCGAACGGCAGGATGTGAACCGTGAATGCTCCCAATGAGAGCGCAGAGGTGCTGAGGGATCCGCTGCTGCTCGACAACCAGCTCTGCTACGCGCTCTACGCCGCGGCACACCGGATGACCAAATCGTACCGGCCGATGCTCGAGCGGATGGGGCTGACCTACCCGCAATATCTGGTTCTGCTCGTGCTCTGGGAGAACGACGGCATCACCGTTTCCGAAATCGGCCGACGGCTGCGCCTGGATTCCGGCACGCTCACGCCCGTGCTCAAGCGGCTCGAAACCAGCGGCCTGCTGAATCGCAGCCGCCGGCAGTCGGATGAGCGGGAAGTCGAGATCGCCCTGACCGATCAGGGCCGGGCTCTGCGCTCAGAGGCGGTCGCCGTGCGGCAGTCCGTCATGTGCCAGCTCAACATGTCGGAGCCCGAGATCCAGGCGATGCGGGCCGACCTGAACGCGCTCATCGAGAACCTGTCGACCGCGAGCTGATTGCCGAAAATCCGGGCCTGTCGCGTCCTTTTGCCGGTTAAATTTCCATTGAGTTGACGCATCGGTTTCCGGTAGGGACCCTTGTCGCCCAGGCCCCGGCGGCGACAGCAGCATCGATTGCGGCGACGTGCCTTCCCGTCATCAATCCTTCAAGGAAGTTTGGCCTTGTCTCTGCCCGCTCGGGAAAGGCTCGGCGGCAAACGCTGAGCGCGAACTGCGCCGGCCCGAAGGCGTTTCAGACGTATGATGGCCGGCCTGATCGAGAGCAGCCGCGAAGCGCGGCCCCAGGTCGGCGTGCTGCCGATGCGTCGGACTCCGGAGGGTGGAACCGAGATCCTGCTCGTCACCTCGCGGGAGACGCGGCGCTGGATCATCCCGAAGGGCTGGCCGATGAAGGGGCGCAAGCCTTTCGAGGCGGCCGCCCGCGAGGCCTACGAGGAAGCCGGCATCGTCGGCCGCGTCGGCAAGCGTCCGCTCGGGTTCTACCTCTACGAAAAGCGCCTGAAGAACCGTGATGCCGTGCTCTGTCAGGTGACGGTATTCCCCCTTGAGGTGCGCAAGCAGCTCAAGAAATTCCCTGAGCGGGGCCAGCGCGAGGCGCGCTGGTTCTCACCCTCGGAAGCCGCCGACATGGTCATCGAGGCCGGCCTCGCCGGACTGATCCGCGCCGCCGGCAATCGCGATCCGAAGAAGAAGCGCTGAGGCCTGATCGGCCAGGCCGCCTTCTGGACCAAGGGCACGAATCTCGTCGACGCCGCCCGCCCGCGGCGGTGTTAACGGCCTCGGCGGGCCTTGGAGACGTCTCCTATGGGCCGACAGGACCGCACCGAGCCCTCATTCCGGCCGGGATGCCCCGTTAACCCAGACGTGCCCTCCAGCATGGTCCTGAGCCCGCTGAGTTCGATCCCGCAGCCTGACAACGGATGGTCATCCGCCGGTCGCTGGCCGCGATCAATCAGCCGCTCCCACCGGACTACGCGTCTGAGATTCTCGCAGTTCCCTGCTCGCAAGCCAGGATGAGCGCGAACAGGTCCGACCCGGCGGAGCGACGCCGGGTCGTTGGACCGCTTCCGCGGCAGCAGGAGTTACCAGACGCTGCTTTCGGCCTCCGGCTTGTCGAGACGCAGCGGAGCGACAAAGCCCTCGGTCGGCGGCATCTCCGAAGGCGTGTTGTAGGGGATTGGTTCGAGCGGACTTTCGATCCGCACGGTCTGCGCAATCCCGGCCATAGCCGCAACAATCAGATGAAGCGACAAAAAGCCGAAGCTGACGGATTTCGGAACATCCCAGCTGTGCAAGACAGCAGCGCCGGCCGCTCCGACAGCGACGAACCCGACGACTTGATACACCTCCTATTCACCTTTACCTGCGCGCGCTCGGATAGCGCGCAAGTAATATATAGTGTGTCCGCTCTGCCGTTGCCGTGACGCGGCACACCGACATCTCTTCTGTTCAAGCACTACGCTGGGAAGGGCTCAAGCAGACAGACCGACTATTCATATCCGCTCTGCACTTGCGGGGCGACGACCCGCGAAAAGCCGACCTGACTCGAAGAGCGCGCTTGGCTGGAAACCAGATCAGATCACGACCCGTTGTCGCGCGAGGCATCATGAATCCTGCAGCCGAATGGCTCGGTTGCAGGTCGTCGCCCGTGTCGGTGCATGGGAGCATCACGATCGCCGCGGCGGTCCGTTGAGCAGTCGAGCAGCGTCAAGCCAGCCCCAGGCAGTTTGCTGATCGGACCGATGAGCCGCTCGGGTTCGTGCACCGCCGCCTCACCGAAATCCGCTCCCAGATCGTCAAAGGTCCTCGCCACAGCCGTCGAAGGGCGGCGCCTCCTTAGCGGCCCTGGCCGCTGTGAGGCCGATGATCCGGCGGCCGATACGGTTCCGGCTGCCGACCGCTTCGCCGAGGACGGCTTCGACCGTCGCGACCGTGATCCGATCGTTCGATCCTGCACCGATGGCGGCCTGCGCGAGACGGCGGACCATCTCCTTGATGAAGGCCGCGCTCGCCCCCTCCGATCGGGCGACGATGGACTCGACCGCACCGTCTTCGAAGGCGAGGGCTTGTCCGTAGAGGGCGACGAGCCGGCCACGGCAGCGCGCGTCCGGGCTCGCAATCTCAATCGCCTCGTCCACGCGGCCGGGGCGCGAGGCGAGTGCATCCTCGATCTCCTCGGGCCGGTTGGTGGTGAGGATGAACAGCACGTCGGCGTCGTCGCGCAGGCCGTCCATCTCGTTGAGCAGGCGGTTGAGGAGAACCTCGGTCTTCGGACTGTTCATGCCCTCGCGGGAGCGGCCGACCAAGTCGACATCCTCCAGCACGACGATGCTGGGTTGGAGCGTGCGGGCCAGCAGCATGTAGCGATCGAGGTTGGCGACTTCCTCTGCGGTGATGAGCACCGTCGTGCGCTCGGGAAGGTTCGAGGCGATGTAGCGGATGACGTGGGTCTTGCCGGTTCCGGGGGGCCCGTAGAGCAGAAGTCCCTTGCGCGTCGATTGCCCGAGCCGCCTCAGCGATGCGCGATGCCGGTCGAACTCGAAGACGTGCCGGTCGAGCCGCGCCATCGTCGCGGCATCGAGGATCACGGCCTCGCGCGCGACGACCGGCAGCTTGTGCACCTGCATGGCCGCCTTCATGCCGGAATAGTCCGATCCGGACTCGAAGGAGAGAACCTTGCCGCGATAGAGCGCCGAGTTCGCACCGGCCGATTGAACGGCACCGAGGAAGCCGCGCGCGAAGGCCAGCGAAGCGGGAGAAGTTGCGGGACATTCCTGCACTCCCTCAGAGTCCGCTGCACCTTTGCAGGGCCCTTCAAAGAGCCTGTCGAACGAACGTCAAAAACAGTCACCCGCACGGCTTAACTGCTGATGCGCAGCATCTTCATGCGTGTCCACGATCCTGGCGGACAAACGGAAACGGGCGCGGAACTCTCGCTCCGCGCCCGTCTCGAAACTCGTGCTGAGGAAAACCTCAGGCCGCCGTGCCGGCCGCCTCGGCCGCCGCCGCCTGATCCTCGACCAGCTTCCAGGTCTTGGTCTTGGAGTAGGGACGGGACTCCTCGATGAACACCGTCTGGCCGACCTTGGCCGTGTTGGCCTCGTCGTGCGCATGGTAGTTCTTCGAGCGGCGGACCGTCTTCTTCATCACCGGGTGGGTGAAGCGACGCTCCACCTTCACGACGATGGTCTTGTCGGTCTTGTCGCTGACGACGACGCCTTGAAGGACGCGCTTGGGCATGTGGAATCTCCTCAGGCCTTGGCCGCGTCCAGCGTCTTCTGACGCTGCAGCGTGCGGACACGGGCGATGTCGCGGCGGACCTCACGGACCCGGGCGACGTTCTCGAGCTGGCCCGTCGCGCCCTGGAAGCGCAGGTTGAACTGCTCCTTCTTCAGGCTGATGAGCTCGTCGGAAAGCTGATCCGCCGACAGAGCGCGCAGATCAGACAGTCTCTGGTCGGACTTCATGATCTCTTCCTATCAATCAGCGATGCGCTGGATGACGCGGGTGCGCACCGGCAGCTTCGCGGCACCGAGGCGCAGGGCCTCGCGGGCGATGTCCTCGGCCACGCCGTCGACCTCGAACATGATGCGACCCGGGTGAACGCGGGCCGCCCAGTATTCGGGGGCGCCCTTACCGGAGCCCATGCGGACCTCGGTGGGCTTGGCGGTGACGGGCAGATCCGGGAACACCCGGATCCACACCCGGCCCTGACGCTTCATCTCGCGGGTGATCGCGCGGCGGGCCGCCTCGATCTGCCGCGCGGTGATGCGCTCGGGTTCCAGGCACTTGAGGCCGAACTGGCCGAAGTTCAGCTCGAAGCCGCCCTTGGCCGCGCCATGGATGCGACCCTTGAACTGCTTACGGAATTTGGTCTTCTTGGGTTGCAGCATGGCAGCCTCTCAAGATCTCTAAGCGATCGAGCGTCAGGCGTGCGACGGCTCGCGGCGGCCGCGGCCACCCCGGTCGTCACCGTCACGCTCGCGGCGCCCGCCGGAACGGCCACCCTCTTCCTGGGCCTTCTTGTCCTGCGCCATCGGGTCGTGCTCGAGGATCTCGCCCTTGAACACCCAAACCTTGATGCCGCACGTCCCGTAGGTCGTGAAGGCGGTGGCGGTGCCGTAATCCACGTCCGCGCGCAGGGTGTGCAGCGGAACGCGGCCCTCACGGTACCACTCGGTGCGGGCAATCTCAGCGCCGCCGAGACGGCCGGCGCAGTTGATGCGGATGCCCTCGGCGCCCAGGCGCATGGCCGACTGCACGGCGCGCTTCATGGCGCGACGGAAGGCGACGCGACGCTCGAGCTGCTGCGCGATCGACTCGGCGACGAGCGTCGCGTCGATCTCGGGCTTGCGCACCTCGACGATGTTGATCGTCACGTCGGCCTTGGTCATCGTGCCGACGAGCTTGCGCAGCTTCTCGATGTCCGCGCCCTTCTTGCCGATCACCACGCCCGGACGGCCCGAGTGGATGGTGACGCGGCACTTCCGGTGCGGGCGCTCGATGACGATCTTCGAGACGGCGGCCTGCTTGAGCTGCTTCATGAGGGCGGCGCGGATGGCCACGTCCTCGTGCATCAGCTTGGCGTACTCGCCCTTCTCGGCGAACCAGCGGGAATCCCAGGTCCGGTTGATGCCGAGACGCAGGCCGATCGGATTGATCTTCTGACCCATGGGTAAACTCCTCAGGCCGCTTCAGCGCGCACTTCGCGAACCACGATCGTGAGGTTCGAGAAGGGCTTCAGGATGCGCGCGCCGCGACCGCGGGCACGGGCGTGGAAGCGCTTGAGAACCAGCGCCTTGCCGACGAAGGCCTGGGACACGACGAGATCGTCCACGTCGAGGTCGTGGTTGTTCTCGGCGTTGGCGATCGCGCTCTCCAGGCACTTCTTCACATCGCGGGCGATGCGCTTGCGGGAGAATTCGAGGTCGGCAAGGGCCGTATCGACCTTCTTGCCGCGGATCAGCGCCGCCACGAGGTTGAGCTTCTGGGGCGACACGCGGAGCATCCGCGCGACGGCCTTCGCCTCGTTCTCGGGGAGCGCGCGGGGGGTGGCAGGCTTGCCCATCTCAGCGCCTCTTCGCCTTCTTGTCGGCCGCGTGACCGGGGAAGGTGCGGGTCGGCGAGAACTCGCCGAACTTGTGACCGACCATCTCCTCGGTGACGTAGACCGGGATATGCTTGTGTCCGTTGTGCACACCGAAGGTGATGCCGACGAACTGCGGGAGAATCGTGGAGCGGCGGCTCCAGATCTTGACGACCTCGTTGCGGCTGCCGCCGCGGGCGGCGTCGGCCTTCTTGAGGAGGTAGCCGTCGACGAACGGCCCTTTCCAGAGGGAACGTGCCATGGCTGTTACTTCTTGCGGTTATGGCGGCTGGACAGGATGAAGGTGTCGGTCCGCTTGTTGGACCGGGTCTTCTTCCCCTTGGTGGGCACGCCCCAGGGCGTGACCGGGTTCCGGCCGCCCGAGGTGCGACCCTCGCCGCCGCCGTGCGGGTGATCCACCGGGTTCATGGCGACACCGCGGTTGTGCGGGCGCTTGCCGAGCCAGCGGTTGCGGCCGGCCTTACCCAGCGAGATGTTCATGTGGTCCGGGTTCGAGACCGCACCCACGCTCGCGAAGCACTGGCCGTGCACGAGGCGCTGCTCGCCCGAGTTCAGGCGCAGCGTCACGTAGCCCTGGTCGCGGCCCACGATCTGAGCGTAGTTGCCGGCCGAGCGGGCGATCGCGCCGCCCTTGCCGATCTTCAGCTCGACGTTGTGGACGATGGTGCCCACGGGCATCGAGCCGATCGGACCGGCATTGCCCGGCTTCACGTCGACGCTCTCACCCGCGACCACCTTGTCGCCCGGCGACAGGCGCTGAGGGGCGAGGATGTAGCTCTGCTTCCCGTCGGGGAAGGTGATGAGCGCGATGAAGGCGGTGCGGTTGGGATCGTACTCGATCCGCTCCACCGTCGCGGGAACGTTGAGGTTCTCGCGACGCTTGAAGTCGACGTTGCGCAGGACCCGCTTATGGCCACCGCCGCGGAAGCGGACGGTGATGCGGCCCAGGTTGTTGCGGCCGCCCGAGGAGCTCTTGCCCTCGGTCAGCGCCTTTACCGGCTTGCCCTTGTAGAGCTCACGGCGGTCGACGAGCACGAGCTGGCGCAGGCTCGGCGTGACCGGTTTGAATGTCTTCAAGGCCATCGGCTTGATCCTAACGCTTCAAGTCTCAGAGGCCGGTCGTGACGTCGATCGTATCACCCTCGGCGAGGGTCACGATCGCCTTCTTCACGTCCGAACGCTGCCCGCGCTGCCCGCGGAAGAACTTCTTCTTGCCCTTGGTCGTGAGCGTGTTCACGCCCGTGACCTTGACGTCGAACAGCTTCTCGACCGCATCCTTGATCTGCGGCTTGGTGGCCTTCGGGGCAACCCGGAAGACGACCTTGTTCTGCTCGGTGAGGTTGGTCGCCTTCTCCGTGATGACGGGGGAGACGATCACATCGTAGTGGCGCGGATCGGCACTCATTTGAAACGCTCCTCCAGCGCATCGACGGCGGCGCGCGTCAGCACGAGCGTGTCGCGACGCAGGATGTCGTAGACGTTGATGCCCTGCACGGGCAGCACGTCGATCTTCGGAATGGCGCGGGCGGCGCGGCCGAAGTTCTCGTCGACCTCCGAGCCGCCGATGATCAGCGCGCTCGACAGGCCGAGCTTCTCGAAGCGCTCGATCATCGCCTTGGTCTTGTGGCTGTCGACCTTGATGTCGTCCACGACGATCAGGGTCGAGGCCTTGGCCTTCGACGACAGGGCGTGCTTGAGGGCGAGCGCACGGACCTTCTTGGGAAGGTCGTGGCTGTGGTCGCGCACCACCGGACCGAAGGCCCGGCCGCCGCCGCGGAACTGCGGAGCGGAGGCCGCGCCGTGGCGGGCGTTGCCGGTGCCCTTCTGCTTGTACAGCTTCTTCGAGGTGCGATCGACATCCGAGCGGTTCTTGACCGCGTGGGTGCCGGCGCGCCGCTTGGCGAGCTGGTAGCGCACCATGCGCTGCAGGATGTCGGCGCGCGGCTCAAGGCCGAAGATCGCCTCGTTGAGCTCGACCGAGCCGGCGGAGCCGCCGTCGAGCGTGGTGATATCGAGTTTCATCACGCGTTCTCCTCGGACGCCGGAGCCTCGGGGGCCGCCTCGACCTGGGACGCGCCGGCGGAACCGTTCTCACGGAACTTGCCCGGCAGCGGCACGTCGGCCGGCAGCTTGCGCTTGACCGAGTCGCGAACCTGGATCCAGCCGCCGGCGACGCCGGGGACCGCACCCTCGACCAGGATCAGACCGCGCTCCGGATCGGTGCGGACGACCTTGAGGTTCTGCGTGGTGACGCGCTCGACACCGAGGTGTCCCGGCATCTTCTTGTTCTTGAAGGTCTTGCCCGGATCCTGGCGGCCACCGGTCGAACCGATCGAGCGGTGGGAGATCGACACGCCGTGGGTGGCGCGCAGACCGCCGAAGTTCCAGCGCTTCATACCGCCGGCGAAACCCTTACCCGTGGTGGTGCCCGTCACGTCGACGAACTGGCCCGGGATGAAGTGGTCGGCCGTGATCTCGGCACCGACCGGGATCAGCGCGTCCTCGGACACGCGGAACTCGGCGAGCTTCTTCTTGGGCTCGACCTTGGCGACCGCGAAGCGGCCGCGCTCGGCCTGCGACACGTTCTTGACCTTGGCCTTGCCGACGCCGACCTGGAGGGCGACGTAGCCGTCCTTCTCGGTCGTGCGGTGTGCCACAACCTGGCACTGATCGATTTGAAGCACGGTGACGGGCACATGCTCGCCTGCGTCCGTGAAGACGCGGGTCATGCCGACCTTCCGTGCGATGACGCCTGAGCGCATAGGTCTCTCCCTCGCGCGATGAAACGGTAAGCTCTAAATCCAGCGCGGACTTAGAGCTTGATCTCCACGTCCACGCCAGCGGCGAGGTCGAGCTTCATCAGCGCGTCCACGGTCTGCGGCGTCGGGTCGACGATATCGAGCACCCGCTTGTGCGTGCGCATCTCGAATTGTTCGCGCGACTTCTTGTCGATGTGCGGCGAGCGGTTCACCGTGAACTTCTCGATATGCGTCGGCAGCGGGATCGGGCCCCGGATCTGCGCGCCGGTGCGGCGCGCGGTCGAGACGATCTCCTTGGTGGACGCATCGAGGATGCGGTGATCGAACGCCTTGAGGCGAATGCGGATGTTCTGACCGTTCATGACCTGACCTCGGCGGAAACGTTGGAAGGGCGGGCGCGAGGGCCCGCCCCTCTTACGTCCCCTGTCGATGATGCCTTGCGGTGGCGGTTAGTCGTTGATGGCGGCGACGACGCCGGCACCGACGGTGCGGCCGCCCTCGCGGATGGCGAAGCGCAGCTTCTCTTCCATGGCCACCGGCACGATCAGCACCACGTCCATGGTCACGTTGTCGCCCGGCATCACCATCTCGGTGCCCTCGGGCAGCGTGCACACGCCGGTCACGTCCGTCGTGCGGAAGTAGAACTGCGGGCGGTAGTTGGTGAAGAACGGCGTGTGGCGACCGCCCTCCTCCTTCGTCAGGATATAGGCCTCGGCCTTGAACTTCGAGTGCGGCTTCACCGAACCCGGCTTGCACACGACCTGGCCGCGCTCCACGTCCTCGCGCTTGGTGCCGCGCAGCAGCACGCCGACGTTGTCGCCCGCCTGGCCCTGGTCGAGCAGCTTGCGGAACATCTCGACGCCGGTCACCGTCGTCTTCGTCGTCGGGCGGATGCCGACGATCTCGACTTCCTCACCGACCTTGATGATGCCGCGCTCGACGCGACCCGTCACCACCGTGCCGCGGCCCGAGATCGAGAACACGTCTTCGATCGGCATCAGGAACGGCATGTCGATCGGACGCTCCGGCTGCGGGATGTAGGCGTCGACCGTCTCCATCAGCTTCAGAACGGCGTCGCGGCCGATCTTCGGCTCCTTGTCCTCGAGCGCCATCAGGGCCGAGCCCTTGGTGATCGGGATGTCGTCGCCGGGGAAGTCGTACTTGGAGAGAAGCTCGCGCACCTCGAGCTCGACGAGCTCCAGGAGCTCCTCGTCGTCGACCATGTCGACCTTGTTGAGGAACACCACCAGCGCCGGCACGCCGACCTGGCGGGCGAGCAGGATGTGCTCGCGGGTCTGCGGCATCGGGCCGTCGGCAGCGGACACGACCAGGATCGCGCCGTCCATCTGGGCGGCGCCCGTGATCATGTTCTTCACGTAGTCGGCGTGGCCGGGGCAGTCGACGTGCGCGTAGTGGCGGTTGGTGGTCTCGTACTCGACGTGCGCCGTCGAGATCGTGATGCCGCGCGCCTTCTCCTCGGGGGCCTTGTCGATCTGGTCGTAGGCCGTGAAGGTCGCGCCGCCCGACTCCGCCAGAACCTTCGTGATCGCCGCCGTCAGCGACGTCTTGCCGTGATCGACGTGTCCGATCGTGCCGATGTTGCAGTGCGGCTTATTACGGGAGAACTTTTCCTTACCCATCTGGGCCTCCTAATCGTCAGTGTCGTGGTTCGAAGAAGCTTTGCGCGCTCGCCGTTAGGCGTACTTGGCGATGACCTTGTCGGCCTCGCCGCGCGGCACTTCCTCGTAATGGTCGAACTGCATCGTGAAGTTGGCGCGGCCCTGGGAGAAGGAGCGCAGCTGGTTCACGTAGCCGAACATGTTGGCCAGCGGCACCATCGCGTTGATGACGTTGGCGTTGCCCCGCATGTCCTGGCCCTGGATCTGGCCGCGGCGGGAGTTGAGGTCGCCGATGACCGAACCGGTATACTCTTCCGGCGAGACGACCTCGACCTTCATCACCGGCTCGAGCAGGACCGAGCCGCCCTTCTGCAGCGCCTCACGGAAGGCGGCGCGGGAGGCGATCTCGAAGGCGAGCGCCGAGGAGTCGACGTCGTGGTAGGCGCCGTCGACCAGCTCCACCTTCACGTCGACCACCGGGAAGCCGGCGAGCACGCCCGCGCCGAGGACCGAGTTGAGGCCCTTCTCGACGCCGGGGATGTACTCCTTCGGCACCGCGCCGCCGACGATCTTCGACTCGAACGAGAAGCCGGCGCCCGGCTCGTTCGGCTCGACGACGAACTTCACCCGGGCGAACTGACCGGTACCACCGGTCTGCTTCTTGTGGGTGTAGTCGATCTCCTGACGGCGGGTCAGCTTCTCGCGGTACGCCACCTGCGGCTGGCCGATATTCGCGTCGACCTTGTAGGTACGGCGCAGAATGTCGACCTTGATGTCGAGGTGGAGCTCGCCCATCCCCTTGAGGATGGTCTGGCCCGATTCCTGGTCCGTCGAGACGCGGAAGGACGGATCCTCGGCGGCGAGCTTCGAGAGCGCGATACCGAGCTTCTCCTGGTCGGCCTTCGACTTCGGCTCGACGGCGATCTCGATGACGGGCTCGGGGAACTCCATCTTCTCGAGGATCACGGCCTTGTTGGCGTCGCACAGGGTGTCGCCGGTGCGGGTGTCCTTGAGGCCGGCCAGGGCGACGATGTCGCCGGCATAGGCCTCCTTGATGTCCTCGCGGTTGTTGGCGTGCATCAGCAGCATGCGGCCGACGCGCTCCTTCTTGTCGCGCGAGGAGTTCAGCACGCTGGTGCCCGACTCGACCTTGCCCGAGTACACGCGGCAGAAGGTGATCGTGCCGACGTGGGGATCGTCCATGATCTTGAAGGCGAGCATGGAGAAGGGATCCTCGTCCGTCGGCTCGCGCTTGACCGGCTCCTCGGTCTTGAAGTCGAGGCCGTCGACCGCGCCGCGATCGACCGGGGACGGCAGGTAGTCCACGACGGCGTCGAGGAGCGGCTGCACGCCCTTGTTCTTGAAGGCCGAGCCGCACAGCACCGGGTGGAAGGCGCGCAGCTGCACGGCCTTGCGCACGAGGCGGCGCAGACCATCCTCGTCCGGCTCCACGCCGTCGAGATAGGCGGTCATCGCGTCGTCATCGAGCTCGACGCAGGCCTCGACCAGCTTGGTGCGGTACTCGACGGCCTGGTCCTTGAGGTCAGCGGGGATCTCTTCCTCGGCGAAGTTGGCGCCGAGCGCCTCGCCCGACCAGACGATCGCCTTCATCTTGATGAGGTCGATGACGCCCTTGAAGCTCGACTCGGCACCGATCGGCAGCTGGAGGCAGACCGGCTTGCCGGCGACGCGGCCGATGATGTCGGCGACGCACTTGAAGAAGTCGGCGCCGATCTTGTCCATCTTGTTGACGAACACGACGCGCGGCACGTCGTACTTGTCGGCCTGACGCCACACGGTCTCGGTCTGGGGCTCGACGCCCTGGTTGCCGTCGAGCACGCAGACGGCGCCGTCGAGCACGCGCAGCGAGCGCTCCACCTCGATGGTGAAGTCGACGTGGCCGGGGGTGTCGATGATGTTCAGGCGCTTGTCGCGCCAGAAGCAGGTGGTCGCAGCCGAGGTGATCGTGATGCCACGCTCCTGCTCCTGCTCCATCCAGTCCATCGTGGCGGCGCCCTCATGGACCTCGCCGATCTTATGGGACTTGCCGGTGTAGTAGAGGATCCGCTCGGTCGTCGTGGTCTTGCCGGCATCAATGTGGGCCATGATGCCGAAGTTGCGGTAGTCCTCGATCGCATGCGTGCGGGGCATCGGGGTCTCTCCGGGAGAAAGCGGGCACGAAGCGCGGCCCCTTGGCCGCGCTCGAAGGTCTCAGGACCGGTGAATTACCAGCGGTAGTGCGAGAAGGCGCGGTTGGCCTCGGCCATCCGGTGGGTGTCTTCGCGCTTCTTGACGGCGTTGCCGCGGTTGTTGGCGGCGTCGAGCAGCTCGGCGGAGAGACGCTCGACCATAGTCCGGTCGTTGCGGCCACGAGCGGCCTGGATCAGCCAGCGGATGGCGAGAGCCTGGCGGCGCTCGGTGCGGACCTCGACGGGGACCTGGTAGGTCGCGCCGCCGACGCGGCGGGAGCGAACCTCGATCGCCGGGGCGACGTTGTCGAGGGCGGCGCGGAACACCTCGATCGGGTTGGCGCGGGCGCGGCTCTCGACGAGGTCGAAGGCGCCGTAGACGATCCGCTCGGCGGTCGACTTCTTGCCCTCGTACATGATGGAATTCATGAACTTGGTGAGGACGACGTCGCCGTACTTGGCGTCCGGGATGATCTCGCGCTTCTCGGCAGAGTGACGACGGGACATGGTTCAGACTCTCGAAAAACTGGCTTTAAGCACCTCACGCAGGCCGCCTTGAGCGAAGAGCCGGCGACATCCTTGTGAGGCGGTGGAAATAGACGCCCGAAGAAAATCCTCCGGACGCTGATCTTACTTCAGGCGCCGATCTTACTTCGGGCGCTTGGCGCCGTACTTCGAGCGGCGCTGCTTGCGGTTCTTGACGCCCTGCGTGTCGAGCACGCCGCGCAGGATGTGGTAGCGCACACCCGGAAGGTCCTTCACGCGGCCGCCGCGGATCATGACCACGGAGTGCTCCTGAAGGTTGTGGCCCTCACCGGGGATGTAGCCGATCACCTCGAAGCCGTTGGTCAGGCGCACCTTGGCGACCTTACGAAGCGCCGAGTTCGGCTTCTTCGGGGTCGTGGTGTAGACGCGCGTGCAGACGCCGCGCTTCTGCGGGCAGGCGTTGAGCGCCGGCACCTTGTTGCGCGCCTTCTGCGCCTTGCGCGGCTGGGCGATCAGCTGGTTGATCGTCGGCATCCTGTGCCCTCTTCATCCGGCCGCACGGGGCGGCCACCGTCTGAAACCTGTCGAAGCCCCTTGCGGAGCGGTCGGTCCGCAGGCGAACCTGCGGCAAAACGAATAGCGCCAGAGGCCGGTCAGGGCCTTTGGCGATGGTGAGGCAGAGGATCACGCCGTTGAGCGGCGCGGTCTTACCCGCTGATCTGACGAGTACGTCAGGGTGTGGTGCCGGTATCGGTCTGACGACGGTCGCCGAAGCCCCTGGCTTCGACCCGAAAGCGACTCTCGATCCACCGGAGTGGCGCGCTTCTACGCGGGAGGGTCGGCTCCGTCAATGCCCGGAGAGGATAAAGTTCGGTGAACGGCCCTCTCTTCCGCGGCCAAGCTAATTCCCGGCCGCGACGCCGCTATTCGGCGGCGTCCGAGAGGCGGAACGCCTCGATTCCGCGCCGCTCTGGGTTGATTTCGGCGAGTGCCCGTTTCGCCGTTTCCAGCGGATGCTCGGCCTCGATTCGGACCGAGGCGAGATCCGGGCTCTTGTAGACGGTGACGACGGTGTCCATCACCTCGGTGAGCGTCGTGCGCTTGTCCTCCGGCGCGGCGATCAGGAGCTGCAGGCCCCAGGCGCGGAAGAGATCGACCAGCGACTGGCTGTTGCGCACGTCGAGCTTGGAGAAGGCCTCGTCGAGGAGGCAGAGGCCGAGCCCCGGCGTCTCGTCGCCGGGGCGGTCGCCGGGATAATAGGCCGAGGCCATCGAGGCGGCGATCGCCACGTAGAAGGGCGCCTGCGCCTCCCCGCCCGATCCCCGCAGCGCCCGGCTCGACAGGGTGGTGCGGTTGCCCGCCCGGTCGCGCATGCCGATCTCGTAGACGAAGTAGTTGCGGTAATCGGCAAGCCGCGCCGCGCTCTCCTCACCCTCGATCAGCGCGGTGATCTCGGCGAGCGCCGCCGCGAGCGGGCTCTTGTCAGTCCCGTCCTCAGGGCCGGGGAGTACCGCCTGCGCCGCATCGGGCGAGCGGGCGACCTCGGTGGCGAGCGCGTGGACGGCGGCGTAGCGCCGATCCACCTCGGCCTCGAAGGCGTAGGTCTGGCCGGTGAAGGTCTGCGAGGCGAGGCGCTCGTTGAGGGCGTCGAGTCGTGCCCGCATCCGCTCGAACTTGTCGGCGAGCCGGGTCAGCAGATCCTCGGTCATCAGGCGGCGCATCTCGGCCTCCGCCCGAAGCGACTGGTCGCGGTAGCGGCGCAGTTCGTGCCCAGCCACCTCGTCGCGCTCGCGCGTCGCCCAGGCATAGCCGAACGAGGCCGGCTGCTCGCCCGAGCCCAGCGGGTTCTCGACCCGCCACGCGGCGCAGTATTCGGCGAGGTCGCGCTCGGCGGCGCGGCCCTGGTTGCGCACACTGTCGGCCGCCTCGCGGGCGGAGGCGCGGGCCTGCGAGGCCAGAGCCGCGAGCGCCTTGGTGTCGAGCGAGGCCCGGTCGGCCCGCGCCCCGGCGATGCCCTCGATCGTGCCCGGCACGTCGGCGGGGACGGTGCCGGTGAGGCGGATGCGCACCGTGTCGCCGGTGGTCCAGCGCTTGAGCGCCGTGCGGTAGGCCAGGAACGCGGCGCGCGCCGCCTCTCGCCCCTGCGCGACCCGCGCCTTCAGCCCCGCCTCCTCGGCGAGCAGGGCGTCGCGCTTGGGCTCCAGCACCTGCACCAGCTCGGTGAGGTAGGCGGAGCGCTCCTTCTGAAGCTCCTTCAGCTCCGCCTCGATCACGCCGGCATCGGCGCGGGCGACCGTCTCCTGCTCGGTGGCGAGGCTGCGGCGCCGGCCCTCGATGGCGTCCGCCTCGGCGCGCAGGGCCTCGAGATCGACCGGCGCCTCGGCGAGACGGCTGCGCAGCAGGCTGGCGATGCGGGCGGCCTCGCGCATCACGGTGGCCTCGGCGCGCAGAACCCGCGCCTCCTCGCGCGCCTCGTCGAGGCGGCGGCGAGTCTCGGCGGTGGGCCCGCGCTGGCCGCGGGTCATCATCAGCGGCACGGGGCGCACCACCGAATAGGCCATGCCGGAGGTCGAGCGCCCGCTCGGCGCCACCGCGCGGCTCATGTGGCGCAGCGCGGCGTCGTCCGGCGCGAGGTCGTAGCCGCCGAGCCGGGCGGCGAGGAAGGCTTCGGCGTGGTCGCTCTCGGTCTCGATCAGGCCCATCGGCCCGTCGTCGAAGCGGCGTGCCGCGCGGCGGGCGGTATCGGTGGTCTTCACCAGCAGGCAGCGGAAGAACTGGTTCTTGCGCGATTCGAGCAGGGCGAAGGCGCGGTCCAGGCGATCGGGCTCGACCACCAGAGCCTCGCGGGCGCGGCCGAGAAGCCCTTCCAGCGCCGGGCCCCATTTCGGATCGACGATCTCGGCGAGTTCGCAGATCGGCGCCGCCTCGATCCCGAGCCGTCCCAGTTCCTCGCGAAAGGCCTCCGTATCGGAAGACAGACGCGCGGCCGAAGTGCGTCCCGCATTCACCTGCGCGTCGAGGCCGCGAACCTCGTTCTCGCGTTCGCGGGCCTTGAGGGCGAGGTCTTCCGCTTGCTCTTCCAGGGCTCCCGCGACGTCCGGAATCTGCGCGAGGCCGTCGAGCAGACCCTTGAGCGGCCCGTCGACCCTCAAAATGTCCTCCGGCGGCGCCTCGCGGCGCAGCCCCGAGCGGGCGCAGGCCTCGACGATGCGCGCCGCCTGGAGATCGATCCGGCGCAAGGGACCGCTGATCGCGGTGAGGCGGCCGGCATCCTGCACGAGGCCGACGATCCCGGCGAGGCGGTTCGTCAGGTCGCGCCGGTCACGGGCGACCATGGCGAGGCCGGCATGCGAGGCGGCGAGCCGCGCCTCCGCCGCGCTGCCGACGATCAGCGCCTTGCGGGCGGCGATCTCGGTGTCGATCTCGCGCACGAAGCCCTGGCTCGTCGCCACGCTCTCGCGGGCGATGCGCAGGCGCTCCGACGTCTCGGTGAGCAGGCGGCGGGCCTCGGCATGGTCGAGGATGCGGCGGCGCAGATCGGCGCTGCCGGCGCGCATCTCGTCCAGCGCTGCGGTGAGGCTCGCCCGGGCCCAGGATTCGTAGCGCTCGCAGATGCGGGAGAGGTGGGCGAGGCGCTTCTCCAGCTCCTCGATGGTCTCGAGGAGCCGCCGCCACGTCTCGATCGACTGGCGGATGCGGGCGACATCAAGGGGCTCGGCCTCCAGCACGAAGCTGCGCACGAAGGCGCTGGTGTCGAAGATCGGCTTGAACGCCACCGCGTTGGAGAAGGTGCGCAGGAACTGGCGCGGATCGGGCACCGCCGCGCCCTCCCGCAGAGTCGCCAGCACGGCGGCGGTGAAGCGCTCGCCGGAGGTGCGGAACTCCTCGAAGCTGTCGGCCCGGCGGCGCAGATCCGCGGCGACCTCGGCCCAGGGCGCGACGAAGCTGCCCTCCGCCGTCTCACGTACGTAATCGGCGATCTCGAAGCGGTGGCCGATGGCGACGAAGCGCGAGAGCGTCTCCTCCTTCGGCTCCTCGGAGCGGGCGGCGAGCGCCAGCCCGACCGTGACGACGCGCCCGCTCTGCGGGTTCTCGAAGACGAGGGCGATGAGGGTCTCGCAGGCCTCCCGCGTCGGGCGCCCGCCCTCGGCCGGGTCGCTGATCCAGCCGAGGCAGTAGTCGCGCACGGTGCGGGCGCTGCGGCCCGAGGCGGAGGCGTTCAGCGCCAGCCGACTCGCGTTGTTGCCGGCCAGCACGGTGCCGACGGCGTCGAAGATCGTGGACTTGCCCGCGCCCGTGGGACCGACGAGCGCCGCCGCGCCCCGAATCCGGATCTGCTCGCGCCGGATGAGGTACCAGTTCGAGATCGCGATGTCGGTGAGGCGATACACCGGCCCGGCCGCTTGTCCCCGAGGTTGAACGAGAGACAGGGCAATGGACGCTCCGCCCGGCTCACGCAAGGGCGGGATCGCCCGGCGCAGCGGGCAGGAGCGATCGGCGCAGCGGGTAAGAGCGACCGGTGGGGCCGAAGGAAGCGCGAAAACGCCGGAGGTGGCCAATCCGCGTCGCGAGCGGCCGAAAAACAAAGATCACCGAGCCGTGATTTGACGACGTGACGTCGATCCGAGACGAGACCTGTCCGTACGCTGGCCGGCAGGCGATGCTGCGAACAACTGCCACAGACTTGTTTCAACGACAGGTTTATGAGGCACTCTCGATTACTGCCATTCAGGGCGGTATGCGTAGTTTGACACATGCGAGAAGGATCGATTCTGGCAAAACCGGAATGCGATCCATGCCATACGGTAACATGCCCGCCCCCTCTGCCAGCACATCGATTGTTGAGATGCCCGCCCACCGTCCGCGCCTGATTTACGGGATCCTGTTCATCGTCACGTCTGTTGTGCTGTGGGGAACGGCATCGTGGATGGCAGGCACCATCATCTGGGTCTAACCCGCCTCAGACGTCCTTCTTGTAGGCAAGGTAACCTCCGAACACGTAACCTCCCTGCAATGCGCAGAGGGAGGCCGCGATCATCAGCAGGTCGGCGAGCGCAAGCTGGCCGGTGTGGAGATGATAAAAGATTCGTGCCGCGACGACAAAAAAGCTTGCGATAGCAAGCATTCCCCAATGATAAAACAGGCCGATCAGCATACCTGCGATCACAAGAAATAAAATCGTTAGCACTGGATCAAGATCCTATTTGGACGACCCGGCATCTGACGGCCTCTCCGTAGAAATTTTCCTTATGTTATCGCCATGTCGGAGCGTGGGCAAAGGCGCGCTTGGTGTAAAGCTAGTTTGATTCTGCGAGTTTCCCGTTATCGGACGACATCGTTAACGGGTTCGTCACCCTGAGAACCGCGCGTCCGAAAGTCGCCGGGCGCGCATGGGCGGCCCCACGCACCGCGCATTGCCCCTCTCGATCCCATCGGTCGCCGCGCCGTTCCAAGCCGAGGATCTTGGCCGGGCACAGCGTGACGGGGACGCAGGGCCCCCGCCACTTCTCGATATCTCCCGCGGAAGCGCCCGATCCGAGCTCCCCCCGCATCCGGACAGCGAGGCCGCGAGGACGGTTCAGCCGCCGAAACTCCCGGCGAGCCACGCGCCGGCCGCGGCAAGATCCGCCTGCGACAGGCCGTGCCCGGCCGGATTGACCGTGTGGGTCACCGAGGCGCCCGCCTGCCGCAGGCGCGCGGCGAGCCGCTCGGCATTGTCGGCGGGCACGATCGGATCGAGGGCGCCCGAGAGCAGCAGCACCGGGCGCCCGGCGAGGTCGGCCGGCGGGCTCTCGGCCAACGGCACCATCGCCCGCAGCAGCACCGCGCCGGCCAGAACCTCCGGATGCAGCAGCAGCGTCGCGGCGGCGATGTTAGCCCCGTTCGAGAAGCCGACCGCGATCGGCGCGGCAAGCCCGTAGGCGTCGCGCGCCTGCGCCACGAACGCGGCGAGGTCGCCGGCGCGGCGGCGCACATCCGCCTCGTCGAACACGCCCTCCGCGAGGCGGCGGAAGAAGCGCGGCATGCCGTTCTCCAGAACCGGACCGCGGGGCGAGAGCAGGTCCGAGCCGGGGGAGAGGGCGCGGCCCAGCGGGAGCAGGTCGGTCTCGTCGCCACCCGTGCCGTGCAGCAGCAGGAGCGGCGGCGCGCTTGCGCCGGTGCCGGGCTCGAAACGGTGGACGAAGTCGAAGGTGACGCCGTTCGTCATGGCTGTCTCCGTTCAGTGTGAGGATGGGACGGCCGCCCGATCGAGTTCGGACGGCCGCCGAGGCGTGGTGGGGTCAGGCGACCTTCGGCAGCACCGCCTCGATCCGGTCGCGGTGCGGTTCGAGAAAGGGCGGCAGCTTCAGCGCGGTCCCGAGCTCCGCCGCCGGCTCGTCGATGGCAAAGCCCGGCGCGTCGGTGGCGATCTCGAACAGCACGCCGCCCGGCTCGCGGAAGTAGACCGAGCGGAAGTATTGCCGGTCGCGCTGCTCGGTCACCGCCATGCCGTAGCGATCGCTCAGCCGCTCCGACATCGCCGCCTGCCCCGCGTCGTCGGCGGCGCGGAAGGCGATGTGGTGGACCGAGCCCGCCCCCTGCCGACCCGGCAGGAAGTCGCCGACCGCCCGCAGCGTCACGAAGCCGCCCAGGGCCGCCCCGCTGGTCAGCCGGATCTGGCTGCCCTCGCGGGCCGCCTCCGCGAAGCCGAGCACGTCGGTGAGGATCGCGGCGGTCGAATCCGCCCCGCGCAGCAGCAGGGTGACGCCGTGGAAGCCGCGGATCGCGGTCTCCGGCGCGATGCCCTCCGGCGCCCAGGCCGGCTCGGCCTCCGCCCCCTCAACACCGACGAGGGCGAGCGGCATCCCGTCGGGATCGCGGAAGCGCAGCACCGTCTCGCCGAAGAGACTCACCGGCGCCTCGTGGGCGACGTTCAGCGACACGAAGCGGTGCGTCCAGGCGCCGATGGCGGCCCGCGGCACGCGGAAGGCCGTCTCCGAGACCTGCCCGATCCCGACCCGGCCAGGCGCGGCCTGGGCGATGGGGAAGAAGGTCAGGATCGTGCCGGGCGCGCCCGCCTCATCACCGAAATAGAGGTGGTAGGTGCCCGGATCGTCGAAATTGACGGTCTTCTTCACCAGGCGCAGGCCGAGCACGCGGGTGTAGAAGTCGATGGTGCGGGCGGTGTCGCTGGCGAAGGCCGTGACGTGGTGGATGCCGTGCGTGCTCATGGTGCGGGTCTCCTGATCGAGGGATCGCCGCGGGGAGCCGGTCCGGCCCGAGCTGCGATCGGTGTGAAGCCAATCTGGCCCTTGCCTGTGCCGGTGAAAACGGAAACGATTGAAATGTATCGTTTCCGGATTTGATTGATGGCGAAGCTCCCCGATTTCGAGGCCTGGGCCGTGTTCGCGGTGGTGGCCGACGCGCTCTCCTTCGCCCGCGCGGCCGAGGAACTCGGGCTGTCGAAGGCCACCGTGTCGAAGGCGGTGGCGCGCCTCGAGACACGGCTCGGGGCGCGGCTGTTCCACCGCACCTCCCGCCGCCTCGCCCTCACCGAAGCCGGCCGCCTCGCGCGCGAGGACGCGGCCGGCTTGCTCGCCGCGGGCGAGGCGGCGGAGGCCCGCGCGCTCGACGCCAACGGCGTCCCGCGGGGGCGGGTGCGGCTCGCCGCGCCGATGTCCTTCGGGGTCGCCCACCTCGCGCCGGTGCTACCGGAATTCCTGGCCGCGCACCGCGAGGTCTCGGTCGATCTGCACCTGTCCGACGCGCTGGTCGATCTCGTCGGCGGGGGATTCGATCTCGGCCTGCGCATCGCCGCGCTCCCCGATTCCTCGCTCAGAGTGCGGCGGCTCTGCGGCGTGCGCCGCTCGCTCGTGGCGACGCCGGCCTATCTCGAACGGCACGGGGCTCCGCAGCATCCGGAGCATCTGAAGGGCCGCGCCTGCCTCGGCTACGCCTACCTGCCGACGCCCGACCGCTGGCCCTTCACCAACACCGCGGGCGAGACGGTCACGATCGTCCCCGAAGGCCCGCTACGGGCCAACAACGCCGACGCCCTGGCGCCGGCGCTGCGCGCCGGACTCGGGCTGGCGGTGCAGCCGGACTTCACGATCTGGGAGGATCTGAAGTCGGGCCGCCTGGAGCGGGTGATGCCGGACTGGCAGCCGCCGCCGATCGCCCTCAACCTCGTGATGCCGCCGGGCCTGCCGCGCCCGGCCCGGGTCTCGGCGCTGATCGCCTTCCTGGAACGCGCTTTCTCCACCGCGCCCTGGGCGCAGGAAGAGGCTTCGCCTCAGATCGATGTGCGTTGACCCCGCCCATCGGTCGGGATCAACGCGCCCGGCGGACGACCGCCGCCACGCATTCGCGTGGGCGAACGGCAACGAGCCAGGCTCATCGCCGTTCGGTCTCAGGCGCCCCTCCCCTCCCCGGCGGAGGCCCAGGCGCGGACCTGATCCATCCAGGCATCCGGCGAGAGCACGGTGATGCCCGGCATCACCATCAGCGGCGTCACCCGCTCGGCCCGGTCGCGCTCGCCCAGCCGCAGGGCCCCCTTGCGGGCGAACAGGCGCAGGATCTCGATCAGGCGCGCCTCGTCCGGCGGCTCGGCGCGGGCGGCGGAGCGGATCGCGTCGGCGATGTCGTCGGTGGTGCATTCCACCGTGCCGTCGGTGGAGACCCGGTGGTCGCGCAGGCCCTCCTCGTAGGCGAGCCGCAGGGCCAGCAGCACCAGAGTCTCGTCCTTGCGCAGCCGCTCCCCCTGCGCGTCGTGGCGCACGCCGTCCGGCGGCAAGGCAAGGAACACCATCTGGTCGCGGTGGGCGACCTCGAAGCGGTAGCCGAGACAGGCGAAGTAGTCGCGGAAGAACGGCGCGTAGTGCCGGGCGAGTTCGTAGGAGCGGCCGATGCCGGTGGTCGCGGCGTAGATGCACTGGCTCTTCAGCATCACCTGAAGCGCGCGGATCAGCTCCTCCTCGCTCGGGGCCGAGCTGCCGGGCGGGGGCGTCTCCTCACCGTCGAGGATGGCGCGGAAGGGTTCGAGCATGTCGTGTCCGTTCAGCCTGCTTTGCCGGCTCCGCGACGGGCGGCCGGAACGCGCTCGATCACGAAGTCCGGGCAGTCGAGCCAGCCGTTGGAGACGCGGCCCTCGGTCCGGGCCACGCGGTAGCGGTCGCGCAGAACGCCGTCGAACAGCACGTCGATCTCGCGCAGGCGCTGGAACACGACGAAGGCGTCCACGTCGTCCACCGCGATCTCCGAGCCGCGAAGCGTCTTCACCTGCTGCAGCCGGGCATCGAGATAGGCGACGATCCGCTCCGGCGTCACCGTGATGCGGCGGCGGAACTCGTCCTTGGCGGCGATGAAGGCCTCGATCGCCGGATCGACATCGATCTCGGGCAGGGGCTCGTACTCGATGATCCGGCGCGGCATGCGCGGATTGGTGAGCTGCGGCGGACCGATCGGCGAGCGCAGCACCGACACTTGCGGCAGGGGCAGACCGGCAAGGTCGTCCTCGCCCGCGCCGACGGCGCGGAGCGCTGCGGCCGCCCGCTCGATCCGAGCGGAATCGCGCGGGTCGCGGTAGCGGAGCGCCGCCGAGATCCGCCGCTCCAGCCGCGCCACCACATCCGCCACCGCGTCGAGATGCGGGTCGAGGCCCTCGAAGATCGACAGGATCTCGACGAGATCGGTGCGCACCATCCGCTCGGCGGCGGTGATGTCGGCGGCACGGCCCTCGCGCAGGTTGCCGTCCGCCAGCGCCCGGAGCGTCAGCGGATCGCGCAAGGCGCGACCCGCCTCGCGCACGATGCCGGAGCGGAAGCGGAACGGATTGAAGCGGGTGTGCAGCGTCCGGTAGTCGGAGACGAGGTGGCGCTCGACGAATTCCTCGAAATAGAGCCGGAAGGCCGCGCTGAGATCGGGCTCGCGCAGGATCCGCTCTTCGAGCTTGCGCATGGCGCCGGCCAGCCCGCGCAGGTGGCCGAGGAAGGTGCGCGAGGCTTTCGCCGCGTTGCGCAGGGCCTCCGAGCGGTCGGCGGGGCTGGCGATGGCGCTCTCCAGCGCGCTCAGGACTTCGAGCACCGCGCCGCCGTAGGAGCGGGTCTCGCCGCGCTCGATCCGGGCCAGTTCCTCGATCAGCAGCCGCGCGTCGGGGTCGAAATCGACCACCGGGACGTAGCGCTCGCGCCGCTCCACCAGCCAGCCGGCCTCGATCAGCCTGCGGAACACCGCCGAGCGCCGCTCGATCGGATCGACGGGCGTCGCCTCGTCGTCGGCAATTTCGGCCTGGCTCCAGCCGACGGAGAAATCGCCGATGGCGGCCAGCAGCTCGCTCTTGCGCAGGGGCTCGGCGGCATCGCCGAACACCCGGGCATGCAGGTGCAGCAGCAGGGCCGCGTTGAAGGCGCGGCTCGGCGAGGCGAGCGGGCGGAAGAGGTCGTCGGCGAGATGGGTGAACAGCATGCTTTTTCGCGCGCAGCCGGTATCACACCCCGCACCGTTCACGCCAACCCGGACGACTCAGTCCGTCCATTCGGCTCTGGATACGGACGCGACAGAGCGATCAACGGGAGGCATCAGCATCCTGACCTTGCCGCGCGCGTGCCCGTGAGGCGATCCACCAATCGTTCTGCCAATCCTCGTAGCCGAGCAGCATCCCCTCCAGGCGCTGGAACGTCTCGTTCCAGCCACCGGCCGGTCTCGCAGCGGTGCGCAGCAGTCTGAAGGCCGGGATCCGCCACTCCTCGCCTTTCGGCGTGTAGTAGGCGGTTCTGATGCCCTCGAACCGGGGGTGAGGATTGGGCTCGAACGGCTCCAGAACGACCTCCTTGTGCAAAACGCCCCTTTCCACCCACCGGTCGAAGCTGTCCTCGCCGGGGAAGCGATGCGGCGGGTACTCGAACTCCATGAAGGCCAGCTTCTTGCGGCCCTCCAGCATCAGCGGCAGCTCGAAACCCGTATGAATGAGGTAGGGCGCGTCCGTGACGTGCCGCCTCTGCCGGGAAAGATGCACCTCGATCGTCCGCAGGCCCAGCGCCGCGAGATCGAGTCCGACACCGAAGCGGGCTTCGATCGCCTCTCGCTCGGCCGTATCCAGAGCGTAGCACCGGGCAAGGCCTGGATCTGCGGCGGACATCTCGCCAAGGATCGCCCGCAGGTCATCGAGACGGGCGATCTCGAACTTTGCCGCCAGAACGGGGCACCAAAGCTCGACATCCAAGGCTTCGAGCACGAAGACGGATTTTTCCGGATCAGTCTGCATGTCGTCAAGTGATGGCATCCCCCCAGCATTTCAATCTTATTGACATAAACCTCTAGACAGAGGGCATCGACTGTCATTGACCGGAGAAGGACGGATAAATCGGCTCCGCCCGACACCGACACGAAAGGCTGGAGACCTCGCCTCGGCCGAGCGTCGTGGGAACGCATCGTTGGTTGAGCCTCTTGCGATCATGGAGACCGCGGGAGGTTCCATGCGCATCGAAACCGTCTTCCTGTTCGACCTCGACGGCACCCTGGTCGACAGCGTCTACCAGCACGTCCTCGCCTGGAAGGAGGCGCTCGACGCGGAGGGGATTCCGCTCTCGGTCTGGCGCATCCACCGCAAGATCGGGATGAGCGGCGGCCTGTTCACCAACCAGCTCCTGCGCGAGACAGGGCTCGACATCGACCCGGAGCGGATCGGCCGGCTGCGGCGGCTGCATGCGGAGGCCTATGGCCGGCTCTCGAAGGGCGTCGTGCCGCTGCCCGGTGCGAAGGAACTGCTGGCGACGCTGACCGAAAACCGTATCCCCTGGGCCATCGCCACCAGCGGGCGGATGGAGACCGCGGGCCACAACCTCGTCGCGCTCGGCGTCGATCCCGGTCAGGTGCCGGTGGTGACGCGCGACCTCGTGAAATACGCCAAGCCCGATCCCGACCTGTTCCTCGCCGCCGCCGAGCGGCTGAACGCGCCGATCGAGCACGCGGTGATCGTCGGCGATTCGATCTGGGACATGCTGGCGGCCCGCCGCTGCCGCGGCCTCGGAGTCGGACTGCTCTCGGGCGGGTACGGCACGGAGGAGCTGGAGCGCTCCGGGGCAGTCAGGGTCTACGACGACCCCGCCATGCTTCTGCAACATCTCGATGAGGTCGGCGGCCGGCGCTGAGCACGGCGGCCGCGATACGGCCAAGTTTAGACCGACGCCCGACCACACGCATTCGAAGGCGTGGCTCAATGGAGCGATCCTGACATTTGGATGAACAGGTGCATGCACCTTCATTCATGCGACAAAACGTAATGTGAGCTCCGGCACATCGAGAGTGAACCAAATCCAGACCGTGCTCGTTGGGGTGCCAATGGATCGGGGATCCTCCCCTTTCGGAGAGACTTGATGAAGAAGCTTGCGATTCTGTCCGCCGTGGCCGTGCTCGGCGTGGGCGCCCTGTCCTCGACCGACGCCGAGGCCCGCTGGCGCGGCCGGGGTGGCGGCGGTGCGGTGGCAGCCGGTGTCATCGGTGGCCTCGCGGCCGGCGCGCTCGTCGGCGCAGCGGCCTCGAACGCCTACGGCTACGGTGGCGGCTACGGCTACGATTACGGCTATGCCCGTCCGGTCGCCGGCTACGGTTACGGCTACGCCCGTCCCGCCTATGGCTACCGCAGCGTCGGCTATTACGACGGCGGCTACTACGCCCCGCGCCGCGCCTATGGCGGCTATTCCTGGGGTGGCCCGGCCTACGATTACGGCTACGGCTGGTAAGCCCTTCGGCCGTCATCGCCTCTCATGACGGCACGGCCGCGCCCGCTCGGGCGCGGCCGTTTCGCGTTTCAGGCTGCGGCGTCGCGGGCGGCGATGGTCTCGGACCACACCACGGCGCGGCGGGCCATGCCGATATGCTGGCGCTCATACATGCGGCCCTCGACCTTGATCGCCGCGCGCTTTTCGTTTTCCGGCAGGTTGAAGGCCTCGATCACAAGGCGGGCGCGGCGCACCTCCTCCTCGGTCGGCGCGAACGAGGTGTTGGCCGGCTCGATCTGATTGGGGTGGATCAGCGTCTTGCCGTCGAAGCCGAGGTCGCGCGCCTGACGGCACTCCTCGCGGCAGCCCTCCGGATCGGCGATGTCGTTCCACACACCGTCGAGGATGATCAGCCCCTCGGCGCGGGCGGCGGCCAGGGTCAGCATCATCCAGGGGAGCATCGGCACGCGCCCGCGCACGAGCTGCGCCCAGGTATCCTTGGCCAGATCGTTGGTGCCGAGCACGAAACCGGTGAGCCGATTGCGGCGGTCGCGGCGGGCCTTGGCGATCTCGTGGATGTTGAGGATCGCCGCCGGGGTCTCGATCATCGCCCAGACGGCGATGGAATCCGGAGCGTCGAGCGCCTCAAGCGCGTCGGCCACGCTCTCCAGCACCGCCGGAGAGGAAACCTTCGGCATCAGGATCGCGTCGGGCTTGGCCTGGATCGCCGCGCGGAGATCGCCGTCGCCCCAGGGGGTCTGCGGCGCGTTCACCCGGATCACGAGTTCGCGATGCCCGTAGCCGCCGCCCTTCACGGCTTCGCAGACCTGCTCGCGCGCCCGCTCCTTCTCCTCGTTCGCGACGGCGTCCTCGAGATCGAGGATCAGCGAGTCGGCCGGCAGCGTCTTCGCCTTCTCAAGGGCGCGCTGGTTCGATCCCGGCATGTAAAGGACGCTGCGGCGCAACCGCAAATCGGACATGTCTCGTCTCCTCCTAGGGGCCGGTAAGGGACGCCATATGCCGACCTCCGCCCTCGTTTGAATTCATAATACAAAGAATCCCGATCGGTTGGAAGCGGCCGGAAGCGAGGCTACTTAACCGCGAGCGCCCGGCGACCGCCAGAGGGCGCATCCCCTGCCATGGCTTGGAGAGTATCAGATGCCCCTGATGCGTTTCGATTTGATCGAGGGCCGCAGCGATGCGGAGTTGAAGGCTCTGCTCGACGCTGCGCACGAGGCGATGCTCGAAGCCTTCCAGGTGCCGCCCGGCGACCGCTACCAGATCGTCACCGAGCACAAGCCCTCGCGGATGATCGTCGAGGATACCGGTCTCGACATCCCCCGCACGCGGGACGTGGTGGTGGTGCAGATGATCACCCGGCCGCGCGGGCGTGAGAAGAAGGAACTGTTCTACCGGCTGCTGACCGAGAAGCTGCAGGCCGCCTGCGGCATCGCGCCGGCCGACGTGATGGTCTCGACGGTGGAGAACACCGACGAGGATTGGTCGTTCGGCCACGGCCGGGCGCAGTTCCTCACCGGGGAATTGTGAGCACCGGCGCCGCCCCCTCCGCCACCAGCCAGTCGATGAGGGCAGTCAGCGCGGGCGACTTGTCCGCATCGAACGGCGTCAGGGCGAAATAGGCGGCCCGCTCGACCCGGATCTCCGGAAACGGCACCACGAGCCGGTTCGCGGCGACCATCCGGTCGAGCACCGGGAACGGACCGATGCCGAGACCGGTCCCATCCTCCAGCGCCTGGAGGGTCACGAAGAAATGGTCGAACACCCGGCGACGCACACCGCCGGGCAGGGTAATGCCCGCCGCCGCGAGCCAGTCGATCCAATCGCCCGGCCGGGTCTCGGTGCCGAGCAAGACGTGGCTCTCGAGATCGCGCGGGGTCGCGAGCGGCCTGCTCCGCAACACGGCGGGGCTGGCTACCAGGGTATCCGCCTCCGTCAGGAAGGGCACCGCGCGGTGCTGCGGCCACGGCTCGGGGCCGCGCCGGACCGCGAGGTCGAACCCGCCGCGCAGCGCGTCCTGCAGAGTCGTCGTCGTCGTGACCCTGATCTCGGTTCCGGGGCGGGCCGCGTGGAAATCGTCGAGGCGGGGAATCAGCCAGCGCATCGCGAAGGTCGCGGGCGCGCTGACGCGCAGGACGCGCGGCGCCTGGGGCCGCCCGCAGGCCTCCGCCGCCGCCGTGAGCCGGTCGAACGACAGGCTGATCTCCTCGGCGAAGACGCGGGCGGCCGGGGTCGCCACCATCCGCCGCCCGACCCGAACGAACAGCCGCTGCCCGAGCCACGTCTCCAGGGCGGCGATCTGTCGGCTCACTGCCCCGTGCGTCAGCCCGAGTTCGAGGCCGGCCTGAGCATAGCTGCCGGCCCGGGCCGCGACCTCGAACACCTGCAGGGCGTGGAGCGGCGGCAGCCGGCGCATCGAGCACATCCCCCGACCCGTGAGAAAACCGCACGCAACCCGTGCGGAAGGCGGCTCTCATCTCACAAAGCTCACAGGTGTAGGTTCCCCATGCAAGTGTCAGCGGGGACTTTTCGTGTGAACCAGGCTGTTCGACTCGACGGATCGATGCGGGGCGACAGCCGTGAACGCCAGCGGCGCAGCCTCGGCGGGGCCTGCCTCGCCCATGCCCTGCACGACGGCTACACCGATTTGCTCTACGTGATGCTGCCGGTCTGGCAGACGGAGTTCGGCCTCGGCTATGCCGGACTCGCCGTTCTGCGCAGCCTCTACTACGCCACCATGGGTGGGCTGCAGGTGCCTGCCGACCGGCTGGCGGCGCGGTGGCCAATCCGCACGGCCCTCGCCGTTTCGACGCTGGTCGCTGCCGCGGGCTTTTCCGTCATGGCGCTGAGCACGGGCCTGTTCGGGCTCTGCGCCGGGCTGGTGCTCGCCGGAATCGGCGCGAGTATCCAGCACCCGCGCGCCTCGCTCCTCGTCGCGCAGGCCTATGGCGGTTCGGCGCGGGGGCCGTTAGGGATCTACAACTTCGCCGGTGATCTCGGGAAAGCGCTGTTTCCGGTCGCCGTCGCGCTGCTGCTCGGCGTGCTGGCTTGGCGACCGGTCGCCGGGCTGATGGCGGGAATCGGTCTCGCCGCGACGGTCGCACTCGCCCTCGTCCTGCCGCGGGGATCGCTCGCCGCGGCACCGGTGCGGACCCATCGAACCGGCGGCGAGGGAAGCGGCTTCTCCCTCCTGATGACGGTCGGCGCCCTCGACACCGCCACGCGAATGGGCACCCTGCTGTTCCTGCCCTTCCTGCTGGAGGCGAAGGGCGGCACCGGCACGACGACCGGGCTCGCCCTCGCCCTGGTCTTTTCCGGCGGCGCCTTCGGCAAGGCCGTGTGCGGCTGGCTCGGCGAACGCGTCGGAGTCGTGCCCTGCGTCGTCGCGACGGAGACGGCCACCGCACTGCTGGTCGCGGCGCTTCTCGTTCTGCCGCTCGGTCCGGCCCTGGCGGTGCTGCCGCTCGTCGGCCTCGTCCTGAACGGCACCTCCTCGGTGCTCTACGGGACGGTGCCGGATCTCGCGCCGCGCGGCGATGTCGGCCGGGCCTTTGCCCTGTTCTACACCGCCGTGATCGGATCGGGCGGGCTCGCGCCGATCGCCTACGGGGCGCTGGGTGACCGGGCCGGCTCCGGCATCGGCCTGCTGGCGGCGGCCGCCACGGCCCTGACCATCGTTCCCCTCGTGCTCGGCTTGCGCCGGCCGCTCACCCGGATCGAGCGAGAGATCGCACAAGAACAAGCACGGCTTTGACGGTCGATTTTCTTTGCACGGCCAAGGTACGGGCAAGTCACGTCACCAAATCAGGTCAACCTTTCGTCAAGATCGAAGGCCAAGGGCGTCCCCGAACTGTTTTTCAAAGGGACGAACCGGATGCGAAAGACCTGCCTCGGCGCCTGCGCCGGCCTCGCGTTGCTCGCGGGATTGTCTGCGCCCGCGCAGGCCGAGAACCGGACCGCGATGGGCGTCGGGGCCGGTGCCGTGGCCGGCGCGCTCGTGGGCGGACCGGTCGGCGCCGTGGTGGGCGCGGTGGCCGGCGGCGTCATCGGCTCGAACAGCGGCGCGCGTCCCCGCTCCGCCCGCAAGCGCCGCGCCGCCCTGCGCCGGTCGGTCCGTGCGCCCCGCCGCGCCGCGATGGCCGAGCCGGCGCCCGCCCGCTCCGACATTCCCCGCGCGATGAATACGGGCGGCACCGGCAGCGCCGCCCCGGTTCGCTCGGGCTGGCAGGATCCGCGCTGAGCCGGAACCGGACCGGCCTCTGAAACTGTCGCTTTCACGTCACAGCCAGGGAAATGCGCAAGCGTGACCGGTCCGGTGCCATTTTCATGACGCGATGCGGCGCGCAGGATCGGCCTCGTGCAATCGTCCGAGAGCGAGGAAGCGATGGCTGATCCGAGCGCCGACCCGAACCGAACGGACCGAATGCAGACGGTGTCGCGCCTCGAGCGGCCCGTCGTCAGCCGGGTGACCAAGGGTGTCGCCTCCGCCATCGGCAAGCGCCTCTCCGTCGACAAGGACAGCGCCCTGCCCGATCGCCTCGCCTTTCTCGTGGATCGTCTCCAGGCCGGACCTCTCGGCCGCACCTCCCTCAAGCATCGTCGAGTTGCCTGAATGTCCAAGTTCGATCGCGCCCTCAACGACGCCACCGTGGTTCCCTTCCCCGCCGCCGCCACCGAGGCGGTCGCCGACGAGAACGTCGCCTCGATCATCGAGGTGCTTCAGGACCAGCTGAAGCTCGCCCGCGAGGGCAAGCTGCGCTCGGTCGCGGTGGTTTCGGTCTCGAACGACGGCAGCGCCATCGGCACGCAATGGTCCTGCGCCCACGGCGATGTGGCGAGCCTGATCGGCAAGCTCACCGTGCTGTCCCACGACATGATGGCCGCGCGGAACTGATTCTTTTCGACAGTTCAGAATGAAGAAGGGCCGGCGGTGCATCCGCCGGCCCTTCTTCATTCGCGAAGGTAACTATCCGCAGCGTCCCGCTGCTGGGTGACTTCGGCTCCGCCGCACGATGACGGCGGACGAGCCCGTCAGCTGATCGCGCGTCAGCGAAGCGATCCAGGCATCGCGACGATGCCTGGATCGAGCAGCCACCTCAGGCCAGCCCGAGCTTCTGCGCCAGCCCGATGCGCTGGAGCTTCCCGGTCGCGCCCTTGGGGATCTCGTCGAGGATCAGGATCTTGGCCGGCACCTTGAAGGCGGCGAGCCGCTCCGAGGCGAAGCTGCGGATCTCCTTCTCGAGCGCCTCGGCGCCCTCGCGCAGCACGATCGCGGCGGCGACATCCTCGCCGAGCTTGTCGTGCGGCACCGCGAAGGTGACGCATTGCGACACCGCCGGGTGGTCCATCAGGATCTCGTCCACCTCGCGCGGTGAAATCTTTTCGCCGCCGCGGTTGATGATCTCCTTGAGGCGCCCGGTGATCGAGAGGTAGCCCTCAGGGCTCAGCACGCCCTGGTCGCCGGTGCGGAACCAGCCCTGCCGGGTGAAGGCCTCGGCATTGGCCTTGTCGTTGTTCTCGTAGCCCTTCATCACGTTGTCGCCGCGGATGACGATCTCGCCGGTCTCACCCGCGGGCAGCGGCTCGCCGTCGATATCCACCACAGCGATCTCGGGACCGGCCGCGAGTCCGACCGAACCGGCATAGTGGGGCCGGGGCGGCAGCGGGTTCGAGGCCATCTGGTGGGCGGCCTCGGTCATGCCGTAGGCCTCGATCACCGGCGCGCCGAAGGTGTCCTCCAGCTCCTTCATCACCTGCGGCGGCAGGGACGAGGACGAGGAGCGGATGAAGCGCAGGGGGTTGCGCGCGATGATCTCCGCGTTGCGCGCGGCACGCCCCAGGATCGCCTGATGCATGGTCGGCACGCCGGTGTACCAGGTGGGGTTCACCTCATCCATCCAGCCAAAGAACTTCAGCGCGTTGAAGCCCGGCGTGCAGGAGACTTGGCCGCCCGCGGAGAGCGGGGCGAGGATGCCGGCGATCAGGCCGTGGATGTGGAACAGCGGCATGATGTTGAGGCCGCGATCCTCGGACCCGAAGGCGAGCGCGGTGCGGATGTTGCGCGCCGAGGCGCAGACATTGCCCTGCGTCAGCGGCACGATCTTCGGCCGGGAGGTCGTGCCGGAGGTGTGCAGCACCAGCGCGATGTCATCCGTTTCGGCCCGGCCGCCGCGAGCGGGCTCGCCCGTCGCGTCGTCGGCGAAGTGCAGCGTGAAGCTGCCGGCGCCCTCCTCCGGCGTCGGCCGCAGGCGGGCCACCGACACGCCGAGCTTCTCCGCCACGGCGATCGCGGGCGAATCGGAGCCCTCGGCGACCAGGAGGAGCTTGGCTCCGAGATCGCTCATGTAGAACTCGAACTCGTCGGCCTTGTAGCTCGGGTTGAGCGGAGCCGATGTGGTGCCGGCAGCGACCGCGATGAAGGCCGCCGCCATCTCCGGGCCGTTCGGCAGCACGATCGCCACGCGGTCGCCGCGGCCGATGCCGCGGGCGTTGAGACTGGCGATCGTGCGCTCGGTCAGGGCGCGCAGGGCCTGGAACGTCAGCGGCACGCCGCCGGGGCTCGACAGGGCGGGAGCCGCGTCGGCGCCGGCCTGGATCAGCTCGTGAAGAGTCGTCGCGGCCACGCTGGCCTCCTTGGAGTCGGTGGGGGGAAGGGCGGACGTCTCGGGCAGAAGCATCGTGTCACGCTCTCTGGATCGCGAGACGGCCATTGGCGCGCTCCAGGCTCTGGGCCAGGAGCCGCATCAGGGCGAAGACGGTGTCGATATGCGGGGTCGGCGTGCCGGTGAGGCGGCCGAGCTCGATCACCGAGCCGACCAGCGCCTCCAACTCGATCGGGCGGCCGGCCTCGACGTCCTGCAGCATCGAGGTCTTGTGCGGGCCGACCTTCTCGGCGCCGGCGATGCGCTTGTCGATGCCGAGCCGGAAGGTGACGCCGAGCCGGTTCGCGATCACTTCCGCCTCGCGCATCATCTCGGCGGCGATCGCCCGGGTGTCGGGGAAGCGGCAGATGTCCTCCAGCGTCGCGTGGGTCAGCGCGGAGATCGGGTTGAAGCTCAGATTGCCCCACAGCTTGAGCCAGATCTCGGCGCGGATGTCGCTGGTGACCGGCGCGCGGAAGCCCGCCTTGGCCAGACGCTGCGACAGGGCCAGCACCCGCTCCGACTTCGAACCGTCGAGTTCGCCGAGACCGAAGCGGTTGCCCTCGATCACCTTCACCGTGCCCGGATCGGTGAGCACGGTCGCCGGATAGACCACCGAGCCGATGACGTGCTTCGCGTCGAGGTTGTCGGCGATCAGACCGCCGGGATCGGCGCTCTCCAGCCGCGTGCCGGCATACTCGCCGCCATGGCCGCCCATGAAGTACCACCACGGGATCCCGTTCTGCATCGTCACCACGACGGTGTCGGGGCCGATCAGATGCTTGAGATCGGCGGCGATCGGTCCGACCTGATGCGCCTTCACGGTCAGCAGGACGACCTCGTGGACGCCCGCCTCCTGCATGGAGCGGGTCGCCTTGACCGATTTCGAGTGAATCTCGGTGCCGTCCTCCTCGATCAGGCGCATGCCGCCCGCCTGGATCGCCGCCGCGTTGGAGCGGGCGATGAAGGTGACGTCCTCGCCGGCCTCCGCCAGCCTGACTCCGAGATAACCGCCGATGGCGCCGGCGCCGACGATCGCGATGCTCATGTCTCTCACCCGTGCTGCCGTTACCGCTCCGCCGGCCAAGCCTTGAAACGTCGCTTCCTAGAACGCCGATCCGGCCGAGTTCGTCCGCCCGCGGAGACCACTTTTACTTGAGTTCGCCTATTCGAAACGATTGCTGAGCGTTCCGATGCCCTCGATCACAATCTCGACCGTGGCGCCCTTCGGGATCGGACCCGACCCGACCGAGGTGCCGCAGGCGATGACGTCGCCCGGTTCCAGCGTCAGCCCTTGCGAGAGCTGCGCCACGAGCCGGGGAACCGGGATCAGCATGTCGCTGATCGGAAAACTCTGCCGCTCGCGCCCGTTCACCAGGGTTCGCACGGTCAACGCTTCCGGATCGAGCCCGGTGGCGATGACCGGGCCGAATGGGCCGAAGCCGTCGAGGCCCTTGGCGCGGGTCCACTGCGTGAAGCTCGCATCCGCCTTGAGGATCGCGGCGGAGGTGACATCGTTCACGCAGGTGAAGCCGAAGACGTGGCCGGCGGCCTCCTCCTCGGTGAGATCGCGCGCCCGCTTGCCGATCACGATGCCGAGTTCGCCCTCGTAGAGCGCCCGGCCGGACGCCTCCGGCACCGTCACCACCGCGCCCGAGGGCCGGAAGGTGTTGGCGGGCTTGATCAGGAACAGCGGCGCCTCGGGCCGAGACAGTCCCTGCTTCTCCATGAGCGCCCCGAAATTGTTCCACAGGGCGATCATCTTGGAGGGCCGGCAGGGCAGGCCGACGCTCACTTCCGCGAGCGGCAGCGCCTGCCCCGTCGGCCTGTTCTCGCCGAACAGGTCGCCCTCGAAGACCTCAATCCGCTCTCCGTCGAGCCGGCCGAAGCCGGGCGCGCCGTCGTGGGTGAAGCCGATCCAGCGGGTCACGGCCTCCCTCCTCACTGGTTGCGGGCGACGAAGCGGGCGCGCATCGGCTTCAGCACGAAGAGCGCGAGGAAGCCGGCGACGAAGGCCATGCCGGAGGCGAGGTAGAACACGTTCTGCCAGGAGCCGGTCGCGGTCTGGATCGCCAGGAAGGCGGGCAGCATCAGCGAGGCCGTGCCCTTGGCGGTGTAGAGCAGGCCGGCATTGGCGGTGGCGTTCTTGTCGCCGTAGGTGTCGGCGCAGGTCGAGGGGAACAGCGAGTAGATCTCACCCCAGGCGAAGAACACGAGGCCGGTGAGGAGCACGAAGGCCATCGGCGAGTGGGCGAACATGCCGAGCGCCAGGATGCCTGCGCCCTCGACCATGAAGGCGAGGAACATGGTGTTCTCACGCCCGATCCGGTCGGAGATCCAGCCGAAGACCGGCCGCGTCACGCCGTTGAGCACCCGGTCGATGGTGAGCGCGAAGGTCAGCGCCGGCAGGGTCAGGCCCATCAGGGAGACCGGCACCGTATCGACGTGGAAGTCCTTGGCAATGGGCGCGAGCGAGGCCGTCGCCATCAGGCCGCCGGCGGCCATCATCACGAACATCGCGTACATCAGCCAGAAGACCGGGGTGCGCACCATCTCGGCGGAGGAGTACTGGCGGCGGCTCGTCGCGTTGGGGCTGACACGGCCGGCGAGCATCCGCTCCTTGTAGGCGGCGCTCGGCGAGGACAGCAGCAGGGCGGCGACCATGACCACGATGCCCTGGCCGAGGCCGAAGGCGAGGAAGGTCTGCTCGTAGCCGCTGTCGCGGATCATCGCGGCGATCGGGATGACGGTGAGGGCCGAACCCGCGCCGAAGCCAGCGGCGGTGAGGCCGGCGGCGAGGCCCCGGCGATCGGGGAACCACTTGAGGGCGTTGCCGACGCAGGTCCCGTAGACCGCGCCCGCGCCGATGCCGCTAATGGCGGCGGCGAGATAGAGGAACCACAGCGAGTCGGCGACCGAGTTCATCGCCCAGCCGATGGCGCAGAGCGCGCCGCCGAACAGGGTGACGACCTTCGGGCCGTACTTGTCGACGAACCAGCCCTCGATCGGAACGAGCCAGGTCTCGGTCAGGACGAAGATCGTGAAGGCGACCTGGATCGCCGGCTTGCCCCACTGGTACTTGTCGTTGATCGGGTTGACGAACAGCGTCCAGCCATACTGGAGGTTGGCGATCATCGACATGCACAGCACGCCGAGAATGAGTTGTCCCCAGCGCCCGCCTACGGGCGAATCGGCTCGCGAGGCGGAATAGGCACTGGCGCCCGGCAATGGATCGGCGGCTTGAACGGCCATGAAGCGGTCCCTGATCTCACATTTTCTTGGCGGGCCGGGACGGCTGCCCGGCTTTGCCATATTGTAATTTTGGATACGGCATACGTAACCGTTCGCGGCCCGACCTCTGACAGGAAAATATTTGGCCGCTGCGCAGATATTTTTTGAACGTCCGGGCGAATTGAATTCATTTTCAGCGGCATGTGCGGCACGGCACGCCTTATCATAGGAGTGGAACCAAGCGCCGGGGGGATCCGTTCAGCTTGCCGAGAGCGCCGCGAGACGGCGCGAGACCAACGAACGGAGAGACGCGATGAGCAGCACGACCGACAAGATCAAGGGCGCCGCCAACGAGGTCGCCGGCAACGTCAAGCAGAGCGTCGGCAAGGTGACCGGCAACGAGAAGCTGCAGGCCGAGGGCAAGGCGCAGGAAGTGGAAGGCCAGACCCAGCGCGCCGTCGGCGGCGCAAAGCAAGGCGTCAAGGACGCCGCGGATGCGGTGAAGAGCAAGCTCTAAGCTGATCCGTCGGGCTCGTCCCGACAGAGATCCGACGGCCGGAGCCGCACCCGACCGGGTGCGGCTTCTTCGTTTCAGGGCCCAACCGAGAGGCGGACCCGGCCGACCATTTCGCACAAAAGGGATTTCGACATGAACAGGGACCAGATCGAGGGCGGCCTGCGCAACCTCAAGGGCCGTGGCCGTACGGCGATCGGTGCCGTGGCGGGTCGCGCCCGGCCCCAGGTCGAGGGTGCCTACGAGCAGGTCGCGGGCGTGGCCCAGTCGGCCTATGGCCGGACCCGCGAGCGGGCCGAAGATCTCTACGAGGACGGCTACCGCCTCGCTGACGAGGCGGTCTCCCGCGGCCGGCATCTGCGCGAGGAGGCCCTCGAACACGGTCGCCATCTGCATGAGGAGGCCCGTTCCCGCGGGCGTCACCTCCGCGACGAGGCGAACCGGCACGGTCGCGAACTCGCCATCCGGGCCGACGAGAACCGCGGCACGACGCTGGCGCTGGTCGCCGCGACGGCCTTCGGGCTCGGCTGGCTCCTCAGCCGTCGCCGCTGACGGTGGAGTGCCGGGCGGCCTCCTTCGCCGCCTCCTTGGCCTCGTAGAGGGCGCGGTCGGCCCGGGTCAGCATTCCGGCCGTCAGGGAGATGGGCGCGGAAAGGGCCGCACGAATCGCCTCCGACGATAGCTCCGCCCCGTCCGGCAGGACGAGGACGAATTCGTCGCCGCCGGGCCGGGCCGCGAACAGGCCGTGGCCGGCCGCCAGATCCGCGAGCCGGCGGCCGATCTCCGTCAGGACGCGGTCGCCCGCGGGATGGCCCAACCGGTCGTTGATCGGTTTGAAGCCGTCGAGATCGAGGCTGATCACGCCTGGCCGCTGCCCGGCGGCCAGCCGTTCGGCGAGTTGCTCGCGCAGGTACATCCGGTTCGGCAGACCGGTGAGGTCGTCGTGCCGGGCGATGTGGCGGAGCCGCTCGTTCGCGGCCTCCCGTTCGGTGATATCGCGATCGATGCCGCGATAACCGAGCAATGTGCCGTCCGGGTCGAGCAGCGGCACGCCGCTGGTTTCCAGCACGACGAGACTGCCGTCCTTGCGCAGGTTGCGGTTGAGGAGCTGGGAGAACGGCCGCCGCTCGGCGGCGATGGCGCCGAAGATCCGGCCGACCCGCTCGGCCTCGGCGGGGGGCATGAAATCGAAGGGCGTGCAGCCCAGCACCTCCTCCGGCTCGCGGCCGAGCAGAGCGATGCATTGGCGCGAGGCGTAGGTGTAGCGCCCCTGCGCGTCCACCTCCCAGATCCAGTCCGAGTTCTGCTCCAGCATCTCCCGCAGACGGGCCAGCTCCCGGCGCATCGCCTCGGCGGGATCCGCATCCGCGGCACCGGAGACGGGCGGCGTCGGAGGGGGCCGGTTCGGAGAATTTGTGTTCACGGAGATTCGGTGCCGGCCACGGACATGATCCCGCATGACGTGATCGCGCAAGACATGGGACATCTTGACTAACGAGCGGTTGAGACCGGAAGCGATCCGGGATCGGCGGGCTTAGAGCATCATCCCGGCAGGCGGTTTGCGGCTTTCGGAAAAAGATGATGCAAAAACAAAAGCCTGGCGCATCGTGCCGGATCCGATATCCGGCACGATGCGCCAGGCGCGCGAGAACGGAGACGACAGCATGCCGGCGCGATCCTGGCTCGACCTCACGACGGCGGAGATCCGCGCACGCGACATGAGCCGCGCCATCGCGGTGCTTCCGGTCGCGGCGGTGGAGCAGCACGGGCCGCACCTGCCGCTCGGCACCGATACCCTGATCGCGGAAGGCTATCTCGAGCGGGTATCACGGCTCGTGCCGGAAGCGCTCGACGTGCTGCTCCTGCCCGTCCAGGCGATCGGCAAGTCGGACGAGCACGCTTCCTTCCCCGGGACGCTGACCCTGACCGCCGCGACCGCCCTCGCCGCCTGGACCGAGATCGGCGCGAGCCTGCATCGGGCGGGCTGCGCGAAGCTCGTGATCGTCTCCTCCCACGGCGGCAACAGCGCCCTCATCGATCTCGTGGCGGGCGAGTTGCGGGGTCGCCACGGCATGGTCGCGGTGACGACCTCGTGGAGCCGCCTCGGCCTGCCCGAGGGCCTGTTTCCAGCCGACGAGATCCGCCACGGCATCCATGCCGGCGGCCTCGAGACCGCGCTGATGCTGGCGCTGCGGCCCGAGCTCGTGCGGCAGGACCGGATCGAGAACTTCGAGCCCCGCACGGTGGCGATGGCGCACGACTTCTCGCTTCTGCGCGCCGGCCGTCCGGCGGCCTTCGCCTGGAAGACGGAGGACCTCCACGCCTCCGGCGCCCTGGGCGACGCCCGTCTCGGCACGGCGGAAGCGGGCGAGGCCGCGCTCGATCACGGGGCGCGCACCTTCGTACGGCTGCTGGAGGAGGTGGATCGGTTCGCGCTGTGAGGGTCCATCTGCGTGCGAAGGCCGAGCGGGTCGCCGGCGGACTCAACGGTCCAGCCGTCGAACCGTCCGGATGAAGGTCTCCACCGCGTCGCAGGCCTGGGCGATGCCATCCTCCTGCGCCATCCGCGCCTTGGCGGCGGTGCAGGCCTGGGCGACGCGGGGATCGCTCAGCAACCGGCGCAGCGTGGGCGCGGCGCGGGCCGGGGTGAAGCGGCGGCGACTCAGGGCGGCGCCGACACCGAGCCGCCGCAGCCAGCGCGCCTCGTCGAAGTGATCGAAGGCGACGGGGACGACCAGTTGCGGGATGCCGGCCGCGAGCCCCTGCGCGACGGTGCCGATCCCGCCGTGATGGACGAGCGCGGCGCAGCGGGGCAACACCCGGCTGAAGGGGGCATAGGGGACGTGCAGCACGCTCGCAGGCAGATCCGCCGGCACCTGTCCGCCCTGCGGCGCCAGGAGGATGCCGCGCCGCCCGAGATCGGTGCAGAGCCGCAGCGCAGTTTGGAAGAAGGCCCGGCTCCGGGACATGGCCGAGCCGTAGGTGAAGGCGAGCGGCGGCGGCCCCTCGTCGAGGAAGCGGGTCAGGGCCGCCGGCGGCTCGGCGACGTCGCCGAAGCGATCGGCGAGCGGGAAGCCGACCTGCTGCGCCTGCGGAATCCGGTGCGGCTGCGGCGCGGCGTACCATCTGGGGAAGGTGAACAGGACGCGCTGCGGGCTGCTCCACCAGCGGCGGAGGCGGTGAACCGGCGGCAGATCCAGCCTCGCGCGAAACGCGTTCAGGGCCGGCAGGGCGGCGGGGCCGATCACGAAGCGGTCCGCCCCGCGCCCGATCCAGTGGCGGACGCGCGCCGGCACCCGCTCGGGAAGCGGCAGGCCGGGCAGGACCGGGGGATCGATGCGGCTCCCGGCGAGCAACGGCATGAGATGCACGGTGACGACGTCCAGCCCGAGCTTCTCCTGCGCCACCCGCGCCCCGAGTGCCAGGGTCGAGGCGAGCACGATGCTCTCACCCGGACGCGCGTTCCCGGCGAGCCAGGCATAGGTCGGCTCCGTGAGGAGCGAGACGTGGCGGAACATCAGCCCGACGCCGCGCCAGGGACGCCAGAGTCCGGTCTCGGTGGCGGCGCAGCGGTAATCCGCCTCCGTCCCGAGGGCGAAAAACGGCAGGCCTGCCCGCTCCGCCATCGCGGCGAAGGGCGCGGGCGCCGCCAGGGTGACCGCGTGCCCGCGTCGCCGCAACTCGGTCGCGATGGCGAGGAGCGGCAGGACATCTCCGTGGCTGCCGACGGCAACGGCTAAGACGCGCATCGACCTCACGACCGGTTCGCGCTCGTCACCCGCGGAGACGAGCGTTCGGATCAGAGCGGAAGGGCGGGCTCAGGTTCGCGGCACGCGGCGGGGGCGAGCACCTGCTCGCGCAGCCGCCGCGGGCCCAGGGTCATCGCGAAGAAATCGTAGGCGCCCGGCCGCTCGTTGGCGAGCAGGAACTGGAAATGCATCCGGAACGGTCGGAAGCGCACCCGCTGGTAGGTCTCCGGACACAGCAGGTCGCGGAAGCGGGCCGAGCGCACGAGGGGATTGGCGACCGGCTGCCCGCACAGGCGGAGCTTGAGATCGTGCTGCGGATTGAAGCCCGGAAAATTCATCCAGTCCTGGGGCGCGTGAAAGTCGCACCAGACGACGCGCCGCTCCGTGACGAGGCGTGCGATCTCCGCCCGCAGGCGCGCGGCGGCGGGCTGCATCGCCACGAGCGGCAATCCGGACCCCAGCGTCGCCAGCGACAGGTTCGGTCCCGCGGCGCCGATCGAGGCGTCGCGGGCGAGCACCCGGGCCGCGACCTCTGCGGCGGTCAGCCCGCCGGAGGAATGGCCGACGATCATCACCTCGTCGGTCGGCTGCCCGGCCTCCGCCCGCGCCGCGAGCGAAGACAGGATGTGATCGGCAAAGGCATCGAGACGGCGCTCGTAATCCGGCCTCCAGCCCTGGCCGTGCTGCCAGTTGAAGACCCAATCGTTCAAGAGCTGCCAGAAGAAGACACGGTTCAGGAAGGCCTCGATCGCCTTGATCCAGACGATACCGGCGACCACGCCCAGCGGCAGCGAGACCCAGAGCGGAAGACCGAGGCTGTGGCCGAACCCATTGCCCAGATGGGCATGGACCGTCACGCCGATGGCGACGGACAGGGCGGCGAGGAGGATCACCATCACGAACGGGTAGAGGATGACGTTCCCGTACTTCCAGTTCAGCCGGTAGAAGCGGAACATCAGGCCGTTCAGGATCGTCTGCAGCGTGCCCGCGACGAGGAGCGCGACGCTGACGAAGCGGGATCGGGCAAAGTCGCGGGCGACGATGTCGTCCCACAGGAGCACGTCGTACCGGGTCTCGGCCCCCTCGCCCTGCTGCGGGGCGCTCACGGTCCAGCTCTGGACCAGCCCGTCCTTGCTCAGCCGGGCGCAGGAGATGTTCCGCCGATCGCCGCCGAACCGCTTGGTGTATCGGGACCATTCCCGCACGAACAGCAATCGGTAGCGCGTCCGCGCCTCGGGATCGTAACCGGGGATATAGAAAACATAGCGGTGGCGCACTGTTCCGAGCCGCGCCTCCTGCAGATCGGGCGGCGTGAAGCTCAGCGAATTGTGCATACGCCCGAATGCCCCATCCGGATGACTGCCCTCGCTCGTGATCGGGCAGGTCCGCTGCAATGAAAGAGAGCCTCAAAGCCCCTTCAAATGCACTATCATTCGTTACAGCTTTTAGAATTGTGAAAAGCCGGGCGCGTCTTTCGAAATCGATGCAGTGTCAGGGCATTTGTCGCGATCGAATCTCCCGATCGTGTCTCGGACGGGCGGACCACCGCCGACCTCGATCGTGGCGAGGCGTCGGATCCGATCACATGGTCGAGGGAGAGTCCGATGGTGCCGGTTGCGGGACTCGAACTCGCGACCTACCGCTTACAAGGCGGTTGCTCTACCAACTGAGCTAAACCGGCAGCGCACCACCCGCTATCAGCCCGCCCCGAACGGCGCAAGCGCATCCAAGTCCGTTCTCTCCGCTTTAACAGGCCAGGCGCCGTATATTGCGCACAACTGATCTTGTTCTCAACAGCCGAGTTCAAGCATTCGAGCCCGGCCGGCAACAGGTCGATCGCACCTAGTCCGGTTAGCCGACCGGCTCAGAATGCGATGTGACCGGGATCAGCGACGACGCCTTGAGGTCTGGGAGCGGCCACCGTCAGGCCGCCTCCGGGTGATCCTGGATCTTCCCTCGGCCATCCTTCGGCAACGCGACTCGCCGGGCGGATCCGCGCCGCTCAAGAGTCGAATCGAGATTCGGATCGAGGCATGCCACGGGCTCCGGGCGGCCGAACAGGTAGCCCTGCAGGTCGAGCCCGCGTTCCTTCGCAAGCAGACGGCGCTGCTCCTGCGTTTCCACGCCCTCCGCCGTCACCGCGAGGCCGAGGCTGCGCGACAGCCCGATGATCGCCCGCACGATCGCCGTCGATTGCGGGTCCAGGCCGAGTCCCCGGACGAAGCTCCGATCGATCTTGAGGCGGGTGAGCGGGAAGGTGTGGACGAAGCTCAGGGACGAGTAGCCGGTGCCGAAATCGTCGAGGGCGATCATCACTCCCAGAGCCCTCAGGCGCTGGAGCAGGCCGAGGGCCGACTCGCGGTTCTGGAGCACCGCCGTCTCGGTGATCTCGATCTCCAACCGGTGCGGCGGCAGACCGCTTTCGGCAAGCGCCCGCTCGACGGCGTCGATGAAGAGCGCGCTGCGCAATTGCGTCGCCGAGACGTTGACCGCGACGGTGAGATGAGCGGGCCAGGTCGCCGCCTCGCGGCACGCCGCCGCCAGGATCCACGCACCGATTTCGGGCATCAGCCCTGCTTCCTCGGCCACCGGCACGAAGTCCGCGGGCGATATCGCCATCCCATCCGGCCGGCGCCAGCGCAGCAGCGCCTCGAAGCCGATGGTCGCGCCGGTACGCGCACGCACGATCGGCTGGTAGTGCAGGACGAATTCGCGCCTCTCGACGGCACGGTTCAGATCGGCCTCCAGGCTCGCCCGCGCCGCGGCGCGGTCCCCCATCGCCGGGTCGTAGAAGCTGTAGCGGTTCCGGCCCTCCTTCTTGGCGTCGTAGAGGGCGAGGTCGGCGTTGCGCAGAAGGAGATCGGGATCGCGTTCGGCCGGGAGGGCGACGGCGATGCCGATGCTGGCACCGATGCGGACCGACAGCTTCTTGACCGTGTAGGGCCGGTTGAGGACCTCCAGGAGCTGTCGGGCCGTATCCGCCAGCCGGAGGGGATCGGCGGGCCTGAGGATCAGCGCGAACTCGTCGCCGCCGAGGCGCGCGATCACGTCCTGCGCACGCACCGTCCGCTGCAGGCGCCGCGCGACCTCTTGAAGGAGCTGGTCGCCGACGGCGTGCCCGAACGTGTCGTTGATCGGCTTGAAGCGGTCGAGGTCGATGTAGAGGACGGCGCAACTCTCCCACGTCTCGGAGGCCAGCGTCTCCGTCAGGGCATGATGCAGCGTCGCGCGGTTGGCGAGATCCGTCAGGGGATCGTGCTCGGCGAGGTGCTGGATCTGTTTCTGGAACCGCCGCCGCTCCGTCACGTCGGCGAAGGTCGAGACCCATCCGCCGGCGGCGAGACACCGGGTTGTGACCGACAGGATCCGCTCCCGATGCAGGATCTCGGAGATCGCGGGCGCCTGAGGGTCGAGGTCGGGGCGGAGGTGGTCGCGCAGGAAGGGGAGCGCGGCCGTCTCGCTGAGGGCGCCGCACAGCACCGCCCGTATCGCTGCTCCCGCCAGCGGCGCCTCGCCCGGCAGTGCGAGCATCTCGTGCATCCGCGCGTTGGCGAGCACGACGCGCTCTTCGCCGTCGATGAGACACAGGCCATGGGCCATGTTGGACATAGCGAGGTCGAGATTTTCGAGGGCCGAATCGAGCTTCACCGTGTTGGCCCGCTTCTCGGTGCAATCACGCGTGACCTTCGCGAAGCCGATGAAGCGACCGTCGTCGTGGATCGCATCGATGACGATATGGGCCCAGAAGCGGGAGGCGTCCTTGCGAAGGCGCCATCCCTCCGCCTCGAACCGGCCGTCCTGCCGCGCCGTCCTGAGACCTCGCTCGGGCAGGCCCGAGGCACGATCCTCCAGCGTGTAGAAGCAGGCGAAGTTCTGCCCCACGATCTCGTCGGCCGCGTAGCCCTTCGCGCGCTGCGCCCCCACGTTCCAGTTTGCCACGGTGCCGTCCGGAGACAGCATGAAGATCGCGTAGTCGGTCACTCCCTGGACGAGCAGGCGGTACATGATGTCGGCGTCGTCGCGGCGGTCGGGCATCGGCGATTCCAACAAAATTCGCTGGGCAAGGGAAATGCCACAAAAGTTAAATCTTGTTGCGACACGCCCGCTCTCGCCTTGTCCAGCCGCCCGGGCAATCATCCTTTCGGAGGAGGAATTGGCCGCCTTCAGGTTGCGCTGCCCGGGGCAAATGTAACCCCGTCACCAGTGGCGACCCTGACACCGTGCAACGACACCTCACATCGCTGCGGCCATCGGCTGAATATCACGATGGCGTGAACCAATTCGCTGGCGAAGTGCACGAATGGCGAAGCCGTGGTCGGCAAGACACTCGCCTGTGCCCGCCCCTTCCGCCCGCTGCTTGATGTAACCTTTCACCGATGCGAGACGGCACGGTCCGGACGCAGCGGGATCAGCGTGGGGCGTGCCGCGACGGCAGGATCCGATCGGCGCGCCGATCCGGTCGAGTTCCGGATGACATCCGGGCGCGCCGAAGGGCAGAGGAAGCTCGGACCGTTTCCGTGCCGCCGGGAAGACGGCGTTGGCGAGGCCTTCCGATGCACACTCCCTACACCCTGGGCACGGACGGCCTCGTTCTCGCGGTGCGGCTGACGCCGCGGGCGGGCCGCACCGGCCTCGACGGGGTTCGCACGGAGGCGGACGGGCGACCGGTTCTCTGCCTGCGGGTGGCAGCGCCGCCGGTCGAGGGCGCCGCCAACGCGGCCCTCACCGCCTATGTCGCCAACAGCCTCGGGCTGCGCAAGGCCGAGGTGACGCTCGTCTCCGGCGAGACCTCCCGCACCAAGCGGCTGCACCTTGCCGGCGATCCGCAGGCGCTCGCCGCGCGCGTGGAAGCGTGGCTGGAAGCGGAGAGGTGAGCCGACGGGGCCTTCGAGGGGTCCTCAGGCGGCCTTGAGCCGCTCCACGATGGCGACCGCCTCGGCAAAGGCGGCCTCGGCATCGAGTTCGGTGGTATCGAGCACCACCGCGTCCTCGGCGGCCTTCAGCGGGGCGGCGGCGCGGCTCGAATCGCGGGCATCGCGGGCGCGGATGTCGGCGAGGATCGCGGCGAGCGTCGTCTCCTCGCCGCGTCCGAGCAGTTCGCGGTGCCGCCGCCGTGCCCGCTCCTCGGGCGCGGCGATGATGAACAGCTTCACCCGCGCCTTGGGGCAGACCACCGTGCCGATGTCGCGCCCGTCGAGAACCGCGCCCTCCGCGCCCTCGGCGAAGCGCCGCTGCCAGGACAGCAGGGCGGCGCGCACCTCCGGCACCGAGGAGACCCGCGAGGCCGCCTCGCCCATCGCCCGCTCCCGCAGGCGGGGATCGGAAAGCCGCTCGGCCGAGAGTGCGGAGGCGGCCCGCGCCGCCGCCGCCGTATCGTCGAGGTCGGTTCCCTCGTCGATCAGGGTCAGCGCGACGGCGCGGTAGAGCAGGCCGGTATCGAGATGCGGCAGCCCGTAATGCAGGGCGAGGCGCTTGGCGAGCGTGCCCTTGCCCGAAGCGGCCGGGCCGTCGATGGCGATGACGAGGGGCGCTCCGTTCCGCTCCACGGCGACATCACCCGGGATCATGCCGCGGCCCCGTCCTCGATGCGGGCGCCGAGCGCCAGCATGGTCGGGCGGAAGCTCGGGAAGCTCGTGGCGATCATCGCCCCGTCATCCACGGTGACGGGGCGACTCGCGGCGAGCCCCATGACGAGGAAGGCCATGGCGATGCGGTGATCGAGATGGGTCGCGACCGTGCCGCCGCCCGCGGGCGCCGCGCCGTTGCCCGTCACGATCAGGTCGTCCCCCTCCACCGTGTGGGTGACGCCGTTGGCGGCGAGCCCCGCCGCGACCGCCGCGAGCCGATCGGATTCCTTGACGCGCAATTCGTGCAGACCGTTCATCCGGGTCTTGCCCTCGGCGAAGGCCGCGGCGACCGCAAGGATCGGATATTCGTCGATCATTGAGGGCGCCCGCTCGGCGGGCACGTCGACGCCGCGGAGGCGGCTCGCGCGCACCCGCAGGTCGGCCACCGTCTCGCCCCCTTCCTCGCGCTCGTCGAGGCGCTCGATATCGGCGCCCATCTCGATCAGGGTAGTGATGAGGCCGGTTCGCAGCGGGTTCATCATCACGCCGCGCAGCGTCACCTCCGAGCCCGGCACGATCAGGGCCGCGACCAGCGGGAAGGCGGCCGAGGACGGATCGGCCGGCACGACCACGTCGGTGCCGCGAAGGGTCGGCTGGCCGGTCAGCGTCACCGTGCGGCCATGCCCGCCCTCGCCCGACGGCGTCACGCTCACCTCGGCGCCGAACAGGCGCAGCATCCGCTCGGTATGGTCGCGGGAAGCGGCCTTCTCGATGACGGTGGTGGTACCCGGCGCGTTGAGCCCGGCGAGCAGCACCGCCGACTTGATCTGTGCCGATGCCACCGGCAGCTCGTAACGGATCGGGATCGCCTCGCGCGGGCCCTTCAGAGTCAGCGGCACACGCCCGCCCTCGGCCTCGGACACGATCTGCGCGCCCATCTTCAGGATCGGATCGAGGATGCGCCGCATCGGCCGCTTGCGGAGGCTGGCATCGCCGTCGAAGGTCGCGGTGACGGGCTGGCCGCCGACCACGCCCATCATCAGCCGCGACCCGGTGCCGGCATTGCCGAAATCGAGCACCTCGGCCGGATCCTGCATCCCGCCGATGCCGACGCCGACGATCCGCCAGCGGCCCTCGCCCTCGCGGGTGACCTGGGCACCCAGCGCCTCGGCGGCGGCGGCGGTGCGCAGCACGTCGTCCCCCTCCAGCAATCCCTCGACCCGCGTCTCGCCGATGGCGAGCAGACCCAGGATCATCGCCCGGTGCGAGATCGACTTGTCGCCCGGCGGCTTCAGGGCCCCGTTCAGGGAGCCTCCGGGATAGGCGGTGACGGGCTGCGGTTCGGAATCGTGCGACACGGGGATCTGACGTCTCACTCGAGCGCTGCGCTGAGGCGTGTCGGCACCCGAAAGGGCACCACGGCCGCCCGCCGGACGACCCGGCGCGACCGGCGCCCGTTACCATGCGGGCCGGCCCGCGTCATCCGGGCGCCGGCCGGCAGGTGCGGCGCCCGGCATGTGCGGGGCAACCGGCGGCCGTTGGATTCAGGATCCTGCATCCGTCGCGTCCCGCGACAGGGCCAAATCGAGACAGGGCGATACCGAGCCGCAAGGCGGATCCGTCCCGGCTGCGATCACCCCACCCTGTCGCGTTCATGGCTCCGCGGCCCGCGCCCTGGGTGACCGATCCCTGTGTGAAAGGTCCACAGACAAGCATTCGGGCGGTGTCCGATACTCGACAATTCGCAACATAGGTTTATGGTGGCTTCCATGACGCCCGTGAGCCAGTGCCTGCGCAAGGTCGATCATGCATCCGCCGTTGCCGATTCATCGGCAGGCGAACGCGTTCTCAAGGCCCTGGACGAGCTGGAAAGCGCCTATCGTCGGCCCAGCGAGCGCATCGTCGCCCTCGAAGCGATCCTGCACGAGTTCGACCGCCGTGGCCGGGTGACAGGCACGCCGTTCAGCCGCCTCCTGCGCGTCGCCGTCGAGCGGCGGCAGAACAAGTGGTCGCGCTACGCCTGACCCGGCTCTCCTCTCCGTTCGCGGCCATCTTCGCCGAGCGCCCCGCACGGGATGCAGCGCGATACGATACGGCGCGCGACATGCCGTTTGACATGGGCGGAGGCTGCGACTAACGGGGCCGCTCTCCCGGATCCTTTTCCCCTCTCCGTCCCCAGAGGTTTGCACCCGTGGCTAGACCGGAACTCGGCGTCAAACGCCAGTGCATGAATTGCGGTGCCAAGTTCTACGATCTCGACCGTGATCCGGCGACCTGCCCGAAATGCGGCACGATCTACCAAGTCGCGACGTCCCGCGTCGCTCCGCCCGTCGCCAGCCGCTCGGATGACGACGAGGACGAGGACGAGAAGGGCGGTCCGGAGATCGTCTCCCTCGACGAGGCCGAGGCCAGCGAGGACGATACCGATATCAACGTGGACGACGAGGAAGGCGGCGACGACGCCAGCGGCGGTGCGGACGACGACACCTTCCTCGAGGAGGAGGACGGCGACGACGACGTCTCCGACCTGATCGACAACGACTCGGACGGCGACGAGGAAGGCTGAGCGCGCCGGATCCGATCTCGGTTCGGCGGCAGCGGCCCCCGACCGTCGCCCCCCGAAGCCGCAAGGAGCCGATTCCCGCCGAGACCGGCCGGGATCGGCTCCTGTTCGTTCGGGCCAACCGGACGCCCTCCCCGGGGACCCCGCCTTTGGATCGGGCGCTTCGCCCGCAATCCCTGCCTTGAGCCCCTGCCCGAGCGGTGGAACCGAGCGCCGTCAGCCGCCGAAGCGCTCGGTGCGGATCACACCTGGCTTCACGCCGGCATCCACCAGCAGATCGGCGACGGTGCCGACGAAGCCGTTGCCGCCGCAGACGAAGGCGTGGCGCGGCATGCCGAGGCATTCGATCGCCGTGTCGATCATCACGCGGTCGATGCGCCGGCCCGCGGTCGCGCCCTCGCGGGTGAGGAGCAGGGTCAGATCGAAGCCGGTCTCGTCGCGGGATCGGGCGGCGAGTTCCGCCCGGGCGATGGCCTCGGCGGAATTGCGCACCGAGTAGATCAGCAGCATCGGCACCTCGGGCGCCCGCAGGGCCCGCTCGCGCACCATGGCCAGCAGCGGCACGACGCCGGAGCCGCCGCCGACCAGCAGCACCGGGCCGCCGTCCTCCGGTCCCCAGTCGAAGGCACCGAGCGGTCCGCGCAGCTCGATCGCGTCGCCGATTTCGGCCACCGTGTCGAAGAAGCCGGACACCTCGCCCGTCTCCAGTCCCTCAATCATCAGCTCGATGCCCCCGGGGTCGCCCGGTGCCGAGGCGATGGAGTAGCTGCGCTGCGCCTGGTAGCCGTCGGGCGCGGTGAGGCGCACGTCGACGTGCTGGCCGGCCCGGTGCGGCCGATCGAGGGGATCGAAGCGGAAGCTCTTCACCCGCGGCGTGACGGGCGTGATCGCCCGGATCGCCGCGGCCCGCCAGGGTGACGGCGAGAACGTGGTGCCGCTCACGTCGGGCAATCCTTTCAGTCGCCGCTGAAGCGCTGCTCGCGCCAGGGGTCACCGTACATGTGGTAGCCGCGCAGCTCCCAGAACCCGGCCTCGTCCGCTTGCGTGAAGCGCAGACCCTTCACCCACTTGGCGCTTTTCCAGAAGTAGAGGTGCGGCACGAGGAGGCGCGCCGGGCCGCCATGGTCGGGCGGGATCGGTTTGCCGTCGTAGAGGGTCGCCACCATCGCCTTGCCGCCGGTGAGATCCGCCACCGGGATATTGGTGGTGTAGTCGTCATGGCTTTCCGCCAGGAGGAAGCCCGTCGGCGCCTCGAGGCCGGCCGCCGCGAGGATGTCGTCGAAGCTCACGCCCTCCCAGGCGGTGTCGAACTTGGACCACTTGGTCACGCAGTGAATGTCGCCGCTCCAGCGGGTGCGGGGCAGTTGCGCGAACTCGTCCCAGGTCCAGCTCGCCAGCGGCCGCGAGCCCTGGCGCAGGGTGAAGCGCCAGCCCTCGGTCGAGACCCGCGGCGTCGGACCGAGCTGAAGCACGGGAAAGTCGTCGGTCAGGTACTGGCCCGGCGGAAGCCGGTCGCGGATCGCTGCGGCAGGGGGCCGCCCGGTAAAGCCTCGCGTCGCCATCCCGCTCCTCCGCCGCCTCGCTTGATTGTGTCGCCCAGTCGTCTTGCCTACCGGAGTCCGGCCCGACGCACAGCCTCGGATGTGAGCCAAATCCCAGGGGCGGCAACGAGGCTGGGGCGGCAACGGGACTTGGCCCGAAAGCGTTCCCCGAAGCCACGCCGTTCCGCGCTGCCGTCGAGGATGGCACCGAGAAATGCGTCAGGCCGGCCGGGACAGGTCGGAACGGGGAAGCCGCAGGATGCGCGGCCGCCAGATGCCGAGCGCAACGTTGAGGACCGCGACCGCGAGGATCACCCAGAGGGTGTTGCGCTCGGCCGCGAGCGCGCCCGTGAGGGTGGCCGCATCGATCTCGCCCCGGAGCGCGGCCGCGCTGCGCCGGGCTTCCTCCTGCATCGGCCCCTGGATGCCGACGAAGCCGCCCTCGAACACCAGCACGCCGGTGGCGAGCTTGACCCAGGCCCAGCCCGCCTCCCGGAAGCCCGGATGGAACGCCACAGCCAGCAGCCCGGCCACCAGCGTGAAGGCGAGGGAGGGCAGGAAAATCCACGTCGCGACCGCACCCATCGCCCCGCGCATCAGGGCGTAGCCGGCGAGTGCCTCCGGCGGCGGGGTGAGGCTCAGGAGGACGATGAGGCAGGCCATCGCCCCCATCAGCCCGATCGCCCCCATCGTGTGGAGGAACTTGAGAAGGCGTCGCATCTCGGTGCGTCCCCACCGCGGCAAACCTCCGTGGATTGTAGACACGAAAGCGGATGCAACGCGAGCATTGCCGAACCGGGACGAAGGCCGCCTCCGAGCGGGGCGGTTCCGGCAGGCCGCAACTCGGACTGGATCGTCCGCACCGACGGGTTAGCCCAAGCTATTCTTACTTTAGACTTGGAATAAATTGTTGTGCCGCCGCCACGATTGGCCGCAGAGCGGCAAAGTCCTGTCGATGATCCCGGCAAAAGCTTGCCGCGCACGGAGCAACATAGGTAAAGGCGCAGGACCGGTTTCGAACAGCCGGCTCTCGACATGGAACGGCGATGTGCAGCGCGGCGCGGGGAAAAGAGTGTCCTGACGGAGGTGGAGCGATCATCTTCTCCGCCGGTTCGAATGGGCTGTCTGGTCGTGGTCCGTTCTGTCTTGCTGTGGCCTGTCTTGCCCTGTCCTGGCCTCTCGGCGCGCACGCACAGCCTGTCCCGCCGGAGAGCGCCGAGGCCATCCTGTCCGAACTCTCCGTCACGGGGAGCGGCGAGCGGGCGGGCGGCCCCGTCGTCGGATACCGGGCCACGCGCTCGGCCACCGCGACGCGCACGGACACGGCGCTTCGCGACACGCCGCAATCGATCCAGGTCGTCCCGCGCGAGGTTCTGGTCGATCAGCAGGACGTGCGCCTCACCGACGTGCTCACCAATGTCAGCAATGTCCAGCCGGGCGGCACCATCCAGGGCCGCTCCGACACCTACATCCTGCGCGGCTTCCGTACCCAGACCTACGCCATCGACGGCCTCGTTCTGAACCCGGCCAACACGTTCCAACCGACGCAGCGCGACCTCGCCAATGTCGAGCGCGTGGAGGTGCTGAAAGGTCCGGCCTCCGTGCTCTACGGCCAGGGCAATCCCGGCGGCCTGATCAACATCGTCACGCGCCAGCCCACGCTCACGCCCTCCGCCGACATGACCGTCCAGGGCGGCTCGTTCGGCTTCCGGCGGGTGCAGGGCTCGGTCTCGGGTGCGATCCCGAGCGTGGAGGGGCTTGCCGCCCGGTTCAGCTTCGGCACGCAGAACGAGGCGACCTTCCGCGATTTCGGCGGCCCGGAAAATTCCCGGCACTTCTTCGCCCCGGCCTTCGTCTGGACGCCCGATCCCTCGACGCGGGTCTCTCTCAACGCCGAATTCACCCGTCAGCACAGCCAGTACGACGAGGGCCTGATCGCCTTCCGCGGCCGGGTGCCGCTCGACAACGTCCGCCGCTTCTACGGTGAGTCGTGGTCGCGCTACTACGGCGAATCGAACTCGATCACGCTGCTCGCCGAGCACGACGTCAACGAGAACCTGACGCTGCGGCAGGCGATCAACGGCCAGTGGGGCACGTTCAACCTGCTCGCGACCCGGGCAACGGGGGTGAACGCCGCCGGCACGACCGTGACACGCCGCCTCACCGAGAGCGAATCGATCTATCATTCCCTCGACAGCCGGACCGAGGCGGTCGGGCGCTTCGTCGATCCGTTCGGCTTCAGCCACACGGCATTGGCCGGTTTCGAAATCGTGGACGGCTTCCGCCACCCCTACACGACGCAGGGGACCGCGACCGCGGTCTCCTTCCTCAACCCGATCCGGGGCTCGGTGCCGCAGGTCGGCACGCTGACCCTGCAGAGCGATCTGCGGCAGAAGCTCAGCCTGTTCGGCCTCTACCTGCAGGATCAGATCGAGTTCTTCCCCGGCCTGCAACTCGTGCTCGGCGTGCGCTTCGATACGGCCGACCAGCTCTACTTCCAGCGCACGCCGACCACGCGGACGATCCCGCCGGAGCAGAACCTCACCGGGGTCTCGCCGCGGGTCGGCCTCGTCTGGCGGCCGATCGAGCCGCTGACGCTCTACGGCAGCTACACGACCTCCTTCGTCCCGCAGACCGCCAACGTCCTCAACGTCGCGAGCCCGCCCCCGGAGACCGGCGAGCAGGTCGAGGTCGGCGTCCGCTACGACCTGATCCCCGACCGGCTCACGGTGAGTGCGGCCGCCTTTCGCATCCTGCGGGCGAACGTCGCCGCCTCCGATCCGGTCAATACCGGTTTCTCGATCATCACCGGCGAGCAGCGGTCGCAGGGGTTCGAGGGCGACGTCGCCGGGGAGATCCTGCCGGGCTGGAAGATCATCGGCGGCATCGGCTATCTCGATGCCACGGTCACGAAGGATGCGACCGTGGCCGTCGGCAACCGGCTGCCCGCCGCGCCGGTCTTCAGCGCCAGCCTGTGGTCGACCTACCAGTTCCAGGGCGGGCCGTTGCGGGGCTGGGGCTTCGGCGCCGGCCTCACCTATGTCGGCGAGCGCTTCGGCGACATCACCAACACCTACAAGGTCGGCGCCTATGCCCGCCTCGACGCGACGCTGTTCTACGAGATCGACCCGACCTGGCGCTTCGCCGTGAACGGCCGCAACCTCACTGACCGGCGCTACATCGAGCAGCCCTTCAACGAGTTCAACAACCTCCCCGGCGCCCCGCTCACGGTGCTCGCCAGCCTGACGGCGCGCTACTGATCAGGGGTCTTGCCGAGATCCGAACGAGTCCTTTTCTCGGAGCCTCATGCCCTCCGCCTTTTCCCACGCCCGCACCGCGCTGTTCCGCCTGCATTGGGCACTCGGCCTCACCGCAGGGCTCGTGCTCGCGCTCATGGGATTCACCGGCGCCCTGATGAGCTACGAGGAGGCCATCACTGCCCTGGCCAACCGCGACCGGACGCAGATCGGGGCGGCGCAGGACCGTCCGCCGCTCGCGCCGTCGGCGCTGGCCGCACGGATCGAGGCGCAGCATCCCGGCGAGCGGGTCGCCGCGCTGACGCTCCCGGGCGATCCAGGTCGCAGCGCGGTCGTGCGCTTCGCCCGCAACCGTGCCGGCGGCGAACGGTCGCCGTCCGTCTACGCCGACCCCACCGACGGCACCGTGCTCGGCGCGGTGCGGCTGGAGGGCTTCTTCGGGACCGTGCGGGCGCTGCACCGCTGGCTGCTGCTGCCCGGCGAGGGCAAGGGCTGGGGCCGCACGATCACCGGCGCCTGCGCCGTCGCCCTCCTGATCTTCCTCGGCAGCGGGCTGTACCTGCGCTGGCCCGGGCGGCACGGCTGGCGGGTGTGGCTCCGGCCGAACCTCGCCCGGCCGGGCCGGGCCCGCTGGTGGTCGCTGCACGCGGTCGCGGGCACCTGGCTGCTGCCGGTCTACGCGGTGAGCGCCCTGTCGGGCCTTTGGTGGTCCTATGAGTGGTATCGTGCGGGCGCGACGTGGCTCCTCACAGGACAGGTTGCGGGGCAGGTCACAGGGCAAGTCACGGCGAAGGCGCCGAAGGAGCGGTCGGTCGGGCCGTCCGAAACGCGCGCCGCCGATCGCAAACCGTCCGAGGGCCCGCCCGCGATCGATGCGGCCTGGACCGCGTTCACGGCCACGCATATCGCGGCCCTGGCCACCCTGACCCTGCCGGGGCCGGAGGCATCGGCGATCCGCATCCGCTGGTACGCTCCGGATGCGGCGCTCCGCAACGAGGCCAGCTACGACGCCCGCACCGGCGCCGTGCTCGATGACAGGCGGGCAGATGCCGCGAGTCTCGGCCAGCGCATCGCCGACAACATGCTCGAGGTGCATCGGGGCCGCTTCTTCGGCGCGCCCGCCGCCCTGTTGTTCTGCCTCGCGGCACTGGCGCTTCCGGGTTTCTTCGCCACCGGGCTGACGCTCTACGCGCTGCGCCGTCGGGCCGGGCGGCGGCGGGCTCCCGGCCGCTCGGTCCGCCCGGCCGAGGCGTCCGCGCGAGGATGACGGCGCGGCGCCCGCCGCGATCATCGAACCCAAGTTCCAGGCCGGGGTTCTCGCAAGGGAGTGCGAGTGATCGGGGCCGGAAATGAATGTTTTATCAACGCGAAACCGCCTGCTTCAGGCGCTGCCGCCGGGAGAGCTGGAGCCGCTTCTGCCGAAGTTCGAGCGCGTCCAGGTCCAGAAGGGCGACGTCCTCTGGTCCGTCGGGCATCCGCTGGATTTCGTCTATTTCCCCGAAGCCGGACTGTCCTCGAACGTCGCCGTGATGAGCGAGGGGCGGCGAATCGAGGTCGGCTGCTTCGGCCAAGAGGGCATGGTCAGCACCGCCAGCGTGCTGTACGCGGATCGCGCCCCGCACGAGCTTCTGGTTCAGGTCGGCGGCCCCTGGCTGCGGATCGGGATCGCGGCGTTCCGCGACGCCCTGCGGAACAGCCCGGCCCTGCACGGCCTGCTGCTGCGCTACGCGCATACGGTGATGATGACCGTCAGCCAGACGGCGATGTCGAACGGCGCCTATACCGTCGAGGAGCGCTTGGCCCGCTGGATCCTCATGGCGCACGACCGGCTGGAGGGCGACGAACTCTCCCTCACCCACGATTTCCTGTCGATCATGCTGGCGACCCAGCGGTCCACCGTGACGCTCGCGATCCAGGCGCTGGAAGGCTACGGCGCGATCCAGGCGAGGCGGGCCCTGATCATCGTGCGCGACCGCGGGATGCTCTGCGACCTGGCCGGAAACAGCTACGGTCCGGCGGAAGCCGAGTACGAGCGCCTGATCGGCCCGTTCCGGAAGACGATCCGGACGACGACAGCCACATCTTCCTGCTGAATCCTTCGGCGGCGGTTCCTACACCAGCCCCACCGCCTCCTTGGGAAAGCGCATCGCGAAGACGGCGCCCCGCCCCGGCCCGTCGGAGAACGCCTCGGCGCGGCCGCCATGGAGCTCGGCGATGCGCTTGACGATGGAGAGGCCGAGCCCGGTCGATCCCTCGCCGCCGGTGGGCTTGGCCGAGAGGCGCTGGTAGCGGCCGAACAGGCGGCCGGCATCCTCCGGGGACAGGCCGGGGCCCTGGTCGGCCACCGCGCAAACGTAGTCGCCCCCCTCCTCCCGCACGCTCACCGCGATCGCGCCGCCGGGGAAGGAGTACTTGATCGCGTTCGAGACGAGGTTGTCGAGGGCCTCGCGCAGCCGTTCGGCATCGCCGCAGAGCTGGAGCGGGACGGCGAGATCCGTCGTCAGGCTCTGGCCCTTCGAATCGGCGAGCGGCCGGTTGGCCTCGCAGACCTCTCGGGCGAGGCCGGCCAGATCGACCGGCTCGCGCCGCAGGGTGATGTCGAGGGCGTCGTTCATGGCGTCGGCCATGAGGCTGTCGATCATGCCGATCAGGCGCGTGGCCGAGGTGCGGATGTGATCGACCTGGGTCCGCATCGCGGTCCGCGCCTGCTCCGAGTTGGACGCCTCCCCCTGATCGAGGCCGATCAGGTCGGCCAGCATCTCGGACCGGCCCAGGATCACCGAGAGCGGGTTCTTCAGGTCGTGGGCGATGGTGCCCAGGATCTCGGTCTTGAGGCTGTTGGCCCGGCGCAGGTCGGAGCGCTGCATGTCGAGGCGGCGGTTGGCGCGGATCAGCTCGGCGGTGCGCTCGACCACCCGCTGCTCCAGGGTGACGTTGGCGCGCTGCAGCCGCTCGTAGAGAATCACGTTGTCGAAGGCGACCGAGAGACGTCCCGCCAGCAGGGTGATCAGCGCGCGGTCGGTGTCGGAGAGCGGGCGGTCGGTGTCAATCAGCGCGACGATCTCGCTGCCGCTCGCGGTCTGGACGTAGAGCGTGGAAAGGTGATCGCCGAAGCTGTGGCGGCGGGCGGCGAAGGCCTGCTCGACCAGGGGCTGGATGCCGGGGTCGAGCGGCCAGCCGGGGTCGCGGCCGACATAGCCGCCGTAGAGCCCCGAGCCGGCGAGCACGCAGAAGCCGCCCCCGCGCCGGTCGTCGGATTCGCGCCTCTCCTCGCGCTCGTCCTCGCGCAGGACGAGGATGCCGGCGCAATCGACGTTGAGGAGCGAGGCGACCTGGGTGAGCACTCCCTCGGCCAGCCGCTGCATCGACTTGTGGTCGAGGAGCATCGGCGCGGCGTCGATGATGATCTCGAGACCGCGCCGGGTCTCGTCGAGCCGCCGGAGCTGCTGATAGGCCCGCAAGGCCGCGGTGAGACTGGTGAAGAGCTTGTCGGCGGTGAGTTCGGTCTTCGCCTTGTAGTCGTTGATGTCGTAATCGACGATGACGCGCCGCTCCGGCGCCTGACCCGGCTGGCCGGTCCGCAGGATGATGCGGACGGTCTCCTCCTTCAGATCCCGCCGGATGTAGTCGACGAGTTTGAGGCCCGCGTCGTCGGTCTCCATCACCACGTCGAGCAGCACGATGGCGACGTCGCGCCGCTCGGCGAGCAGCGCCCGCGCCTCCTGGCCCGAATGGGCGGAGAGGATGTCGAGGCCACGCCCGTCGAGGCTGTAGCCGGCGAGCGCGTAGCGGGTACCCTCGTGGACCGCGGGGTCGTCGTCGATCACCGCGATCGTCCACGAGCCGGTGCGGGCCGGCGCCTCCACCGCCTCGTCGGGGATCAGTTCGAGCCAGTCGTCGTCGGTCGCGTCGTTCATCGCGTGAAGGCCTTTCGCGCTCTTCGAGGCGACCCGCATGCCTTCGCTGACCGGATCAGCATCACGAGCGTCCTCTCGTCGCTCTTCGTGGGCCGGCGCGGGCAGCTGTGCCGTTCGAAAGCACACACCGCGATGTTTAACGAGAACCCGCGAAGAAATCTTAGCGAAAGACGGATGCTCTCAACACATCTTTCAACGGCACGCGCCGAACGGCTTCAATGATCGCGCACCAGGCCGCCGTCACGCACCCCGCAAGAGCCCGTTGACGGCCGCCTCGGCGGCGTCGCCAAGTCAGGCACGATCGGGCATGGTGAGGGCGAAAGCTGTTGAAGCCGGCCGGACGCGTCTTTCGATTCGAGGGAAGATCGAGGTGACGACAGGATACTCTTCACCCATTTGGATCGGCGACCATCCATGAGCCCGACCGGCCCCCACATCGCCGTCGTCGACGACGAGGCGGACGCCCGCGCCATGGTCGGCGACTATCTGCGCCTGCACGGCTTCGACGTGGCCCTGTGCGAGGGCGGGCGGGCGCTGCGGGCCCACCTGCAGATCCGCAGGCCTGACCTGATCGTGCTCGACCTCAACATGCCCGAGGAGGACGGCCTCTCGATCGTTCGGGATCTCAAGGCGAGAAGCCCGATCCCGATCATCATGCTGACGGCGACCGCGAGTCCGATCGACCGGGTGGTGGGGCTCGAACTCGGCGCGGACGACTACCTGCCCAAGCCCTGCGAGCTGCGCGAACTCGTCGCCCGGGTGCGATCGGTGCTGCGGCGGGCGCAGGCCGCGCCGCCGGCCCCTCCCCCCCATGCCGAGCCCTCTCTCCAGACGCCCGCCGCAGCGCCGGCACGCGAACCGGCAGCGCCCGCGCGCACCGTCCGGTTCGGCACGAAGTGGCTCGAACTCGACGCCCTGCGCCTGCGCGACGACGCGGGCGTGGAGCAGCCGCTCACCCGCTCGGAATTCGATCTCCTCAAGGCCTTCGCCGACCATCCGAAGCGGGCCTTGTCCCGCGAGCGGCTGCTCGACCTCGCCGATGCCCGCGATCCGGAGGCGTTCGACCGGGCGATCGACGTGCGAATCAACCGCATCCGCAAGAAGGTGGAGCCGGACCCCGCCAACCCGCGCTACATCCGCACCGTGCGCGGCCTGGGCTACATCTTCCGGCCCGAAGGGGATTGAAGAACGTCCTCGCCACCGAATGTTTCGTCGGCGCGGCCCCCGACGCAACAAACGCCCCCTGATCCGGTGATCCTGTGACCGGCGACGCAAAACGCCGGACACGCCCCCTGCCTAAAACCATCCCCATCGACGACGGCGAAGCCGCGGGGGATGTCATGCAGGGATTGGTTACGATGATCGCCGCGAGCGCGATCCTGTCCGCCGGCCTCGTCGCCGGCTTGGCCGCGACGGACGCCGCCGCCCGCCCGAAGGCGGCGGCGAGCCCGGCGCCGATCGAGGCACCGGCCGTCAAGGCTCTCGCGGCCAAGACGCCCGCAGCCAAGATCCCAGCCGTGAAGATTTCCGAGAGGGAGACGCCGACGACGGCCGCGCCCTGTGCCGCCGCGTGGCCCTACACGCCGACGGCCTGCGCCGCCGATGGGCGCAGGGTGCGCATCATCGCTCTCACCGGACAGTGAGGAGGGCCGCCATGCCGCATTTTTCGAAGGAGGTCTTGGAGGCTTCGCCGGAGACGCTGGCCCACCTGCGGGAGATCCTGCACGGGCGTCAGCAGGGCGGCCGCAATGGCCGGACCGTCCAGACGACGCCGACCAAGGAGGGACGATTCGGCTCCTCCGGCGGCCGGGGCGCGCCGGTGCGCAAGCGGCGCCAGACCGCCACCGTGGTGGCGTGAGGGCAGCCGCGGCCGCCATCCCCACCCGGACCGGGGCGAGGCTCTTGTCGGGCGCGGCTTTTCCGGCGACGATCCCGCCCCGACGAAGGACGCTCCCGAGGGAGCCCGCGACGGGGCGAGGATGCGGGTCGGCCGGAAGATTGCCCTGGTCGGCGGTGTCCCGATCCTCGTCGCCGCGGCCATCGCGGCGGCGGGCTGGTTCCTGCTCGCCCAGGGCGAGCGGGCTCGCACCGGAGCCCTCCTCGCCGCCCGGGTCTATCACGACCTCACCCTGGCGCGATCCGTCCGCGACGACTTCGTCGCCGCCCGCGCCGAGGAGCGCGCCGCGATCGAGAAGCGGTTCTTCGATCTGACCGACACGGCCGGAAGCGGCCTGGAGGCCCTTCAGAATCAGGCCCGCAGCCGGGGGCAGGCCGAGCGGGCCGCCACGGCGCGCCAATCCCTCGACCGCTACGTGGCGCGGATGCGCGATTTCTCGGCGGTCACCCGCGAGAACGATGGCCTGATCGCCGAGATGGGCCGGCGCGCGAGCCGTCTGACCGACCTCGCCGAGCAGGCGCGCGGGCGACAGCAGGCCTCGAACGTCGATCTCGCCTGGACACTGACGGGCAAGGTGAACCGGCTGCGCGCGACCCGGGACGCGGTGACCGGGCTCAACGCCGTGCTCGCCGGCGCATGGCAGCTCGCCCTCGCCCGGGAACGCGGCGGGTCGTCGGAGGCCGGGCGCGCCGAGCGCACCCGCCTCGTCCATGCCGGCCGCGATCTCGCGGCCGCCCTGCGCGCCACCTCCCGCGAGAGCGACGCCGCGGAGGCCGAGCGCCTGACCGCCCCCGAAACCCTCCTCGATCCGGCCGCGGGCGACCGGCTGACAGAATGGGGCGAGCGCCTGCTCAAGATCGTGACCTCCGAGCAGCGCACGCTCGACGACGAGGTGGCGCAGCTCCTCGCCTATGCCGGGGAGGCGAACGCGACCGAGCAGGCGACGCAGAACATCGGCATTACGACGCTCAAGCTCGGCCAGCGCACCGCCGAGGCGCTGGCGCGCCGGGACGGCGAGGCCGTCTCGACCATGCTCGGAGAGGGCGAGCGGCTCTCCGCGAGCGCGTCCGCCCTGCCGATCTCGCCGCTGATCCAGTCCGAGATGATCGAGGCCATCGACGGTTGGCGCGCGCGGCTCGCCACCACCGTCGACGGCCTCAAGCGGCAGAACGCGATGCTCGCCGAGATGGACGGTCTCGCCGCGAGCCTGAGCGAGGCCGCCCGCGCGCTCAACGACGACGCGGTCGAGGATGCCGACCGGTTCGGCACCTTCCTCGGCCAGCTCCTCCTCGCCGGGGCGGCGGCCGGCGTTCTGCTCGGAGCGCTCGTGGCGCTGGCGGTGGCCCGCTCGATCCTCGTGCCGCTGCGCCAGCTCCAGGGCGACATGATCGCGCTCGCCGCCGACCCGAAGGCGGAAGGGCTCTCCGGCACGCAGCGCACCGACGAACTCGGCGACATCGCGCGGGCGACGAACTTCTTCGTGACGGAGATCGGCCGACGCGAGCGGGCGCTCCGGCGGGCCAAGGACCAGGCGGACCAGGCCCTGAACGACCTGCATCAGGCTCAGGACGATCTGATCCGCGCGGAAAAGCTCGCTTCCCTGGGACAGCTCGTGGCCGGCGTCGCCCATGAAATCAACACGCCGCTCGGCATCGCCCTCACCACCGCGACGCTGGTGCGCGACGAGACGCGGGCCTTCCAGGGACTGGTCGCCGCGGGCACGCTCTCCCGCTCGCGCCTGACCCATTTCGTCGATCGCGTCGGCGAGGGGACGCAACTGCTCTGCGCGAACCTGACCCGCGCCGCCGATCTCGTCCACGGCTTCAAGCAGGTGGCGGTGGATCGGGCGAGCGACGAGCGCCGACGTTTCGACCTCGATGTCTGGCTCGGCGAGCTGCTCGCGAGCCTCCAGCCGATGCTGCGCAAGGGCGGCCACAGGATTCAGCGCGACGCCCCCTCCGGCATCGTCGTCGACACCTATCCCGGCGTGCTGGCGCAGATCGTCACGAACCTCGTCGCCAACGCCGTGGTGCACGGCTTCGCCGGCGCCGAACGGCCCGGAACCATCACCGTGCGGGTCTCGGGCGCCGGACCTCTCGTGCGGCTGGAGGTGAGCGACGACGGCGGCGGCATCGCACCGGAGCATCTTGGACGGATCTTCGACCCGTTCTTCACCACCGCCCGCTCCCACGGCAGCACCGGGCTCGGCATGCACATCGTGCACAACCTCGTGACAGCCAGGCTCCAGGGCCGCATCACCGTCGAGAGCGAGCCGGGCCGGGGTACCCTCGTGCGGCTCGAATTCCCGCGGACGCCCGGCGAGGCCGAGCGGCCGGGCCCCGTTCGCCGGCCCGCCGGGGCGCCGGCGCCATGAGACGCCGCGCCCGCCTGAGAGCAGCCGTTGTCGCCCTCTTGGCCAGCCTTGCGCCCGCCCCCCTGGCGGCCGCCACCGGCCCGGTGAGCACGCCTGCGGGGCAGGACCGGACCCTGGTCTATTGCTCGGAGGGCAATCCGGAATCCCTCGATCCCGGTCTCGTCACCACGACGACGGCGATGAGCGCGACGTGGCAGATGTTCAACAGCCTCGTCGAGTTCGCCCCCGGCACCACCGAGCTGCGGCCGGGGCTCGCCGAATCTTGGCAGGTCTCCGACGAGGGGCGGACCTACGACTTCACTCTGCGGGCGGGCGTGCGCTTTCATGCAAATGCCGGCTTCACGCCGAGCCGCCCGCTCAACGCCGACGACGTGCTGTTCAGCTTCCTCCGCCAGTGGAAGCCGGACCATCCCTATCACCGGGCCGGCGGCGACTTCGCCTATTTCCGCGATCTCGGCCTCGCCAGCCTGATCGAAGGGATCGAGCGGCTCGACGAGCGCCGGGTCCGCTTCCGGCTCAAGGAGCCGGACGCGACCTTCCTGCCCAACCTCGCCCAGGCCTTCGGCAGCATCCTGTCGGCGGAATATGCCGAGCATCTCGCGCGCCGGGGAACGCCGGAGGCGCTCGCCCGCGCGCCGGTCGGCACCGGCCCGTTCCGCTTCGTCGACTATCGCCCGGACGTGGCCCTGCGCTACCGCCGCTTCCCGGAATACTGGCGCGGGCCGGCGAAGGCCGAGACGGGTGCCGTCGAGACCCTCGTCTTCTCGATCACGCCGAACACGGCGGTGCGGCTGACCAAGCTCAAGGCCGGCGAATGCCACGTGATGGCGTTTCCCGGCCCGGCGGACCTCGACGCGGTGCGGGCCGATCCCGACCTCGCGCTGGTGTCGGGGGAGGAGCTGAACGTCGCCTATCTCGCGCTCAACACCGCGCGGCCGCCGATGAGCGATCCGCGGGTGCGCCGCGCCGTCAGCCTCGCCATCGACCGCCGCGCCATCGTCGAGGCCGTCTACGGGCCGGCCGGCACGGTGGCGCACAGCCCGCTGCCACCGTCGAGCTGGGCCTTCGACCGTGACCTGCCCGAACTCGCCTTCGACCGCGAGGCCGCCGCCCGCCTGCTCGCCGAGGCCGGCTTTGCCGAGGGGTTCGAGACCGATCTCTGGTTCCTGCCGGTCAGCCGGCCCTACAACCCGAATGGACGGCGCGTGGCGGACATGATCCGCGCCGACCTCGCCCGCATCGGCATTCGCGCCGAGCTGACCACCCGCGACTGGAACGCGTACCGGGCCGCGCTCTATGGCGGTACGCCGACAATGATGCTCTACGGCTGGACCAGCGACAACGGGGATCCGGACAACTTCATGAACGTGCTGCTCGGCTGCCGGGCAGCGGCGCCGGGAGGCGCCAACCTCGCCCGCTGGTGCGATCCCGGCTACGATGCCGCGGTGCAGGCAGCCCGCCGCACCGACGACCGCGTTGTCCGCACCCGGCTCTATCGGGACGCGCAGGCCCGCTTCCGCGAGGCCGCCCCTTGGGTGCCGCTCGCCCACACCGTGGTCCACATGGCGATTCGGCGCACGGTGAGCGGCTTCCGGACGGACCCGCTCGGGCGCACCCTTTTCGAGGGCGTGACGTTCACGGAGTAATGTTTTGCAGCGTCGTATCTCGCATTGCGGGATATCATATATTATCCACCGGTGAGATCGCATGGATGCCACGCTTGCGAGGTGGGTTGCGCTGCAGCCTGGCAATCTCCAGATGTGCGCCGAACCCGCCATACCATGCGCGCCCTGGCCCGCGCGTTGCAGCGGGTGTCGCTCGGCCGGAAACCCGGACGAGCGGACGGTATCCTGGACAAGAGGTGGGGGCCTCGTCGGGGACGGCCGACATGGATGCGGATCGAGGCGGGCGTCGGAAAGGACGATGAGGTGAGTGAGGCCATGACCGACGCGGCCGAACAAGAGGCGAGTTTCCTCAACGAACTCGGCCGACGGGTGCGTCACGCCCGGACGGTGCGCGGATTGTCGCGCAAGCTGCTCTCGCAGGCCTCCGGCCTGTCCGAGCGCTACATCGCCCAACTCGAGAGTGGTCAGGGCAACGTGTCGATCATCCTGCTGCGGCGCGTCGCCAACGCGATGGGCATGCGACTCGACGATCTCGTGTCGACCCAGGAGACCTCCTCCGATTGGCGCGTCATCCGCGACCTGCTCGATCAGGCGAGCCCGGATCAGATCGCCCTGGCCAAGTCGGCGCTCGCGGGCTCGACCGGCGCGGAAGCGCGCACGGTGCGGCGGCGCGTGGCGCTCGTGGGCCTGCGCGGTGCCGGCAAGTCGACGCTAGGCCGGATGGCGGCCGCCCATCTCGGCTGGCGCTTCGTGGAGCTCAACACCGAGATCGAGCGCGAGAACGGCCTGTCGGTGCGCGAGATCTTCGCGATCTACGGCCAGGAGGGCTACCGCCGGCTGGAGCAGAAGGCCCTGCGCGGCCTCGCCGAGCAGCCGGGACCGATGGTGCTCGCCACCGGCGGCAGCATCGTCGCCGAGCCGCTGACCTACGACCTGCTCCTGTCCTCGTTCTACACGATCTGGCTGCAGGCCCGGCCCGAGGAGCATCTGCAGCGGGTGCGCGATCAGGGCCATGTCGAGGGCAAGGGCGACCCGACCTCGGTGCTGGAGGACCTGCGCGCCGTGCTGCTCAGCCGCGAGCCGCTCTACGCCCGGGCGTCGGCCGTGGTGGACACCTCCGACGTGCCGGTCGAGGTCATGGCCGATCGTCTGATCGAGGTGATCGAGGCCCGGTTCAGCGGCAACGAGAACGGCGGCAAGCGTCCAGCCGCCTGACAGCGGCGACATCCGCCGCAGGTCGAAACACGGCCTCTTGATGCGGCGCCGGGTTACACCAAGCTGTAAAGCTCGCCGTGGCGTGAGCGAAGACACTTCTCTCGCTCGTCGCGCGCGCGATACGGATCGTATCCACGGGCTCGGCCCGGCGGCATAATCTGTCCCGCCGCAGCGCCGGGGCCCGAACACTCTGCCGGGCGCGACCCGCGTCGCGACCGCAGGCCGGATGGCAGCCCGCGCTGTCGAGGAGGAATGCATGTCCGCCAGTCCGTCGCTCAGCCCGGCCGCAGGGCGCGAAGGGATCGCCGGAATCGTCGATCCGCTCTGGACGCGCGTCCGCACCGAGGCGGAAACGGTGGTGCGCGACGAGCCGCAGCTCGCCTCGTTCTTCGTGGCGACCATCCTCAACCATCCGAGCCTGGAAGCGGCGGTGGCCCACCGCGTCGCCACTCGGCTCGGCCACGCCTCGCTCTCGACCGAACTCGTCGCCCACGGCTTCCACGAGGCGCTTCAGGACGATGCCCGCATCGGCCAGAGCATGCGCGCCGACATCCTCGCGGTGATGGATCGCGACCCGGCGACGACCCGGGCGATCGAGCCGCTGCTCTACTTCAAGGGTTTCCACGCGATCCAGGCCCACCGGCTCGCCCACTGGTACTGGGGCCAGGGCCGGCGCGACCTCGCGCTCTACCTACAGAGCCGGTCGTCGGAAGTGTTCCAGACCGATATCCACCCGGCGGCCCGGATCGGGCGCGGCGTGTTCTTCGACCACGCCACCGGCCTGGTGGTCGGCTCCACCGCGGTGATCGAGGACGACGTCTCGATCCTGCACGCGGTGACCCTCGGCGGCACGGGCAAGCACGGCGGCGACCGCCACCCGAAGATCCGTCGCGGCGTGATGATCGGCGCGGGCGCCAAGATCCTCGGCAACATCGAGGTCGGGGCCTGCGCCCGGGTCGCGGCGGGCTCCGTCGTGCTCCGCTCGGTACCGCCGCACACCACCGTCGTCGGCGTGCCGGCCCGCGTCGTCGGGGCCGCCGGCTGCGCCGAGCCCGCCCGCTCGATGGACCAGCTCGTGGCGATGAGCGAGTTCGTCGATATCGCCGGCGGGATCTGAAGCCGCTCCCGGTCCGCGGCGGGTTGCCTGCCCTCCCCCGACGTGGCAAGCCGCCGACCACCATCACAAACCCCTCAGCGCTGCCGTCGGGATCGTGCGTCCCGGCATGCGGCGCCTCGCAAGAAGGTTGACGGCGTGACCAAGACCGAAGTCGCCAAGCTGCAGGACTACCTGCGCCGCAAGTTCGCCAACGCCAACATCCGCGTCGTCGCGATGAAGACCGGCGATTCCGCCGAGGTGTTCATCGGCGACGAATCGATCGGCGTGCTCGCCGACGACAAGGAGGACGGCGACGATTCCTTCACCTTCCGGATGGCGATTCTCGACATCGACCTGGAAGAGGACGCCTGAGGCGGGACGCCTCTTCAACGCCGTTCCCGCGCCGCCCCGGGCTTCGCCTGTGGGCGGCGTTAGCGTTAACGAAACGTCTTTCTTAACAAGGCGTAAACGATCGGTCAGACTGCGCGTCACATCCTGAGAAGGAGCGTCGCGTCATGACCCTGAGCCCGTCTTCCCTCGAATCCATCCAGGCGCTCATCGTCGGTCTCGCGCTGGCGGGGCTGCTCGCGAGTGCTTTTGAATACGCAACGAACCGGCGGGCCAGCTTCCGCCTGCTGGAGGCCGGCGGCGTCACAGCGCTGGCCGCGCTGCCGATGATCGCCGTCGTCGCGCCCTTCATCATCCTGCGCAACACCCTGCGCGGCCGCCGCTTCGAGCACCGGCCGATTCCGTTCGTGATGATCGCGACGATGATCGCCTGCGGCTGGAGCCTGCTCTCGGGTCAGATCGCCCTCGGCATGGCGCATCGGCTGGCCGGGCTGTAGACGGCGGGCTCCCTACTGCCGCACCCACATCACCCGCGCCATCCAGGCGACGTCGGCGAGCGGCACCATGCGGTCCTCGTGATCGGGGTTGAGCGAGGCCAGTTCGATGGTGCGGGCTGTGCGGCGGCGCAACTCCTTGGCCAACACTTCGCCGTTGGTGAGCCGGGCGACGATCCGGTCGCCCTTGCGGATGCCGGCATTCGGGGCGACGATCAGCACGTCGCCGTCGCGGTAGAGCGGCAGCATCGAATCGCCCTGCACCTCCAGGGCGAAGGCGTGATCCCCGCCGAGATCGGGAAACTCGATCTCGTCCCAGCCGGGGCCGCCCGTCGGAATTCCTTCCTCGGTGAACAGACGGCCCGATCCGGCCTGGGTCAGGCCGATCAGCGGCACCATCGTCCGCGCCGGCGCCTGCCCGGAATCGACGAGGTGCAGGAAGTCGTCGAGGCTGGCGCCGGTGGCGGCCAGCACCTTCGCGATCGATTCGGTGGAAGGCCATCGCTTGCGCCCGTCGGGCCCGATTCGCTTCGAACGGTTGAAGCTCGTGGCATCGAGGCCCGCGCGACGAGCGAGTCCCGAGGCGGAGAAGCCGTGGCGCTCGGCCAATCGGTCGATCGCAGTCCAGATCTGCTCGTGCGACAGCATGGCGGCCTCAAACCGGCGCGTGTGCCGTTGAGACATACGGCCTAAAGTTAGGAAACTAGAACCCGCTGACCCCGGACGCAATCGGTGCATCCGGAGAGTCCAGTGTCGCATCTGAGCGGCCACCGGTGAAGGCTGAGGCCTCCATATCCGGTCACACATGGCGTCGGTTGCCGCGCGCAAATGCGCGTTCTATCGCTCCGGAAGATTTACTCCCGGAGACCGGATGGCCCTCGTTTACAAAATCTGCCCCCGTGACCTCTGGCGCGAGGCCGAGGCGCTCGGGCGCTTCACCGGCGCGCCCATCGATCGCGCCGACGGCTTCATCCACTTCTCGACCGCGGATCAGGTCGCCGAGACCGCCGCCCGCCATTTCGCCGGGCAGGAGGATCTGCTGCTCGTGGCGATCGAAGCCGAGGATCTCGGCGGCGGCTTGCGCTTCGAGCCGTCGCGGGGCGGCGCGCTGTTCCCGCACCTCTACGGTGATCTTCCCCTGAGCGCCGTGCGCTCCGTGGCCGACCTGCCCCTCGGGCCGGACGGACGGCACGTCTTCCCGGCAGAGATTCCGCAGGCATGATCGACGCGCTCTTTCCCCTCGCCCGGCCGCTGCTGCACGGGCTCGACGCCGAGACGGCGCATGACCTGACGATCCGCGGTCTGTCGCTGCTGCCGCCGCGCCGGCCCCCGGCCGACGACGCGGCGCTCGCCGTCGAGGCGTTCGGGCAGCGCTTCCCCAACCCGGTCGGCCTCGCCGCCGGCTTCGACAAGGGCGCGCGGGTGGCCGACGCGCTGCTCGGCCTCGGCTTCGGCTTCGTCGAGGTCGGCGGGGTGGTGCCGCGACCGCAGCCTGGCAATCCGCGCCCGCGGGTATTCCGGCTCACCCGTGACCGCGCGGTGATCAACCGCTTCGGCCTCAACAGCGAGGGGCTCGACGTGGTGGCCGGCCGGCTCAAGGCCCGGGCCGGGCGTGAGGGCATCGTCGGCGTCAATATCGGCGCCAACAAGGAGTCTGAGGACCGCCTCGCCGACTACGTCGCCTGCACCGCGCGGCTCGCGCCGCATGTCGCCTTCATCACCGTCAACGTCTCCTCGCCCAACACGCCGGGCCTGCGCGACCTTCAGGGTGAGGCCTTCCTCGACGATCTGCTGGCCCGCGTCGTCGCCGCCCGCGACGTCAGCGGATCGAGCGCGGCGGTGTTGCTCAAGATCGCGCCCGACATCGCCCTCGAAGGTCTCGACGCGATGACGGCGACGGCGCTCCGGCGCGGTATCCAGGGCCTCGTGGTTTCGAACACGACGATCGCACGACCCGCGACGCTCCGCGAATCCACCTTGGCCAAGGAGACCGGCGGCTTGTCCGGCCGGCCGCTGTTCGGACCGGCCACGCGGCTGCTGGCCGAGACCTATCTGCGCGTCGGCGACCGGATCCCGCTGGTCGGGGTCGGCGGCGTCGATTCGGCGGAGGCCGCCTGGGCGAAGATCCGGGCCGGCGCCCGACTGATCCAGTTGTATTCCGCCCTCGTCTACGAGGGACCGGGTCTCGTCGGCACGATCAAGCGCGGCCTGAGCCAGCGGCTCAGGGCGGAAGGGCTGACGAGCTTGGCTCCGGTCATCGGACGGGACGCGGCCGAACTCGCACGGAGCGCCTGATCCGGGATCGGACATGTTTCGGTTCGTCTCGCGAGGCACCACCGATGCCCGCGAGCGATGCGCGGCGGAACTGCGGCGCGCGTCGCCCGGCGCGAACGGACGGACCGCATTTTTTTGCTCGAAGCATTTTGTTGCAACGCATCAAATTTCCGAATACGCAGCGCCCGCTCTCAACAGAATTACCCTCGAGCCATTCCAAAAATAGGCACCTTCTGGAATTGAGTTAAATTGCCCTGCGCGGCACGAATGCCTCCCCCATCATCGGCCGCGCATCAACTCGCATCTGCGAGATGTTATTTCCCAGTGACGAGGTCCGAGACCGCCAACCCGCCAGGGGCGAGGCGGCGGGCACGGATCGTCGAGAACATCTCCCACATCGCGAAGACCGGGCGCTCAGATGGATCGTTCGCAAAGCTCACCCAAGCGCTCTTCCGCCGCGGGCGGCTGGGGCGCCCTGAAGAGCTGCGGCAAATTCCTGCTGGGCAGCCGCGCCCCGCTCTCCGGCGCGCGTGCCCTGCTCAGCGCCAACCAGCCGGACGGCTTCGACTGCCCCGGCTGCGCCTGGGGCGACCCGGCCCACGGCTCGTCCTTCGAGTTCTGCGAGAACGGCGTGAAGGCGGTCTCCTGGGAGGCGACCGACAAGCGCGTGACGCCGCGCTTCTTTTCCAGGCATCCGGTCTCGGAGTTGCGCGGCTGGACCGACTACGCCCTGGAGAGCGAGGGCCGCCTCACCCACCCGATGCGCTACGACGCGGCGACCGACACCTACCGCCCTGTCGAATGGGACGAGGCCTTCGCCGAGATCGGCGCGATCCTGCGCGGCCTCGACCATCCCGACCGCGTCGAGTTCTACACCTCCGGCCGCGCCTCCAACGAGGCGGCCTACCTCTACCAGCTCTTCGCCCGCGCCTACGGCACCAACAACTTCCCCGATTGCTCGAACATGTGCCACGAGGCGAGCGGCATCGCCCTCGTCCAGGCCATCGGCATCGGCAAGGGCACGGTGCTGCTGGAAGATTTCGAGAAGGCGGACGCGATCTTCGTCGTCGGCCAGAACCCCGGCACCAACCATCCGCGTATGCTGGGCGACCTGCGCCGGGCCGCCGAGCGGGGTGCCCGGGTCGTGGTGCTGAATCCCGTGCGCGAGCGCGGCCTGGAGCGCTTCGCCGATCCGCAGAACAGCGTCGAGATGCTGCGCGGCGCGAGCCGCCCCATCGCCAGCCACTACTACCAGCCGAAGCCCGGCGGCGACATGGCCGCGTTCCGCGGCATCGCCAAGGTCGTCTTCGCCCGCGACGCGGCGGCGATAGAGGCGGGCAAGCCCTCGCTCCTCGACCACGCCTTCCTCGCCGCGCATACCAGTGCCTTCGCTGATTACCGCGCGGCGGTGGAGGCGACGGAATGGGACGCGATCCTCGACCAGTCCGGCCTGAGCCGCGCGGAGATCGAGACCGCGGCCGACGTCTATCTCGGCGCCGACCGGGTGATCGCGACCTGGGCGATGGGCGTGACCCAGCACCGCCACTCGGTGGCGACCATCCGCGAGATCGCCAACCTGCTGTTCCTGCGCGGCCATATCGGCCGGCCGGGCGCGGGCCTGTGCCCGGTGCGCGGCCATTCCAACGTGCAGGGCGACCGCACGGTCGGCATCAATGAGAAGCCGCCCGTCGCGCTCCTCGAAGCCCTCGACCGCGAATTCGGGCTCAACGCGCCGCGCCAGCACGGCCACAATGTGCTCGGCGCCATCGGCGCGATGCTCGACGGCTCGTCCAAGGCCTTCATCGGGCTCGGCGGCAACTTCGTGCGCGCCACGCCGGACACCCGGCTGGTGGAGAAGGCGCTCGCGGGCTGCGAACTCACCGTCCACATCGCGACGAAGCTCAACCACTCGCATCTGGTACCGGGCCGGGTCGCCTACCTGCTGCCCTGCCTCGGCCGCACCGAGATCGACCGCAACAGCCGGGGCAAGGTGCAGATCGTGACCGTCGAGGATTCGATGAGCATGGTCCACGGCTCGGGCGGCATCAACAAGCCGGCCTCACCGCATCTGCGCTCGGAGATCGGCATCATCGCCGGCATGGCCGCCGCCGCCGTCGGCTCGGAGCGGATCGACTGGGCCGCGCTTGCCGACGATTACGACCTGATCCGCGACCTCATCGAGCGGACGATCCCGGGATTTGCCGGCTTCAACACCCGCGTGCGCCGTCCCCGCGGCTTCATGCTGCGCAACCTCGCCGCCGAGCGGGTGTTTGAGACGGCGACCGGCCGGGCGGGCTTCTCGTCCGGGCCGCTGCCGGTGGCGACCGAGCATCAGCGCGCGAGCAAGCAGGCCGATACCTTCGTGCTGCAGACCTTCCGCAGCCACGACCAGTACAACACCACGATCTACGGCCTCGACGACCGCTACCGCGGCGTCTACGGCGAGCGCCGCGTCGTGTTCGCCCACCCGGACGACCTCGCCGAGCTGAAGGCGCGGGCGGGGGAACGGGTCGATCTCGTCTGCGTCCACACGCAAGATGGCGTCGAGCGGGTGGCGGAGGATTTCCGCCTCGTGCCCTTCGACATGCCGCGCGGCTCGCTCGCGGGCTACTATCCGGAACTCAACGTGCTGGTGCCACTCTCGGCCTTCGGCGAGTTCTCGGACACGCCGACCTCGAAATCGGTGCTGGTCCAGGTGCGCGCCCGCGCCGCGAATGATCTGGGCAAGGCCGCGTGAGCGGGGAAAAAGGCCGCGTGGGCGAGCCCGCCGCCGACGCCGAGACCTTTCTCGCCGCGACCGACACGATCGCGGCCCTGCGTCCCGAATTGAGCCTGCTGGAGGCCGGCATCCTCGCCGGCCTCCATCTCGGGCTCGCCGCCGACAGCCGGAGCTTCGCCCGCATCTTCGGCGTCGAGCACGCCCTGGTGCTGCGCGCGGTGGAGACGCTTTCCGGCGAGGCCCTGCTGACCGTGACCGCCCGCGACGGGCGCACGCAGCGAACCCGCTACGAGGCGAGCGCGAGCGGAAGCGCGATGCTGACGGTGCTCGCCGCCTGAAGCCCGGCGCGAGCGGGCGTCACGCCGTGCTCATCTCTCCGAAGCGCTCGCCCAGCGGCAGTTCGATCGCGCAAAGGAGCCGCGTCTCGCCGAGTTCGTAGCGAGTCTTGGCGTTGAGTGCGTAAGGCATTGCCCGCTCGATCAGCTCGCGTCCGTAGCCGCGCCGCATCCGGCCCTGTCCCTCGGGCGGCCGGCGGATACCCTCCTCGATCCACTCGACCAGCAGGCTTCCGCCTCCGAACGCATCCCTGTCGGCGCGCCACGTCACCGAGAGACGGCCGTTCTCGGTCGTCAGGGCACCGTACTTGCGGGCATTGGTGGCGAGTTCGTGCACGGCGAGCGCGAGGGTCTGGACCGACGCCTTGCGCAGGCGCACCGGCGGGCCGGCGACATGGATCCGGTCGGCGAAATCACCGCCGCCGAGCGCCTCCAGCTCGGTCCGGATCAGGGTGCGCAGGGTGATCGGTTCCTGATCGGAGCGCGACAGCAATCCCTGAACCCGCGAGAGAGCGGCAAGACGATCGTTGAACTGCTCGCGGAAGCGCTCGGTCGGGCCGGTCTGCACCATGGTCTGGTGGGCAATGGAGCGCACGACGCCGAGCAGGTTGCGGGTACGGTGCTGCAGCTCGGCGACGAGGACGGATTGGCGTTCCTGCAGATCGTGCAGGTCGTGGATGTCCATGGCCGCGCCGATCCACTGCGTGACCTGTCCCTCCGCATCGACGATCGGCGCCTGCCGCACGAGGAACCAGCGGTACTGCCCGTCGTGCCGGCGGATGCGCTGCTGCACCTCGATCAGCCGCTGCTGCTCGCGCCCGGCGCGGAAGACCTGGCCCGCCTTCGCGCGGTCGTCGGGATGGATCGCGTCGATCCAGCCGCCGGCCTGCGACTGTTCCAAGGCCTGTCCGGTATAGGCGAGCCAGGCCTCGTTGAGGGAGTTGTGCTGCCCCGTCTCGTCGGAGCGCCACAGCAGAACGGGGATGAGGCTGGCCAGGGCGCGAAAGCGCTCCTCGCTCTCGTGCAGGGCCGCCTGGGCGATCTCGTCGCGAAGCCGAAACACCTCCTCCTGCGCCGCCTTCCAGGCCGAGATCTCCTTGGTGGTGGTGGCGACCCCGTCGCCGAGTTTCACCGCGCATTGGAAGAACCAGCCGTCGAACTGCTCGTGGACGTAGCGGCGCTCCGCCATCGATGGCTGGCCGGTCTCGGTCACGCGCTTGAAGGTGTCGAAGATGCCCTCCTGCACCACACCGGGATTCCGCTCCAGCAGGCTCTGCCCGGACACCTCGCCGTAGCGGCTCTCGGAGGTATGGTTGTTGAGGAGCCACTGGAAATCGACGATTTCACCGGAGGCATCGCGCACGGCCTTGAAGACCTGGATCATGTCCATGGAGCTGTCCATGGTCGCCTTGAGCAGGTCGCGGCTCGCCTGAAGCTCCGCCGTGCGTTCCTGGACCTGCCGTTCCAGCTCGGCCCGGAAACGCGCCTCGCCCTCGCGCAGGGCGCGGTCCGCCAGCACGCGGGCCGTGGTCTCGAACAGGGTGACCAGGATACCGGCGATCTCGCCGGAATCGTCCCGCAGCGGGCTGTAGGTCAGGGTGAACCACGCGTCCTCGAGGCGGCCCGAACGGGTCAGGGGGTAGACCGCGTCCTCGAAGGTGAAGGTCTCGCCGCCCCAGACCCGCTCGTAGATCGGTTCGTTGATGTGCCAGGCCTCCGGCCAGCACGCGCGGGTCGGCTGTCCGAGCCCGGCCGGATGCTTCAGCCCCATCAGGTCGCGATAGCCGTCGTTGTAGACCTGGATCAGATTCCGGCCCCAGAGCGCGATCATCGGAAAGCCGCATCCGAGGATCAGGCTGATCGTGGCCTTCAGGCTGGGCGGCCACGCCTCCGCCGCACCGAGAGCCGTCGCCGTCCAGTCATACGCCCGGATCCGCTCGGCCATCTCGCCGCGGATCGGCCGCGCAGGGGGAGTACTGCTCCCATCCATCCTGCACATCTGCACAGCTGGCGACACCGTATTCCGCGGGTGGAAGGAGCGATGACGTTCTCGGTCGCACCAGGATCAGACGGCATTCCACAACCATCCAGTAGAGGCAACATAATCGTTAAGCCTGACAGCGCCGTCTACCCTCGAAAGCAACGGTCGAGGTGATACGATTTACATATGATCGAAAGAGAAAATCAGGCAGCGCCGACGGATTCGGGCATTGATCGATGTGTGTATACGCATCAATTCTCACGATCGAACCACACAGCGACCGGCTCTCGGTCCTCTACGCTTTCGCGAGGCGGGCGAACCGTTCGACGTGGCGGAGGCCGCGCGAGGCTGGGAGGCCCTTTGGTCGCGACGGCGCGCTCACCTCGGGCTGCCGCAACCTCTCGTTCGATCGCCTCCGTCAGAACCGTGCCGTGAGGAAGAGCCGCAGGTTGCGGCCCGGCAGCAGCACCTCGTCCTTGCGGAAGGAGGCGGCGTTGCGGATCACGTCGTCGAGCAGGTTCGTGCCGCGCAGGCCCAGCGTCACCTCGCTCAGGCCGTGGACCGCCGGATCGAGCGGGCGGCTGTAGGCGATCTCCGCCTTGAGGTCGTTGTAGCTGGGTGTCGGCGTCTCCAGCGCTCCCGTCTGCGTCTGTGCGAAGGCGTGCAGCAGGCTGACCTGCGCGAACCAGCCGTCCGCCCGCAGGAAGACGCCGCCGCCGACGCGGTGGGGCGGGATGCGGGGCACGAAGCTGCCGTCGTCAAATTGCGCCCGCACGAAGTCGTATTGGGCGCTAAGGCCGGCGAACCCGTCGCCGACCGGCACGAGGTCGATCTGGCTGGCGATCTCGGCGCCCGCGAAGGTGGCGCCGGCCTGCGAGTAGGCGACCTGGCGCAGATCCCCGCCGCCGACGCCGCAGCTGCCAAAGGTGTCGCCGCAGGTGAAGCCGGTCAGGCGCTTGTAGACGAAGCCGGTGTAGCGCGTGACGTAGCCGGTCGCGTCGAGGCGGAACGGCCCGTCGGCCCGCCGGATCGCCACCTCGACGGTGCGGGCGCGCTCCAGCTTGAGGTTCGGGTCGCCGATCTCGAAGGTGGCGGAGGCCTCATGCGGCCCGCGCGAGAACAGCTCGGGCGAGGTCGGCGCGCGCTCGACATAGGAGCCGGTCAGACTCGCGACGAAGCCGTGGGGCAGGTCCTGAAGCGCACCGAAGCTCGCGCTCTTCGGGGCGAAGCGGCGAATGCGGCGCGATTCCACCGGCTCGTCGCCGGGACCATCGGGCAGGAAGTCCGAGGGGAACAGCGCCTGAGTGCCGGCGACGCGGTTGCCCTCGACGCGGCCCGCCGCCTGGAACCGCAGGCCGCCGCCGAGCGCCAGTTCCTCGAACAGGTAAGCCGCCTGCACCCGCGTGTCGGTGGGGCGCAGCAATCCCCCTTCCGCGCCCGAGATGCGAAGCTTGCGCCGGTCGGCCTGGACGCCGAACTGGCCCGTCAAAGTGCCGAAAGTCGTCTCGACCGGCACGTGGTCGAACTCGATCCGCCCCTCGGCCGCGCGGTTCTTGAACACCGCCTCGATCCCCTCGACGCCGTTCGGGCCGGTGCCGAACTCGTTGTGCCGGTAGTTCGAGCCGCCCGCCCAGAACCGGATCGCCGCGAAGGGCCCGTCCAGCGGACGGTACTCGCCGCGCGCCTGGAGCTTGTCCTGCACCGGATCGAGACGGGTCCGCTGCGCCGCGGAGCCGCGGCCGGGAATGCCGTAGACCGAATCGAAGTGGCTGAAGGACAGGCCGACGAAGCCGCGGTCGAACAGGTAGGAGGTGCCGAAGGCGCCGCCCTGGGACTCGTTGAAGGAGTTGCGTTGGATGCCGAGCGGCGTGTTGTAGTCGTCCGCCGCGCTTTTGAAGGCATCCGCATGGACGGCGACGTTGTCGCTGCCGGCATCGACGGTCGCGGCAACGTTGCGGCCGTTATCGACGGCTGAATAGCCGGTCGTCACCCGGCCGGCGACACCGCCGGGCGGAAGGCTCGTCGGGATGCGGTTGTTCTCCACCGAGACCACGCCGCCGACCGCCTGGGATCCGTAGCGCAGGCCGGCCGGCCCGCGGATCACCTCGATCCGGTCGTTGATCAGCGGGTTGATCGGAACGGCGTGGTCCTCGCCGAGATCCGACATGTCCTGCACGCCGGTGCCGTTCTCGAGGATGCGGACGCGGTGATTGTCGAGGCCGCGGATGATCGGCCGCGAGGCGGAGCCCGGCGCGAAGGTGGTCGCCGACAGGCCCGGCCTGTCGAACAGGGCCTCGCCGAGCGAGGTCGGCTGGGAGCGGGCGAGCTCGGCACCGGAGACGACGGTCACCGTCGAGAAGCGGTCGGTCACCACCGGCAGCACGCCGGCCGGATCCGGCGCCGGGCCCGGGGCTGCGCCGGCGCGCCGTGCCGGCTTGTCCGACGTGACGCTGATCTCGTCCAGGGAGACTTCCTCGGCCTGGAGCGGCGACGCGGCGAGACCGGCAATGCCTAAGCCGGCGCCGATCCCGGCCCAGCGGCCCAACCCATAGCGTTTCCTCGACATAAGACCTCTCACTTGAACGTATAGCTGTTGCTATATTTTCAAGCGTGGCCGTTGTCGAGGGGGAGCGCATCGCCGAAACGCGAAAGCGCGCCGTCCTCTTTCGAGGGCGGCGCGCCGGGCGGTCGTTCGATGTGAGGGTGAGCGGCGCGTCAGAAGTCCTGCGCCTCGGCCTCCACCAGGATCTCGCGCTTTCCGGCGTGATTGGCCGGACCGACGAGACCCTCGGTCTCCATCCGCTCCATCAGCGAGGCGGCCCGATTGTAGCCGATCTGCAGGCGGCGCTGGATGTAGCTCGTCGAGGCCTTCTTGTCCCGCAGCACCACGGCCACCGCCTGCTCGTAGAGGTCGGCCCCCTCGCCGCCACCGAACTGGCCGGCATCGAAGACCGGACCGTCCTCTGAGGGGGAGCCACCAGCCGGGATCTCGCCCTCCTCCGCCGTGACGGCCTCGAGATAGGAGGGCCGGCCCTGACGCTTGAGGTGGGCCACCACGGTCTCGACCTCCGAGTCCGAGCAGAACGGCCCGTGCACGCGGGTCGTGCGTCCGCCGCCGGCCATGAACAGCATGTCGCCCTGGCCCAGCAGCTGCTCCGCGCCCATCTCGCCCAGGATCGTGCGGCTGTCGATCTTGCTCGTCACCTGGAAGGAGATGCGGGTGGGGAAGTTCGCCTTGATCGTGCCGGTGATGACGTCGACCGAGGGGCGCTGGGTGGCCATGATCAGGTGGATGCCCGCCGCGCGCGCCATCTGGGCCAGCCGCTGGATCGCGCCCTCGATGTCCTTGCCCGCCACCATCATCAGGTCGGCCATCTCGTCGACCACGATCACGATATAGGGCAGCGGGTTGAGGTCCATGACCTCGTCCTCGTAGACCGCCTCGCCGGTGGTGCGGTCGAAGCCGGTTTGCACCGTGCGGGTCAGCACTTCGCCGCGGGCGCGGGCCTCTTCGAGGCGGGCGTTGAAGCCGTCGATGTTGCGCACGCCGACCTTGGACATCTTCTTGTAGCGCTCCTCCATCTCGCGCACGGCCCATTTGAGGGCGATGACCGCCTTCTTCGGATCGGTGACGACGGGCGAGAGCAGGTGCGGAATGCCGTCATAGACCGACAGCTCCAGCATCTTGGGGTCGACCATGATCAGGCGGCACTCTTCCGGCTTCAGGCGGTAGAGCAGGCTCAGGATCATGGTGTTGATGGCCACCGACTTGCCCGAGCCGGTGGTGCCGGCGACCAGCAGGTGCGGCATGCGGGCGAGATCCGCGATGATCGGCTCGCCGCCGATGTTCTTGCCGAGGCACAGGGCGAGCTTGTGCTTGGTCTCGACGAAGTCGACCGAGGCCAGAAGTTCGCGCAGAAAGACCGTCTCGCGCTTGGCGTTCGGTAGCTCGATGCCGATCGCGTTGCGGCCGGGCACGACGGCGACGCGGGCGGAGACGGCGGACATCGAGCGGGCGATGTCGTCGGCGAGCGCGATCACGCGGCTCGACTTGGTGCCGGGCGCCGGCTCCAGCTCGTAGAGGGTGACGACGGGGCCGGGCCGCACGGCGAGGATGTCGCCGCGCACACCGAAATCCTGAAGCGTCGCCTCCAGCATGGTGGCGTTCTGCTCCAGCGCCTCCGCCGAAACCTCGGAGCCGGGCGCCGGCTCGCGCGGGCGGGCGAGGAGTTCCAGGGCGGGCAGCCGGTACTCGCCGGCCTCCGGGCGGGGCTCTGCCGGGCGTGGGCGTGCCGCGGGGGCCTGCGGCAGCGGGCGCGCGACGCGGGTGGGCGGCTCGCCGTCGGCCTCGTCGATCCCGTCGGTGACCGGCGCGGCGCGCGGCGGGGCGGGGCGGACGGGTGCCTCGTCGGCGTCATCGTCCTCCGGTCCGAATTGCGGCTCGCGGCGACCCGACACGGCGGCGCGCTCGCGGGCCTGCGGCGCCCAGGGTGCTTCGTCCGGATCGGCGAAGGCACGGCGCGCGGCGAGCGCGGGCGAGGCACCGGCATAGGCGAGCCCCTCCCCTTCGCCGGCCGGGGCCTGCCAGGATTCGAGCTTGGTGCGCAGCGAGGCGCGGCCGCGCATGACGGCCTGGGCGAGTGCACCCAGCGACAGGATGCCGAGGCTCGGCTCGTCGGAATCGTGGCGCTCCTCGTGGGACGCCGCGCGGCCGGCACGGGGCGCCGGGCGCGGCGCGCCGTAGGGCACCTCCTCGTCCTCCTCGAAGTCCGGCTTGGTCACGCGGCAGGCGGCGGTGAGACTGAGGATGGCGATGGCCGCGAACAGGAAGCCGGCGAAATTCGCCAGCGGGCCGACCAGCATCCGCGTGCCGGCGAGCAGCGCGTCGCCGGCCACACCGCCCATGCCGGTGGGGAGCGGCCAGCGGGCCGTGGCCGGCACCGCGCTCGCGACCGCGCTCGCGCAGAGCACGCCGACGATCCACAGGGCGAGGCGCACACCCCCGTGCGGCAGGTCGCGCTCGCGCATCAGCCGCATGCCCCACAGGACGGGCGGCAGCGCGAGCATGATCGAGCCGAGCCCGAGGAGCTGCATGGCGAGGTCGGCCACGACGGCGCCGGGGCGCCCGAGCACGTTGTGCGCCCGCTGGTCGGTGGCGTGGTTGAGGCTCGGGTCGTCGATCGACCACGTCGCCAGGGCGACGGTCAGGGCGACCGCGCCGGTGAAGAGGATCAGGCCGCCGCACTCCGTCAGCCGCTTGGCCAGGAAGGGCCGCAGGCTGTCGACGAAGGTGTCGTAGGGCGACGCGGAACGGCGGAGGGAACGCATGCGCAAACCGGTCCGGTGTCAACGATCCGGTAAGGCTAATGCGGGGCGGTTAACGGCGGGCTAAGTGGGTCCGACAAAGCGATCGCGGCCCGTCGCGCTCGAATCATGCACCTGCCGGCCCGCGACGTCTTCAAGCCATCGTTCGGCCCGGTCTGACAATGCAGGAAGCCCCGGATTTCTCCGAGGCTTCTCCGATTCGACCAGCTTGGGAGGAGTCCGACCCGACCTTCGCAGGCGGGCCGGCCGTTTCTCAGAAGGTGAAGCCGGTCTCGACCAGGTAGCGCTCCTGCGAGCGCTTGGTGCCGTCGCGACCGAAGCCGAAGCCGGGGGTGACGTCGTAGGCCTGCACCGTCGCGAACTCGCCGCGGACGAAGTAGCGATCCCAGGTGAAGGTCGGGGTGATCGTGAACGAGAAGGCCGAGCTGCCGGGGCCGTACAGGAGGCTGGTCGCGCTCAGGGTGTCGAAGCGGGTGCCCGACTGCGCGATGTACTCGACGCGGCCGGCCAGACCGAAGTTCTCGTTGAAGGCGTAGCCGGCGAGCAGCGCGCCGCCCCAGGTCTCGCCGCCGATGATCGGGCTGAAGTAGTTATCCTTGCGCGCGACGTTGGTGTACTGGAAGTACGGCGAGATGATCCACGGCCCGTTGGCGTAGGTGTAGTTCACGCTGATGATGCTGCTGTTCTGCAGCGAGTTGATCGTCGCGAACTGGAAGCGCGGGCTGCGGGTCGAGGAATCGAAGTCGCTGAAATGCGTGCCGCCGTTGATGCCGATCGTGTTCGAGTCGTCGAGCTTGTAGGTGGCCAGGCCGGTCACCCAGTTCAGCTCGCCCGAGTAGAACCCGTCGTTCACCGAGACCGCCGCCGCGAACGGGCCGCTCGCGTAGTTCACCTGAACGCCCTGGTTGATGAAGTTCTCCTGGTTGAACACCAGACCACGGGAGATGTTGAGGTTCTGGTAGGAGAACAGCAGCTCGGAGCCGATGTTGGTGAACATGCGGCCGGCCTGGATCGACCACTCGTCGTTGATCTGCCACTTGCCGAAGGCGACCGGCACCGGGCCGAACAGCGACTGGGTCTGCTCGAACGAGGAGTAGAGCGGCAGGCCGAGCGCCGGAATCGAGTACAGGCCGGCATGCACGTAGAACTGCAGCGGGCCGTCGGCCTTCTGGATCCAGCCCTGGAGGTTCGTGAAATCGACGCGGCCGTAGCGATCCTGCTCGGCGCTCGGCGAGAGGATGCCGAAGGCGTTGGTCTGGGAATAGGCGAAGCCGGTGATCGCGCCGCCGACATAGATGTCGCCCAGTCCGGTGACGAAGCAGGCCGGATTCGGGTTCGCCTTGATGAGGCCGCCGAAGGTCGGGGTCGAGATCGCAGCTTTACAATGCTCCTCGACGACAACAGGCGCCGGTGCGGCGGCAGGCATGTCAGCGGCGAGAACCGGTAACGCGGTGGCGCTCAGCGTGGAGAGTGCCGCGCCCGCGGCCAGAAGCTTTGTTTTGATTGTCATTGCGGTCAGCCCCAAGTTCGATACGGCCAAGGTGCCGAACTCGACGCAGCGCCGCAAAATGAAGTTTTGCGCAAGTGCCTAATTTTTAATCAGATTTGAGCCGTGTCAATCCGCGCGCGGGGATTGTTGCGCAGATGCAACATTTTTCGGACCGCCAAGCGTTAACTTTTTCGTGAAAATTCCTCACCGCCTTCACGATTGATTAACAGACAGGCGAATGGAGGCCGGAGCGTCGACGGATGTCGGCCGAGCCCGACTCAGCCGGTTCGTCCGAGGCATCCGTCCAAGAAAAAGGCCCCGGCGCTATGCGCCGGGGCCCGACTTATCGGGACCCGCCTTGTGGGCGGGCGACCCGTCAGTAGTTGTAGGCGCGCTCGCCGTGATCGGCGATGTCGAGGCCCTCGCGCTCCTCCTCCTGCGTCACGCGCAGGCCGATCGTCAGATCGACGAGCTTGTAGAGGATCGCCGAGCCGATGCCCGACCAGAGGATGGTGAAGCCGACCGCCTTCGCCTGAACGATGAGCTGAGCGACCATGTCGTAGGCGCCGAGGGTGAGCTCGCCGGGCTTGGTGGTGTAGTCGGGGATGCCGGCGCCGCCGAGGTCGGGCGAGACCAGGATACCGGTGGCGAGCGCACCGATGATGCCGCCGACGCAGTGCACGCCGAACACGTCGAGCGAGTCGTCGTAGCCGAGCGCGTTCTTCACGGTGGAGCACATCACGAAGCAGACGGCGCCCGCGACGAGACCGAGCACGATCGAGCCCATCGGGCCGGCAAAGCCCGCGGCCGGGGTGACGGCGACGAGGCCGGCGATGGCGCCCGAGAGCATGCCGAGCAGCGACGGCTTGCCCTTGGCGGCCCATTCCACGAACAGCCAGGACACGGCCGCGGCGGCGGTGGCGACGAAGGTGTTGATCATCGCCAGACCCGTGGTGCCGTTCGACTCGAGGTTCGATCCGGCGTTGAAGCCGAACCAGCCGACCCACAGGAGCGAAGCACCGATCGTGGTCATGGTCAGCGAGTGCGGGGCGAGCAGGTCGCGGCCGTAGCCGATGCGCTTGCCGAGCATCAGGCAGCCGACCAGACCGGCGATGCCCGCGTTGATGTGAACGACGGTGCCGCCGGCGAAGTCGAGGGCGCCCCACTTGAACAGCATGCCGGCATCGCCCAGCACCGCGTCGTACTCGGCCTTGGCCGCGGCATTGGCCTCGCCACCGGCGGCGGCGAGCTTGCGGGCCGCGTCGGCGAAGACGTCCGGGCCGCCCCAGTACCAGACCATGTGGGCCATCGGGAAGTAGATCAGCGTGACCCAGAGGATCGTGAACACGACCAGCGCCGAGAACTTCATCCGCTCGGCAAAGGCGCCGACGATGAGGCCGGGGGTGATCATCGCGAACGTCATCTGGAAGCAGATGTAGACGTATTCGGGGATCACGACGCCGTTGGAGAAGGTGGCCGCGACCGAGTTCGGATCGACGCCCTTGAGGAAGGCCTTGGAGAAGCCGCCGACGAAATCGTTGAGGCCGCCGCCGTTGGTGAAGGCGAGGCTGTAGCCGTAGGTGACCCACAGGAGGCAGACGATCGAGGCGATCGCGAAGACCTGGGTCAGCACCGAGAGCATGTTCTTGGTGCGCACGAGGCCGCCGTAGAACAGGGCGAGGCCGGGCACCGTCATCAGCAGGACGAGGACCGCGGAGATCAGCATCCACGCGGTGTCGCCCTTATTGGGCACCGGGGCGGCGGAGGTGACGGCGGGCTCGACCGCCGGCGCCTGCGCGAGCGACGGCTCGACGAGGAGGAGGCCGAGGGCGGCTCCTCCCAGCCCGAGCGCGAGAAGGTTACGAGGTTTCATGGACAGGAAGCTCCTGATCGCCGTGCGTCAAGCATTGAGGAGGGTGAAGGCGGCGGCGCGGCCGGGCGCGTTCCGCCGGAACGGGTGATGTACCGTCGGGATATCGGGGAGGAGACCGATGAGGGACCGGCTCTCAGAGCGCGTCGGCGTCGGTCTCGCCGGTGCGGATACGAACCGCCTTTTCCAGCGGCATCACGAAGATCTTGCCGTCGCCGATCTGTCCCGTGCGGGCGGCGCCGGCGATCGTGTCGATCACGTTCGTCACGAGGTCGGCCGCGACCGCCACCTCGATCTTCAGCTTGGGGAGGAAGCTCACGGCGTACTCGGCACCGCGGTAGATCTCGGTATGGCCCTTCTGCCGGCCATAGCCCTTGACCTCGGTCACGGTCAGGCCGTGGACGCCGATCCCGGTCAGGGCGTCGCGGACCTCCTCCAACTTGAACGGCTTGATGATCGCCATCACGATTTTCATGGGCGGCGCCCCCTTTGTTCTGCCTTCTCACCGCCGGCCACGCACCGGCCGAGACCCAGCGGTTCCGCAGGGATCGGGATGACCCTGCGACCGCGCGCCTTCATTCAAGGACCGTGCCAGACGGAACCAATTTCGCTCTCGCTCTTCTGCTCAGAACGTGAGCGAGAGCTGGCGCCGTGTCGAGCAGCTTGGCCGTGAAAACTGCCTTCGTAATAGGCAATCAGCCTGCCACATCGGCAGATTCTCGCAAGGTGCCCCTATCAGGAGCGGCGTTGCCGGATCAGTCCTTCCTGCGCGACCGACGCGATGAGGTGCCCGTCCTCATCGTGGAACGTGCCGCGGGCAAAGCCGAGTCCGCCCGCGGCGCTCGGGCTGTCCTGCGAGTAGAGCAGCCAGGAATCGGCCCGGAACGGCCGGTGAAACCAGAGGGCGTGGTCGAGGCTCGCCGACTGGATCTCCGGATCGAACACGGTGCGGCCGTGGGGGATCAGCGTCGCGTCGAGCAGGGTCATGTCCGAGGCGTAGGCGAGAACCGCCCGATGCACCGCCGGATCGTCCGGCAGGGGCTTCGTCGCACGCATCCAGACGTGGTAGCGGGCAGGCTTCGGCGCGCGGTCGCGATAGCGCTCGGTCTCGACCGGCCGCAATTCGATCGGCCAGGCCTGGGTGAAGTAGGCGAGCATCGGCTCGGGCACGATGCTGCCGCCCTCCCGAACGAGGGTTCGCGCATCCGACAGGTCGCCGGGCCCCGGCACGTCGGGAAGCCCTGCGGCGTGTTCGACGCCCGCCTCCGCCACGTGGAACGACACCGACATCGCGAAGATCGCCCGGCCTTTCTGGATCGCCTTGACCCGTCGCGTCGTGAAGCTGCCGCCGTCGCGGATGCGCTCGACCTCGTAGACGATCGGCACCGCCGGGTCGCCGCCGAGGAGGAAATAGGCGTGCAGGGAGTGGGGCGGGCGGGATGCCTCGACCGTGCGGGACGCCGCGACCAGCGCCTGGGCCACGACCTGCCCCCCGAAGACCCGCGGCCAGCCGATCCGGGGGCTGACGCCGCGGAACAGATCGGTCTCCAGGCGCTCCAAGTCGAGGATCGACAGAAGCGCGTCGACGGGATCGGGCCTAAGGGCTTCGGACATGGCGGCTTCGGACATGACGGCTTCTGCGGCTCTGGGACGGCGGGTGACGATGAGGGGCGGTCCCGACTTGGGGCGCGCCCGACGCACATAGCGGCTCGGCCCGGCGATGCCACGCGGGGCGCTCGCCCCCGGGAAACATCCCGGGCTGCGTGAATGGGGACTCCGCCACCGGGATCGCGTGCGCGCGGCGCGCGCGCTATGTGAAGCGCAGCGGCACGCCTCGTCGGAGGCGGCAGCGGTGCCGAGGAAGAGGAGCGCCGATGAGCACGACGGATCGCCATCCCGGCAACTTCACCGGACATCGTCCCGGAAGCCGTCGCCTGCTTGTCGCCGGGGCCGGTATCGCCAGCCTCACCCTGGCGGTCGCCCTGAAGCGGACGCACGGCCCCGCCCTCGACGTCACGGTCTGCGATCCCGGCCTCGAGGCAGGTGCCGCGCGCCACCGCGGACGTGCCTACGCCGTCGCGGCGGGACCGCGGCGGATGTTCGAGCAGCTCGACCTGTGGCCGCGGATCCAACCCGCGGCGGAACCCATGCGCCGGCTCGTCATCAGCGATAGCCGCGTCGGCGATCCGGTGCGGCCGGTCTTCCTCACCTTCGGCGACGGGACCGAGGCGCGCCGGGACACGGGCGCGGAGGGCGAGCCCTTCGCCCACATGGTCGAGGCCGAGCCGATGGTGAGCGCGCTGCTCGACGCCGCGCGCGAGGTAGGCGTCCGGCTCACCGCCGCGGGGGTCCGCGCTGCTGTGCCCGGTCCGCGGGCGAGCCGGGTCAGCTTGAGCGACGGCAGCACCGAGGAGGTCGCGCTGGTGGTCGCCGCCGACGGGGCGCGCTCGGCCCTGCGCGAGGCCGCCGGCATCGGCTGGGTCGGCTGGTCCTACCCGCAATCGGGCATCGTCGCGACGATCCAGCATGCCCGCGACCACGAGGGGCGCGCCTTCGAGCATTTCCTGCCGAGCGGCCCCTTCGCGATCCTGCCGCTCAAGGCCGGCGGCGCGCTCGGCCACCGCTCCTCCATCGTCTGGACCGAGCGCAGCGCCGACGTGCCGGCCCTGCTCGGCGGGGACGCCGCCGAGACGCTGGCCGAGATCGAGCGTCGGTTCGGGGCCGAACTCGGCCGCATCGCCCTGGAGCACGGTCCGAGCGCCCACCCGCTGCATTTGGGCATCGCCCGCAGCTTCCGGGCACCGCGCCTCGCGCTTCTCGGCGACGCCGCCCACGTCATCCACCCTCTGGCGGGCCAGGGCCTCAATCTCGGGCTCGCCGGGGCGGCAGCCCTCGCCGAGGCCGTGACCGGCGCCCTGCGGCTCGGGCTCGATCCCGGCGCCGACGCGGTGCTGCGCGACTACGAGCAGTCCCGCCGGTTCGACAGCGTGGCGATGGCGGCGGCGACCGACGGGCTCAACCGCCTGTTCTCCAACGATAGCCTGACCTTGCGCCTCACCCGCGACCTCGGGCTCGGCCTCGTCGACCGGATGCCGGGCCTGAAGCGCTTCTTCATCGGCCAAGCCTCCGCCCTGCGCGGCGAGACCCCGCGCCTGCTGAGGGGCGAGGCCCTGTGAGGCGCGGACGCGCGGTCGTCAGGCCGCGCGCACGGAGGCCAGGAACCGCGTGACCTCGGCCGAGAGATGCTCGGACTGGCGCGAGAGTTCGGAGGCCGACGACAGCACTTGAGAGGCGGCCGCACCCGTACCTTCCGAGGCGCGTGCGAGACCGACCATGTTGCTCGTCACCTCGGTCGTGCCAGCCGAGGCCTGCCCCACGCTGGACACGATCTCCTGGGTGGCCGCCTCCTGCTGCTCGACCGCCGCCGCGATCGCCGTGGTGACGGCATTGATCTCGCGGACCCGCTCGGTGACCGAGCCGATCGCGCCGACCGCCTGACGCGTCGCGCCCTGGATCTGGCCGATCTGGCCGGAGATCTCCTCGGTCGCCCGCGCCGTCTGGCTGGCGAGTTCCTTCACCTCTGCGGCGACCACCGCGAAGCCCCGGCCAGCCTCGCCGGCGCGGGCGGCCTCGATGGTGGCGTTCAGCGCCAGCAGGTTGGTCTGGCTGGCGATGTTCGAGATCAGGCTCACCACATCGCCGATCTCCGAAACGGCGCCGCTGAGCTCCTGCACGAGCGAGACCGTCCGGTCCGCCTCGTTGACGGCCCGCTGCGCCAGATCCGCCGAGCCCGACACCTGCCGCCCGATCTCCTGCACGGATGCCCCCAGCTCCTCCGACGCGGCCGCCACCGTGTTGACGTTGACCGACGCTTCCTCGGCCGCGGCCGCCACCGCGCTCGATTGATTGGCGGTCTGGAACGCCGTGGTCGTCATGCTCTCGGCGGTGGCGTGCAGCTCGGTGGCCGAGGCGGAGACCATGCCGACGATGCCGCCCACCGCCTGCTCGAAATTCTCGGCCATCTGCCGCATGCCGGCCTTGCGCTGCTCCTCGGCCGAGGCGCGCGCGAGCGCGGTCTCCTCCTCCAGGGCGCGGGCGCGGATCAGACCGGCCTTGAAGACCTGAACGGCATCGGCGATGCGGCCGATCTCGGTGGCCTCCCCCTGATGCGCGACGCCGACGCTCAAGTCGCCGCCCGCGAGGGCCTGCATCGGCCGCACAACGGAGTCGATTCCGCGCGAAACGCCGCGGACGATGACGAGGGCGAGCCCGACCGAGAGAAGGATCGCGGCGGCGATCGCGCCCAGAACCTGGACCTTGGTCGCGGCGTAGGCATCGGTGGCGGCGATCTCGGCCGCGGCCGCGCCGTCGTTGTTGAGCTTGATCAGGGATTCGAGCGCCAGCGACGCGCGCCGCCGCGGGGGTACGGCCTCCGCCTCGTACAGGACCAGGGCCTGCGCCTTCTCATCCTGCCGCGACAGGCCCATGATCCGCTCGCCGACACCGGCAAAGGCGCGCCATTCCTGCCGGAACGTCTCGTAGAGCTTGCGTTCCTCGGGCGAGCTGACGAGCGGCGCATACGCATCCGCCGCGGCGTCGAGCTTCTTGCCGCGCTGAACGACATCGTTCTCGACGGCGGCAAGACTCTTGGCGTCGTTGGTCAGGACGTGCCGCAGGAGGCTGGTGTTGTAGCGGCCGGTCAGCGCGTCGACTTCGCCCGCCGTGCGGACGCTCGGAAGCCAATTCCGCTCGATGGTCTGAAGATGCCCATTGATGTGAGACAGGCCACCCAGGCTCACGACACCCAATGCGAGCACCAAGATCGTGAGTATCGTGAAGCTTCCGATCAGTTTCGCGCGGATAGACAGGTTCCGGACAGGCACGGCATGGCTCCAGACGCGACCTGAATTACATATGTTAGGTGGTCGCTGAGATTTTTTACCGTGAAATTACTAACTCATGGTCACCCGCTGCGATGGAGGGATTAAAACGCGATCGGCTTTTGATTTGCCAACTAAGCCCCGGAAAGACCTTGCGCAGCCTCATCCCGCCCCTTCGCTTCCCCGAAAGACAGGGCTCTGCAGCCGAGACCGTGCCGCGTCCGGACGAGACCGCGTCCGGCGCTCCGTAAGGCCGGCGGCCGGGCGGATTGCCACGACGACGGTTCGAAGCGGAACGGTCCCGCGGGCTCGTCACCGATTTCCCGCCGCAAGAGCGCTTCGACCGCATTTGCGGCCACCCGGTTTTTCGTTCATGTAGCGGCACCGCGTGCCGGGCGCGTCCCGAGCGCGCCGATCTGCCACCCGAACGCATCGGGACTTTGAACTCATGGCCACACCGGAATTCGACCTCGGCGACATCAAGCGCCGCATGCAGGGCGCCGTCTCGTCCCTGAGCAAGGATCTGGGATCGCTGCGCACGGGCCGCGCGACACCGAGCCTGCTCGATCCGATCCAGGTCGAGGCCTACGGCGCGTCGATGCCGATGGCCCAGGTCGCCACGGTCAGCGTGCCGGAGCCGCGCCTGCTCTCGATCTCGGTCTGGGACCGCTCGATGGTCACGAATGTCGAGAAGGCGATCCGCGAGTCCGATCTCGGCCTCAACCCGATGACGGAGGGCCAGACCATCCGCCTGCGCATCCCCGAGATGAACGAGCAGCGCCGCAAGGAGATGGTCAAGGTCGCCCATAAATATGCGGAGGAGGCCCGTGTCGCCGTGCGCCACGTGCGCCGCGACGGCCTCGACATTCTCAAGAAACTAGAGAAGGACGGCGCCATCAGCCAGGACGACGAGAAGCGTCAGGCCGGCGACGTGCAGAAGGCCACCGACGACGCGATCAGCGAGATCGACGGCGTGCTGGCGGGCAAGGAGAAGGAAATCATGCAGGTCTGACGCCTCCGGCCTGGATCGAACGGGACGGTTGGCGGGGCCGCGCCGGGCCGCAGCGGCGTGAGAGGCGGCCAAGGGAGCGGCGAAGGGTGCGCCAAGAGGGGGAGGCTGCGTTGGTTCGCTCGGAAGGCGCGCGGCAGATCGGGGATACGGCGGGTGCCGCCCCCGAGGGAGCGGCGCCGCCAGCGCCGCGGCACGTCGCCATCATCATGGACGGCAACGGCCGCTGGGCCGCCAGCCGGGGCCTGCCCCGCTTCGAGGGGCACCGCCGCGGCGTCGAGGCCGTCCGCCGGGCCGTGCGCTCCGCCATCACCCTCGGCGTCGATTATCTCACCGTCTACAGCTTCTCCTCCGAGAACTGGCGCCGGCCGCCCTCGGAAATCTCCGAGCTGATGGGCCTGCTCAAGCTGTTCGTGCGCAGCGATCTCGCCGACCTGCACGCCAACAATGTCCGCGTCCGGGTGATCGGCGACCGGGCCGACCTCGCGGCGGATATCGCCGGCCTGCTCGACGAAGCGGAGACGCGCACCCGCGCCAATACCGGCCTGAACCTGGTGGTGGCCTTCAATTACGGCGGCCGCCAGGAGATCCTGCGCGCGATGCGGCGCATCGTGTCCGCCGTCGCGGAAGGACGGCTGCAGCCCGACGAAATCGACCTGTCGACCGTCACGGACGCCCTCGACACCGCCGGCATCCCCGACCCGGATCTCGTGATCCGCACCTCCGGCGAGCACCGGCTCTCGAACTTCCTCACCTGGCAGACGGCCTATGCCGAGTACGTGATCGAGCCCGGTTTCTGGCCGGATTTCGACCACGACGCCTTCCTGGCCGCCGTCAGCGAGTATCATCGCCGCGACCGCCGCTTCGGCGGTCTCAGCACCGGGGCCGGCTGATGGCGCGGGACGAGGCGGCTCCCCCGGCGCCGGCCCAGCGGGCGCCCTTCGCCAACCGAGAGTTCGGCCTGCGCGTGGCCTCGGCGGTCGTGCTCGGCGCGGCGGTGCTGGGCAGCCTGGTGATCGGCGGCTGGGCCTTCGCCGCGGTCTGGCTGATCGCCGGGATCGTCGGCGCGGCCGAGTGGCTCGCCATGACCCGTTCCGAGCCGCTGCTGCCGCTGCTCGGCCTCACCGGCGCGACCTTGTTCGGCGTGCTCGCGGCCGTGCTCGTCGGCGCACCGCTCTGGGTGCCGCTCCTCGTCCTCCTCGCCGGAAGCCTCGGACTGCTCGCCCTCGGCCACGGTCCGGGCCGGCGCAAGCCGATCTGGGGCCTTCTCGGCGGCGCGGTGGTCGCCCTGGTGCCGACGCTGCTGCGGATCGATCCGGCCATCGGCATCGTCGGGCCGGCCTGGATGTTCGCGGTGGTCTGGTCCACCGACAGCGTCGCCTACTTCACCGGTCGCCTGATCGGCGGGCCGAAGCTGATGCCGCGGGTGAGCCCGAAGAAGACGTGGTCCGGCGCGCTCGGCGGGCTTGCCGCCGGCGTGATCGGCGGAACGGCGACCCTGCTCGTCGCCCGCGCGCAGGGCTGGGACGCCCTGCCCGGCCTCTCGCCGGCCTTGGTCGCGGCGCTCAGCGGCCTCGCCTCGATCCTGTCGATGGGTGGCGACCTCGTTGAATCCGCGCTCAAGCGCCGCTACGGCGTCAAGGATTCCGGCCGCTCGATCCCCGGCCATGGCGGCGTCATGGACCGGCTCGACGGCTTCTTCGCCGTCGCGCTCCTCGCCGGCCTGTGCCTCGCCGCCCTGCGGCTCCTGAATGCCTGAACGGAACTTGATCCCGTGAGCCTCACCGTCACCGTCCTCGGCGCCACCGGCTCGATCGGCCGCTCGACCACGGACCTCCTGTCCCAGCATGCGGGCCGCTTCCGCATCGGGGCTCTGGTCGGCGGCCGGGACGCCGCGGCCCTGGCCAAGCTCGCCCTGGAACTGCGGCCGGATTTCGCTGCGCTCGCCGATGACAGCGCCGGACCGGCGCTCGCCGAGGCGCTGGCGGGCTCCGGTATCCCGAACGGCGCCGGCGAGACCGCGGTGCTGGAGGCGGTCGCCCGCGAGGCCGACATCGTCGTCGCCGCGGTGAGCGGCGCGGCGGGCCTCAAGCCCACGCACGCGGCGCTCCGGCTCGGACGCACCATCGCGCTGGCCAACAAGGAGAGCCTCGTCTGCGCGGGCGACGCCTTCATGCGCGACGCCGGACGCTACGGCGCCCGCATCCTGCCGGTGGATTCCGAGCACAACGCCCTGGCCCAGGCCATGGGCGACGGGCGCGTGTCCGATATAGCCAAAATGACGCTGACCGCCTCCGGCGGCCCGTTCCGCACCTGGACTCGCGAGCGCATCGCCGCCGCGACCCCGGCTGAGGCTGCCGCCCACCCGACTTGGTCGATGGGCATGAAGATCAACATCGATTCCGCCTCGCTGATGAACAAGGGGCTGGAACTGATCGAGGCCCACCACCTCTTCGCCATCGAGGCCGGCCGCCTCGACGTGATCGTCCACCCGCAATCGATTGTCCACGGCCTGATCGCGTGGCGCGACGGCGCGGTGACCGCCGGGCTCGCCATGCCCGACATGCGCGTGCCGATCGCCCACTGCCTCGGGCTGGGCGACCGCCTGGAGATCGCCCGCGGGCGTCCGCTCGATCTCGCCGCGACCGGCAGCCTCACCTTCGAACCGGCGGACGAGGCGCGCTTTCCCTGCCTGCGCGTCGCCCGCGCGGCGCTGGCCGAGGGCGGCGCGGCGCCGACCGTGATGAACGCCGCCAACGAGATCGCGGTGGCCGCCTTCATCCGCGGCGCGATCCCGTTCTACGGCCTCGCCGAACTGGTCGAGCGGGCGGTCGAGCATTTCGCCGCCGAGTTCCGCCAGGCCCCGCAGGACGTCGAAGAGGCCCTGGCCATCGACGGGCGGGTGCGCGCCTGGAGCCTGGAGGCGGTCCCCGCCGCCCGCGCCGTGGGCTGAGGCGGCGATTAACCTCTACGAAGTGTTGTCGGGGACGAACGCCCCGGCTCCGGCGGGTGCGCCCCCGATTAGATCTCGCGCTCGAACGTGAGGCGTGCGACGATCCGCGACTTGCCGGCCGTGGGCCCGCTCTGCCAGGGCGGGCGGTCAAGACCGGATTCGCGCCGAACGTGCACGGATCTCCTACGCGTATCGCGGCCTGAAGGATGATGGCCATGGAATTCTTGAGCGGCATGGTCGGCAACGCCGCCGGCTTCTTCGGCGCGGTGATCCCGTTCCTGATCGTGCTGACGATCGTCGTGTTCGTGCACGAGATGGGCCACTTCCTGGTCGGGCGCTGGTGCGGAGTTGGCGTGACCGCCTTCTCCATCGGCTTCGGCCCGGAGGTCGTCGGCTTCACCGACCGGCGGGGAACCCGGTGGAAACTCTCGGCGATCCCCCTCGGCGGCTACGTGAAATTCGTGGGCGATGCCAACGGCGCCAGCGTGCCCGATCCGGAGGCCGTCGCCCGCATGAGCCCGCACGAGCGGGCGGTCAGCTTCCCGACCCAGCCGGTCGCCAAGCGCGCGGCCATCGTCGCCGCCGGCCCCATCGCCAACTTCATCCTGGCGATCGCCGTCTTCGCCGGCGCGATCTATTTCAGCGGCCGCTACGAGACGCCGGCCCGCGTCGAGGCGGTGCAGCCGAACAGCGCCGCCGCGCGGGCGGGCTTCCAGCCCGGCGACGTGATCCGCACGATCAACGGCGAGCCGGTCAAGACCTTCAACGAGATGCAGCGCGTCGTCTCGGCCGCCGCCGGCTCTTCGCTGGCGGTCGCCGTCGATCGCGGCGGCCAAGTCCAGACTCTGACCGCCGTGCCCGACATGATCGAGGAGCGCACGCCCTTCGGCCGCCACCGCTTCGGCCGGCTCGGCATCAACGGCCCGAAGGCCGACGCGGCCAAGCTGGTGCATTACGGCCCGTTCGAGTCGCTGAAGCTCGGCGTCCACGAGACGGCCTTCGTGGTGGAGCGCACCTTCGATTACATCGGCAAGCTCGTCACCGGCCGTGAATCCGCCGACCAGCTCTCCGGCCCGATCGGCATCGCCCGGGTCTCCGGCGAGGTCGCGCGCGTCGGCGGCGTGGGTGGGCTGATCGGTCTGGTCGCGCTGCTGTCGGTCTCGATCGGGCTCCTCAACCTGTTCCCGATCCCCCTCCTCGATGGCGGTCACCTGATGTTCTACGCCTTTGAGGCGGTGCGCGGCCGCCCGCTGAGCGAGCGGGCCCAGGAGATCGGCTTTCGCATCGGGCTCGCCTTCGTGCTGATGCTGATGCTGTTCGCGGCCTGGAACGACATCCTCAATCTGGGCGCCTCGCTGAGCCAGCGCGGCACCTGACGGGCAGGCACCCTCGCCGCCCCGAATCGACGGCCCGGCGCCCGCGCCGGGCCGTTCGCATTTACGGTGAAGACCGGCTTACCGTGGTCCGAACACGAATGGGAAAGTCGTGTCCTCGACCTCATTTACGCCCTATTCACGCTAATCTCAGATCAGTTGTCGAGGCGCTTCGCCGTTAAGTGGCGCGAAGGCCACGACCCCCCAAAATCCCGGTATGTCGGACGGCCCTCGCGTTTGCTTCGTGGGGGAATCCCGATACAAGCGTGGCTGGGACCAGAGGGCGGTGAGCCTTAAGGGCGGCCGCCTGCGGGTGCGAACCCGTGCTGAGATAAAAAGAGACGGGCGATTACATGATGTCGATGACGGGAAAGCGCCGGCGAAAGTCGGCGGAGCGTGCCATCGTTCTGGTCGCCACCGCCGCCAGCGTGATCCTCGGCGGCGCGGCCGCACAGGCGCAGCAGATCGTCGTCGAAGGCAATCGCCGTGTCGATTCCGACACGATCCGCTCCTACGTCACCGGCACCGCCTCCGGTTCGCCCGAGGAAGCGCGGCGCAATCTTCTCGCCACCGGTCTCTTCTCCGACGTGCAGGTCTCCGGCCGCGGCGGCACCACCGTGGTGCGGGTGCGTGAGAACAACGTGGTCGGCCGCGTCTTCTTCGAGGGCAACAAGAAGATCGAGAAGGCCACTCTCGAGAGCGTGGTCGAGACCAAGGACCGCGGCGCCCTGAGCCCGGCGGTGGTCGCCGCCGACGTCGAGCGCATCCGCGACGTCTACAAGCGCTCGGGCCGCGGCACCGCCAAGGTCAGCTACCGCCTCGTCGACCTGCCCACCGGTCGCTCCGACGTCGTCTTCACCATCGACGAAGGCGACAAGACCGGTATCCGCGCCATCAACTTCGTCGGCAACAACGCCTATTCGGAATCGACCCTCAGGGGTCTGATGTCGTCCTCTGAGATGAACTTCCTCTCGTTCATCAAGACCTCCGACGTCTACGATCCCGACCGCATCTCCGCCGACCTCGACATCGTCCGCCGCTACTACCTCAAGAACGGCTACGCCGATTTCCGCGTCGTCAACGCCGATGCCCGCTACGTCGAGGCCGGCGAGGAGACGGGCTGGGTCATCACCGTCACCGTCGAGGAAGGCGAGCAGTACACCGTCGGCGCCGTGGCCGTTGACCCGCGCATCCCCGGCATCGACCGCGAGGCGCTCGACGGGCAGATCCGCGCCCAGGTCGGCGACGTCTACAACGCCGAGGACGTGGAGAAGACGCTGGTCGGCGTGACCAACGAGGTCAACCGCCAGGGCTATCCCTTCGCCCAGGTACGCCCGACCGGCCAGCGCGACCGCGCCACCCATCAGGTGGCTCTCGGCTTCGTCGTCGAGGACGGTCCGCGCGTCTACGTCGAGCGCATCAACATCCGCGGCAACACTCGCACCCGCGACTACGTCATCCGCCGCGAGCTCGACCTGACCGAGGGCGATGCCTACAACCGCGTGCTCGTCGACCGCGCCGAGCGCCGCCTGAACGGCCTCGGCTTCTTCAAGAAGGTGCGCTTCTCCAACGAGCCGGGCTCGTCGCCGGACCGGGTGATCGTCAACATCGACGTCGAGGATCAACCCACGGGTTCGTTCTCGGTGGCGGGCGGCTACTCCACCCAGGACGGCATCATCGGCGAGGTCTCGGTCTCCGAGTCGAACTTCCTCGGCCGCGGCCAGTACGTGCGGCTGGCGGTGCAGGGCGGCCAGTACGCCCGCGGCATCGACTTCTCGTTCACCGAGCCGTACTTCCTCGGCTACCGCCTCGCCGCCGGCTTCGACGCCTTCTACAAGTACTCCGACCTGACCCGGTACTCGCGCTACGAGACGACCGTCTACGGCGGCCAGCTCCGTCTCGGCCTGCCGATCACCGAGGAGTTCGGCGTCACCTTCCGCTACTCGATCTACAACACCGAGCTGCGGGTGCCGAACACCATCAAGCGTCCGTACAACGACTGCTCGGTGGCCATTCCCGGTTACACCGTCCTCAACCCGGCCGGAACGATCGATCCGGCGACTGGGCGCGATGTGGGTGGCCTTCCGGCCTATCCGAACTGCGCCTATGACGGCGAGGCCTCGATCGCGCTCAAGGGCCAGCAGGGCAACGTCCTGACCTCGCTCGCGGGCGTCACCCTGGCCTACTCGACCCTCGACAACCTGCAGCGGCCCTCGAACGGCTTCTACGGCGAGTTGAAGCCCGACATCGCCGGTATCGGCGGCGACTCCAAGTTCTTCCGCGTGACGGGCGACGCCCGCTACTACAAGGAACTGTGGGAGGACGTGGTCGGCTTCGTGCGCGTCCAGGGCGGGCACATCTCGGCGCTCGACAACCAGCCGCTGCGCATCACCGACCAGTTCTTCCTCGGCCCGTCGCTGGTCCGCGGCTTCGCTCCGAACGGCCTCGGCCCGCGCGACGTCGGTATCGCCGACGCCCGCTCCAACGCCATCGGCGGCACGACCTACTTCGGCGCCACGGTCGAGGTTCAGTTCCCGATCTGGGGTCTGCCGAGGGATCTCGGCCTGAAGGGCGCGGTCTTCGCCGATGCCGGTACGCTGTTCGGCTATGACGGCCGCCGCAACTTCGACGTGAACGGCGACGGCTTCATCAACGGCTTCGCGCCGGGATCGGGCTGTAACTACCGGAACTTCGGTGCCGGCGCGATCACGGTCGAGCCCGAATGCGTGAACGTCCGCGACAAGCCGACGATCCGCTCCTCGGTCGGTGCCTCGATCCTGTGGAACTCGCCGCTCGGCCCGATCCGCTTCGACTACGCCTACGCACTGTCCAAGGACGAGGGTGTCCAGACGGCGCTGGGCAAGGTCGGCAAGGACCAGACCCAGGCGTTCCGCTTCTCCGGCGGCTCGCGCTTCTGATCCGCGATACACCTGCTTGAAGGAGCCGTGCCCGACCGTAACCGGTCGGGCACGGCTCTTTTGATTCCTGACGAGTCATCCGTTCCGCCCCGGGCGGGTGCTCCCTCCGGCGAAGAGCGCTATAGCGGCACTCGGACCCCTCCCCTGCCGGCGCCTTTCGAAGCTCATGTCAGATCCCGTCTTCATCGCGCCGAGAGGCGGCTTGACCCTCGGCGCCGTCGCCGATGCCTGCGGCGTGCCCCTGCCCGAGACCGTCGACCCGGCGCTGCCGGTGACCGGAGCCGCCCCCCTCGAAACCGCGGGACCGACCGAACTCGCCTACATGGACAATGCCCGCTACGGCGAGGCGCTGGCCGCGACGCGGGCCCTGGCCTGCCTCGTCTCGCCGCGCTTCGCCCCGCGGGTTCCGTCCGGTACGATCGCCCTCGTAACCCGCGATCCCTACCGCACCTATGCCGGGCTGCTGGCCCGCCTCTACGAGGAGGCGATGCGGCCGGGCTCGCTGTTTGCCGCGAGCGGGATTTCCCCCGGCGCCCATGTCCATCCGCAGGCGCGGCTGGAGGACGGGGTACGGATCGATCCCGGCGCCGTCGTCGGCCCCGGCGCCGAGATCGGTTCGGGCACGGTGCTCGGTCCCAACGCCGTGGTCGGGCCCAATGTGAGGATCGGCCGCGACTGCTCCATCGGCGCCGGCGCGACCTTGACCCACGCGCTCGTCGGCAACCGCGTCATCGTCCATCCCGGCGCCCGGATCGGTCAGGACGGGTTCGGCTTCGCCATGGGCGCGGGCGGCCACATCAAGGTGCCGCAGGTCGGCCGGGTCATCATCCAGGACGATGTCGAGATCGGTGCCAACACGACGATCGACCGGGGCGCTTCCCGCGACACGGTGGTCGGCGAGGGCACCAAGATCGATAACCTCGTGCAGATCGCCCACAACGTGGTGATCGGCCGCCACTGCGTGATCGTCTCCGGCGTCGGCATCTCCGGCTCGACCACGCTGGAGGATTACGTGGTGCTCGGCGGACAGGTCGGCGTCGTCGGCCACCTGCGCATCGGCATGGGCTCGCAGATCGCCGGCTCCTCCAACGTCAACCGCGACGTGCCGCCGGGCTCGCGCTGGGGCGGCACGCCGGCCAAGCCGGTGCGGACATGGTTCCGCGAGATGACGACGCTCGCCCGCCTCGCCGAGCGCGGAGGAAAGGACGAGGCCGAGGGGTAGTTTCAGGGCTCTGCCCTGAGACCCGCCAAAGGACTTGCCCTGTGGGAGCCCGTGACCGGGCTCGGCGCGCTCAAGGGGTTTCGAAGAGAGACCGGATCTCGGGCGAAGCCGCCCAATGCTCGACCCGGTGACAGGTCAGGGTCTCGCGCGGCTGTGCCCGGTAGATCGCGAGACTTTCCGCGACGAAGGCGTCGAGACCGAGCGTCTCGGGCGGAGCGCCCCGGCGCTGGCGCCGCTTGAACACCGTCGAGCCCGCCACGCCGTAGAGCACCGCCACCGGCGGATAGACCGGCCAGATCGCGTCATCCAGGAGCGCGTCCGGCGCGTAGGCCTCGACCGCGACCGGGCGCGGCGCGAGCCCGGCCTCCCGCAGCAGGCGCGCCGCGATGTCGCCGAGCACGTTCAGGCGCGGGTGGTTGATGTTGTGCATGAACAGGCCGCCGCGCGACCAGCGCAGCAGATCGTCCGAAAGATCGAAGCCGATCGCCCGGCTCGACGCGATCAGGTCCGCCGCGGCGAGATCCCAGGCGTCGAGATAGCCCAACCGCGAAAACACCTCCTCGCGGAACAGCCCGAGGATCCGCTCCCCCGGCAGGTCCCGGAGGAAGCCGAACAGGGTGATCGCCGAATGGTAGGTGCCGAGCGGCGAGGACACGAGTTTCACCCGCGCCACCGAGGTGAGGTCGCCGACATAGACCGCGTCGGGATGGAACGCGGTGAAGACGATCGAGGGGAAGAGCCGCATCCGCGGCAGCCGCTCGCGCAGGGCCTCGGAGCCGCCCTCGGGAAAGAAGCCCGCCGGGAAGGGCTGGGAGAAGACGTGGTCGCAATCCTTGAGCGTGGCCGCGAAGCCGTCGAGACCCTGGCCGCGCCGGCCCAGCGTGCTCATCGGTATCAGCCGCACCCGGGCTCCCGGCGCGAGCACGCGCACGGCCTCCGCCACGCCCTTCGCCTGGCAATTGCCGATCACCGCGATCCGGGGACCGTTCGGGGCGACCTCTTCCGACCCGCGCCGTCCGGCCCACGATCGGGAGACGGCCTTGAGCAGCCGCGGAAGCCGAAGGACCAAGGCGGCCGGCCTATTCGCGCCGCAACAGGCGGTCGACGACGATGTCGGACCAGAAACCGGCGCGGAAGCTTTGCGTCACCGCCTGCGGATCGTAGCTGTGCTCGACCCAGTCGAGGAAGCTCTGCCCGCGCGCCTCGCCCTCGCGCAGATAGGTGGCGAAGAACGCATCCAGGATGCCGGTCTTGGCGAAGCGGAAATGGCCGTAGCGCGGCGAGAGCTGGCGCAGGGCCTCCCGCACCGGCCGGCCCTCGTGCAGGATCAGGAACAGGGTGGCGGCGAGTCCGGCCCGGTCCGCCCCCGATTTGCAATGCATCACCGCCGGGTATTCGAGGCCGGCGAAGAAGTCGCGGGCCGCGAGCAGGGTCTCGCGGGAGGGTGCCTCGCGGGAGCGCAGCACGAACTCGACCAGCGTCAGCCCCTGCCGCTCGCAGGCCTCGCGCTGCAGCGGCCAGGACCCGTGCTCGCGCCCGCCGCGCAGCGACACGATCGTGCGCACGCCCTGGCGCTTGAACCATGCGAGCTGGTGCGGCGTCGGCTGGGCCGAGCGCCAGACCAGCCCGGTGCCGATCCGGTGCCGGTTGAGATAGGCGAGGCGGAAGATTCCGTGATCGACGAGCAGCATGTTCGCCCAGGCCTTGGCCCGGGAGACGGAGCCGTCGATCGGCCGCTCGAACTTCGCGATGCGGGCCATGCGCCGCGCATAGCGCGTCTCGGGAGGAAGGAAGCGGTTGAACACGGATCGCTGCGGGAGGCCTGTCGGAGCGTTCCTCTAACAGCCCGCGATTCGGGCGACAACGCGGACCGCTGCCGACGCCGTTGGATCGATGGCGGCGCGAAGCGGATGTCGCAAGTCGCTGGGGCGCGGTCTCGGCCCGTTGCCGAACCGGTGCCTTTGCCAGCATCATGTCTTGCCCGTTGGCAATCGGAGCTCGCGATGACGACGAACACGGTGAGCCTGCGCCGCGCCCGCGCCGCGGATGCCACCGGCCTCTCGGCGGTGTTCGATGCCGCGTGGCGCGAAGCCTATCAGGGAATCATCCCCGGGATCGCGCTGGAGCGTTTTCTCGCCCGCCGCGGGCCGGAGACATGGCGCGGCATGATCGGCGGCGGGCGGGGCCTCGCCGTCATCGCGTTCGGCGACCAGATCGCGGGCTACGCCGCCTACGGCCGGGTGCGGGACCGGGCCATGCGGACGGACGGCGAGATCGACGAACTCTACATCGCCCCGGAATTCCAGGGCCTCGGGCTCGGCACCCGCCTCTTCCGGGCCGTCCGCAACGACCTGATCGACCGCGGTCTCACCCGCATCGGCGTCTGGGCGCTCGCCGACAATCCCCGCGCCCGCAGCTTCTACGAGGGCTTGGGCGGGGTTGCCGGTCCGGAATCGGTCGAGCGCGTCTCAGGCATCCGCCTGCCGAAGATCGGCTATCTGTTCACCTGATCGCGCAGCGGAGCCGATCCGATCGTTCGGACCTGACGCGCACCACCGGCTCGAACGATGCGGGCGCCCTGCTGGCGGCGACATGCTAGACCCGTATCCGGCCTGATTGCATCACGCCGGCGTCTCTAGCTCATTGTTTTGGCGCGCCTTCTCTCGACGAACCGGTGACCACTTCGTCGGAATGCGCTCTAGAAGAACGGGCCGTAGCCGAAGCCGGGACCGTAACCGACCGGGCGAAGCGGCGGCCGGACGAAGCGGGGCCCGTAGGCAAAGCGCGGCGGCCCATAGGCGAAGCGCGGCGGCGGTCCGTAGGCGAAGGGGGGCGGCCCGACAGCGTCGGGATCGAAGAACACCTCGCGCACGATCCGGCGCGGCCGGTAGATCGGCCGCTCGACGATGACCTCGCGCACGATCCGGGTCCGGTAGACGGGCCGCTCGACGATGATCTCCCGCACGAGCCGTCGTGGCCGGTGGGCGGCATGACGCCGGACCGTCCTGGTTTCCCGAACCGTGCTGCGGCCGTAGCCGGCCTCCTCGTCCGCGCGGGCCGGTGTGGCGTCAGCGAAGGCGCCCGCACCCAGGGCCAAGGCACCGACGGCGATGATGGCAATGCGCTTCATGTCACGCCCTTGCGTCGCGTGGGCCGAGCCGACCCGCGCGCTGGGTTGTCCGCTTATGCTTACGCTTGAACCGCTCGCGTGTTCCCGCGCGAGCCGCCGGACGGATGTGGGATGGATGCGGGATCTTGCAAGTGAAGGCGGCGAACGGGGCGCGGTCCGGGCTTGAGGCAATGCCGGGGCGCTCGATGCGGTATTTGTGCCGCGGGACGCTGGAGGACGCGCCAACTTGGCCTGAGGAACGATTTCATTTCCTGCCCGCTCACTCTAAGACATCGAACGATGGGTGCGGCATCGTGCGCTGCTCCCGCACGATGCATCCGTTGGACGGGGGCGACGCGTCCGGCGGCCGGATTTCAGAGAGCACAGGCCCATGGACATCAACGCCATCTCGATCGGCAAGAACCCGCCGGAGGACGTCAACGTCATCGTCGAAGTTCCGCTCGGCGGCGAGCCGATCAAGTACGAGATGGACAAGGATGCCGGCACACTCGTCGTCGACCGGTTCCTCTACACGCCGATGTTCTATCCGGGGAATTACGGTTTCATCCCCCATACCCGCTCGGGCGACGGCGACCCCTGCGACGTGCTGGTGGCCAACACCCGCGCCATCATCCCCGGCGCGATCATCTCGGTGCGGCCCGTGGGCGTTCTGGTGATGGAGGATGATGGCGGCGAGGACGAGAAGATCATCGCCGTGCCCTCGCGCAAGCTGACCCAGCGCTACAACCGGATCGAGAACTACACCGACCTGCCCGAGATCACGGTCAGCCAGATCCAGCACTTCTTCGAGCACTACAAGGATCTCGAGCCGGGCAAGTGGGTGAAGGTCGTGCGCTGGGGCGACAAGGCGGAAGCCCAGCGCCTCATCCTCGAAGGCATCGAGCGCGAGAAGGCCCACAAGGCCGGCTGAGCCGCTTCCCGTCCCTTCGGGCTGCGGCTGACATCCGTCGCGGCCCGGAGGACTTCAACCGCCTCGGGTCCGGCATCCGGGATGGTGCGATGTGCCGGAAACCCGAAGGCCGCTCGTATCCCGGCCAAGCTACCAGCGATAGTTGAGGCCGAGCAGCCCCGTATCCGAATGCGGACGGCGGCCCCGAATCACAACAGGCCCGACCGGGCCGCCATCGTCACGGTACCACGCGGGTGGATACCGAGGCGCCCGTCAGGATCGCGTTGATCGAACTCGGCGCGTGGACCGAACCCACCACGATGGTGAGCCGGCTCTCCCGCGCTAGGGCGAAGGCGGCGGTGTCCATCACCTTGAGATCGCGGGCGATGGCCTCGTCGTGGGTGATGCAATCGTAGCGGATCGCCCCCGGGTCGCGCTTCGGATCGGCCGAGTAGACGCCGTCCACCTGCGTCGCCTTCAGCACGGCATCGCAACGCAGCTCCGCCGCGCGCAGGACCGCGGCCGTGTCGGTGGTGAAGTACGGGTTGCCGGTGCCGCCCGCGAGCACGACGACCTGGCCCTTGTCGAGGTGGTGCAGGGCCGGCTGCCGGGCATAGGTCTCGCAGATCGTCGGCATCGAGACCGCCGACATGGTCCGCGCCTGCACGCCCGCGGCGTTGAGCGCGGTCTCGATCGCGAGCGAGTTCATCACCGTGGCCATCATGCCGAGCGAGTCGCCGGTGGCCCGGTCGATCCAGCCGGCCTGGGAAATGCGCGCGCCGCGGATCAGGTTGCCGCCGCCCACGACCACCGCGATCTGGATCCCGCGGGAGACGGTGGCGGCGATGTCCTCGGCCAGGGCCGCCAGCATCGGTGGGTGCAGCCAGTACCCGTCGGGGGCGGCCAAGGCCTCGCCGGACAGCTTCACGAGGACTCGGCGGTAGGGCGTCGTCTCCGGCATCGGATCCTCGTCGGCTCGGGCTCAAACAGCGCCGCGGCTTCTAACAACACGAGGGCCGGAACGTCGAGGGGCGGCGGCATCGCTGCCGCCGCCCCTTTCGGACGACCTGTGAGGATCGGTGACGATCAGCGCGACATGCTCGCCACTTCGGCGGCGAAGTCCGGCCCCTCTTCCTTCTCGATGCCCTCGCCGAGCGCGTAGCGGACGAAGCCCTTGATCGCGACCTCGGCGCCGGCCTTGCCCGCGGCTTCCTTGAGCACCTGGGTGATGGTCTTGGAGCCGTCGTGGACGAAGGGCTGCTCCAGGAGGGTGACCTCCTTGTAGTAGCTCTTCAGGCCGCTCTCGACGATTTTGGCCATCACGTGGTCCGGCTTGCCGGCGTTCTTCTCGCGCAGGATGTTCGACTCGCGCTCGACCACGGCCGGATCGACGCCGGAGGCGTCCAGCGCCACCGGGCTGGTGGCGGCGATGTGCATCGCGATCTGGCGGCCGAGGGTGGAGAGGAACTCGACGTCGCCCTCGGACTCGAGCGCGACGAGCACGCCGATCTTGCCGAGGCCCTCGCTGATCTGGCCGTGGACGTAGGAGGCGATCACGCCCTTGCTCACTTCGAGCTTCTCGACGCGACGCAGGGTCATGTTCTCGCCGATCGTGGCGATGAGATTCGAGAGCTTCTCCTGAACCGTCTCGGACGAGCCGGGGAAGGTCGCGGCCTGGAGACCCTCCAGGGTGCCGTCGGTGTTGAGCGCGAGCTTGGCGGCCTCGCGGGCGAAGGCCTGGAAGCCGTCGTTGCGGGCGACGAAATCGGTCTCGGAGTTCACCTCGACGACGGCGGCGTGGCGGCCGGCGGACTCGACGGCGACGAGGCCCTCGGCGGCGACGCGGCCGGCCTTCTTGGCGGCCTTGGCGAGACCCTTCTTGCGCAACCAATCCACCGCCGCCTCGAGGTCACCGTTGGTCTCGTTGAGCGCGCCCTTGCAATCCATCATGCCGGCGCCGGTCTTTTCGCGAAGCTCCTTCACGAGTGCGGCGGTGATGTTGGCCATGGCGATCCTCTCGGGGTCTGAAAGTGCGGGTCTTGAAGCGAATGAGCCCGGCGCTCGTTGAAAGCACCGGGCTTTGCAGCGTGATGACACTCGGGCCGCCGGGAGAAGATCCCGGCGGCGCGCGTGAGATTTAGGCGGCGGCGGCCTCGACGAAGCCGCGGGACTGCGCGATCCAGCCGTCACGGTCGATCCGGCCGTTCAGCTTCAGGTCGGCGTCGAGCTTGGCCACGTCCTCGGGCTGCATGGCGGCGATCTGCCAGTAGTGCCACACGCCGGCATCGTTGAGCTTCTGCACGAGCTGCGGGCCGACGCCGGTGAGCTTGGTCAGGTCGTCCGGCGCGCCGCGCGGGGCAGCGAGCTGCTCGAAGTGCTCGGTCGACTCGGCGAGCGCGGCAACGTCGGCCGGGGCGATCGCGTCGGAAGCGACGGAGGCCACGACGTCGTCGTTGGCCGGCAGCTCCTCGGCGGTCGGCTCCTCGGAGGCGCCGACATCGATGCCGAGCGCGCCCTGGCCGCGGCCGATACCCTCGATCGCCGCGCGGGCGATCAGGTCGCAGTACAGCGCGATGGCGCGGCCGGCATCGTCATTGGCCGGGACGATGTAGGAGATGCCGTCCGGGTTGCAGTTCGTGTCGACGATGGCAGCGACCGGGATGCCGAGGCGCTGGGCCTCCTTGATCGCCAGCTGCTCCTTGTTGGTGTCGATCACGAACAGCAGGTCGGGCACGCCGCCCATGTCCTTGATGCCGCCGAGCGCCTTCTCGAGCTTCTCCTTCTCGCGGGTCAGCATGAGGCGCTCCTTCTTGGTGAGGCCGACAGCCCCGCCCTCGAGCGTCTCGTCGACCTTGCGCAGGCGCTGGATCGAGCCGGAGATGGTCTTCCAGTTGGTCAGCATGCCGCCGAGCCAGCGGGAGTTGACGTAGTACTGGGCCGAGCGCTTGGCCGCCTCGGCGATGGCGTCCGCCGCCTGGCGCTTGGTGCCGACGAACAGCACGCGGCCGCCGCGGGCGACGGTGTCGCTCACCGCCTGGAGGGCGGCGTGCAGCGCCGGCACCGTCTGGGCGAGGTCGATGATGTGGATGTTGTTACGGGTGCCGAAAATGTAGGGCTGCATCTTCGGGTTCCAGCGGTGCGACTGGTGCCCGAAATGCGCGCCGGCCTCGAGGAGCTGGCGCATAGAGAAATCGACGGCCATGATTCTTTGTCTCTCCGGTTGATACCGCCGCGGAGGATGTAGCCGGCATCTCGCCGGCCACCGGAAACGCCCCATTCAGGCATGGGGCCGGCTCCGCGTGTGGAATGGGCGGGGCGTTAGCAGAGACGGGGCGGGATGGCAAGGCGGCTCCCGCCAACCTGCCACGCCGCCCCGTTCCGCCGCCGTCCTCAGGAGGCGCGTCTCCGGCCTCAGGCGGCCCGCACCGTCGCGAGAAAGCGCGCGACCTCGGCACCGAGGTGGTCGGCCTGCTGCGACAGGGCGGAAGCGGAAGCGAGCATCTGGCTCGCCGCCGCGCCGGTCTCCTCGGCTGCCCCCGCCACGCTGGCGATGGTGCTCGTCACCTCGCCGGTGCCGGTGGCCGCCTGGCCGACATTGATGACGATCTCACGGGTGGCCGCCCCCTGCTGCTCCACCGACGAGGCGATCGCGGTGGCGACCGAGCTGATCTCGCGGATGCGCCCGGCAATGCCGCCGATCGCGGCGACGGCCTGATCGGTCGATCCCTGTATCTGCGTGATCTGGCTCGAGATTTCGGCGGTGGCCTGGGCGGTCTGGCTGGCCAGTTCCTTCACTTCGGCCGCAACGACCGCGAAGCCGCGACCGGCCGCTCCGGCGCGGGCCGCCTCGATCGTGGCGTTGAGGGCGAGCAGGTTGGTCTGGGCGGCGATCGACGAGATCAGATTGACCACGTCGCCGATCCGGCTCGCCGCCTGGGCGAGATCCTGGACCAGGACACCGGTGCCGTTGGCCTCGCCGACGGCGGACTGGGCCAGGTCGGCGGAGCCCGCCACCTGCCGGCCGATCTCGTTGACGGAGGCGCCGAGTTCCTCGGCGGCGGCGGCCACGGTCTGAACGTTGGCGGAGGCTTCCTCGGCGGCGGCGGCGACGCTGACGGACTGGGCCGCGGTCTCCTCGGCATTCGCGCTCATCGACTGGGCCGTCGTGCGCAGCTCGGTCGCCGAGGCCGAGACCGTGGCCACGATGCCGCCGATCGCGGCCTCGAAGCGGTCGGCCATCTGCCGCATGCCGGCCTTGCGCTGCTCCTCCGCCGAGGCGCGGGCAAGCGCGGTCTCCTCTTCCAGGGCGCGGGTGCGGATGATGTTGTCCCGGAAGACATCGACCGCGGCCGCCATCTCGCCGATCTCGTCGCGGCGGTGGCCGTAGGGAATCGGCGAGGCGGTATCGCCCCCGGCGAGGCGGCGCATGGCGGCGCTCATCCGGCCGATCGGCCGCGACACGCCGAGGAAGGAGAAGGCGGTGGCGCCCACGGCGGTGAGAAGACTGACGGCGAGCATGATCATCGTCATGCGGCTCGCCTCCCGCTGAGCCTGCCGCACCTGGGCTTCGGCCGTGCGGCTCGCAGCGAGGTTGATGTCGATGAGCGCCCGCACCGAGGCCGAGGCCGCGAGGTAGTTCGTGTTCATCGGCCCGCGGAAGGCGGCCATCGCCTCCTCGTAGCGGTCGGCCGGATAGGCGCGCAGCCGCTCCCAGTCGGAGAGCAGGAGATCGAGCTTGCCCCGGAGCGCGTCGTAGGCCGACTGCTCCTCGGGCGAGGCGACGAGCGAGCGGTAGGCCTCAACCTTGGCGGCGCGGTCCCGCATGAATTCCGCGACCTTTCCGACGCTCTCCGTCTTCGCCGCCTCGTTCTCGGCGGTCATGTAGCGGAACTGCCAGAGGCGCGTGCGGATGACGAGGGCGTTGATGGCGTTCGCCTCGTTCATCGACGGGACCGCGTTGTCGAGCAGTTCCGACGTCTTGGCGTCGATAGCGTCGAGCTTGGACAGCGTGACGACGCCCTGCGTCACGGACAGAGCGAGCATGATTGCAAACAGCCCCATCAGGCTGTTTCTGAGGGTGATCTTCATCCGACGTATCCCAGGGCGAGATACAACCCTTCGCCGAAGTCCCATTAACAATTAGTTCGATGAGCCGTTCTGCGCCTTGCGATCATTTGTTAAAAATAAACTTGCCCCTCCGGTCGCTGTAGCCTCGACCGTGAGCGCGGGCGCGGCCTGAACCCCGCGTCCTCTCTCCGGGCCGGGCGACACCGCTCCCACGCTGCTGACGAGGATCGGGCGCGCACCACCGGGCCGCCCGGTCCGTCGGGACATCCGTCCGACGACGGATGTTCACGCGCCGAAGGTTCACGAACCCCGCTGCGGGCAGAGAGGCCGGCATCGCCGGCCCCGAGGATCGCCAGATGTCGAAGATCCCTGCGCCGGACGCTCAGGCCGCCGAGGCCACCGCCGGCGAGATCATCTTCCGGGCCTTCTTGTCCTCGGTCGTGCCGAGGAAGGCCTGGGCCTCCTCCTTGCGCTCGAAGACGTGGGGGGCGACGCCGCGCTTGGTCAGGGCCTCCTCCATCTTCAGGCGCAGGAAGGCGCTGGTCGCGTAGCGCGTCGTCGTCGCGTAGTAGTTCGCCTGGAGATATTGGATCATCCCGGCATAATCGTCGTAGAGATTCTCGTTGAGCCGGAATCCGTCGTGGTTGATCACGGCGTTGACCCGCTGGCCGGCCTTGCGGCAGGCCTCGACGATGGTCATGCGCAGTTCGTCCATGTCGCTCTTCACCCGGCAGTACCAGCCCTCCAGGTTGATGAAGAGGATGTTGCGCTCGGTATCCAGGCTGACCCGCGACTTCAGATCGAGGTTGAGCAGGTCCGAGATCAGGTCCATCGGCTCGTCGCGGAAGATGCGCGCGTCCATCGGCACCGGATTGCGCACGATCGGCGCGAAATCCATGTGGGCGAGGATGTCGCGCTCGATGTCGATGCCGGGCGCCACCTCGATCAGTTCGAGCCCGTCCTTGGTGAGCTGGAACACGCAGCGCTCGGTCACGTAGATGACGGGCTGCGAGCGCTCGACCGCGTAGGGGCCGGAGAAGGTGTTCTGCTGGACTTCCGTGACGAACTTCCGGGCCCTGCCCTCCTGGACGATCTTCACCTGACCGTCCTGCACGGCGATTTCCAGGCCGCCCGCGGTGAAGGTGCCGGCGAAGACCACCGAGCGGGCGTTCTGCGAGATGTTGATGAAGCCGCCGCAGCCGTTGAGCTTGCCCCCGAACTTCGAGGTGTTGACGTTGCCGGCCCCGTCGCACTCGGCCATGCCGAGGCAGGTCATGTCGAGGCCGCCGCCGTCGTAGAAGTCGAACATCTGGTTCTGGTCGATGATGCAGTCGGCATTCGTCGCCGCGCCGAAGCTCGACCCCGAGGCCAGCACCCCGCCGACCGCGCCGGCTTCCGTGGTGAGCGTGATGTAGGGTGTGATCTTCTCCTCGTTCGCCACGGAGGAGATCCCCTCGGGGGCGCCGACGCCGAGATTGACCACGCCGTTGGGCGGCAGTTCGAAGGCGGCGCGCCGGGCGATGATCTTGCGCTCGTTGAGCGCCATCCGCTTGATGCCGGTGACCGGAACGCGGATCTCGCCGGCCAGAGCGGCGTCGTACATCACGCCGTAATTCATGCGGTGCATTTCGGGCTCGGCCACGACGACGCCGTCGACGAGGATGCCGGGTACGCGCACGTCCTTGGGCAGCAGGTAGCCGTCATCGACGATGCGCTCGACCTGGGCGATGACGATGCCGCCGTTGTTGCGCGCGGCCATGGCCTGCGCGAGGCAATCGAGGGTCAGCGCCTCCTTCTCGAAGGAGAGGTTGCCCGACGGGTCGGCGGAGGTGGCGCGGATGAAGGCCACGTCGATCTTGGTGGCGGTGTAGAACAGCCACTCCTCGCCATCGACCTCGACGAGTTTGACGATGTCCTCGGTGGTCAGTTCGTTGACCTTGGCGCCGCCGTGGCGCGGATCGACATAGGTCTTGAGCCCGACCTTCGAGAACAGCCCCGGCTGGCCGGCGGCGCAGGCGCGGTAGAGCTGCGAGATCACGCCCTGGGGCAGGTTGTAGCCGCGGATGAGGTTGGCCTGCGCGGCCTGCGCCACCTTCGGCATGCGTCCGAAATTGGCGGCGATGACCCGCGAGAGCAGCCCGTCATGGTGCAGACGGCCGGTACCGAGCCCCTTCGAGTCGCCCGCGCCCGCGGTCATGATCAGGGTGAGGCCGCGCGGGCTCCCGGTCTCGACGAAGCGCTTCTCCAGCGCCGCGTGCAGCGCCTCCGGGATGCAGCTCTGGACGAAACCCGTCGTGGTCAGGACATCGTTCTCGCGGATGAGGGCGATCGCCTCCTCGGCCGTGATGACCTTGTTCTTCTTCATGGAGCCTGCCGTCCTCCGCTTGCCTGGCCCGGCCGGGCGGTACCGTCCGCCTCTTGCCGCTTCCGCCCGGAATAGTGTCGCCCGGCCCCGCAGGATCGGATAGTTTCCGTCCGCATCGAGCCGCGTGAATTCTGCATGCATTTATCATTGCAGTGCATCGATATGCTGTCGCACTGCAATAAACTGCACATCTTGCTTGCGACAATACCCGAAAACCTTGTCAGCTTACGCCTGAAAAACTCTTCGTTCCAGCTTGAGAAAAATTGCAGACGTCCGTTGACGGACCGCGCTCCCGGCGAGGGCGGCTCGGGCCGCCTCGGCCGGACGGCAGCCTCCCACCGGCCGCGCTTGCTCGTGCCGCGGCGCATGATTACGAGAGCCCGCGATGCCCGGAACATCCTTCGGGCCGCTTTGAACACTCGAAGATCTTTCGGAGAATTCCCATGGGCTTTCTCGCCGACGCCCTCTCGCGGGTGAAGCCGTCCGCGACCATTGCGATGACCCAGAAGGCCCGTGAGCTGAAAGCCTCCGGCGTCGACGTCATCAGCCTCTCGGTGGGCGAGCCGGATTTCGACACGCCCGACCACATCAAGGAGGCGGCGATCGACGCGATCCGCCGCGGCGAGACCAAGTATCCGCCGGTCTCGGGCATCAACCCGCTGCGCGAGGCGATCGTCAAGAAGTTCAAGCGCGAGAACGGGCTCGACTACAAGGTCTCGCAGACCATCGTCGGCACCGGCGGCAAGCATGTCATCTACAATGCGCTGCTGGCCACGCTGAACCCCGGCGACGAGGTGGTGATCCCGCGCCCCTACTGGGTCTCCTACCCGGAGATGGTGATCCTGTGCGGCGGCACGCCGGTCTTCGCCGACACCGACATGGCGCACGACTTCAAGCTCCAGCCGGAGGATCTCGAGCGCGTCATCACGGCGAAGACCAAGTGGATTATCCTCAACTCGCCGTCGAACCCCTCGGGCGCCGCCTATACCCGCGACGAGATGAAGAAGATCACCGACGTGCTGATGCGCCATCCGCAGGTCTGGGTGCTCACCGACGACATGTACGAGCACCTGACCTACGGTGACTTCGAATTCGTCACCCCGGCCCAGGTCGAGCCCGGCCTCTACGACCGCACGCTCACCATGAACGGCGTCTCGAAGGCCTATGCCATGACCGGCTGGCGCATCGGCTACGCCGCGGGCCCTGAACAGCTCATCAAGGCGATGGACTTCGTCCAGGGCCAGCAGACGTCGGGGGCCTCCTCGATCTCGCAATGGGCGGCGGTGGCGGCGCTCGACGGCACGCAGGAGCACCTCGCCCGCTTCAAGGCGGCGTTCCAGGAGCGGCGCGACCTCGTGGTCTCGATGCTGAACCAGTCGAAGGGCCTGAAGTGCCCGGTGCCCGAGGGTGCGTTCTACGTCTACCCGTCCTGCGCCGAGCTGATCGGCCGGACCACCGAGACCGGCAAGACCATTGCCACGGACGAGGATTTCGTCACCGAGCTGCTTCAGGCGGAGGGCGTCGCGGCGGTCCACGGCTCAGCCTTCGGCCTCGGCCCGAACCTGCGCATCTCCTACGCCACTTCCAACAAGACCCTGGAAGAGGCCTGCCGCCGCATCCAGCGCTTCTGCGGCTCGCTGCGGTAAGCGGCGCCTGGAGCATCATCCCGAAGCCGGCCCTCGACTTTCGGGATGATGCAAAAACAAGAGGCCGGAGCATTGTCTCGGATACGATATCCGGGAAGTGCCCCGGGCTGCCGCGGAAGCCCCACTCGACAGACTTCCGAGACATCATCCGGCGATGGTGGCGCCAGTCCAGGGATTAACCGGGGCAGCGCCGGTCTTCCGATCATCTTCGATGTCGCCGGTCGCGAGCATCAGCCCATGCTCGAGCGCCGTCGCGGCGATGATGAGGTCGGGCTGCGAGAAGGTGTGGCGGATCTTCCGTTCCTCTTCGACGATCATCCGCCAGCGCAGCATGACATCTTCGGTGACCGAAAGGATGCGGTCGCGAAACATCGGGCGGACCTCCGAGGCCAGCCACGCCTCAGGGCCGCCCGCTTCGCCTCATCATCCCGTCGCTCGATGCCGAACCGGATCTCGGCCAAGCTCACCGTGCTGACGTGCAAACTGGCCAGCGGTTGAGCACTCAAAGGCGACGACGTTCGGATCCGGTCGAGCCCTGCGCAACTCCGAGAGAACGTTCGTACCGAGCAGCCAACCTGTCACAGCACTGGGTCGCGGACGGGCATGGGGAGACCTTCCGGCTCGATCTCGACATCTCGGCAGGGCGAAGCCGGAGAGGCTGCGACCAGAGCCGCCCCCGTCGCCTCCCCCTTGAGGCGGCGGAGCTCCTCGGCGGAGATGACGACGACCTCCTCCTGCCCAGGGACTGTTACGTGCTGCGGTCCCTCGTTCCGGACGCACCGGACAAGTTCACCGAAGCGGGCGCCCGCATCGGCCGGCGGCCACGAAGGGGCCGGCGTGCCTCCCGGGTCGGTCGGATCAGCCCTGTCGGTCATGCCATCCAGACTAGCAGGTTCGATCCCGGCTTTAACGCCGCGGGGCACGGCCGGCCGATCCCGCGATGCGCAGAGCGCATCGCGGCGTCACGGCGCGGTTGCCCGCGGCGGCGCGGGCCTCTACATCGGCCCTCCCCGCGGCCGATGCGCCTGACGGTTTCGCGAGCCCTCTCGGGCCTGCGTGGCGGCGGGGCCGGCAGTGACGGGGCGGTGCGGACCAGTTCTCTGCGCCGTTCCTGTGACGCTCAGTGGGCCGAGCGGCTGCCGGTGCGTCGGGAGCGCGGGGAACAGGAACCGCGATCCCGGCGCAAGGCCCACCTCTCTGCCTCCCCATCACAGGCCGAACAGCACCGGTCCTCGCACGCCGAACCGGAGCGCCGTTAACGGTCTTTCTCAAGGGAAAACAAACCGCTCGCAGGCAATCTTTCGCACGTTGTCCGAGAAAGGTCGCTCCATGTCTCATGCCGGCAGAGCCCGCGTTTCCGCCCGCCAATACCTGCCGGAATCGAAACTCGAAGACCTCGCCAGCAGCCTGCGGCGGCTCGCCAACCACCGCGGCCTGGTGCGCAGCGAAATCGCCAGCCCGATGCTGCTGCGTCTGTTGCCGCCCCCGCGGCGCGCCGAGCAGAAGAGCTACGAGGCCGAGCTGCGCCAGCGCCTGACCGACGCCAATCTCGACGGGTCCCGCATCGCCTACCTGATGGCCGATGCCGAGCGGGAAATCGCGATCGCGCATACCCGCCTGTCGGGCTGACTGCCGGACTGAGCCGGCCGCGCCGGTCGAGGGCTCACCCCGACATTAGCAAAGGATTGAAAGACGCTTCGCGCGCGCCGTCCTGTCGGGCCGCATGTCGGCGCCTACTTGCTCCGCCGATGCGTTTGCCTTGGCCGCCCCGTGACGAAGCACGGATGCCGCCGATCAAGCTTCGCCGAAAGTCGGGGAGCGACGGGACGGGCCATGTCGGATTCCAGATCGAAGACGCGACCGGTGCCGCAGGGCGGTCTCCGGATTCGCGGCGAGAGGCCTGATCCGTGACGGCACACTGGATCGGGCGCCTCGAAGAGGGCCTCGCGGCGGCGGTCGCGGACGACGATCTCCCCCGCCTCGTGCGAACAGGGCGGATGACGGCCGACACGCCGCTCTGGCGCAGCGGCGGCTGCGAGGAGGGCACGGCCGGATCGGCGGTGCCGCAGCTTTTCGCGCAACCGCCGCCCTATCCCGACGCTCTGTCCGCAGGAGAGTACTGGTCCGAGACGCCGCCGCGGCCGTGGCGCCGCTTCTTCGCCCGGCTGGTGGACGTCTCGGTCGTCGGTGACGGTCTGTGCGCGGCTCTGATCCTGGGCCTGCCGGAGCTGGTTCCGGAAACGAAGGACGTGCTCGAACGCTACGTGGTGGCGTGGCAGCCCTTGCCGGAGGCCGTCCTGGCGACGCTCTTCGTCGTGCCCCTCGACGCCATCGCCATGGCCCTCTTCGGCACGACCCTCGGCAAGTACCTGTTCGGCCTCAGGGTCGCTGCGCCCGGTGCCCCGGAAGCGCGCCTTCCGCTGCGCACGGCGCTGCGGCGCGAGGGGCAGATCTGGTGGAAGGGACAGGCGGTGGGCCTGCTGGTCCTCGCGCTGATCGCCAACGTCATCGCCTACCGCCGGCTGAAGGCGACCGGGACGACGGCCTGGGACAGCGCGCTCGACCTGCGCGTCTACAGCCGGCGCCCGCCGCGCGGCGTCATCGCCGGCCTGGTTCTGTTGCTTCTTCTGTTCGGCCTTCTTGCCTTGCTGGGCGCAGCGATATGACGGACTCTCGCGCAACAGCGCCCGACGAGCCCGGCACGGCGAGGCCGGTCGGGAGGCCGGACGCGTCGCCCTGGTGGCGGCTCGACCGCTTCGGGCGGGTGCGAGGCCCCTTCGGCGAAGCGGAGATGCGGGCCGATCTCGCGAAGGGCCGCGTGCGCCTCTCCGATCCCATCTGGTCTCCGGGCGTCCCCGGCTGGGGTTCCTTCGACGATCGCTTCCCCGACGGGCCCGCAGGCGGGCCGCGCCCCCCGCTCGGGGCCTTCCTCTTCACGCTGGTGGCCTTCGTCGCAGCGGCAGCAGCGGTGATCCTGCCCGTCTGCGGCGTGCTTCTGTGGGACGTGGCGGATCTGCCCTCGCTGCCGGTGCTGCGCGCCGCCTATGCCGGGCTCGCCGTGGCCATGGGCGCGCTCACCATCGCCGCCGCTTGGAGTGCTCGACGCTGCGCGATGCGTCTGAGGCGGCGGCCCGGCCGGCGGCGCGCCCTGCGCATGGCATCGGTCGGCCTCGTCGGGATCGGCTGTCTGCTCACGGTGCTGCAGGGCATTTTCACCGCCGTCGTCCCGGACGATCTCGTCGATGTCGCCGGTTGGTCGTTCACGGTCACACGCGCGACCGCGCCCGACCGCATCGTCATCGACGGCGATGTCGGGTTCGGCTTCGAAAAGGCCGTGCTCGGGGCTCTCGCGTCGTTTCCTGATCCCGTTCGAATTGAGATCAACAGCGGTGGCGGCCTAGTCACCGAGGCGCTCGGCGTCGCGGCGGTGCTCGAGAAGCGGCCCGGTGCCACCGTGATCGCGCGCCAGACCTGCGAGAGTGCCTGCACCCTCGTGCTGATGGCGGGAACCCACCGCCTCGCCGACCGGGACATGCGTATCGGCTTCCACGCCCTCTCGATCGTCGATGCGGAGGAGAAGCGCGGAAGCCTGTTCGGCTTCAATCTCGCTCTCGCGGTCGCGGACAGGCTCGGCGACGACTTCCTCAAGCGCCGCGGCGTGCCGCCGGAGATCATCGCGGAAGCCAACCGGCGCGGCCACGAAGGGATGTACGAGGTCGACAGCGAGACCTTGCTCGAACGCGGGGCGCTGACCGGCCTCGTCGATCCACTCCCCCAAAGCCCCGCCGAAGATCCCGTCGAAGACACCCCCGGAGGCATCCGCGAGGATGACGGGCCGAAAGCCGGGAAACCGGATTGAGGCGGTTCCCCGGCTCGAAGGTCAGACGACCTCGACCCGTCCGTCGAGGCCGACCACGCGGCCCAGTCCGCGCACGCGGCTCAGCAGACGCTCGCCGTTGAGGTCGGCCCATTCTGCGGGCAGGCGCAGCACCACCTTCCCATCCTCCACCGTGACCGGCATCCGCTTGAGCGGCCCGGCCATGCCGGCCGAGATCGGGAAGGCGACGCGCATCAGCGCGCCGACGAGGCGGGCACGGTCGAACAGACGCGGGCCGGCGAGCGCGCGCAGGGTCGGACTCGCCTTTTCCGGCGCGACGCCCTCGTGGCGGAAATAGCCCGACAGCGCGAGGTAGGCGCGGCCGGGATGGTCGATGCCGGCGAAGGCGGCGTTGGCGAGCACGTTGAGGCTCTGCTCGCCGCGGTAATCGGGATGCGCCCGCCAGCCGATGTCGGAGAGCAGGCAGGCCGCGTGGCGCAAGCGGCGCTCGCCCGCGGTCTCGGGGCCGTCGAGGGTGGTGACGAAATGGTCGGTCCAGTCGCGCAGCTCCGCGCCGTGATCGGGCGAGCGGGCGCGCTGCAGGTTCAGCTCCTGGGCCGAGACGATCAGCGGGTCGGTGAGGCGGGTCTCGCGGTCGAGTTGCTCGAACAGCAGCCCCTCGCGCACGCCGAAGGCGGAAATCGCGATCTCGCGGGGGCGGCCCAGCCGGATGATCTCTTCGAGCACCACCGCACCGAAGGCCAGAAGCGGCCGGCGCGCCTCGGAGATGCTCTCGACCTCCTGCAGGGTCGCGGCATCGGTCTGCTCGACCATTTCGAGGAAGCTCAGTTCGTCGGAGGGCTCGACCGTGTAGCCGTGCATGACGTGGAGCGGGTATTGCCGGGCGGCCTGATGCAGGCGGGCGAGCGCCCGCCACGTGCCGCCGACGGCGTAGAAGCTGCGCCCGCGCAGGGTGTCGAGCTGCGGCTCGGCCTTCTTCAGATGCTCCCGGGCGACCTTGCGCGCCTTCTTGAGGGAGCCTTCGGAGAGATCCTGGAGCGCCAGCCCGCCGAGGGGCATGGTCACGCCCTGCCCGACCGTGGTGCCCTTGACGTCGACGAGTTCGAGCGAGCCGCCGCCGAGGTCGCCCACCACGCCGTCCGGGGCGTAGAAGCCGGAGACGACGCCGAGCGCCGACAGCTCCGCCTCGCGCCGGCCGGAGAGGAGCTGGATCTCCTGGCCCAGCGCCGCGCCCGCCGCCTCCAGGAAGGCCGGGCCGTTGGCGGCATCCCGCGCGGCGGCGGTGGCCAGGACGAAGATGCGCGAGATCCGCATCGTGTCGCACAGGACGCGGAAGCGGCGGAGCGCGGTCAGCGCCCGCTGCACCGAATCCTCGTTGAGGCGGCCGGTGGAGAAGACGCTGCGGCCGAGACCGCACAGAACCTTCTCGTTGTAGAGCGGCGTCGGGGCGCGCTGAAGCCCGTCATAGGCGACGAGCCGCACGGAATTCGAGCCGATATCGATGATCGCGACGGGTTCGAACGTCATGCCAGTGATCATCGGAGCCGGGCGTTCGGCGGAGTGGGCGAGCGTCAGGTGAGGACGTGTCGGACCCATGCAGCCCCCGTGTCAGGGAGGCGCCCCGCGGACGGGGCGCTCACGATGAAGCGGGGCCGAAACACCGGCCCCGCGATCAGGACCGCTGGGCGCGGCGGCTGAGCGCCCGCGGGCTCGACTTCTTCGACGACTTGCCGCGCCCGGACAGGCTCGGATTCGTCATGAAATACTTGTGCGCATTGAACGGCTCCTCCCCTTCCGCGGGGGTGATCCGCTCGCTGGCACCCGATGCCAGTACACGCCAGCTCTGCCGGTTGTCGAGGAGATTGGCCAGCATGATCTGGTCGAGCACCTGCTGATGCACAGTCGGGTTCGTGATCGGCAGGAGCGCCTCGACGCGCCGGTCGAGGTTGCGCTGCATCAGGTCGGCCGAGGAGATGTAGACGGTGGCCTTGGGATGCGGCAGCCCGGCGCCGTTGCCGAAGGCGTAGACGCGCTCGTGCTCGAGGAAGCGCCCGACGATCGACTTGACCCGGATCGTATCGGACAGGCCCGGAATGCCCGGCCGCAGGCAGCAGATGCCGCGCACGATGCAGTCGATCTGCACGCCCTCCTGGCTCGCGTCGTAGAGCGCGTCGATGATCTGCGGGTCGACCAGCGAGTTGCACTTGATCCAGATCGCCGCCGGGCGTCCGGCCTTGGCGTGAGCGATCTCCTCCTCGATGTGCTGGAGCAGGCGCGGCTTCAGGGTCAGAGGCGAGACCGCCATGCGCTCCAGCTCCGCCGGCTCGGCGTAGCCGGTCACGAAGTTGAAGATGCGCGAGACGTCCCGGGCGATGGCCGGGTCGGCGGTGAAGAAGGAGAGGTCGGTGTAGATCCGCGCGGTGATCGGGTGATAGTTGCCGGTGCCGAGATGGCAGTAGGTCACGAGGCGGTCGCCCTCCCGGCGGACCACCATCGACAGCTTGGCGTGGGTCTTCAGCTCGACGAAGCCGAACACCACCTGCGCGCCCGCCTTCTCGAGGTTGCGCGCCCAACGGATATTGGCCTCCTCGTCGAAGCGGGCCTTCAACTCGACCAGCGCGGTGACCGACTTGCCGGCCTCGGCGGCTTCCGCCAGGGCGGCGACGATCGGCGAGTTCGAGGAGGTGCGGTAGAGCGTCTGCTTGATTGCCACCACGTTCGGGTCGCGGGCAGCCTGGCCTAAGAACTGCACCACCGAATCGAACGACTCGTAGGGGTGGTGGACGATGAAGTCCTTCTGTCGGATCGCAGCGAAGACGTCGCCGCCCGACTCGCGGATCCGCTCGGGGAAGCGCGGATTGTAGGGCTTGAACTTGAGGTCCGGCCGGTCGATCCCGACGATCTGCGACAGCTCGTTGAGCGCGAGCATCCCTTCGACCACGAAGACCGAATCGGGGGCAATCTCCAGCTCGTCGGCGACGAAGGCGCGCAGCTCCTCCGTCATGCCCGCCTCGATCTCGAGGCGGATGACGACGCCGCGGCGGCGGCGCTTGATCGCCGATTCGAAGTGCAGGACGAGGTCCTCCGCCTCCTCCTCGATCTCCAGATCGGAATCGCGCACCACGCGGAAGGCGCCCTGCCCCTTCAGCGAGTAGCCGGGGAAGAGCCGGCTCGCGTATTTCGCGATCACCTGCTCGATGGCGATGAAACGGGCGGTGCCGTCGCCGGCCACGTCGGGCAGGCGGACGAAGCGGTCGAGCAGGGACGGCAGGCGGATCAGGGCACGCAGGGTGCGCCCGTCGCGCGGCCGAACCATCATCAGCGCGACGGTGAAGCCGAGATTGGGGATGAACGGGAAAGGGTGCGCCGGGTCGATGGCGAGCGGCGTCAGCACCGGGAAGATGTAGGACAGGAAGTAGTCGTCGAGCCAGGCGAGGTGCTCGTCCGACAGCTCGGACGGATCGGCCAGATGGATGCCACTGGCGTTCAGCTCCTCCCGCAGCGCCCGCCAGCGCTCCTGCTGGTCAAGGGCCAGCCGCGAGACCTCGTTGCCGATGCGCGCGAGCTGCTCGGAGGGAGTCAAGCCGTCCTGCGAGGGAACGACGAGGCCGGCGCGGACCTGATCGTGCAGGCCGGCGACGCGGACCATGAAGAACTCGTCGAGATTGTTCGCCGAGATCGAGAGGAAGCGGAGCTGCTCAAGCAGCGGGTGGTTCGGGTTGGCGGATTCCTCCAGAACCCGGCGGTTGAACTGGAGCCAGGACAGCTCGCGGTTCACGAAGCGCTCGGGGGAGTGACGCAGGGAGCGCCCGGCCTCCAGCACCGGCTCGCGAGCGGCCTCGGCCGCGGCGCCCTCGGTCCGGACATCGGGCTCGGCCGGCTTCTCGGCGGCCTTCTCCGCGGCGAGGATGCGGGCGGCGCGGGCGGTGCGGGCGCGGGCCGACTCGCTGCGCACGCCCCGCTCGGTGGCGAGACTCGTCTCCTCGGCCTCGACGGTCTCCGCGTCCCGGGCGACGGCATCCGACTCCACTTCCGACAACGCCCTGACTCCCTTCCGCCTCGCAGGCCTTCCCGATCACAATGCGGTCGGGAACGGCTCCGATCCATGCAGTGTGGCGCGCCCGCCCGACGAAGCGACACCCGCCTCGGCCCGGGAACGCGTCGTTCCGGCGCGGCTCCCTAACATAGGGTCATCGAACCTGTTTGACGGTTTCGTGACAATCGCCCGGGCCTCACACGGCGCCTCCGTCCAACGGGTCCGCGCCTCGGTCTTCCCCATCCGGGCCCTCCTCGTCCCGGTCGTCCTCACCGGTCCCCGCCCGTCCGTCATCCGCCTCCATCCGTTCGAGGACGGCGAGCGCCAGCGGCCGGGTGATGCGGCGGCGGCGGCCGAGCGCGTCGCGATCGAGTTCGGCCACGACCTCGCGGACGCGGGCGAGCGAGCGGTCGATCCGCAGGGCCAGAGCGTCGACCACCGAGGTGTCGATCCCGAGCTGCCGGTCGGCGAACAGCTTGACGATGACCGCCTTCAGCAGCGCATCGTCGGGCGGGCCGATCTCGGCACCGGGGGCGAGCCGCAGCCGCGAGCGCAGGTCGGCGACCCGCAGGCCGAAGCCGTCCACCGGCCCGCAGGCCGTGAGCAGCACAGGAAAGCGCCGTTCGCGCGCGAGATTGAGCAGGTGGAACAGGGCCGCCTCGTCGCGGGCCGCCTCACGGTCGACGTCCTCGACCACGAGGGCACCGTTGGAGATCAGGTGGGAGACCTGCTCCATCGAGACGTCCGCGGCCGGGACCGTCCAGGCTTGCGCCCGCGTCGCCCAGATCGAGGCGAGATGGCTCTTGCCGCTGCCGGGCGGGCCGCGCAGCAGGAACACGGTGTCCGGCCAGTCGGGCCAAGCCTCGATCAGGGCATAGGCCTCCTCGTTGGAGGGGCTGACCAGGAAATCCTCGGCGCCGTAGCGGGGATCGAGCGGCAGGTCGAAGGCGAGCTGCTTGGGGGGAGCGGTGTCGCGCATGGGGCTCAGCATACACGGGGAGGCACGGCCGCGTCCTTGCGGATCGACGGGAAGCGGCGCCTCAGCCGCGCGGGGGCGGGAGAGCGATGACGGCTGCCCCCGAATCCCGGATCGCCCGGGCGACGATCTCGTCCGCGCCGGCCGATTCGCCTGCCCGAGAGAAGATGAGCGCGGAGATGTCGGGATTGCCGCTGCTGCGGGCGACGCAAGCGAGCCAGTATTCCAGCTCGAACTCCCCGCCCTCCGCGGCCATGATCCGCTCGACCAGTTCCACCATCTCGTCCCGGTCGAGATCGCCGTGGACGCGGTCGGGCGAGAGCAGGTGCCGCTTGGCGAAGGTGTCCGGATCGACCGATCCGAAGGCCCCGTCGAGATCGGCGGCGCCGACCGTCACGCCCACGAGCCGGGAAAAGGCCTCCAGCGCCTCGCGGGTCGGCTGCCCCGCCTCGTGCCGGGTGTAGAGCTCCCTCGCGGCACGGATCGCGCGCCTCAGGCGCAGCGCATCGGGAAAGGGGTCTGCCAATTCGGGACGCATCGTTCGCTCTCGCCTTGGGAACGGTTCGGCTCGGCTCGGAGCGGAGGCGGCCTCACTTGTCCCGGTCCATGATCAGCACGGGCTCCTCGCCCCGATAGAGCCGGCTCTCGAGATAGCGCTCGATGCCGAAGCGCACGACGACGCCGATGGAGGCGGCGACCGGCACGGCGAGCAGCAGCCCGAGGAAGCCGAACAGCGAGCCGAAGGCCAGCAGCGCGAACATCAGCCAGACCGGATGGAGGCCGACCGAGTCGCCCACGAGCTTGGGCGAGATCACGTTGCCCTCCAGGAACTGCCCGACGAGAAAGACGCCGACGGTGAGCCCGATATGCAGCCAGTCGCCGGACGGCCACCACTGCACCAGGGCGACGCCAACCGAGAGCATGAAGCCGGTGAGCGTGCCGACGTAGGGGATGAAGGTGAGAAAGCCCGAAATCATCCCGATCAGGACGCCGAAGTTCAGACCGACGAGGAACAGGCCGACCGCGTAGAACGAGCCGAGGATCAGGCAGACGAGGCTCTGTCCGCGAACGAAGCCGGTCACCGCCCCGTCGATCTCACCCGCGAGCCGCCGCGCCGTCGGGCGGTGGCGCGGGGGCACCCAGCCGTCGAGGGCCGCGATCATACGGTCCCAGTCGTGCAGCAGGTAGAAGGCGACGACCGGCGTGACCACGAGGAGCGAGGCGATCGAGACCAGCGCCTGGCTCCCCGTCCAGAGCGACTTGAGGAAGGCCAGGAACCACGTGCCGCCCTGCCCGACCAGCGTGCCGACGGAGGATTGCAACTCGTTGACGACCTCCGAGCCGCCGATCCGCTGCAGAAGCGGCCCCGCCCGCTCGACGAGGATCGCCTGCAGGCGCGAGACCATGGTCGGCAGCGCGTTGACGAGGGAAGCGATCTGCCCGGCCACCAGCGGCACCACGATGATGAGCAGCACCACGAAGCCGACCACGAAGCCCGCCAGGATGATGAGCGTGGCGGCGAGCCGCCCGAGGCCGAGCCGCTCCAGCCGGTCGGCGAGCGGATCGAGCAGGTAGGCGAGCGCCAGCCCCGCCACGAAGGGCAGCATCACCTCCCGCAACTCGTAGAGCAGGAAGACGACGACCGCGAGGATCGAGAGCCCGATGATTGCCCGCCCACGCATCGCGCGTCCGTCCTTTGTGAATCCGTCCGGCGCGGAGAGTGGGAAGCGTGGCATCTCCGGTCAAGGCGAGCCGTGCCGTGAGCGGCACGAAGGCATTCGAGCGCACCGACGAACCGAGGCGGAGACGCGACGCCATCGAAGCCGAGGAGGCCGACCGGATCGAGGCCGCGGCTCCGACCCTCCGAATGCTTTTCGCCCTCCGCGATAGAACGATGCTGTGCCCGAACGCGCGGCCCCACGCCGGTGACAGTGGTCAATCGCGCCGCGATGTGGCAGCGGGTTTGCGCATGATCAGCGAATACCGGACGACGGGGCGGCGATGACGGCGCAGGACGGGAACGGGCTCACCTACGCGCAGGCCGGCGTCGACATCGACGCGGGCAACGCGCTCGTCGAGACGATCAAGCCGCTGGTGCGGTCCACGCGCCGGCCGGGGGCGGATGCCGAGATCGGCGGCTTCGGCGGGTTGTTCGACCTCAAGGCCGCGGGCTTCAAGGACGCGATCCTGGTCGCCGCCAATGACGGCGTCGGCACCAAGGTGAAGATCGCGATCGAGACCGGACGTCACGACACGATCGGCATCGACCTCGTGGCGATGTGCGTCAACGACATCATCGTGCAGGGCGCCGAGCCCCTGTTCTTCCTCGACTACTACGCGACCGGCAAGCTCGTGCCGGGCGTCGGTGCCGACATCGTCCGCGGCATCGCCGAGGGCTGCCGACAGGCGGGCTGCGCGCTGATCGGCGGCGAGACCGCCGAGATGCCGGGCCTCTACGACGGCTCCGACTACGATCTCGCCGGCTTCTCGGTCGGCGCGGCCGAGCGCGGCACGCTGCTGCCGCGCCCCGGCATCCTGCCCGGCGACATCGTGCTCGGCCTGCCCTCCTCGGGGGTCCACTCGAACGGCTTCTCGCTGGTGCGACGCATCGTGGCCAAGACCGGCCTGCCGTGGGACGCCGACGCGCCCTTCGCGCCGGGCCGCAGCCTCGGCGAGGCACTGCTGGAGCCGACCCGGATCTACGTGAAGCCGCTGCTCGCCGCCCTGAAGCGGGCCGGCGGCGTCAAGGCGCTCGCCCACATCACCGGCGGCGGCTTCCCCGACAACCTCCCGCGCGTTCTTCCCGACGGTGTCGGCATCGACATCGACCTTTCCGCGTTCGCCGTGCCGCCGGTCTTCGGCTGGCTGGCGCGCGAGGGCGGGGTCGCGGAATCCGAGATGCTGCGCACCTTCAATTGCGGCATCGGCATGGTGGTGGTCGCCGCCGCCGATGCGGCCGATGCCGTGGCGGACGCGCTGACCGAGGCCGGCGAGGCGCCGGTCCGGCTCGGGCAGATCACCGAGCGGGGGGCGGAGCCGGTGACGTTCACGGGGCAGCTCGCCCTGTGAGCGCCCCGGCTCGAAAAAAACGCGTCGCGATCCTGATTTCGGGTCGCGGCTCGAACATGGTCTCGCTGATCGAGGCGGCGCGCGCGCCGGACTATCCGGCCGAGATCGTGCTCGTGCTCTCGAACCGCCCGGACGCCGCCGGCCTCGACCGCGCGCAGGCGGCCGGCATCCCGGCCCGCGCCATCGACCACAAGGCGTTTCCCGACCGAACCCGCTTCGACGCCGCGCTTCAGGCGGAACTGGAGGGTGCGGGCATCGAGCTGATCGTGCTCGCCGGCTTCATGCGCATCCTCACCGACGCCTTCGTCGAGGCGTGGGCGGGCCGGATGATCAACATCCACCCCTCGCTGCTGCCGCTGTTCAAGGGCACGCACACCCACGAGCGGGCACTGGAAGCCGGGGTGCGCCTGCACGGCTGCACCGTGCATTACGTCGTGCCGGAACTCGATGCCGGGCCGATCGTGGCCCAGGCCGCGGTACCGGTGCTGCCGGGCGACGACGCCGACACCCTGGCCGCCCGAGTGATTGTGCAGGAGCACCGGCTCTACCCGGCGGCGCTCGCCGTGATCGCGGGCGGCGGTGCCGTGCTGGAGGGAAGTCGCGTGCGCTTCACCGAACGGGAGCGCGACGCGGGGGCTGCGATCCTCTCGCTCTGACCGGTTTCAGCTAACCGTTCTCAATTTCAAATCTATCTTCGTCATCGCGAGCGTCAGCGAAGCGATCCAGCGGCGCGATCTTTCCGGACGAGGCAGCGCACTGGATTGCTTCGGCTTCGCCTCGCAAAGACGGGAGCGGGCACGTCGCCTTCGGCCCAGAACAGCAAAAAGGATCAGAAAAAGATCGGCCGCGCGCTGGCGGTGTGCTCGACCAGTACCGCGCCGGTCGCCGGATCGACCTCCTTGAGCACCGCGTCGTAGCCCCACAGGTCGGCAAGGTGCTGGAGCACGCGCCGGGCATCCTCCCGCTGCAGGGTGATGCGGTTGAGCGCCTTGTGGTGGAGGATCAGCCGGCGGTCGCCCTCCAGATCGACGTCCACCACCTCGATATCGGGATCGAGCCACGCCACGTCGTACTGGCGCGCGAAGGAGCGGCGCATCTTGCGATAGCCGCGCTCGTCGTGGATCGCCTCGACCCGCATCTCCGGCTCGTCGGGATCGTCGACGACGTGGAACAGGCGCATGTCGCGCATCAGCTTCGGCGATAGGAACTGGGCGATGAAACTCTCGTCGCGGTAGTTTTCCCAGCAATCGCGCAGCACGCTCATGGCGTCGCCGGTGCCGGCGATGTCGGGGAACCACTCCCGATCCTCTTGGCTCGGCTGCTCGACGATGCGGGCGATGTCCTGCATCATGGCAAAGCCGAGCGCGTAGGGGTTGTGCCCCCCGAAGGAACGGTCGTCGAAGTTCGGCTGGCGGATGACGTTGGTGTGCGAGGTCAGGAACTCGAGATAGGCCGCCTCGCTGAGTTGCCCCTTCTGCGAGAGCGCGTTCATGATCCGGTAGTGGCAGTAGGTGGCGCAGCCCTCGTTCATCACCTTGGTCTGACGCTGCGGGTAGAAGTACTGCGCCACCAGCCGGACGATCCGCAGGATCTCGCGCTGCCAGGGCCGCAGCCGCGGGGCCACCTTCTCCAGGAAGTAGAGGATGTTCTCCTGCGGCAGTTCGAGCAGCGCCCGGCGCCGCTCCAGTGCCGGATCGCCCTTCTGCCCACCGGCCTTGGCCGGCAGGGTGCGCCAGAGATCGTTGTAGATCTGCTCGCCGTGCTCCTCGCGCTCGCGTTCGCGCCGCTGCTCGCTCGCCAGATCCGGCCGCTTCTTGCGGGGATAGCGGTGGACGCCCTGGCTCATCAGGGCATGGGCGGCGTCGAGGACGTGCTCCACCGCCTGATGTCCGTAGCGCTCCTCGCAGCGGGCGATGTAGCTCTTGGCGAAGTCGAGATAGTCGAGGATGCCCTCGGCATCGGTCCACTGGCGGAACAGATAGTTGTTCTTGAAGAAGTGGTTATGGCCGAAGGCGGCGTGGGCGATCACCAGCGTCTGCATCGTCGCCGTGTTCTCCTCCATGACGTAGGAGATGCACGGATCGGAGTTGATGACGATCTCGTAGGCGAGCCCCATCAGGCCGCGGCGATAGCTCGCCTCCTGCTGGGCGAAGTGCTTGCCGAAGGACCAGTGCTTGTAGAACAGCGGCATGCCGATCGAGGCATAGGCGTCGAGCATCTGCTCGGCGGTGATGATCTCGATCTGGTTCGGGTACCACGACAGGCCAAGCTCCGGCCCGGCCACCGCCTCGCAGGCGTCGTGGATGCGCCGAATCGTCTCGAAATCCCAGTCGTTGCCGGAAAACAGCAACTCGCCCGGCTTCGGAGCGGTGGACTTCGTGCGGCTCAGGCTCGCGACCATGTCGGCCCTTCTCTTCGACGCTGTCTGCCCTCCCCTCGCGGAGAGGTCTGTCGCTACGCCTCCGCCCGCGCGTCCTTGCGGCCGAACAGCTCGCGGAACACGGGGTAGATGTCGCGGCGGTGGTTCACCTTGCGCATGGCGAGCGGCTCGCCGGCCTTGGCCAGGGCCTCGTAGGTCCGCCACAGGGTGGTGCGGTGCTCGACGAAGCCGGCGCGCGGACCGTTCTCGTCGCCGACCTCCAGATAGGCGAAGTGCTGGCAGGCGGGCAGGATGTGCGCGCGCAGCAATTCCGTCGAGGTCGGTCCGTCGGAGGAGACGTTGTCGCCGTCCGACGCCTGCGCCGCGTAGATGTTCCAGTCGTCGGGCGAGTAGCGCTCGGTGACGATGCGCTTCATCTCGACCAGCGCCGACGACACCAGCGTGCCGCCGGTCTCGCGGGAGCCGAAGAAGGTCTCCTCGTCCACCTCCGTCGCCTTGTCGGTGTGGCGGATGAAGACGATCTCGACGTGCTTGTAGCGGCGCGTCAGGAAGATGTGCAGCAGGATGTAGAAGCGCTTGGCCAGATCCTTCATGTGCTCGGTCATCGAGCCCGACACGTCCATCAGGCAGAACATCACGGCCTGGGCGATCGGCTTCGGATAGGGCTCGAAGCGGCGGAAGCGCAGGTCGATCGGATCGACGTAGGGGATGCGCTTGGAGCGCTCGCGCAGGCCCAGCAGCTTGAGCTGCAGGTCGGGCAGGCGCGGATCGTTCGCGGCCTCGGCCGCGGCGATCTCCGCCTCCAGCGCCGCCACCTCCTCCAGCTTCGGCCGTTTGAGGGCGATGCGCCGGGACATGGAATTGCGCAGGGTGCGCGACAGGGCGAGGTTGGCCGGCGAGCCCGAGACGGTGTAGCCGGCCCGGCGCAGCCCTTCCGTCTCCACCACCGCGAGGCGGCGCTTGGCGAGATCGGGCAGTTCGAGGTCTTCGAGGAAGAGGTCGAGGAACTCCTCGCGGGTCAGGACGAAGTGGAAGGCGTCCTCGCTGTTCTCGCCGCCCTCGCCGCCTTCCCCGGAGCCGCCACCGCCCCCGCCGCCCGGCGGGCGCTCGATGCGGTCGCCCTCCACGTAGGTCTTGTTGCCGGGCAGGATATAGTCCTGATGGCCCGTGCCCGGCTGGCGGGAGAAGCGCGGCTCGCGCACCCCGTCACCGGGCACGGAGATGCGCCCGTCCTTGCCGAGGTTCTTGATGTCCTTCTCGCGGGCGGATTCCCGAACCGCGCGCTGCGCGACGTCCTTGACCCGGCGCAGGAAGCGCTGGCGGTTCGGGAGGCTCTTCCCACCTGGATTGAGCCGTCGGTCGACGATGTGCATCCGGGGTCGCTCAACGCCTAGTCTCACGTCCCTGGTCGAGGGACAAAGGTGCGGGAGTTGCGGCGGATGCCGGAGGGCCGAAAGCCCGCCTCACCCCGCCTGCTTCACACGCATGTACCATTCCACGAGCCGCCGGACCTGCCGCTCGGTGTAGCCCCGGTCGGTCATCCGGTCGACGAACTCGCCGTGCTTCTTCTCGGTCTCGCTGTCCTTCTTTGAGCCAAACGAGATCACGGGCAGCAGTTCCTCGACCTGGGAGAACATCCGCCGTTCGATCACCTCGCGCAACTTCTCGTAGGATGTCCAGGAGGGGTTGCGCCCGCCGTGCTGCGCCCGCGAGCGCAGGGCGAACTTGACGACCTCGTTGCGGAAATCCTTCGGATTGGCGATGCCGGCCGGCTTCTCGATCTTGGTGAGCTCCTGGTTCAGCAACTCGCGGTTGAGGAGCTGGCCGGTCTCGGCGTCCTTGAAGTCCTGATCCTCGATCCAGGCATCGGCGTAATCGATGTAGCGATCGAACAGGTTCTGCCCGTAATCGTGGTAGGATTCGAGATAGGCCTTCTGGATCTCGTGGCCGATGAACTCGGCGTAGCGGGGGGCGAGCTCGGTCTTGATGAACTCGATGTAGCGCTTCTCCGTCTCAGGCGGCAGCTGCTCGCGACGGATCGCCTGCTCCAGAACGTACATCAGGTGGACCGGATCGGCCGAGACCTCGGTGGTGTCGTGGTTGAAGGTTGCGGCCAGCACCTTGAAGGCGAAGCGGGTCGAGATCCCGTCCATGCCCTCGTCGACGCCCGCCGTGTCCTTATATTCCTGCATCGAGCGGGCGCGGGGATCGACCTCGCGGAGGCTCTCGCCGTCATAGACCCGCATCTTCGAGAACAGGTTCGAGTTGGCGTGCTCGCGAAGCCGCGAGAGCACCGAGAAGCGGGCCAGCATCTCCAGCGTGCCGGGGGCGCAGGCGGCCTGCGACAGTTCGGAGCCCGAGATCAGCTTGTCGTAGATGCGCTGCTCCTCCGTCACCCGGAGGCAGTAGGGCACCTTGATGACGTAGATCCGGTCGATGAAGGCTTCGTTGTTCTTGTTGGTCTTGAACGACTGCCACTCGGCCTCGTTCGAGTGGGCCAGAATCACGCCGGTGAAGGGGATCGCGCCGATATTCTCGGTGCCGACATAATTGCCCTCCTGCGTCGCCGTGAGCAGGGGGTGCAGCATCTTGATCGGCGCCTTGAACATCTCGACGAATTCGAGAACGCCCTGGTTCGCCCGGTTGAGGCCGCCCGAGTAGGAGTAGGCGTCGGGATCGGCCTGGGACAGCGTCTCGAGGCGACGGATATCGACCTTGCCGACGAGCGAGGAGATGTCCTGGTTGTTCTCGTCGCCGGGCTCGGTCTTGGCGATGGCGATCTGGCGCAGGCGCGAGGGCCGCACCTTGATCACCTTGAAGCGGGAGATGTCGCCGTCGAACTCGTCGAGGCGCTTCAGCGCCCAGGGGCTCATCAGGCCGGTGAGGCGGCGGCGCGGGATACCGAAGCGCTCCTCGATCTCCCGGCCCATCGCCTCGGGATCGAACAGGCCGAGCGGGCTCTCGAAGACCGGGGAGACCTCGTCGCCGGCCTTGAGCACGTAGACGGGATGGACCTCCATCAGCGCCTTGAGGCGCTCGGCGAGCGACGACTTGCCGCCGCCGACGGGGCCGAGCAGGTAGAGGATCTGCTTGCGCTCCTCCAACCCCTGCGCGGCGTGGCGGAAGAACGAGACGATCCGCTCGATCGTCTCCTCCATGCCGTAGAACTCGGCGAAGGCCGGGTAGACCCGGATCGTCCGGTTCATGAACACGCGGCCGAGGCGGGAATCGCGGGCGGTGTCCACCATCTCCGGCTGGCCGATCGCATCGAGGATGCGCTCGGCGGCGGAGGCGTACATCAGCGGATTGTCGCGGCACGCCTCAAGATACTCGGAGAGGGTCATCTCCGTGTCGCGGCGCGCTTCATAGCCGCGAGCGAAGCTCTGGAACAGGTCGTTCGTCGAGTGCAGCGGCATTCGAACACCCCCTTCAGGCTGATGACAGCTTCATCCTGTCTCGGGCGGAACGCAACTGACATTGCGGGTTTTGTCGCACCGCCCACAGGAGGGCCATCCTGCGTGTGAAACGGGACACACTCAAAGCTGGCCGGGCTTTAGCGCGAGCTTAACCGGCTTCGGATAAGGAGCTTCCGCCTCCGGCCAGGGGCCGGAAGCGTCGGGAACCGCCCGAGATTGCTGCGGCGCAATATGCCCGCGCCGCCACGATCTCCCGGATCAGAGATCGGTGCCGCTCTTCTTCTCGTCCTTGGCCTTGTCGCCCTTGTCGACGGTGATGCGGATGTCGCGCTTCTCAACCTCGCCGTCGGCATTCTTGATCTCGACCACGACGCCGTCGGAGCCGGTATAGCCGCTGTTGGGCTGATAGAAGATCGCCTGGACCTCGGCGTCCTTGTTCGGGCAACGGTACTTGGCCGGGGTCTTCAGCTTTCCGGCCTTGGTGATGAGCGAGCCGGATGTCGGCGGCGTCACCACCTTGATTTCGGGCATCGGGCCGAGCGAGCAATCCTTCTTCAGGTTCGGCACGATGACGAGGCGGGCCTGTTTGCCGGCCGGCACCGTTTCGCTGCGGGTGACGGTGGTCTGCGCGAGGGCCGGTCCGGCGAGGCAGAGCCAGGAAACCGCGACGGCGGTGGCGAGGGCGGCGGGCAGCGTCGCGGTCGGCTTCGCGGCAGAGGTCGGCAGGTCCATCGGCGTTTCCTTGAGCGTCGTCTCGCGACCCGCCGGCGCGGCCGGACGATCCGGCCTCCGCGCCGCAGGGCGCAAGCGGGGATGTGGGGACGTCGCGGGTCCGCGTCGAGGCTTGCCTTTTCGAAACTTGCCGAACCCGAGCCCAGTGGGGCCGCGTCGACGCTGCGTCAGTGCTGCAGCGCAGCGGCCACCGTGCCGGCCACGCGGGCGATCTGCGCCTCGTCGAGCTGGCCCGCCAGCGCCTGGGTCAGCGCCTCCTCGACACGCTCACGCTCGCCGAGATCGGCGAACGGCGCGGAGGGAATATCCCCGTCGGCAAGGTCGCAGACCCGGCGGATGGTGTCGGCGGCCTTGAGCAGGGTCTCGCGATCGGCGGGCCCCATATCCCAGAGCGGTGCCCGGAGCCGACTGATGACCCGGCGCGCGTCGCGGTATTCCCGGTCTACCGTGGTCGAGGCCTCGATCTGGCTGACGAGGAACATCAACTCCAGAACCTCGTTGGCGGCTTCCGGGCAAGCGCGCACGATCCGCATGACGCGGGCGATGAGTTCCTGGGTCGGAGACATCCGGGAGCGTGGGGAAGCCATGGCGCCTCAACGCCGATCGGTCGGTAAAGTTCAGCTCCTACACGCGCGGCGGGCTGAAATCCGCGAGGCCGGTCAATGCGTTGCGCGCAAGAGAGTTGCGATCGGCCTCAGGCGGCCTCGTGATCCGTCTCGTCGAGGTTTGCAAGCAGGGCCCGGCAGGCGCGCAGTTCGGCGAGCGCCCCTTCCAGGGAGCGGCGATCGGCGGCGGCGGCCTCGACGCTCTCCTCGTCCCGGTCGGCGCCGGTCGGTGCACCAACCTCGGCTTCACCCCGGCCGAGCGCCTGGACGAAGCGCACGCCGCTCTCCTTGAGGACGCGCTGGGCCCCGCGGATCGTGTAGCCCTTTCCGCGCAACAGGCAGCTCACGCCCTTGACGAGGTCGACATCCTCCGGGCGGTAGTAGCGCCGGCCGCCGGCCCGCTTCGTCGGCTTGATCTGGCTGAACCGGCTCTCCCAGAAGCGCAGGACGTGCTGGGGCACGCCGAGATCCTCGGAGACCTCGGTGATGGTGCGGAAGGCGCCGGGGCTCTTCTCGCCGCGCTCCTCGTCGGCGGATGATTCGAGAGCGGGGGATTCCATCGGCAGTCCCATGATCGGCAGTCCTATGGCAGCGCCTCAAACCGATATGCGCGGGAGCGGGCCGGGATGGCCCGGCCGGATCACTCGTCCTCGTCCGTGTCGAGCCCGTTGACGTGGCCGCCGTTGATGCGCGCCTTGAGCACGTTCGACGGCTTGAACACCATGACCTGCCGCGGCTCGATCTCGACCTCGACGCCGGTCTTCGGGTTGCGGCCGATGCGCTTGCCCTTGGAGCGGACGACGAAGGAGCCGAACGAGGACAGCTTCACCGTCTCGCCCGAGGACAGGCAGTTGCAGATCTCGCCGAGCACCGTCTCGACCAGGGCGGCCGATTCGGCCCGCGACAGGCCGACCTGCTGGTAAACGGCCTCGCTCAAATCGGCGCGTGTGACCGTCTTGCCCGCCATGCGCTCCCCCTTCCGGCCGAGTTTTTTGCCTCCGGGCCGTCCTTTTCGGGACGCTCGGACGCTCTCTCCGCTCAAATGCCGCGCGAGGCCCCCGGAAACAGGATCTCGCCGTGTATCTCTATGATCGAACACGCTAATCGGCAGAGGGACGACGGTCAACAGAACCTTGCGGTTGACATAAAACCCAGTCCCGATCCGGCGCGCGTCGCCTACCAGCGGATGAGGGCGGCGCCCCAGGTGAAGCCGCCGCCGATCGCCTCGATCATCACGAGGTCGCCCTCGCGGATGCGCCCGTCGCGGCGGGCGGCATCGAGCGCGAGCGGGATCGAGGCCGCCGAGGTGTTGCCGTGGCGATCGACGGTCAGCACCACCTTCTCGCGGGCGATGCCGAGCTTGTCGGCCGAGGCCTCGATGATCCGCCGGTTGGCCTGATGCGGCACGAACCACGCCAGATCCTCGGCGGTGGTGCCGGAGGCGTGGAAGGCCTCCGCGATCACGTCGGTCACCGAGCCGACGGCGAAACGGAACACCTCGCGGCCCTCCATCCGCAGCTTGCCGGTGGTGCCGGTCGAGCCGGGGCCGCCATCGACGTAGAGCTTCGCCCGGTGACGCCCGTCGGAGCGCAGGCAGCTCGACAGGACGCCGCGGTCATCCTTCGTGCCCTCGCCGTCGCGGGCCTCCAGCACAATGGCCCCCGCGCCGTCGCCGAACAGGACGCAGGTGGTGCGGTCCTCCCAGTCGAGCAGTCGCGAAAAGGTCTCGGCGCCGATCACCAGGGCGCGCTTGGCGCTGCCCGTGGTCAGGAAGCGGTCGGCGGTGGCCACCGCGTAGACGAAGCCGGCGCAGACCGCCTGGAGGTCGAAGGCAAAGCCGCCCTCGATCCCGAGCGCCGCCTGGATCTGGGTCGCCGTCGAGGGGAAGGTGTGGTCGGGCGTCGAGGTCGCGCAGATCACGAGGTCGATGTCGGCGGGCGAGAGCCCGGCCTCGTCGAGCGCCGCGCGCGCCGCGCGGGTGCCGAGCACCGACGTCGTCTCGTCGGGCCGCGCGATGTGGCGCTGGCGGATGCCGGTGCGCTGGATGATCCACTCGTCGGAGGTGTCGATCCCGCGCTCGGCGAGGTCTGTGTTCGTGACGACGGTCTCGGGCAGGTACGCCCCGCAGCCGACCACGACGGAGCGCCGATGCGCCATCAGATCCGTCCCTTTCTCAACTTCTCTGCCGGGCTCACTTGCGGGGTCATTTCTGGGCCAAGCTGGCATCGAGCCCGGCGCCCATACCGGCGGCGACCGACGGCGTCTGTTCCAGCATGTCGCGAATCGTGCGCATCAGGTCGTGGCGGGCCATGTCGTGGGCAAGATCGACGGCGGCCGCGAAGCCCTGCGCGTTCTCCGAGCCGTGGCTCTTGATGACGATGCCCTCGAGCCCGAGAAACACGCCGCCATTGGCGCGGCTCGGGTTCATCTTCTCGCGCAGCGCCGCGAAGGCTTGACGCGCGAACAGGTAGCCGATCTTGGCCGACAGCGTCCGCCCCATCGCCGCCTTCAGGTAGGAGGCGATCTGCTTGGCGGTGCCTTCCGCCGTCTTGAGGGCGATGTTGCCGGTGAAGCCCTCGGTCACCACCACGTCGGTGGTGCCGCGGCCGAGATCGGTGCCCTCGACGAAGCCGTGATAGGTGAAGTTCGCCGGCTCCGACTCGCGCAGGAGGCGGGCGGCCTCCTTCACGGCCTCGTTGCCCTTCATCTCCTCGGTGCCGACATTGAGCAGGCCGACCGTCGGCCGCTCGACGTCGAGGACGATGCGGGCCATGGCCGAGCCCATCACCGCCATCTCGACCAGATGTTCGGCATCCGTGCCGATGGTGGCGCCGACATCGAGCACCACGCTCTCGCCGCGCACCGTCGGCCAGAGGCAGGCGATGGCCGGGCGCTCGATGCCGGCCATGGTCTTCAGGCAGATTTTCGACATCGCCATCAGCGCGCCGGTATTGCCGGCCGAGACCGCGGCCTGCGCCTCGCCGTCGCGCACCGCCTGGATCGCCCGCCACATCGAGGACTTGCCCCGGCCCTGGCGCACCGCCTGGCTCGGCTTGTCGTCCATGGCCACCGCGACGGTGGTGTGGCGGATCTCGACGGCGCCGTTGAGGCGCGGCTCGGCCTCGACGAGGGGGCGCACCACCGCCTCGTCGCCGAACAGGATGAAATGAAGCTCAGGGTGCCGCTCGCGGGCGATGGCCGCGCCGGGCACGACGGTCGTGGGGCCGTGATCGCCGCCCATGGCGTCGAGCGAGATGCAAACGCGGTTCGACATGGTTCCTTCGGGACGCCGCGGGGAAAGCCGGCGGGCAGCGAGCGTGAAGGGGCGTCGGAGGCCCCGGAATCGGCGGCGCAAAATAGCGGCAGCGCCCCGCCGGGCAAACGAAAACTCAACTTTTTGTCGCGCGGATGTCGGCCAGAGGGCCGGCTGGCCCGCTGTTTACCCCTTATCGGTCACGTTTTGTCGGTCACGTCTTGTCTTGACCGAGCTTGGCCCGCAGCGCGGCGAGGTCGGAGAAGGGCAGCGGCTCCTCGCCGATTGTCACCGGCTCGAAAGCGACGCCGGGCTTGCGCGGATAGGGGTCGATGCCCAGCGCCAGGAACTCGGCGGTCAGAACGCCGAAATCAACGCGCCCGTTCACGATCGGGTCGGGCAGGTCGACATCCTCGGCCTCGGTGCCCTCCAGGATGTCGGCATTGGTGAACTCGACCTCGACCGGCTCGGACACCTTCGCCTCGAACGGCTCCAGGGTCACGGTGCAGACCTGCGTCACGGTCGCCTCGACCCGGCCTTCCGCCCGCAGCCGCGTCAGCGAGCCGCTCAAGGAGAAGCGGCCGACGAGGTCGCGGATCGCCGGGATCTTGAAGTCGCGGGCCAGCGCCTCGCACTCCGCCGGGGTTGCCTCGACGACGATCTCGGCACGGTCTTTCGGCAGGCGCTCGACATTGACGGAGCGCGAGAGCGGCCCCTCGGGCTTCGGCGTCATCGATGGTCTCCTGACATATCGGCCGCGGGCTCGGGCGCAGGCTCGGGGAAGCGCGGCCCCTGCTCCAGCAGGCCATCGAGATCCTGCGCCGCCAGCGCCGCGGCGGCGGCCTCCACATAGGAGGCGAGCGGAGCCGCGGCCTCGGGCGTGGCGCCGTCGAGCGCATTGCGGGCGAGCGCATCGGCCAGGGCCGCCCGGTCGCCGGCGTCGAGCGCGGCGCCGTAGGCTCCGGCCCGCGCGTAGAAGGAGGCGCCGAGCTTCTTGATGCGCTTCGGCACCCCCATATCGCCGATGCCGAGCTCGCGCAGCGAGGCGTCGAGCTGCATGAAGACGGAATCGACCAGATCCTGCGCCACGTCCGCGGCCGGCGGCGGCAATTGGCCGAGGCGGCGCAGCACGAGGATGACGTGCAGGCTCAAGCCCTCGAACCGGCCCTCCACGGTGTCGGGCACGCCGAGCGCCGTGTAGAGGCCGGGCCGGCGCGCGGCCTCGCCGATCCTCTGGTGCAGCGTCCGGATGGTGCGGCGGCGCCGTTCGGCGCGGCGGAACAGCCCCGCTAACATGCGATCCACCGGATGGGCCGGCGCTGTGGCCGAGCTTGCCTTGTCAAAGCCATATCCCCGCGGTACGGCAACCGCGGACCAGGGTGCAAGTCCGAAGACGCGCGAGTTCAAACGCGCCGCGGATGCAGGCCCTATTGGCAGGAAATCAGGGGGGCCGATGTCGCGCCGTCTCGTCTCGTCGCTTGCCCGCGCGGCCGTTCTCGGCTCCGTCGCGATCGGCGTATCAGGCTGCATCGGCGAGGAGATCCGCCACGGCTATCAGATTGATCAGGCGGCCCTTGCCACGGTGAAGCCGGGCATGGGCGCCGAGCAGGTGCTGCAGATCCTCGGCACGCCGTCCACCGTTTCCACGGTCGGCAACAAGTCCTGGTACTACATCACCCAGAACACCCGCCGCACGGTGATGTTCCTCGGCGAGCAGCTCGAAGACCAGAAGGTCACGGCGATCTACTTCAACCAAGGCATGAAGGTGGAGCGCGTGGCGCTCTACGGTCTGCAGGACGGGCGCGTGTTCGACTTCATCGAGCGCAAGACCCCCGCCAGCGGCGCCGACCGTGCCTTCATCAGCCAGCTCTTCCGCGGCCTGACCCGCTACGAGCCGTTCGGCAGCGGTGCCGGCGCCTCGGTCGTCCCCGGCGCCCGCGCGGGGCAGTAAGAGCGTCCGGCCGGGCCCGCGAGGGCCCGGGCGACCTCGCCCGGTTCGGCGAACAGGTGGGCCGGCCTCACATCGGCCAGAGCCTCGGGACTGTTGTAGCCCCAGGCCACCGCGGCGAAGGCGCAGCCAGCCCGCGCCGCCGCCTCGGCATCCCGGATCTCGTCGCCGACCGCCAGCATCGCAGCGGGGTCGATGCCTTCCGCCCGCGCCACCGCGCGGAGATGTCGCGCCTTGCCGAAGAGCGCGGCGCCGCAATCGAAGCGGCGGATCAGCCCGGCCGATGCGCCGAGCGCCCGGCGGACATTCGCCTCGCTGTTCGAGCTGACGACGGCCAGCGAAAATCCCGCCGCATCGAGATCCGTCAGCATCTCCGGCACGCCGGGAAACAGCCGCACCTGCGCGGCCGCGCGGGTCGCGAGCGCGCGCATGTGACGGGCGATCAGGGGCACCTTCCAGGCCGGAATGCCGAGATCCTTGAGGATCGCTCGCGCGCTCAAGGCCCGCAGCCGCTCGGTCTCGCCGGCCTCGACCCGGCGGAAGCCGTAGCGCGCGGCCACGTCGTTGAGATGGGCGCAGAACCAGGGGAAGGTGTCGGCGAGCGTCCCGTCGAAGTCGAAGGCGACGAGACGATAGGGAACGGCCTCCGGCGTCGTGCCACTCACGGGCTCGGGTCTCCGCAGAAACGAAGGCGGCCCCGCTCCCGCGAGACCGCCTCCTCAGTTCGACGATGCGGGCCGGCCCGCAGGCCGGCTCCCGCGCCTCACGCCGCCTTCTGCGACGCGGTCGGGTAATCGACGTAGCCTTCCGGCCCCTGGCTGTACCAGGTCTTCATGTCGTCCTTGGCGAACGGCAGGCCCTGGGCGATGCGCTCGACCAGATCGGGATTGGCGATGTAGGGCCGGCCGAAGGCGATGGCGTCGGCCTCGCCGGAGGCGACCGCCTGCTTGGCGCGCTCGGCGTCGTAGTCGCAGTTGAGGATGACCGGACCGCCGAAGCGCTCCTTGATCACCGGCGCCACCGGCGGCACCGTCGCCTTGCCGAAGGTGCCGTCCGGGCCGGGCTCGCGCATCTCGATGAAGGCGAGGCCGACGCGCTCCATCATCTCGGCGGCCAGACCGAAGACCTCGTGCGGGTTGGAATCGTCCACGCCCTGGATCGGGCCGTTGGGCGAGAAGCGGATGCCGGTGCGGTCCGCGCCGACGACGCCGGCCACCGCCTGCGCCACCTTGGTCACCAGCCGCACCCGGTTCTCGGGCGAGCCGCCGTAGCGGTCGCTGCGCTTGTTGCTGCCGTCGCGGATGAACTCGTCGAGCAGGTAGCCGTTCGCCGCGTGGATCTGCACGCCGTCGAAGCCCGCCGCCACGGCGTTCCGCGCGGCCCGCTCGTAATCGGCGATGAGGCGCGGGATCTCGTCCTCGCGCAGCGCGCGGGCCTGGCTGTAGGGCTTCTTGCCGTCATAGGTATGCGCCTCGTCCGGCGCCGTGGCGACCGAAGGGGCGACCGGCGGCTCGCCGCCGAGAAAGTCGGAATGGACGAGGTAGCCCATGTGCCAGAGCTGGCAGACGATGCGCCCGCCCGCGTCGTGGACCGCCTTCACCACCGGCTTCCAGGCCTCGGTCTGCTCGTCGGACCAGATGCCCGGTGCATAGGGCCAGCCGAGCCCTTCCTGGCTGATGCCGGTGGCCTCGGAGATGATGAGGCCGGCACCGGCGCGCTGGGCGTAATACTCGGCCATCACCGGCGTCGGGACGTGGGTCCGGGTGCCGCGGGCACGGGTCAGCGGGGCCATGAGGATGCGGTTCGGCAGCTTCAGCGCGCCGAGCGTGATCGGGTCGAACAGAGTAGGCATTCAACACTCTATGATAGGGGAAGGCAGGTCTCCGGGCGCTCGGTCGCAGCCGCGCGAGCCGCCCTCGGGTGAGCCAAACCTTGTATCCGCCCTACCGGTTCGCCAGTGCGCTGGCGCACCTGCGCTGCGGCGCACAAGGGGACATGACACTGGCATGTCGGCTCTCAATCAGCCCTCGGTCAGCGCTTTCTCGTAGCACCACGCCTCCATTCCGTCCTCGTAGTAGTCCGGCTTGGTTCCGGTGCGCGCATAGCCGCCCCGCTCGTAGAGCCGGATGCCGCTGCCGTTATCGGCCCGCACCTCCAGGCGCAGCCGCGCGCAGCCGTGGCTGCGGGCATCGGCCTCCGCCGCCTCCAGCAGCCGGCGCCCGAGCCCGAGCCCGGCGCGGGCGGGTGCGACCGCAAGCGAGGAGAGCCGGGCGACGCGGCTGGTGCGACGCCGCTCGATGGTGGCGGCGCCGACGAGGATATCGGCCTCGCCCGCTTCCGCCGGCTCCCGCACGACCGCGACGAGGAGGGTCATGCTGGCCGAGCGGATCGCGTGGCGGATCGCCCGCCGCTCGGCCCGGTCGGTGGCGAAGGCGGCGTGTTCGAGGGCCACCAGCGCGTCGAGGTCGGCGAATCCGGCCGGCCGGATCGCCACGGGCAGGCGGGCGGCGACGCGCTCGCTGCGGGTGCTCACGCCGCGCTCCAGGGAAACGACCACGTCTCGGTCAGCGCCTGGTCGCCCTTGCGCAGATAGGCCCTCAGCTCGGTCGCGCCCGGCCCGTCGAGCCGGACGTCGAGAGCCGCGCGAAAACCGCCGACATGCGGGTTGGCGACGATCGAGGTCGCGACGATCCGGCCCGCACTCGCGCTGGCGACGATCTCGGGCGGCGACGGGTCGTCGAGCAGCGTCTTCAGCGCGCCGCCGCCGAAATCGATCAGGAAGCGCCGGCTGCGCAGGGCGGTGGCGTCGGCGGTCCGCCGCGCGGCGCCGCTCGCGGCGGGCTCGGCGATGAAGGTGTTCACCACCTTGCCGTTCGGATGGAGTTCCTCGCCCGTATGCGCGCGGATGCGGTAGGCGAGCCGCACCGGCGCGCCCACGCGATAGGGCTGCCGCGGGCGCCAGAAGGCGACGATGTTGTCGGCCGTCTCGTTGTCGGTCGGCAGTTCCATCAGAACGACGCTGCCCTCGCCCCAGGCGCCCTCGGGCTCGACGAAGTAGCCCGGGCGGCGCTCGTAGCCGGCTTCGAGATCCTGGTAGCTGGCAAAGTCGCGGTCGCGCTGCATCAGCCCGAACCCTTTCGGGTCGCGGTCGAGGAAGGTCGAGATCCGCCGGTTCTGCGGGTTGTCGAGCGGCCGCCACAGCCACTCGCCGGAGCCGGTGGCGATCTGGAGCCCGTCGGAATCATGCAGTTCCGGCCGGTAATCGTCGCTGTGGCCGCGGTCGGTCTCGCCGATGAAGTACATCGAGGTCAGCGGCGCGAGGCCGACGGTCGACAGGTCCTGCCGCGGATAGAGCGACGCACTCACCCGCACCGTCGTGTTTCGGCCCGGCTCGATGATGAAGCGGTAGGCGCCCGCGACCGAGGGGCTGTCGAGCAGGGCGTGGATCGTCAGTGCCTTCGCCTCCGCGGGCGGAACCTCGATGAAGAAGGCGCGGAAGAACGGGAACTCCTCCTTCTCGGCATCCGTGCCGATCGCGAGCGCGCGGGCGGAGAGACCGTAGAGCTGATCCTGCCCGAGGAAGCGGAAGTAGCTGGCGCCGACGAAGACGACGAGTTCGTCGAGCCGGTCGGGCCGGTTGAGAGGCGCGTGGATGCGGATGCCGGCGAAGTTCAGGTCGCTCGGCAGCGCGCCCTCGATCCGCGTCCGGCCGAAATCGAACAGGGCCGGATCGTACGGGATCGGCGTGCTGATCCCGTCGCGCACGAGGCTCACCGCCACGGGGCGCTCATAGAGAAAGCCGCGGTGGAACAGTTGAAGTCGGAACGGCCCGCCGGCCTCGGCGAGGAACGCCCGGTCCTTCCGGAAGCGGATGTCGCGGTAGGCGTCGTAATCGAGGCTCGCGAGCGGCGGCGGCAGGGGCGGAAAGCGCCCGTCGAAGGGCTGCGCGGCGAGCGCCTGCGCCTGCCGTTCGAGGACGGAGGGATCGAAGGGAACGCCCCCGGCCTCGCCTTGCGCGAGGGCGGCGGTCGGAATCGCCGCGGCGAAGCCGGTGGCCGCCAGGCCTGCCATCACGGCCCGGCGCGAGGGCGCATCGGGCGGTGCCGTCTCGGGCGCCGACTCATCGGCACGGCCTTCGGTATCGTTCTGGCCCCTGGCGCGGATCATGACCCTATCCCGAAATGCCACGGTTCAATGGCCGCTTCGGTCGGGCTTGGGAAGGGGTGAGCCGGGGCGGGGCGCCGCGCGGGTGCGTCTTTCGCGCCACAATTCCGCTTGTCCCCCGATCCGGTCCGAAATCCGGTGCCGGAAACGCCTTTTTCCCTTGTGGTCGGGGACACTCGGCCGTATATCGCGCCTGCCCAATTTCGCACGTGCCTGTGGCCGCGTGTCGGTTGGTGGGCATCCGGTCAACTGCCGGACAGCCGCCAGGGGTCTTAAAGGATCGATGGTCGCAAGGGTGGATCCCTACGGCCGGCATCCGGGTGGCGACACCAGACCCTAACAACAACCGGCAGCCGGAGGCGAAACCGGCGAACCCCGCTCTCCACGGGGGACGCAGCTTAAAGCAACGACGAACGGGCTTTTTTGGTCTCGCCGGCTCCTCCAAAGGCCGGCACCGAAGAGGCTTGTTTATCCTTGCCCGGCGTGCGGTTGGGGTTCCCCCATCCAATCCACGGCAGCTTCCGGGGTGCTACCTGCGCCCGCTGACCGTTTCGCGTCTCCAAAGCGCGAAGCGGAAGCGACGCATCGCCCCCAGACGCCGACGGCTCGCTTCCGGGCCGTCTCGATTCGATCTCGCGCCCGAGAGACGGCGCCTCGAACCTGTGGTGGGGACGACCAATGACCGATCGCATCCGCGATTACCTGCGCGCGCGCCGTGACCTCGGCCGGGACGAAGGTCCGGTGATGGTGCTCGACCTCGATGTCGTGCGCGACAACTACACGGCGTTCGCCCGTGCGCTCCCCGATACCCGCGTGTTCTACGCCGTGAAGGCGAACCCGGCGCCGGAAGTGCTGCGCCTGCTCGCCGAGATGGGCTCCTGCTTCGACACCGCCTCGGTCGCCGAGATCGAGATGGCGCTCGCCGCCGGCGCCACGGCGGAGCGCGTCTCCTTCGGCAACACCATCAAGAAGGAGCGCGACGTCGTCCGCGCGCTCAAGCTCGGCATCCGCCTCTTCGCCGTCGATTGCCAGGCCGAGGTCGAGAAGATCTTCCGCGCCGTCGGCGAGGCGGGCGTGGAGACCGGTGACGTGCAGGTGTTCTGCCGCATCCTTTGCGACGGCGCCGGCGCCGACTGGCCGCTCTCGCGCAAGTTCGGCTGCGAGCCGGAGATGGCGGTGAACGTGCTCGAGCACGCCCACCGGCACGGCCTCAATGCCTACGGCGTCTCCTTCCATGTCGGCTCGCAGCAGGCGAACACGGAAGCCTGGGACGGGGCGCTCGCCTCGGCCTCCGAGATCTTCCGGGAATGCGCGCTTCGCGGCATCGGCCTGTCGATGGTGAACCTCGGCGGCGGTTTCCCGACCAAGTACCTCAAGCAGGTCCCGGGCGTGGAGAGCTACGGCGACGCGATCTTCCGCGCGCTCACCAAGCACTTCGGCAACCGCATCCCCGAGACGATCATCGAGCCGGGCCGCGGCATGGTCGGCAATGCCGGCATGATCGAGGCCGAGGTCGTGCTCGTCTCCAAGAAGTCGGAGGCCGAGGACGAGGTGCGCTGGGTCTATCTCGACATCGGCAAGTTCGGCGGGCTGGCCGAGACCATGGACGAGTCGATCCGCTACGCGATCAAGACCGCCCATGACGAGGACCGCATGGCCCCCTGCGTCGTCGCCGGCCCGACCTGCGACTCGGTCGACGTGCTCTACGAGAAGAACCACTACCCGCTGCCAGTCTCCCTCTCGATCGGCGACAAGGTGTGGATCGAGGGCGCGGGCGCCTACACCACGACCTACGCGGCGGTCGCCTTCAACGGCTTCCCGCCCCTCGAGCAGATCGTGATCTGATCGGCCGACCGTGATCGGCGGTCCCGCCGCTTCCGCGGGGCCGCCTCGGTCAGGCTTTGTTCACGCCCATCGCGCCAGAAGAGCCCGCGCGTCTCACGAGACGTGCCTGTCGACGTGTCCCGGACGGCCCGCTTCCGCGCGGGTGCGAGGGCTGTTTCTTCCCGCTTGTCAGCGACCTGGGAGGGTACGGCCGTGATCCAGATCCGCGATGAAATCGCCGCCGACGTCGCAGCCCGCGAGCACCTGCTCGACGCCTGCTTCGGTCCGAGCCGTTTCCTGAAGACCTCGCAGCGCCTGCGCGAGGGCCGCCTGCCCGCGCGCGGCCTTGCCCTCTCGGCCGTGCGGGCCGAAAAGCTCGTCGGCACCGTGCGGCTGTGGGATGTCGAGACCGGCTGCGGCCGTCCGGCCCTGCTGCTCGGGCCGCTTGCCGTCGATCCGGCGCTCCAGGGCGCCGGGCTCGGCGGGACGCTGATGCGCACGGCCCTCGCCGCGGCCACGGAGCGCGGCCACGGTGCGGTGCTGCTGGTGGGCGATGCCCCCTACTACGCCCGGTTCGGCTTCGAGCGGGCGAAGGCGGATGGCCTCTACATGCCCGGCCCGTTCGAGCGCGAGCGCTTCCTCGGCCTGGAACTCAGGGCCGGGGCGCTGGCGGACGCGGAGGGTGTGTTGCGGGCGACCGGCGCGCTCGAAGCGCTGCCGGAGGTCGCGGTCGAGGTCGCCGCCGTGGCTGCGCGACGACACGCCGCCTGAGCCGGCAGTGGGGCTGAACGCCCCTGTCACATCATTAAAAGAGGGACGAACCGGGATGCCTGCCGGCGCACGCGCTCAGGCCCCCGGTTCGGTTCGCTGCATTGCGTCGGTACGGCAGCCGGACGGCGCCACGACGGACCCGCCTCAGCGATGACCGGGCCACGCGGTCGCGGAGAAGGACAGGCGGCTGACGCCCTCATGGAAGGTGCGGGCCTGATGGGCCGCCGAACGGCCGGCGCGAACGAGCGCGGAAAGGAGTGTGATGATGCCCGGATCGCGGTCGATCGCTTCGACTTCCGGATGGATGGACGGTGCGGTGAGGACGGTCAGCATGGCTCAGATCCCTTGTGCGTGCTCTCTGCCCCTGGGCGCCTCTCCCTTGTTGCACCGCAATATAAGCGTCTCCGCTGCCGCTGGCCTCCGACGCATCTTGGCCCCGGCTCTGCACCAATTGCATGGCTGAAGCCCGAGACCTTCACGATTTCGCAACATTCCCTTGATCGGGCCGGTTGACCCCAGGGCGCCGAACCGTCATCCGCTCGTCATTTCCAAGCATCAAAGCACGCCGCTCGCGTTTCGAGCGCAGCCCTGAGAAGGAGTGTCCGCGCCATGTCCGATGGTCCGCAGAAGGATTGGCCCGTCCACGGTCGCATCACCGGCCCGATCGTGATGATCGGCTTCGGTTCGATCGGCCGGGGCACCCTGCCCCTGATCGAGCGGCATTTCGAGTACGACAAGAGCCGCTTCACGGTCATCGATCCCGTCGACACCCATAAGGATCTGGCCGACAAGCACGGCCTGCGCTTCGAGAAGGTCGCGCTGACCAAGGAGAACTACCGCGACGTCCTCACCCCGCTCCTCACCGAGGGCGGCGGCCAGGGCTTCTGCGTGAATTTGTCGGTCGACACCTCCTCGCGCGACATTCTCGAACTCTGCCGCGAACTCGGTGCGCTCTACATCGACACGGTCGCCGAGCCCTGGACCGGCTTCTACTTCGACAAGGACCTGAGCCAGGCCGACCGCACCAACTACGCGCTGCGCGAGAACATCCTCGCCGCCCGCCGCGCCGCGCCCGGCGGCACGACCGCCGTCTCCTGCTGCGGTGCAAACCCTGGCATGGTCTCGTGGTTCGTCAAGCAGGCGCTGCTCAACGTCGCCAAGGACACCGGCTCCTCGACCCCTGAGCCGAAGACCCGCGAGGAATGGGCCGCGCTGATGCGCGAACTCGGCGTCAAGGGCATTCACATCGCCGAGCGCGACACCCAGCGCGCCAAGACCCCCAAGCCCCAGGGCGTGTTCGTCAACACCTGGTCGGTCGAGGGCTTCGTCTCCGAGGGCAACCAGCCGGCCGAGCTCGGATGGGGCACGCACGAGACCTGGAAGCCGGCCAATGCCGAGGAGCAGACCAAGGGCTCGCGCTGCGCGATCTTCCTGCTTCAGCCCGGCGCCGACACCCGCGTGCGCTCCTGGACGCCGACCGCGCAGGCGCAGTTCGGCTTCCTCGTGACCCACAACGAGGCGATCTCGATCGCGGACTACTACACGGTGCGCGAGAACGGCGAAGCGGTCTATCGCCCGACCTGCCACTACGCCTACCACCCCGCCAACGACGCCGTGCTGTCGCTGCACGAGATGTGGGGCAATGCCGGCAAGGTGCAGGAGCACCAGCACATCCTCGACGAGAACGAGATCGTCGACGGCATCGACGAACTCGGCGTCCTCCTCTACGGCCACAAGAAGAACGCCTACTGGTACGGCTCGCAGCTCTCCATCGAGGAGACCCGGCGGATCGCCCCCTACCAGAACGCGACCGGCCTTCAGGTGACGAGCGCCGTGCTCGCCGGCATGGTCTGGGCCTTGGAGAACCCGGAGGCCGGCATCGTCGAGGCCGACGAGATCGACTTCCGCCGCTGCCTGGAAGTGCAGACGCCGTATCTCGGCCCGGTCGTAGGCGTGTACACTGACTGGACCCCGCTCACCGACCGTCCCGGCCTGTTCCCGGAGGACATCGACCCGAGCGACCCCTGGCAGTTCCGCAACGTGCTCGTGCACGGCTAAGAGTGCCTCACAAAACTCCCGATCACCCGTCGCCCCCTCTTCTGGGCACGGCGGCGCAGCGGGAGTTTTGTGAGAGACACTCAGGCCGTTTCGACGCGAAGCTCTTCGAGGGCCGCCCTGTCCGGGGCGGCCCTTTTTCGTTATGGTTCAGGCCTTCGCACAGGAGGCTGAGCGATGGCTGTCGCCGCGCGTCGCGACACCCGCATGCGGGTCGCCGAGTATCAGGAATGGGTTGCAACCCGGCCGGACGACGAGCGCTGGGAACTGCTCGGCGGTGTGCCGGTGATGATGTCGCCTGCCAAAGGCCGACATCAGCGCATCGTCATGAACATCGCGAAACGTCTCGACGATCTCGCCGAGCGCCGGGGCTGCGGCGCCTATCCAGGCCTCGCGATCCTGAGCGAGGCCATGGACGACTACGCGCCGATTCCCGACGTGGTGGTGCAAGGCGGTGAACCGCCGGAAGACGGCTATACCAGCGATCCTCTGCTGGTCGTGGAGGTTCTCTCGCCGTCGACCCTCGTGCTCGACCGTGGTCGCAAGACAGAGTTCTATCAGAGCGTCCTATCTCTCGCGGTGCTTCTGCTCGTGCATCAGGACGAGGCGCGGGTGGAGGTCTGGCGCCGCGCGCCAGATTGGACGGTTCAGTTCGCTGGGCCTAGCGCGGTCATCGACCTGCCGGAACTCGGCGGCACGCTGAGTGTCGCGGACATCTATGCGCGCCTCACGCTCTGATCCTGCACCGCGTGCCGCTTGCTTGCCACTTGGGCGATGCTAGCATCACCTCCGTTTTCGGAGGCCCCTTGATGGCGCTCGCCCTTCGGCGCGACCCCGGCACGCGGGTGGCGGAATATCAGGTCTGGGCCGCCGACCGCCCCGACGAGGAGCGCTGGGAGCTGATCGACGGCGAACCGGCGCCGACGCCCCTCCCGAGCGAGCGGCACCAGCAGATCGTCGCGAACCTGGCAGTGAGCCTCTCCGACATCGCCCACGACCGCGGTTGCCGCGCCATTCCCGGCATCGCCGTACTGAGCCATGCCATGGACACCTTCGCGCCGATCCCCGACATGGTGGTGCGTTGCGGCCCGATGCTGCGGGACGGCTATGCCCGCCATCCCATCCTCGTCGCGGAAGTCCTCTCTCCCTCGACCATGCGCCGGGACCGCGGCCGCAAGACCGAATTCTACCGCAGCATCGCCTCGCTCAAACTCTTCCTGATCGTCTATCAGGACGAGCCGCGGGTCGAGGTGTGGCGGCGTGGTGCCGATGGCTGGACCTTCGAGGCCCACGGCCTCGACGGCGCGATCGGCCGGCCCGAACTCGGCGGCGACTTGGCCGTTGCCGAGATCTACGACGACATCGCCTTCTGACGACGAACCCGCGCGGAACCGGCCTTGCCCCATTTCGAAGACTACTACGCCAACAAGCTGCGCGGCTCGCTCGGAGTCACCGACGCGGAATCGGTGCTCGACCTGCGCGGGGCCAACCGCCCGACCGCGGAAGCCTCGCTGACCGACATGCTGGAGCGCAGCCGCTTCGCCAAGGGCAAGACCGTGGCGATCCGCCTCGACCCGCCGCCGGAGGGCGGGGGCGAGACCCTGTTCCAGCCGATCGGGCGCCAGCTCCTCGACGCCAAGCGCCGCGGCTGGATCGAGCGGCTCCAGACCCTGCCCGCCGGCGACGGGCTCGGCTTCTACGTGGCTTTGGCCGGCAAGCCCGACCGCGAGCGCGACTGACCCGGGATGGCTTGGAGCCGGGACGACAACGCCCTCGAACACCTCGCCCGCTTCGGCTACGGCGCCCGCGGCTTCGTCTACTGCGTCGTCGGGGCGCTGGCCGTGCTCGCCGCCTTGGGGCAGGGCGGCTCGGCCGGCGACAGCAAGTCGGCGATCCGCGCGGTGCTCGGCGGCCCCTTCGGCGCGGTCATCGTCGGGCTGATCGCCCTCGGCCTCGCGGGCTTCGCCCTGTGGCGCCTCGTCGAGGGGGCGACCGATGCCGACCGGCGCGGGCGCTCGGCGAAGGCGCTCGCCGTGCGCGGCGCCCACCTGATCAGCGCCGTGATCTATGCCGGCCTCAGCCTCACCGCGGCCCGCCTCGCCTTCGGCATCGGCCGTGCCTCCGCCGGCGGGGACGGGGTGCGGGACTGGACCAAGTGGCTGCTCGACCAGCCTCTCGGCCCCTGGCTCGTCGGGATCGTCGGGCTCGGCATCGTCGCCGCCGGCATCGGCTACGCCGCCAAGGCCTGGAAGGGCAATGTCAGCGAACGGCTCTCCCTGCCCGCCGGCTCCGAGACCTGGATCGAGCGGCTCGGCCGGTTCGGCTACGCCGCGCGCGGCCTCGTCTTCCTGATGATCGGCGGCTTCGTGCTCACCGCGGCCTGGACGCAGGCCTCCTCGGAGGCCACGGGCCTTTCGGGGGCCTTCTCGGCGCTGAGGGCGCAGCCCTACGGCTGGCTGCTTCTCGCCATCGTCGCCGCCGGCCATTTCGCGTTCGGCGCGTTCGGCCTGATCCAGGCGCGCTACCGCCACATCGATGCCCCGGATCTCGGCGATGCCAACGGGGCGGTCGCCAAAGCGGTCCGCGCCGCGCGTTGACATCCCTCTGGCCGGCGCCGATACCGCGCTCCGCCTGGAGCATCGGCCTTTGACTGGTAACCGGTATCCATCGTTCCGGCCGATGCTCTGACACAAAGCACCATGCAGAAGCGCACCTTCAAGACGGCGGTGATGGTCGTCCACGACCTCGCCGCGACCGCGGCGGCCGTGGTGCTGACCTTCGTCTTCCGCTTTCAGGACGGCGCCTTGGCCGAGCGCCTGCACGCGCTGCCGATCCTGCTGCCGCCGTTCCTGGCCTATGCCGGGCTGGTCTACGCGTGGTTCCGGCTCTACCGCACCAAGTGGCGGTTCGCCTCGCTGCCCGATCTCGCCGGCATCGTGCGCGCGGCCAGCGTCACCGCGCTGACGCTGCTCGTGCTCGACTACGTTCTGGTCTCCTCGAACCTCTACGGGTTCTACTTCTTCGGCAAGGTCGCCATCGCGCTCTACTGGGTGCTGCAGATCTTCCTGCTCGGGGGGCCGCGGCTGGCCTTCCGCTACATGAAATACGCCCGCTCCCGGCAGAGCCAAGCCCGGAGCGCCACCACGCCGACGCTGCTGCTCGGACGCGGCGCCGATATCGAGATCGTGCTGCGGGCGATCGAATCCGGCTCGGTCAAGCGCCTGTCGCCGAAGGGCATCCTCTCGCCCCGGGCGGACGAGGCGGGCCAAATGATGCGCGGCGTGCCCGTCCTCGGCGGGTTTCGCGACCTCGAACAGGTGGTGGCGGATCTTGCCAATCGCGGCCTGCCGGTGCGTCGGCTCGTGGCGACGCCGAGCGCGCTGGCGCCCGAATCCGAGCCCGACGACCTGATCGCCCGCGCCCGGCGGCTCGGCCTTCCGCTCGCCCGCGTCACCAGCCTCGGCGAGGGGATGCGCGACGCCGAACTCGCGCCGCTGGAGATCGAGGATCTGCTCTTGCGCCCCACGGTCGCCATCGACCGGCCGCGGCTCGAACGCTTCCTGACCGGCGCCCGCGTGGTGGTGACCGGCGGCGGCGGCTCGATCGGCTCGGAGATCTGCGCCCGCGCCGTCGCCTTCGGCGCCGCGGCGCTGCTCGTCATCGAGAATTCGGAGCCGGCGCTCCACGCTGTCCTCAACGGTCCGGCCCTGCTCCATGCCGAGGCCGAGGTGCAGGGCGCGCTCGCCGACATCCGCGACCGCGAGCGGCTGCACGCGATCATCCGCGACTTCCGGCCCACCTACGTCTTCCATGCCGCGGCGCTGAAGCAGGTACCCTATCTCGAGCGCGACTGGGCGGAAGGCATCAAGACCAACGTGTTCGGCTCGATCAACGTCGCCGAGGCCACCGTCGCCGCGGGCGCCCGCGCCCTGGTGATGATCTCCACCGACAAGGCGATCGAGCCGGTCTCGCAGCTCGGCGTCACCAAGCGCTTCGCGGAGATGGTGGCCCAATCGCTCGACGCGGAGCGCTCCGGCCCGCAGGCGACCCGGCTCATCGCCGTGCGCTTCGGCAACGTGCTGGGCTCGGCGGGCTCGGTGGTGCCGGTGTTCAAGGCGCAGATCGCCCGCGGCGGACCGGTCACGGTCACCCATGCCGAGATGGTGCGCTACTTCATGACCGTGCGCGAGGCCTCCGATCTCGTGCTCACCGCCGCCTCCCACGCCGACGCGGAGGGGCGCGGCGACACCGGCGACCAGCGCGCGGCGGTCTACGTGCTGAAAATGGGCCAGCCCGTGCGCATCCGCGACCTGGCCGAGCGGATGATCCGGCTGGCGGGCTTCGAGCCCGGTGCGGAGATCGAGATCCAGGTCACCGGCGCGCGGCCGGGCGAGCGGCTCAACGAGATCCTGTTCGCGAAGGAGGAACCGCGTGTCACGCTCGCCGGCATCGAGGGCGTGATGGCGGCCAAGCCCGTCTTCGCCGACCGCGCGGTGCTGGAGGGTTGGATTTTTCGCCTGCGCGAGGCGGTGGCGGCCGGCGACCGTGCGGCGGCCGACGCCGTGTTTGAGGAAGCGATCCCCGACTTCCGCAACCGGGCCGCGGCCATTCCGAACACGAAACCCGAGAGCATCGCGCCGCCGGCCGCAGCCACCGAGGCGGCGCCCGCCTGACGCTTGGCTCCGAGCCTCACGCCTCCTCGCCGTCGCGGCGGTCGAAGCGGGCGCGGGCCTCCTGAATCTCCGGCAGATGGGCGAAGGCCCAGGCGCCGAGCGCCTGAATCGGCTCCCGCAGCGAGCGCCCGAGATCGGTCAGCTCGTAATCGACCCGCGGCGGGATCGTCGGGAAGATCGTGCGCGTCACGAGGCCGTCGCGCTCCAGCCCGCGCAGGGTGAAGGTGAGCATCCGCTGCGAGATGCCGCCGATCATCCGCTTCAGCTCGTTGAAGCGCCGCGGCCCATCCCCCAGCATCATCACGACGAGCACGCTCCACTTGTCGCCGATCCGCGCGAGCACCGTGCCGACGAGGCGGCAATCCTGCCCGGAATGGTCGGGCGGCGGCGTACCGGTTCCCTCGATGTGCCCGGGTTCCAAGAATGTGCCTCCTTGCGCGCGGCTGATGGTGGTTATCTATAGCGCCTCGGTTCATTTCTGATACCGAGGATCAAACATGAAGCTCCTTCACGTCGACGGCAGCATCCTGGGGCCGCATTCCGTCAGCCGGACCGTCTCCGCCGCCATCGTGGACCGCCTGCGGGCACAGCATCCCGGTCTCGACGTCACCTACCGCGATCTCGCCGGGACGCCGCTGCCGCACCTCTCGGGCGCGGTTCTCGCCGGGGCGCAGCCCAACGCCACGAACACGCCGGACGTGCAGCACGACGTCGATCTCGGCCGGCAGGTGCTGGAGGAGTTTCTGGCAGCCGACATCGTGGTGATCGGTGCGCCGCTCTACAACTTCACCCTGTCGAGCCAGCTCAAGGCCTGGATCGACCGCATCCTCGTGGCGGGCGTGACCTTCCGCTACGGGCCGTCCGGGGCCGAGGGTCTGGCGGGCGGCAAGCGGGTCATCGCCGTCGTCTCGCGCGGCGGACTGTACGGGCCGGGCACCCCCGCCGCCGCGGCCGAGCACGCGGAGACCTATCTGCGCACGGTGCTCGCCTTCATCGGCATCACGGCGCCGGAAATCATCGTCGCCGAGGGCATCGCCCTCGGGGCCGAGGCCCGCGAGCGGGCGCTGGCCGGCGCCCTCGACGCCGCGGCAGCTCTCGAGGCCGCCTGAGGCCTCAACCGCCTGACCGCGCCAAAGCCGCGAGCCCGTCCCGCGACGCCTGCGCCGGCCGCCAGCCCAGGGCCTCCAAACCCTCGGCGCGGGCGACGAGCGAGCCCGACAGCCGGTCGAAGGCCGCCTCGCGACCGGCGGCGCGGCAGGCCAGCCCAATCAAGGGGACGGGACAGGGCAGCAGACCGGGTCCGCGGCCGAGGCCGGCGCGGAGTGCGGCCAGCATCTCGGGCAGCGTCAGCGGATCGGGATCGGCCGCGACTAGCGGGCGCTTCAGCGGGCCGGGGGCCTCCAGCACGGTAGCGACCGCGCCCGCGAGGCTCTCGACCGAGACCAGGGAGCGGCGCCCGGTCAGGCTCGCCAGCGGCAGCGGATAGGGCGTGCGGGCGAGCTTGAGCAAGGCCGCCATGTTGCCCTTCACCCCCGCGCCGTAGACGAGGACCGGGCGCAGAGCGACCCAGTCGAGCCCGGTCCCAGCCAGCGCCTCCTCGGCGGCGAGCTTCGAGCGCCCGTAGGCATCGGTCGGAGCCGCGGCATCCGCCTCCGACAAGGGCGCCGGGGCGCTCGAACCGGCCTGCGCCCGGATCGAGGAGAGGAACACGAAGCGGCCCACCCTCGCCCGCTGCGCGGCCTCCGCGAGCGTGCGGGTCGCCTCTGTATTGGAGTTACGAAAGTCGTCCTCCGGCGCGCCGGACATGGCGTGGGCGAGCCCAGCGGAATGCACCACCGCATCGACCCCGGCGAGGGCTGCGGCCATGTTCATCGGCCGCGCCAGATCGCCCACCACCGCGCCGCTCGCGCCTTCCGGAACCTCGACCGGCCGGCGCAGCAGCACCCGCACCCGGTAGCCCCGCGCCGAGAGCGACCGCAGCAGGTGGCGTCCGATGAAGCCGGTGGCTCCCGTCAGCGCGATCAGCTTTCCGCTCACCGGTCTTCCCCTTACGCCCTGCCGGTTACGCCCGATCGGCCCGCGGCGCCGCGAACCGGCGCAGCCGCCACCCGACGAGCCCCGCCGCGAGGACGAGGCAAACGAGCGTGACGGGCGGAGAGGTCCAAAGCAAGGTCACGCCCGCCAGCCCGGCCAGCGCCACCTGTACGGCGAAGACCGAACCGACCACCTCCGGCACGGAGAGGCCGTTGACCGTGGCGACCTGGTAGTAGTGGCTGCGATGGGCCTGCCACACCCGCTCGCCGCGCCGCAGGCGCCACAAGAGGGTGAGCGTCGCGTCGGCCAGCGGATAGAGCGGCAGGATCAGCGCGGCGGCCAAGCCGCCTTCTCCCGCGAGGCGGAACAGCAGCCACGCCACGATCAGCCCCACCGGCAGCGAGCCGACATCGCCCATGAACAGCCGCGCCACCGGCCGGTTGAACGGCGCGAAGCCGAGGAGCCCGCCGAGCAGGGCGCCTGCGACCAGGGTCGGCTCCGGCGCGTAGCGGCCGGTGAGGCCGAGGGCGAACAGGAAGGCTAACGGCGGCACGAATTCGGCCACCGTCATCCAGTCGAGCCCGTCCATGAAGTTGACGAGGTTCACGAACCAGAGGCCGGCGAGGATCGCGAAAACCCGCTCCAGCCAGAGCGGCGCATCGGGCAGAAGACGGCCCTCGGCGGTGAGCACCACGGCGGCGACCGCGCCGGCCTGGATCACGAGCCGGAGCGAGGCCGGCAGCGGCCGGATGTCGTCGACGGCACCGACCGCCGCGAGCACCAGCACGGCGAGCGCCAGCACCGGCAGTTCGGCCCCGCTGATTGCGATCCCGGCCGGCACGGCCAGGAGGGCGGCCGTGACCAGCGCGGCGGCGATGATCGCGATGCCGCCCCCTTGCGGGGTCGGCACCCGGTGGCTGGAGCGGGCGTTCGGCCGCGCCAGGGCGTAGCGCTGCAGCAGCGGCTTCAGCAGCACGATCAGGCCGGCGGAGAGAAGTGCCGCCAGGGGAACGATGAGGAGCGGAACGAGGGTCATCGGGATGCAAGACGGGGCGCAGCAGCCCTCCCCCCTCTGCGGGGGAGGGTGCCTGCGGAGCAGGCGGGAGAGGGGCAGCGCGACGCTGCCACTCTCGGTTGGCATCGCTCCAGCGGAGGCGGCCCTCCCCTCACCCGGCCCCCTTCGGGGGCCACCCTCCCCCGCAGTGGGGGGAGGGCTTTCACGCGGCGTCTTCCGATCCTTCGCATGGTCCCCGCTCTACTCGTCTCCATCCGCCCAAGCGAGACGGTTGCAGCCGATCCCAACTTGTTTTGGCCGCAAAGCCACGCGATCCGCGTGGCGCGGTCCTCCGAAAGAGCGGTGGGCGGGCCGCGCGTCCCCCGCCGGCTCGCCTTGCGGGGGCGGGGAGCCGCCGATACGACTTGGCCGCTCGCCTCCACCGCTCAAGCCGGCTGTCAAGAATCGCCCGTTGCGCACGCTTTCCCTGGCCCTCGCCCTGGCCCTCGCGATCCTGACGGCCGTGGCGGGCACCCTCGCCGGCCTCCTCGGGACCACCAGCCCCGCTCTCGCGGTTGAAGCCGTGCGCGTCACCCTCGACGCGCCCGCGATCGACCTGACGCCGATGATCGAGCGCTACCGCTCGGACGGTGACCTGATCCAGATCTCGACCGCGCCGGGCAAGGACGGCATCGTGCGGCGCATCGCGGTGAAGGCCCGTGAGGCCGGCGCGCGACCCGACTGGATGGTGTTCGCCCTCACCAACGACACCGACGAGCAGATCGACCGGCTGCTGGTCGCCCCGCATTTCCGCCTCGTCGGCTCCGGCGTGATCTGGCCCGATCTCGGCGGCTCGCGCATCGCCGCCATCACCGCGAGCGAGGGCATCCGCCCCGAGCGCGACGAGAGCCTCGACGCCGACCAGTTCCTGATCACCGTCGATCCCGGCACCACGGTCACCTACGTCGCCGAGCTCAAAGGTCCGAACATCCCGCAGGTCTACCTCTGGGACCAGGACGCCTACCGCAAGAAGACCTCGGGGCTGACCCTCTACAAGGGCATCATCATCGGCATCGCCGGGCTCTTGGCGCTGTTCCTCACCATCATCTTCGTGGTGAAGGGCGCGATCATCTTTCCCGCCGCCGCCGCGCTGTCCTGGGCGGTGCTCGCCTATGCCTGCATCGATTTCGGCTTCCTGCAGCGGGTGTTTCCCGTCACCGAACTCGCCGAGCGGATCTACCGCGCCTCGGCCGAGGCCGTGCTCGGCGCCACCCTGCTCGTGTTCCTGTTCGCCTATCTCAACCTGTCGCGCTGGCACGTGCGCTACAGCCACGTCGCCTTCTTCTGGCTGACCTTCCTCGCCGGCCTCGTGGCGCTCGCGGTGTTCGATCCGCCGGTGGCGGCGGGCGTGGCGCGCATCTCGATCGCGGCGGTGGCCGGCGTCGGCCTCCTGCTGATCCTGTATCTCGCCGTTCATAACGGCTACGACCGCGCCATCCTGCTGGTGCCGACCTGGCTGCTGCTGCTGGTCTGGGTGGTGGCGGCGGGCTTCGCCATCACGGGTCAGATCGGCTCCGACCTCGTGCAGCCGGCCCTCATCGGCGGCCTCGTGCTCATCGTCATGCTGATCGGCTTCACCGTGATGCAGCACGCCTTCGCCGGCGGCGGCCTGAGCCACAGCCTCGTCTCGGACACCGAGCGCCGGGCGCTGGCGCTGACGGGCGCGGGCGACATCGTGTTCGACTGGGACGTGCCCGGCGACCGCGTCTTCGCCGGCCCGGAGATCGAGGCGCAGCTCGGGCTCAAGCGCGGCACCCTCGAAGGGCCGGCGGCGAACTGGCTCGGCCTGCTCCATCCCTTCGACGTGGAGCGCTACTCGGCGGCCCTCGACACGGTGATCGAGGAGCGGCGCGGGCGCATCGTCCACGATTTCCGCCTGCGCTCGGCCGACGGCCCCTACGCGTGGTACCGGCTGAAGGCGCGCCCGGTGATCGGCACCGACGGCGAGGTGATCCGCATCGTCGGCACCATCAGCGACGTGACCGAGGCCAAGACCGCCGAGGAGCGGTTGCTGCACGACGCCGTGCACGACAGCCTCACCGGCCTGCCGAACCGCGAGCTGTTCCAGGACCGGCTGGAGGCCGCGCTGGCGCTGGCGAGCCAGGACCCGCGCCTCAAGCCGGCGGTGATCGCGCTGGACATCGACCGGTTCAAGGCGATCAACGACGCCATCGGCCTCTCGGCGGGCGACTCGATCCTGCTCACCCTCTCGCGCCGGCTCGGGCGGCTGCTGCGGCCGCAGGACACCCTGGCCCGTGTCGCGGGCGACGAGTTCGCGGTGATCCTGCTCTCCGAACGCGAGCCCGACCGCATCCTCTCGTTCGCCGAGATGATCCGGCGCGCCATCGCCACCCCGATCACCTACGCCGACCGCGAGGTCTTCCTCACCGTCTCCATCGGCATCGCCCTGCACGAGGCGGCGCAGGGCGCCAGCGGCCAGAGCACGGGACAGACGCGGCGCGAAGAAGTGTTCAAGAACGCCGAGATGGCGATGATCCAGGCCAAGCGCGGCGGCGGCGACCGGATCGAGGTGTTCCGCGCCAATATGCGGCTGGAGCGCTCCGACCGGCTGATGCTGGAGGCCGACCTGCGCAAGGCGCTGGAGCGCAACGAGATCAAGGTGCTGTTCCAGCCGATCGTCCGGCTCGAGGACCGCACTGTCGCCGGCTTCGAGACGCTGCTGCGCTGGGACCACCCGAAGCTCGGCCGCATTCCGCCCTCGACCTTCATGCCGGTGGCCGAGGAAACCGGCGTCATCGTCGGGCTCGGCAATTTCGCCATCGAGCGCACGGCACTGGAACTCGCCGCCTGGCAGCGCTCGCTCGACGTCGAGCCGCCGATCTTCGCCTCGGTCAACGTCTCCTCGCGCCAGCTGCTGCGCCACGACCTCCTCCACGACGTGAAGACGGTGATCGCCCGCACCGGCGTGCTCCCCGGCTCGCTCAAGCTGGAGATGGCCGAGGGGCTGGTGATGGAGAACCCGGAATACGCCGCCCAGATGCTCACCCGCATCCACGATCTCGGCGCCGGCCTCGTCCTCGACGATTTCGGCACCGGCTACTCGGCGCTCTCCTACCTCCAGCGCTTCCCCTTCGACACGATCAAGATCGACCAGAGCTTCGTGCGCCAGTTGGGCCAGGGGCGCACCGCCATGCTGCGCTCCGTCCTGCGGATGGGTCAGGAACTGGGGCTCGCCACCATCGCCGAGGGCGCCGAGTCGGAGGAGGATGCCCAGGGGCTGCAGGAACTCGGCTGCGACTACGCGCAAGGGGCGGCCTTCGGCGAGCCGATGACCGTGCTCCAGGCCCGCCAGCTCGTCGGCGCCGCGCCCGAGGCGGCGTGATCCCGCCGCCCGGCCAGGCCCAGATCTCACGATGAGGCGGACTCTCTAGCATCCGTTTAAAACTCCCTTAACCATGTTGAAGGAAGGTCCATCGGAAGTATTCGGGACGCCTCGTCGGCGCTCCCGCCGGCCTGAGGATGGACGATGATCGAGGCGACGAGACGCAGGAGCCCGGCCCTCTCCGGCAGCGCGATGCGGCGTCTCATGACACGCCCGATCCACGCGCACCTGGCCGGGACCGTGCCGCCGCGGGCGCTCGTCGCGGAGGTGCCCTCGGATATCGCGACGGACGCCCACGCGGACGCGCCGATGGCGGCTCCTGCCCTTCCGAATTCCGAGACAGGATCCGCGGACGCGGATCTCGCCCGTCTGCGCCTCGAAGTGGCGGTGATGAAGGCGGCGCTCGCCGCCGAGCGCCGGGAGAGCGAGGCCCTCCGCAGCAGCCTCGGCCTCGTGGACGCGGAGACGCTGGGCGAGGAGGCGCGGGCCGTGCGCGCGCGCTGGGCCGCCCTGGTCGAGCGCCTGATCCACGACGCGCCCTGATCCCCTTCTGACACTCTCATCCGATCGGAGCGGGTTGCCGCCATGCGTGCTCCCTCGAGCGCCCGTTGCTCGCTTGTCGTCAACGGCCAGCCCCTGCGGGTCTCCCCCGGCGACACCTCCCTGGAAACCGCCCTCGCCGACGGGGTGATCGCCCCGATGACCGGTTTGGTCGGCCAGGGCGCCGGGCCCGCCTCGCGGCGGCTGCCCGTCCGCGCCCGGCGGGCCGAAGCGGTGACGCTGTCCGTCCCCGATCCGGACGCGACGATCCGGCCCGTCAAGACGCCCGCCCGGAGCGCCGCCCGGACGCTCGCGCGCCGCACCGGCAGCATCGACGCGATCACGGCCCTGGCGCCGCGGGTCGTGCAGGTGGTCGCGACCCTGGAGCGGCGGCTTCCCTTCGAACCGGGTGATCAGGTCGTCGTCACGCTCGAGGGCGGACAGCCGGTCACGCTGACGCCGACGCTCGGCGTCGAGGGCGGGGCGGAGCTGAACGAACTCGTCTTCCACCTGCGCGGCGAGTGCGCGGAGGATCTCACCGCCCTGTTCGGCTGCGCGGTCGAGCCCGGCCGCGCGGTGAAGGTGAAGGGACCCGTCGGCAACGGCACCTATCGCCCCGGCGGCGGCCGCCTCGTGCTGGTCGCGGCGGAGACGGGCTTTGCCGGCATCTGGGCCATCGCCCGCGCCGCGCGCTACGTCGAGCCGGCCCGCGAGATCTGCCTGGTGATCGGCGCCCGCGATCCCCTCGACCTCTACATGCGCCCGTCGCTCGAATGGCTGCGCGCCACCGGCGTCTCCCGCATCACGCTGGCCGCCGACCGCCATCGCCAGCGGGCGCCCGACGTGCGCCCCGGCCCGCTCACCGCCCATATCCCCACCTTACGGGCGACCGACGTGGTGCACGCCTCCGGCTGCCCCTCGACGCTGGGCGCGGTGGAGGTTCTGGCCGCTGCGGCGGGTGCGCGGTACTATCCGATCCCGCTCGAACCGGGGGCTTGAGGGTCACACCCTCGCCGCGTGGTCCCTCTCTCGTCATCGGGATGGCTGATCGCGCGCCGTTTGGTGGGCAAGGCTCATGGATACGGACAGTTCGAGGGCGGACCATAGCTGTCCCTGCTGCCGCTGCCTCACACTCGACGAACGGGGTAGGTTCGAAATCGGCCCCGTCTGCTTCTGGGAAGACGACGGCCAGGACGACCGCGATGCCGACATCGTCCGCGGCGGGCCCAATCGAGGGCTGTCGTTGACCGAGGCTCGCCGGAACTACGCGACCTGTGGGGCCGCCGATCCCATCGACCTTCCTCACGTCCGCCCTCCGACCGCGTCGGAAAGGTAGCCTGCCGCAGCTGACGCGACTTGAAGACCGGCGGCGATGCGAGAGCGCGGTTCGGCCCCTGATCCGAGAACGAAAAAGGGAGCGGCCGATCCGGCCGCTCCCTTCTTTCATGACACGATCCTGCCGGCCCTCAGGCCACCTTCACCCGCCAGATCTCCTCGGCGTATTCCCGCATCGAGCGGTCGGAGGAGAACCACGCCATCCGCGCGGTGTTGAGGATCGCCGCGCGCCACCACGTCTCCGGACGCTTCCAGGCCGCATCGATCTCGCGCTGGACCCGCCAGTAATCCTCGAAATCGACGGTGGTCAGGTAGCGGTCGCCGTGGCGCAGCTCGTCCACGAGCGGCGCGAAGCGGCCCGGATCGTCCGGCGAGAAGGTGCCGTTGCCGATGGCGTCGAGCGCCGCGGCCAGCCGGGCCGAGGCCGCGATCGCCTTGGCGGCGTAGTCCGGCTCACCCACGCGGGCGAGCACGCCCTCGGCGTCGAGGCCGAAGATGAAGATGTTCTCCGCGCCGACATGGTCCTTGATCTCGATGTTGGCGCCATCGAGCGTGCCGACGGTGAGCGCACCGTTCAGCGCCAGCTTCATGTTGCCCGTGCCGGACGCTTCCATGCCGGCGGTCGAGATCTGCTCGGAGAGGTCGGCCGCCGGGATGATCACCTCGGCCAGGCTCACCGAGTAGTTCGGCAGGAACACCACCTTCAGCCGGTCGCCGATCTCGGGATCGTTGTTGACGACGTTGGCGATATCGCCCGCCAGCTTGATGATGAGCTTGGCCTGGACGTAGCTCGGCGCCGCCTTGCCGGCGAAGATCTTGACCCGCGGGGTCCAGTCCTTGTGCGGGGCCTGCTTGATCGCCTGGTAGAGCGCCACCGTCTCGATGAGGTTGAGGAGCTGGCGCTTGTACTCGTGGATGCGCTTGATCTGCACGTCGAACAGGGCCGACGGATCGACGGTGACGCCGGTGCGCTCGGCGATGACCTGGGCGAGGCGCTGCTTGCGGGTTTTCCGCATCGCCGCGTAGCGCTTGCGGAAGTCCGGATCCTCGGCGAACGGCACCAGCCGCTCGAGCAGGGTCGGATCGTCGAGCACACCCTCGCCCGCCGCCTGGACGGCGAGCGCCGTCAGCTCAGGATTGGCGTTGTGCAGCCAGCGGCGGAAGGTGATGCCGTTGGTCTTGTTGATGATCTTCTCCGGCTCGATCGCGTGGAGATCCTTGAACACGGTCGATTTAAGGAGCTCGCTGTGGAGCGCCGAGACGCCGTTGACCCGGCGCGAGCCGTGGAAGGCGAGCGGTCCCATGCGCACGCGCCGGCCGTGCGACTCGTCGATCAGCGAGACGGTGGACACGTCGAACGCCCCGCCTCTCGCATTCTTGCTCTGCTCCTCAAGGTGCAGCCAGTTGATCAGGTAGATGATCTGCATGTGGCGCGGCAGCAGCCGCTCCATCAGCTCAACCGGCCAGGTCTCCAGCGCCTCGGGCAGCAGGGTGTGGTTGGTGTAGTGCAGCGTGTTCGAGGTGATCTGCCACGCATCCTCCCAGGAGAGGTCGTGATCCTCCATCAGGATGCGCATGAGCTCCGGCACGGCGATGGCCGGATGGGTATCGTTGAGCTGGATCGCGGCGTGGTCGGGCAGCGAGCGCAGGGAGCCGCGCTCGGCCACGTGCCGGCGCACGAGGTCCTGAAGCGAGGCGGAGGTGAAGAAGAACTCCTGGCGCAGGCGCAGTTCCTGGCCCTCGGCGGACGAGTCGCTCGGGTAGAGCACCCGCGAGATCGCCTCGGCCCGGGCCCGCCCCGCCACCGCGCCGACATGGTCGCCGGCATTGAAGCGGGCGAGTTCGACCGGCGCGTCGGCCTCCGCCTTCCACAGGCGCAGGACGTTGACGTGTTTACCGCGCCAGCCGACGATCGGCACGTCGTAGGCCACGGCGTTCACGGTCTCGGCCGGGTGCCAGTGGCGGCGGATGTGGTGATCGCCCTGGCTCGTCATGGTGACGTGGCCGCCGAAGCCGATCGTGTAGGTCGCCTCCGGCCGGGCGAACTCCCAGGGGTTGCCCTCCGCGAGCCAGGTCTCCGGCGCCTCGCGCTGCCAGCCGTCTTCGAGCGACTGACGGAAGATGCCGTGGTCGTAGCGGATGCCGTAGCCGATCGCCGGGATCGACAGGCTCGCCATGCTCTCCATGAAGCAGGCGGCGAGCCGCCCGAGGCCGCCATTGCCGAGCGCCGCGTCGGGCTCGGCGCCCTCGACATCGGCGAGATCGACACCGAGGTCGCGAAGCGCCGCCCTGGTCGCCTCGACGAGGCCGAGATTGTTCATCGCATCCGACAGGAGCCGGCCGATCAGAAATTCGAGCGAGAGGTAATAGACCCGCTTGTCCGGCACGGTGCCGGCCTGCGCTCGGCCGCAGGCGTCGACGATCCGGTCGCGCAGGGCCAGCGCGGTGGCGGCGAACCAGTCGCGCTCGCGGGCGGCCTCCGGCGTCTTGCCGAGCGCGTAGACGAGCTTGGCGCGGATGTCCTCGCGCAGGGCCACGACGACGTTGCCGTCCACGTCTTGGCGCGGCTTAACATAGGTGGCGGCGGCCTTGACCGTCTTCGCCGATGAAGCGGATGTGTCCGAATCGCCATTTCTGACGAGAGCGGACGGAGCTTCGTTCAGCACCTCAGATTCCCCCTTCGTTGCAGCCGAAGCAGCTGATGCATGTCGGTTCAACGCAGATCCTGCCCTCTTCTTGCGGCGGCACGATGATCTGCGACGTGGCCTGTCGCCCTGCCACACCATGGTGTTGCCGGTGATCGGCCTTGTCGAGACACATCGCGACACATGCGTGCGAACATGTCGTTCGCAAGTCGTATGCCCACATGCCTGTGTCACCTTGGACACAACGCTCGCGCTTCGGCGCCGACCGGCAGGAGAAATGGCACCGAGCGCTTGAAGGCTTGCTGAACGGCCCTACGCCACCCTGATACGGCGCGTAGCCGCCGTCATCATCGCGGGAGGTCCGATGGGCGGTCCGGATTCTGGGACGAGCGGCTCCGATGCGACTTGGTGGCAGAGCGGGACAGTCTATCAGGTCTATCCGCGCTCGTTCCAGGACACGGACGGCGACGGCGTCGGCGATCTTCGGGGGATCGCGGCGCGGCTGGACTACCTCGCGTGGCTCGGGGTCGACGCGGTCTGGATCTCTCCGTTCTACCGCTCGCCGATGGCCGATTTCGGCTACGACGTGTCCGACTACTGCGCCATCGATCCGCTATTCGGCACGCTGGAGGATTTCGACGCTCTGATCGGCGAGGCGCATCGGCGCCGGTTGAAGGTGATCCTCGACTTCGTGCCCAACCACAGCTCGATCGAGCATCCCTGGTTCACCGAGAGCCGGGCGAGCCGCGCGGCACGCAAGCGCGACTGGTATATCTGGCGCGATCCGGCCCCCGACGGCGGCCCGCCCAACAACTGGCTCTCGAATTTCGGCGGCCCGGCCTGGACCCGCGATCCGGCCACCGGCCAGTACTACTATCATGCCTTCCTGCCCGAGCAGCCGGACCTGAACTGGCGCAATCCCGAAGTGCGGGCGGCGATGCACGACGCCCTGCGCTTCTGGCTGGAGCGCGGCGTGGACGGCTTCCGCGTCGACGTGATCTGGCACCTGATCAAGGACGAGGGATTTCGCGACAACCCGCACAATCCCGACTTCCAATCGCATCAGGCCGGGATCAACCGCTTCCATCAGGTCCATTCCTGCGACCAGCCCGAGGTGCTCGACGTCATCGCCGGGATGCGCGCGGTGCTGCGCGCCTACGGCGAGCGGGTGCTGATCGGCGAGATCTATCTGCCGATCGAGCGGCTGGTGACCTATTACGGGCCCGGGCTGACGGGGGCGGACCTCCCCTTCAACTTCCAGCTCATTCAGACGCCGTGGCGCGCCGACGCGGTGTCGGCCCTGGTGGCGGAATACGAGGCCGCCCTGCCCGAGGGCGGCTGGCCGAACTGGGTGCTCGGCAACCACGATCAGCCGCGCATCGCCGCCCGCGTCGGCGAGGCGCAGGCGCGCATCGCGGCAATGCTGCTGCTGACGCTGCGGGGCACGCCGACGCTCTATTACGGCGACGAGATCGGCCTCGGCCACGTCCCGGTGCCGCCCGAACGGGCACAGGACCCCTGGGGCCGCAACGAGCCCGGCCACGGCCGCGACCCGGAGCGCACGCCGATGCAGTGGGAGGACGCGCCGAATGCGGGCTTCACCACCGGCACGCCCTGGCTCCCGCTCAGCGGGGATGCGAACCGACGCAACGTCGACGAGATGCGCGACGATTCCCGCTCGATCCTGACGCTCTACCGCCGGCTCCTGTCCCTGCGCCGGGACCACGCCGCCCTGTCGATCGGGGATTGGCGCGGCCTCGCGCCGGCGTCCGATCTCGCCGTCGAGGTTTTCGGCTTCGAACGCTTCGCCGGTGATGAAACCCTGCGCATCCTGCTGAATTTCGGCAGCCGGGAATGGGCGGTGCCGCTGGCCGAGAGCGATGCCTGGACGATCCTGCTCTCGACCCGCTCCGGCCGGGCGGGCGACAGGGCGGAGGGCAGCCTCCGCCTCGGCCCGGACGAGGGGGTCATCCTGCGGGCGGCCGGGCGATGAGGTCCATCCGCCGCGGCGTCGTCGCGACTTCGCTGCGCTGCATCCGTCGCAACCGGCCGCAGCGGGCAAAAGTCCGGCTGCGCCGAGACATTCGCGCGACGCAGACAACCCATGATGGCAGCGCAGGCGGTCGCTCAAAAATATTGGTCTGAACGTGGCCTGAATTGTGCGATGCAACGGAACGGATTGCCTTCCGGAGCATTTCAATGCCGAGCGCAGCAGCGGCGGTACCCGCTTTTCACCAGCGGCGCGGGTGGTGTGGGGGCGAGTCGATGGCTTACGTGGATCTCGGTGCGCGTCCGGTCGCCGAGCCGCCATCCTCGATAGCCACCTTCGACCCCGATCCGAAGCTCGGCAACGCACTCCTTCCCCGGATTCTCTACGCCACCCCCGAGATGGCGGATTTCGTGAAGACCGGCGGCCTCGGCGAGGTGGCGGGCGCCCTGCCCCGGGCCCTGCGCCGTCACTACGATGTTCGCGTCCTCATCCCCGGCTACGCCCGGGTGCTCGCCGGCCTCGAGACCCTGACGACGATCGCCCGGCTCGGCGCCTTCGCCGGCGTGCCGGCCTGCGAACTCGGCTTCGGCACCACGCCGGACGGCCTCGGCGTCTACGTCCTCATCGCGCCCGACCTGTACGAGCGCGACGGCACGCCGTACGGCGACGCGGGCGGGGATTTCGGTGACAACGACCTGCGGTTCGCCCGCCTCAGCCGGGCGGCGGCCGAGCTCGCCGCCGGGATCGACCCGTTCTGGTCGGCCGACCTGCTTCACCTCAACGATTGGCAGACGGCGCTGGCGCCGGCCTACATGTCCTGGCTCGGCATCCGCCGGCCGAGCGTGCTGACGATCCACAATCTCGCCTATCAGGGCCTGTTCCACCGCGACAATCTCGGGCGGATCGGCGTGCCGGATTACGCCTTCCAGATGGACGGCGTGGAGTTCTATGGGCAGCTCTCCTTCCTCAAGGCCGGCATCTACCACGCCTCGCACGTCACCACGGTGAGCGAGACCTATGCCCGCGAGATCACCACGCCCGAGGGCGGCTGCGGCCTCGACGGCCTGCTGCGCACCCGCGCCGCGCAGGGGCGCCTGACCGGCATCCTCAACGGCATCGACGAGAGCTGGGATCCGCGCACCGACCCGCACCTCGCCACCCGGTTCGAGCCCGACGACTGGAAGGGAAAGCGGGCGAATGCCGACGAGGTGCGCAAACAGTTCGGCATGGCGGTCTCCCGCGGGCCGCTTTTCGCCATCGTCTCGCGCCTCGTGCATCAGAAGGGCATCGATCTCAGCATCAGTGCCGCGGAATCGATCGTCGCCGAGGGTGGGCAGCTCGTGGTGATCGGCCAGGGCGAGGGCCGGTTCGAGGAAGCCCTGCGCGACCTCGCCGGGCGCCATCCCGAGAATGTCGGCGTCCATGTCGGTTTCCGCGAGACGGAAGCGCGCCGCATCTTCGCCGGCAGCGACTTCCTGCTCATGCCCTCGCGCTTCGAGCCCTGCGGGCTGGCGCAGATGTACGCGCAGCGCTTCGGCTCCCTGCCGATCGTGCGCCGCACCGGCGGCCTCAACGATACGGTCGAGGACGGTGTGACGGGCTTCACCTTCGGCGAGGCCTCTCCCAGGGGTCTGGCCTCGGCGATCCGTCGTGCCTTCGAGACCTTCGGACAGAAGAAGCGCCTCAACACCATGCGGCGCAGCGCGATGTCCCGCTCCTTCGACTGGGACGGGGCGGCCCTGAACTACTGCAACCTCTACGCCCGCGCCTTCGGCAACCACACGGCCCGGCGGTGGAAGGCGGCCTGAGCGCCGGAGAAAGCCGGGTCTCGTGGGAACACCGCCTCACCGGAGGCGGTTGCCCGCAAAAGGTTGTCGCGTTTCCATGGCACGGAACCGAGCGTTCCGCGTTGAGCGTCCATGGACGCGACGGTGGCGCTCTCGCGCAGCAATCCTCTGATCCTCCGGCTCCGCCACGGCCCGGACCTCGACGCCGGGGATCGGGCCCTGCTCGCCGACCTCTCCAGGTGCCATCGCAGCCTTGAGCCGCAGCAGGACATCGTGCGCGCCGGCGACGTGGCCGCCGGCGTCCACCTCATCCTCGAAGGCTTTGCCTTCCGCTACAAGCTCATCGATGACGGGCAGCGCCAGATCATCGGCCTGCTTCTGCCGGGCGATTTCTGCGATCTGCAATCGGTTGTGCTCGGCCCGTCCGACCACTACATCGCCGCCCTGACCGCCTGCACCATCGCCGACCTCCCGCAGGAACGGGTCGATTCCCTGGTGTTCCGCGATTCCCGCCTCGCCCGGGCGCTGTGGTGGGCCACCCTCGTCGATGAGAGCATCCTGCGAGAGTGGCTCGCCAGCATGGGCCAGCGCTCCGCCGACAAGCGCATCGCCCACTTGTTCTGCGAACTCCTGCTGCGCCAGCAACTGGTCGGCGCCGCCGGGGAACGGGACTGTCCGCTGCCCATGACCCAGCCGATGCTCGCCGATATCCTCGGCATCACGACGATCCATGTGAGCCGCATCCTGCGCGACCTGCGCGTGGCCGGGCTGATCCGGCTCAAGGACCGCCGGCTGCATATCCCGGACGTCGCCCGCCTGCGGACATTCTGCGATTTCGATCCGACCTATCTGCACCTCGTCCGAGAGCCCGAGCTCGGAGTGGGCGGGGACGGGATAAGGCACGGGTCGTAACGCGACCCCCGGCTCGGACGTTAAGGCGGGCCCTGACGCGCGCGCAGGCCTGCCCCTCGGAAGAGCGCCTGTACGACAGGCAAGATCATGCTGATTCTCCGTGCCCCGCCCCCGGCTCGTCGCTCGGGCAGCGCATGAGAACAAAGACGCCATGACAGCCCCCGATCCCGTCCCGCTGATCGCCCTCAATGACGGACGGTCCATCCCTCAGCTCGGCTTCGGCGTCTGGCGTCTGCAGGAGGCGCAGACACCCGCCCTCGTCGGCACCGCGCTCGGCAGCGGCTACCGCTCGATCGACACCGCCGCGGCCTACGGCAACGAGGCCGGGGTCGGGCGCGGCCTGCGGGAGACCGTGGTGCCCCGGCCCGATGTGTTCGTGACGACGAAGCTGTGGAACGACAGCCAGGGTTACGACGCGACCCTGCGCGCCTTCGACGAAAGCCTCGCCCGGCTCGGCCTGGAGCAGGTCGACCTCTACCTGATTCACTGGCCCTGCCCCGACCGCGGCCTCTATCTCGACAGCTGGCGCGCCCTGATCCGCCTGCGCGAGGAGGGGCGCGCGGCCTCGATCGGCGTCTCGAACTTCACCGAGGATCAGCTCGACCGGCTCGTGAGCGAGACCGGCATCACCCCGGCCCTCAACCAGATCGAGCTGCATCCGCGTTTCCAGCAGCACGCCCTGCGGGCGGTCCATGCCCGGCTCGGCATCGTCACGGAAGCCTGGAGCCCGCTGGGACAGGCCCAGGTGCTGGACGAGCCCGCCGTCACCCGGATCGCCGATCGCCTCGGGCGCAGCCCGGCTCAGGTGGTGCTGCGCTGGCACATCGAGAACGGCGTGGTGACGATCCCCAAATCCGCGACGCCCGCGCGGATGCACGAGAATATCGACGTGTTCGGTTTCACCCTCACGGAGGACGACCATGCGGCCCTCGCCCGGCTCGACCGGGCCGATGGGCGGATCGGGCCCGACCCGATGACGTTCCAGTAGCGACCGCTCCGGCCGGAGCCCGCGACGGGCGGCGGCGTCGCCCTCACCCCGCGAGCGGCAAGGGCTTCGTGGCGGCCAGCTGCGTGCCCCCCTTCCGCTCGAGCAGGCCCGGCGGCGGCACCGGCGCCTCGATCGTACAGACCACGCCGTCGGGCTCGTAGAGCAGTTCGACCTTGCCGGCGAGTTCGCGGGCGAGGCTGCGCTCGATCAGGCGCGAGCCGAAGCCGCGCCGTGTCGGCGGCGTGACCGGCGGGCCGCCGCTCTCGCTCCAGCGCAGGGAGAGGGAGAGTTCCGGCCGGCGCTGTACGGTCCAGGTGATCGTGACACGCCCGCCCTCCCTGGACAGCGCTCCGTACTTCACGGCATTGGTGCCGAGTTCGTGCAGGGCCATGGCGATGGACAGGGCCAGCCGCGGCGCGAGCCGCAGGCGCGGGCCCGAGACCGCGAAGCGCGAAGCCTCGCCGTCGCCGACATCCAGCGGACGGATCGCGTCGGCCACCACGGTCTTCAGCTCGGCGCCCTCCCAACTCTCGCGGGTCAGCACGTCGTGGGCACGGGCAAGCGCCAGCAGCCGCGCCTCGAATGCGGCTTTGGCCACCTGCGCCTCCTCCCCGTCGAGCCCCCGCAGGGACTGCATGGCGATCGACTGGACGGTGGCCAGGGTGTTCTTCACCCGATGGTTCAACTCGTTGATGAGCAGACGCAGATGTTCCTCGGCGCGCTTGGCATCGGTGACATCGACGTTGCACCCGGTAAAGCCGAGGAAGGTGCCGTGATCGTCGAGCCGCGGCACGCCCTCGCAGCGCAGCCATCGGATCTCGCCGTTGCGGTCGATCACCCGCATCTCCGCCCGGAACGGGTGGCGGTGTTCGAACGCCTCCTGGAACGTCGCGCGGAAGGCCGGCAGGTCCGGCGGATGCACGATCGATTCCCAGCCGCCGCCGGCCATGTCCGTGGCGGGGCGGCCGAACAGGTGATCGAAATGCATGTTGGCGAAGACCACGTCCCCGGTCTCGTCGGTCATCCAGATCAGCGCCGGCGCCGAATCGGCCATGTGGCGGAAGCGCGCCTCGCTCTCGCGCAGGGCCGCGAGGCCGCGCTGGGTCTCGGCGAGCGCCCGGTCGCGCTCCTCGGAGCGGGTGCGCAGCCGCAGGGAGGCTTCCGAGAGCACGTCGGCGAGGCGGCGGATCTCGTGGATCGGCGAGGCGACCCGCGGGATCGCCTGTCCGCGGGCGAGCGCCGGCCCCGAAGCCGCGAGTTGGCGCAACGGCTTCGAGACCCGCGACCAGAGATGCACGGCGAGCACCGAGGAGGTGGCGAGCACGAGAAGCCCGAAGCCGCCGAAGGCCCAGATCCAGCGCTGCAGCCGCGCGTCGACCAGTTCGCGCGGGATGCTCGCCCCCACGGTCCAGCCGTTGAGCCGCGAGCGCGCCTCGACCACGGTGACGGGCTTGAAATTGCGGTCGCGTCCCTCCCAGACGCCGGGCGTGCCCGTCGTCGTCTGGCGCAGCGTGGCGAGCCGGGGCTGACCCACCACGCCCGGCATCTCGGGCAGGCGCGCGAGCACGATAGCGTCGCGGTCCGAGACGCCCGTGACCCAGCCCCGGACCTGCTCGCGGGCGAGGATGCCCGCGATGCGATTCAAGGGCACGGCGAAGCTGAGGATGAACGCGATGCCGTCGTCGATCCGCACCGGCACGGCGACGGCGTAATGCGCCTGATCCGGCGTCGCCCCCGCGAGGTAGCCCGTGATCATCGAGCGTTGCCCGCTGTCGATGAGTTCGCGGTCGATCGGCAGGGTGCTCACCGGCAGGGGCGCCCCCGGCTTCAGGGCCGTGTTGACGATCTGCTGCCCGTCCGGCCGGCGCAGCACGAGATCGAGGCCGATCGCTTCGCGCACCAGCCGTGCCTGATTCTCGAAATTGGCGAATTCGCCGTCCTTGAGCCGCGGCGAGGTGGCGAGCGTCTGCAGCACCGAGACGAGCCCAGCGGTGTCGCGGTCGATCGACAGGGCGATGCCGCGCACGTTCTCCCGGGCATCCTGCTCGAAGCGGGCGCGCTCGGTGGCGGCGTAGCGGGTCAGCAGGATCGCGGTGAAGATCAGGCCCGGGCCGATCAGCGCGATCACGAGCATGATCAGGTAGAACTGCGTGGAGAAGCCACGCTGGCCAAGCCGGGAGAGCATGCGTCGGATCAAGGCGTCCCGCGGCTTCGCACGAAGGGATTTTCAGAGTGGCGCCCGCCCATCATGCCCCAGCGCGGGCCCGCGTGCCAACTGCCCCGCCTCAGCCCTCCCGTCCGGCCCGATCGACGTGGCCGAGATCCCGCCCCGGGTCGAGCCGGTCCCGCACCCGCTGCTTGAGCACCTTCACATCGGGAAAGCCGCCGTCGCGCACGCGCTCCCAGATGACCTCGGACTCGACCTCGATCACGAACACTCCGCCCGTCCCGGGGCGGAGGGCGACCTCGCCGAGATCGTCGCGGAAGGTCGAGAGGAGCTCCTGCGCCATCCACGCCGCACGCAGGAGCCACTGGCACTGCGTGCAGTAGGTGATGGTGATGCGGGGGCGAGCGGGAGCAGGAGCGGGCGCATCGTTCATGACGGGTACGCCGCCGCAATCGGAGGCGGATTGTCAAGCGAGGGACGGAAGAGGAGCGCTCACGCCGAATCCGACCCTTCCCGCCGCGGTCCGCGCCCCCTATCTCCCGCAGCAGCCCCTGCCGCCAAGCTCGCTCCGGAGATCGCCCGCCATGTCCCTCGCCTTCAGCCCCGCGGCGCCCGCCCGCACCAGCGTGCTTGGACGGATCATGTCCGCGCTCGCCGCGCTCTGGCTGGCGACCTGTCTCTCGGGCTGCGGCGCGATCAACCGGGTGCCGAGCCTGGAGGAGCAGGCGAAATCGGCCTGGAGCGAGGTGCAGAACCAGTACCAGCGCCGGGCCGACCTGATCCCGAACCTCGTCGAGACCGTGAAGGGCTACGCCAAGCAGGAGCAGGAGACCCTGACCCGGGTAACCGAAGCCCGGGCCAAGGCGACCAGCGTGCAGGTCGATGCCTCGACGGTCAGTGACCCGGAGAAGTTCAAGCAGTTCCAGGACGCCCAGAATCAACTCTCGGGGGCGCTCGGGCGGCTCCTCGCCTCGGTCGAGGCCTATCCGGATCTCAAGTCCAACCAAAACTTCCTGGCGCTACAGTCGCAGCTCGAGGGCACGGAGAACCGGATCGCCGTGGCGCGGCGCGACTACATCCAGGCGGTCCAGGCCTACAACACCGAGATCCGCACCATTCCCGGCCGCTGGATCGCCTCGTGGTTCTATCCCGAAGCCAAGCCGATGGAGACCTTCACCTCGACGCCGGGCGCAGAGCGCGCACCGAACGTGAAGTTCTAGCACGCGGCGCGAGCCTCCCTGGTGATGATACATCCCGGCCCGCGCGCTCGGCCTCCCGCAACCGGCTTGCTGGCCACTCTGTCGTTCGCTTGGCTGATCTGGGCCGCTCTCGCCGGGTTTGCCGCCGCGGCCGAGCCCGATTTCCCCAAGCTCACGGGGCGGGTGGTGGACGCGGCCGGCATCCTCGCGCCGGAGGCGCGGACGCGGATCGACGGCAAGATCAAGGCGCACGAGGACAGGACCGGCGACCAGCTCGTCGTGGCCACCGTGCCGAGCCTTCACGATCTCACGATCGAGGATTACGCCAACCGCCTCGCCCGGGCCTGGGGCATCGGCCAGAAGAAGACCAACAACGGCGTGCTTCTGCTGGTGGCGCCGAAGGAGCGCAAGGTCCGGATCGAGGTCGGCTACGGCCTCGAAGGGGCGCTCACCGACGCGCTGTCGAAGACCATCATCACCAGCGCGATCACGCCCCGCTTCCGCCAAGGGGACTTTTCCGGCGGGATCGAGGCCGGGGTGGATGCGATCCTGCCGATCCTCGCGGGCGATGCCGACGAGTGGCAGCGCCGGGCGCCGGTGCGGGCGGACGCGGTCGATCCCGTCACGGTGATCTTCTGGATCATCGTCATCATCGCCCTCGTCGTCGTGCTGACGCGAATGAGCGGGGGCGGACGCGGAGGCCGCGGCGGCGGCTTCGTGGTCATACCGGGACCGTCGGGCGGATGGAGCGGCGGCTTCTCGGACGGCGGCGGCGGCTTTTCCGGCGGCGGCGGTTCGTTCGGCGGCGGGGGGGCCTCCGGTGACTGGTAGCGCGCGAATCCTCGATATGGCCGAGCGGGAGCGGATCGCCGCGGCGATCGGCCGGGCGGAGGCCGGCACCGCGGGCGAGATCATCGTGCTCGTGGCCGCCCGCGCCGGGCTCTACCGCTCCCCCGGCCTCGCCCTCGCGCTGGTGGTCGCTCTCGCCCTGCCCTGGCCGTTAATCCTGCTCACCGATCTCGACGCCGGGCAGATCGCGCTGGCCCAGGCGGCCAGCGTGCTCGCGACCCTGCTGCTGACCCTGAACGAGAGCCTGCGCATCGCGCTGACGCCACGGCGCTGGCGCCGCGAGCGGGCGCATGCCGCCGCCCGCCGGGAATTCTTCGCTCACGGTCTCACCGGAACGCGGGGGCGCACCGGCGTGCTGGTCTACGTCGCGCTGGCCGAGCGCTACGCCGAAGTCGTGGCCGACAAGGGGGTGCGGTCCCGCGTCGAGGAGGCGCAGTGGCACGCCATCGTCTCCGATCTGCTCAGCGCCGCTGGGCGCGACGCGCTCGGCGAAGGCCTCGTCGCAGCGGTAGAACGGGTCGGGGCGGTGCTGAAGGCCGAGCTGCCCGGCTCCCATAGCGACAACCAGCTGCCCAACCGGGTGATCGTCCTCGATTGAGGCGCCAAGCCTACCCGTGACCCGCAAAGGAGCGCAGAGCCCAGGCGGCGCTCCGAACGACCGGCTCCGTTCGCCAGTCGATCACCCACTTGAGACGCTCGCCAGCGCCGCTGCCAAGGCACCAATCTCATCCAACGGGAGGGGTGACGCATCATCATAGATGTTACTGCGGACGCCGATGGAACGCGGGCCTGTGTGTTCCCCGCAACTGGCATCGCAGGAAAAATTGCGCCAAACAGAACCGCGTAAGGCCGCCTGCATCAAGAATGCGGCCAATGACGGAGTGAGGCGTCGCATGGGCGCGATACAGAAACACGGGCCTTGGGCCCTCGTCGGGGCATTGGGTGCCGCGGCACTGGCGGTGGTCGCCACACAGCGGGGTGAATCGATCAACGCCCTGTGGGTCGTCGTAGCCGCGGTCTGCGTCTACCTCATCGCCTACCGCTACTACTCTCTCTACATCGCCAACAACGTCATGCGCCTGGACCCCAAGCGCGAGACGCCGGCCCATCGCCACAACGACGGCCTCGACTACGTTCCCACCAACAAGTCGGTCCTGTTCGGCCACCACTTCGCGGCCATCGCCGGAGCCGGCCCCCTCGTCGGTCCGGTGCTCGCGGCCCAGATGGGCTACCTGCCCGGCATGATGTGGATCCTCGCGGGCGTCGTGCTCGCGGGCGCGGTGCAGGATTTCATGATCCTGTTCATCTCGATGCGCCGCGACGGACGCTCGCTCGGCGAGCTGATCCGGGCCGAGCTCGGGGTGATACCCGGCGTGATCGCCCTGTTCGGCACCTTCATGATCATGGTCATCCTGCTCGCCGTGCTGGCGATGGTGGTGGTCAAGGCGCTGGCCGAGAGCCCCTGGGGCACCTTCACCGTCGGCGCCACGATCCCGATCGCCCTGCTGATGGGCCTCTACGCCCGCTACATCCGGCCGGGTAAGGTCGGCGAGGTCTCGATCATCGGCTTCGTCCTGCTCATGGCCGCGATTGTCTACGGCGGCCAGATCGCCGCCGACCCGTACTGGGGCCCGGCCTTCACCTTCACCGGCGTGCAGCTCACCTGGATGCTGATCGGCTACGGCTTCGTCGCCGCCATCCTCCCGGTCTGGCTGCTGCTCGCCCCGCGCGACTACCTCTCGACCTTCCTCAAGATTGGCACCATCGTCGGCCTCGCCATCGGCATCGTGTTCGTGGCGCCGCACATGCAGATGCCGGCGATGACGAAGTTCGTCGACGGCACCGGTCCGGTCTGGGCCGGCTCCCTGTTCCCGTTCCTGTTCATCACCATCGCCTGCGGCGCGGTCTCGGGCTTCCACGCCCTGATCTCCTCGGGCACGACGCCGAAGCTCGTCGACAACGAGCTCGACACCCGCTTCATCGGCTACGGCGGCATGCTGATGGAGAGCTTCGTGGCGATCATGGCGCTGGTCGCCGCCTGTGTCATCGAGCCGGGCATCTACTTCACCATGAACTCGCCGGGCGGCCTCGTCGGCACCACCCCCGAGAGCGCGGCGGCGGCGGTGACGGCGCTCGGCTTCCCCGTCGGCGCCGATGTGATCGCCCAGACCGCCAAGGACGTCGGCGAGCACTCGATCATCTCCCGCACCGGCGGTGCCCCGACGCTGGCGGTCGGCATGGCCCACATCATCTCCTCCGCCATCGGCGGCAAGACGATGATGGCCTTCTGGTACCACTTCGCGATCCTGTTCGAGGCACTGTTCATCCTGACCGCGGTGGATGCCGGCACCCGCGCCGGGCGCTTCATGCTGCAGGATCTGCTCGGCCTGATCTCGCCGACCTTCAAGGACACCGCGTCCTGGGGGCCGAGCGTGGTCGCGACCGCCCTCTGCGTCGGCGCCTGGGGCTTCTTCCTCCACCAGGGCGTCACCGATCCCCTCGGCGGCATCTACACCCTGTGGCCCCTGTTCGGCATCTCGAACCAGATGCTGGCGGCGGTGGCGCTGACGCTCGCAACCGTGGTGATCTTCAAGATGAAGCGCGAGCGCTACGCCTTCGTCACGATCATCCCGACCGTGTGGCTGTGCATCTGCACCCTCACCGCCGGCTGGCAGAAGATCTTCTCGCCCGACCCGAAGATCGGCTTCCTCAGCCATGCGGACCGGTTCGCGAAGGCGATCGCCGAGGGCAAGGTGCTGGCACCGGCCAAGAGCATGGACGACATGCACAAGATCGTCTTCAACGACCGGATCGACGCGGCGCTCGCCGTGATGTTCGTCGGCCTCGTCGTGGCGATCGTCGTCTTCGGGGTGATGGCCTGCGTCAAGGCCTACCGCGCCGACCGCTGGACGGCGCTGGAAGCCGACCCGAAGCTCGCGCCCGCGGAGTGAGGCCGACATGACCGGCACCGTCGCACCGTCGCAGAGCTTTCGCGATCGCCTCCGGGCCTTCAACAAGTGCGTCTGTGACGGCGCGCGGTTGATGGTGGGTCAGGGCGATTACGGGACCTATGTCGCGCATATCAGCAAGACCCACCCCGACCAGACGCCGATGACGGAGCGTGAGTTCTTCCGCAACCGTGAGAGCGCCCGCTTCGGCGTCGGCAACACGTCGGGCTTCCGCTGCTGCTGAGGCTCGGTAACCACCCTCACGAGCGGCGGCCCTCGCCTCTCGTGAGATGATGAATCGGAACGCCGGGTCTCACGATGAGGCCCGGCGTTCTCGTTTCGGGCCAGGCGCCGCGCCTTCGGCCGCTCACGGAGGTGGTGGGCCGTGCGGCGAGGGGCGCGGGGCGGCGAAGCCGGGAACGGCGCCGATCCGCGCGACGAGAAACTCGATGAAGAGCCGGACTCGGCCGATCGCCGCCCGCTCGGGAACCAGAAGCAGGCTCAGCGGCACGGACGGCAGCGCGTAGTCCGTCAGGATGGCTTCGAGCCGCCCGTCAGCCAGACAATCGTCGATCAGCCAATGGTGGGCCGCGCCGATCCCACGCCCCGCGATCAGGGCTTCGCGCGCCGCGAGCCCGTGGTCGAGGCGCAGGCGGCCTCCGACCCGCACCGTGTGGCGCTGGCCATCCGGTCCTTCGAGAGGCAGGCTGTCGCTGCCGGCCACGTTCGACATCCGGACCGCCGCGTGCGTTGCCAGATGCTCCGGCACGAGCGGCCGGCCATGGGCGGCAAGATAGGCCGGCGCCGCCACGAGAAGCCGTCGGCTCCACCCCAGCGTCCGGACCTTCAGCGTACTGTCCGTCAGAGGGCCGAGGCGGAGGGCGAGATCGATGCCCTCGCGCACGAGATCGACGCGCTCATCCGTTAGGCCGAGATCGATCTCGATCCCCGGATAGGCATCCAGGAACGCGAAGACGATGCCGCTGACGGCCCGAACACCGAGGGCGGCCGTGCAGGAGATCCGGATCGTACCGGACGGGGCCGCCCCGGTGCCGCGGGCCTCCTCCCGCGCCTGCTCGACCCGCCGCAGGATTTCGAGGCTGTGCCGGTAGTAGCGTCGGCCCTCCTCCGTCACCGTCACGCGCCGGGTCGTTCGGCTGAGCAGCGCGACTCCGACCGCGCCCTCAAGGTCCCGTAGGTGCCGAGTCACCGTCGATTGCCCGAGGCCGAGCTCCCGGGCGGCAGCGGAGAAGCTTCCGCGTTCGGCGACGCGCACGAAGCTGCGCATCCATTCAAGCGTAACGGGCGATTGATCCACGGGGCGGCACAATCCTATCCGCGACCGCCACGTAGTGGGTAGAGGGCAGCTCGGCTAGCTCTGGAGCAGTCTTCGCACCGGATCGACGCCATGAACGTGCTGCTCGTCTTTGCCCATCCCGAAGCGCGCTCGCTCAACGGAAGCCTGCGCGACGTCGCCGTGCAGGAACTCGGGGCGCGGGGCCATGCCGTACGAATGACGGACCTCTATGCCGAGGGATGGAAACCCGTCGTCGATCACGACGATTTTCCCGCCCAGGATCGGTCGAAACGCCTGAAGATCGCTGCGGCCTCGGGCGAAACCTTCGCGGCGTCGGCGCTGACCGTGGATGTGAAAGCCGAGCAGGACAAGCTGCTCTGGACCGATGTCCTGATCCTTCAGTTTCCCCTGTGGTGGTTCACCATGCCGGCGATCCTCAAGGGTTGGATCGACCGCGTCTATTCCCACGGCTTCGCCTACGGTGTCGGCGAGCACAGCGATCGCCGCTGGGGCGACCGGTATGGCGAGGGAACGCTCGCTGGAAAGAGAGCCATGCTGGTCGTGACCGCCGGCGGCTGGGAGGAGCATTATGGACCGCGCGGCATCAACGGGCCGATCGAGGACCTTCTCTTCCCGATCCAGCACGGCGTGCTGTTCTATCCCGGCTTCGACGTTCTGCCGCCCTTCGTCGTCTACCGCGCAGACCGCCTGGACGACGTCGGGTTCAGCGCGGTCGCGGAACAACTCCGCGACCGGATTCGGTCGCTTGCCACGACCTCGCCGATTCCGTTCCGACGCCAGAACGGCGGCGATTACCTCATCCCGACGATGCAGCTTCGTGCGGATCTCGGCGCCCCGGGAAAGGACGGCTTCGCGCTGCATCGGCGGGAGGACGACGAGCCGATTTCGGAGAAGCCGTACCTGTGAACCACGATCGCAGTCGTTCCGGAACGGTCGATCGTGGCGTGATTTTCACGTGAAATTAACGCTGAGTCTACCGACGTCACGGTCACCGCATCTCAAGCGTTGTGTTGATCGCAGCTTCATAACGCGAAGATTGTGCCTGCCATCCTGTTGCAATGCACTCGAACGGGACTCTAGTCTCACCCCGGACTAGGGGGGACTGCACCGATGAACCAAGTTGAGGGCGTGCCGAGCCCGGCTCCGGCGCGGACAGGCGAGATCGCATTCGATCGGCGGACAACGGGCCTCACCGGCATCGTCGTCAAGGGCTTCCTGCTCTCGCTCATCACCTTCTCGATCTACCGGTTCTGGTACATCACCAACCTGCGGCGCTTCTTCTGGAGCCGCACGGTCGTGGCCGGTAGCCCGGCCGAGTATCTCGGCACCGGCAAGGAGCTGTTCCTCGGCTTCCTCGTGGCGCTCGCCGTCCTCGTGCCGATCTACATTCTCCTGTTCGTCATCGGCCTGCTGAGTCCGGTGCTGGCCGCGCTCGCCGCACCGCTCTCCTTCATCGCCCTGTTCGTCCTGGGGCAATATGCGCTGTTCCGCGGCCGGCGTTACCGCGCGTCGCGGACGCGCTGGCGCGGCATCCGCCTCGGCCAGGACGGGTCGGGATTCGCCTATGCCGGTCTCGCCAGCCTCTGGTGGCTCGGGACCATCGTCAGCCTCGGCCTCGCCTTCCCCTTCATGCGCGCGGCACTGGAGCGCTACCGCATCGACCATACCCTGGTCGGCCAGAGCCGGATGCGCTCGACAGCGACCGGCCGCTCGATCCTGCTGCCGTGGATGATGTTCTACATCGTCGCTTTGCTGCCGATCCTGGTGAGCGTCCTGGCGCTGCTGGCGGCGAGCGGCTTCGACCTCCCGAGCGATCTGCTGATCCGGGATCCGGCGAGCGAGAAGAGCAAGCTCATCTTCAACCCGGCCTATGAGAACAGCCCGCTCGCCTCCTACGGAGCCGCCGTCGTGATCGCCGCCTCCGTCTCGATCCCGCTGGCGCTGCTGCTGATCCCCTACTACCGCGCCCGCGAGACCCACGCCTTCCTCAACGCGGCGCATCTCGGCGCGGCGCGGCTGGCCTCGTCACTCAAGGCGCGCCAGTTCTACTTCCCCTATCTCGTCTACCTGCTGGCGTTGATCGGCTTCGTCCTCGTGCTGGGCATCATCCTGGCCCTGCTCGTCCCGCTGATCGCCACGGGCGGGGACAATGCGGGCATCCACGCCTTCGTCATCGTCTCGACCTTGCTGCTCTATCTCGGCGCAATTCTCGGCACGAACGTGCTCTACGTTCGCATCGTCAGCGTGCGCCTGTGGCACGCCGTGGCGACCACCACGCAGATCGAGAATCTGCCGGCCCTGGAAGCGGTGCTCGCCTCGACCCGCGCGCCGGCAAGCGGCCTGAACGAGGGATTGGCCGACGCGCTCGATGTCGGCGGTGCCCTGGAAATCGGGTTCTAGCGCGTCGATGGAGGCGATCACCACGACGGGTACGTTCTTCGACGGCATCAGCGCCCGGCCCCGGCCGGTGACGTTGCGGCTGACGTTCCGGCTCGAGATCATCGGCGAGGACGTCGCCCGCGACTGGAGCCTGCTCGATCTGCGCGCGTCCGACGCCGCCCCGCCCCTGATGCGGATCAACCACGCTCAGGGGCCGGAAAGCGTGGAGTTCGCCGACGCGCCGTTCGCGGAAGCCTTGACGGCGCGCTGCCCCGACCTGAACCGGACCGAGAGCGGGGGCGGCATCGCCCGCCTCGTGCTCTGGTCGATCGCGGCGGGCGTGTCCGTGCTGCTCACGGCGATCTACGGTGTGCCGGCGGCATCGGGCCTGCTCGCGCCGCTGGTGCCGCAGGCGATCGAGGCGCAGCTCGGGCGCAGCGTCGACGGGCAGATCGCCACCCTGCTCGACGACCCGCCGCTCTGCAACGAGGCGGCGGCGCGAGCGGTGCTCGATCGGATGACGGCGCGCCTCTCCGAAGGCATGGCGTTGCCGATGACGCCTCAGGTGAGCGTGCGCCGCCATAAGGTCGCCAACGCGCTCGCCCTGCCGGGCGGCCGCGTCATCCTGCTCTCCGACATCATCGACAAGGCCAGGAACGGTGACGAACTGGCCGGCATCCTGGCCCACGAATTCGGCCACGTCGCCGCGCGCGACCCGATGCGCTCGGTGATCACCGCCGGCGGCACCTCGTTCCTCCTGAGCCTCGTACTCGGCGACCTCACCGGCTCGACGGTCCTGGTGACGGTGGGTCAAGCGGCGATCTCGGCCGGCTACTCGCGGGACGCGGAACGGGCGGCGGATGCCTACGCGGTGGCGGCCGTGAAGCGGGCCGGCGGCGACGGTGCCGCGCTGGCCGCGATCCTGGAACGCATCACCAAGGCGGACGACGAGAAGCCGGACGCGACCTCGTTCCTGCGTTCCCACCCCTTCACGGCGGAGCGGGCGGGGCGGATCCGAGCACTGGCGGGGGAGAAGCCCGCCGGGCCGGGCCTGCTATCGGAGGCCGAGTGGAGGACCCTTCAAGGCATCTGTCCGAAGCCGGTCAAGATCGACGGCGGCAAGGCCAAGCCGGGCGGCGGGAAGGACAAGACGGCGCCCACCGAGGAGCTGTAGGTCCGAATCTCGGACGATCGAGACGTTGCTGGCAGCGCGGGGTTGAAGACGCCGGCCGACACCCTGGGAGCGCCTCATCGGGACGGCGCGAGGCGCCGCCCCTCTCACGGGCTTCAGACGACCGGGCGCGGCAGCTTGCAGCTGTCGAGGGCGTTCAGCGCCTTCGCGCGGGCCGTGTCGTTGAAGTAGCCGGTGGTGCGGTAGGAGGCGATCTCGTCCTTGTCGAGGGCGGACAGGGTGCGATCGGCATAGCAGCCGCAGGGGGCGGCGAGCGCGGCTTCCTCGACCTTCTGGAGCTTGGCCTGAGTGACGGTGCAGGCGTGGCGAACGCGGCCGGTGAGATTGCTCTTCGTGGCCGTCTTCAGCGCCGGATCGGGCACATAGCCTTCGAGCGAGGTGTACTGCGTCGAGCGGCCGGCCGAGTTGCAGGCGGCGAGCAGGGACACGAGGCCGGCCGCGACGAGCAGGCGGCCGGTGCGCGAAAACGTGGAGCGCATGGAGCGGAAATCCGAACAGAGACGGGAAATCGTCGATCGTTTCCGTTCTTCGGTCCGCCCGCCCCGCGCCGCTAGGGCAGGAGAGTCACACTCGGCCGGATTGCGCCCTCCGCGTTCCCGCGGGGTCAGCCTCGCGCAAGCTTGAGCGTGTCTCTCGCCGGCCCCGTGGTCCGAGGCCGGCGAGGTCGCGTCTTAGGCGGCGATGTCGGCGTCGGTGAAGAACTGCGCGATCTCGATCTTGGCGTTCTCGGCGCTGTCGGAGCCGTGGACGGTGTTTTCGCCGACCGACTCGGCGAACTGCTTGCGGATGGTGCCGTCGGCGGCCTGGGCCGGGTTGGTGGCGCCCATGACTTCACGGTACTTGGCGACGGCATTCTCGCCCTCGAGCACCTGCACGACCACCGGGCCGGAGGTCATGAACTCGACGAGCTCACCGAAGAACGGGCGCTCCTTGTGCACCTCGTAGAACTTCTCCGCCTGCTCGCGGGTCATGCGGATGCGGCGTTGGCCGACGATGCGCAGGCCGGCGGCCTCGATCACGGCGTTGACCGCGCCGGTGATGTTGCGGCGGGTCGCGTCGGGCTTGAGGATGGAGAAGGTGCGCTCGTTGGCCATGGTCCGGTCCGGTTCGTTGGAGAAAGGGGTCGCGCGACGCGCTGGATGAGGGCGGGCTCGGGAGCCGCCCGAGAGGCTGCCGGCGCGCCGGGCTTATAGCGGCGGAGTGGTGGCGCCTCAACCAATCGGCGAGCGGGCATCGCCACGACGGACCGGTCGGCGGCAAGCGCGGCCTTTTTCGGCCCTGCCATGGCTTCAGCGCAACACTGCCGAAAAATCGCCGGATTGCGGGGGCTGAGTCGGCCGACGGTTCGCCTGCCCCGGCTCGCCGCCGGGGCGATCCCTTCTCCGCAAGACTCAAGGCCCGTGTCCGGGTCCAGCCTCAGGAGCCACTCCATGCGCATCGCCCTCGGTCTCGCCGCTCTCCTGGCCTCCAGCGCGGCCTTCGCCGCTCCCAAGGATCTCTCCGGCACGTGGCTGACGGGGGATGGGCGCGCCAAGATCCGCATCGATCGCTGCGGCCCGAGCGGCGGCAATGCCTGCGGCAAGGTCGTCTGGCTGAAGTCTCCGACCGATGAGGCCGGCGCGGCGCGCACCGACATCAAGAACCCCGATCCGAAGAAGCGCGTGCGTCCGATCATCGGCCTCACGCTCCTCGACAACCTCAAGCCCGAGGATGCGGGATTCGCGGGCGAGATCTACAACGCCGACGAGGGCAAGATCTATCAGGTCAGCCTGGAGCGCGAGAGCGATGCCGAGCTGAACGTGCAGGGCTGCATGCTCAAGGTGCTGTGCGGCTCGCAGACCTGGACCCGGGTGCCGGACGTGAACCAGCAGGCCGCCGCGGCTCCGGTCGATGTGCCGGCCAAGCCCGCGAAGGCCGCCAAGCCGGCTCAAGCCAAGGTCCCCGCCGCACCGGCGGAGTGAGGCGCGTCGCACGCGCCGACCGCGACACGGAAAAAGGGCGCGGCCTTGCGGACGCGCCCTGAAGTTTGCCTAAACCTGATGGGGGTCACGGCCCCTCCGAGCTAGGGCCAAGCTTCAGCGCGGCAAGGGCATGGGTGACCGAAATTACGGCGCCCGCCCCTGCTGCGCTCTCATCCCCCGTTCTTCGACCCCGCCGATGCGTCCGTCATCATCCTGTCGGATGTTTCGGTTTCTCCCTGCCAACGTGGCGCCGGGGCCACCATTCCGAAGCCTCTGCTTCGGCGTGTCTCGGGCAGATTGCGGCGGCAGTCACATCTGCTAGGCCGCGTGAGGGGTACGGCGGGGGCTGGCGCAGGTGTTCAAGGTGCGCGCGGGGAAGATCCGGACACGTGCGGCGACTTCGCTCGGCCTCGTGGCTGTCTTCGGCCTCCATTCCGGCGCCGCCTCGGCCGCCGACCTCGCGGAGCGCGCCGGTCCCCGCTTCCTCGACTGGTCCGGCTTCTATGCCGGGCTGCAGGGCAGCGCCGGCGCCTCTTTCGGGACTTACGATTTCGGCCCGACCACGATCGGCCCGCGCCGGGTTCGATCGTTCGCGACGGGGGATGCCACCGGCAGCCGCGATCTCGGCAGCGACGCCACCACGGTCGCGGCCGGCGCCTTCGCCGGCTGGACCTGGCAGGACGGCCCCTTCGTCTACGGCATCGAGGCCGATCTCGCCGGCACCAACCTCAAGCGCGGCGCGCGTTCCGACGCACCCGGCTTCGGTTACGAGGCGATCGATCCGCTCTTCCCGCTGATTCGCGAGAAGACGGACGTGTTCGGGGCTGCCCGCGCCCGATTCGGCTACGCCTTCGGCAACAACCTGGTCTACGCGACTGCAGGGCTCACGGGTGCCAATGGGCGGGTGCTCGCCACCTATCCCGATCTCGCCGGGGGCCCGACGGCGACGGCCAGCCGCGACCTTTCCTATCTCGGCTTCACCCTCGGCGCGGGTGTGCAGTTCGCGATCGATCCGCATCTCTCGCTCGGGATCGACTACCGCTACAGCGACCTCGGCGAGAGCCGCCGCTTCGGCCTCGGCACGCTGCCGGGCCTCGATGGCGGGCCAGTCACGACCCGCACCGGTTTTGTGTCCAACAAGATGATGGCCCGGCTGATCTGGCACCCGCAGGCGTTGAGCCTGGTACCGGAGGAAGAGGAGGAGGCCCCGAAGGACGCCCGCTTCTCGCTGCACGGCCAGACCACCTTCGTGAACCAGGCCGTGACGGGCTTTCGCGCGCCCTATCGCGGGCCGCAGAGCCTCGTGCCGGACCAGGCACAGGCCACGACGACCGCGACGCTGTTCCTCGGCCTCAAGCTCTTCGAGGGCACCGAACTCTACTACAATCCGGAATTCAGCCAGGGCTTCGGCCTGTCGCGGACGCTCGGCATCGCGGGCTTCGTCAACGGCGAGGCACAGAAGGCGGGCGCGCCCTTCCCCAAGCTGCGCTCGAACCGCTACTTCGTCCGCCAGACCTTCGGCCTCGGCGGCGAGACCGAGGCGGTGCCCGACGGGCCGAACTCCATCGCCGGAGCGCGCGACGTCGAGCGCATCACGGTGATCGCCGGCAAGTTCGCGCTGGGCGACTACTTCGACGGCAACATCTACGCCCACGACCCGCGGGTCGACTTCATGAACTGGGGTCTGTGGGCCTCCGCCGCCTGGGATTTTCCGGCCAACCTCCCCGGCTTCACGCAGGGCGTGATGGTCGAGTACAACCGGGCCGAATTCGCGATCCGCGCCGCCTACACGCAGGTGCCGAAGGAGCCCTCCTCCGATGTGCTCGATCCGCGGGTGTTCGAGCGGGCCGGTGCCGTCGTCGAGGTCGAGGAGCGTCATGTCCTGCCGGGGCTCGACCAGCCGGGCCGCCTACGCCTCGGCCTGTTCTCGAATGTCGGCAACACCGCGAACTTCCGGCAGGTCGTGGCGCTGACCCAGGCCGGCGCGTTCCCCGATATCGCCACGGCGGTCCAGGCGACCCGGGAGCCCCGGCGCAAGAGCGGCGCCTACATCAACCTCGAACAGGCCCTCACCCCCGATCTCGGCCTGTTCGCGCGCGCCAGCGTCAATGACGGGCGCAACGAGAACCTGTCCTTCACCGACATCGACGGCTCGGTCTCGGGCGGCCTGTCGCTCAAGGGTACGGCCTGGGGCCGACCGCAGGACACGATCGGCTTCGGCGCCGCGGCGAACCGGATCTCGCCGTCGCACCGCGCCTATTTCGCCAACGGCGGACTCGGCCTCCTGATCGGCGACGGGCGCCTCGACCGCTACGCGCCGGAACGGGCGGTCGAGGTCTACTACGCGCTGAACCTGACGAAGGCGGTGACGATGTCCTTCGACTACCAGCATGTCGAGAGCCCGGCCTATAACCGCGACCGCGGCCCTGCCGACTTCTTCGGGACGCGCCTGCACACGGATTTCTGAGAGCCGTCCCGTCACCCCCGACGCCCGAGCGGACATCGCCGGCTCGCGGCCTGCGACCGCCTTCGGGACTTGCGGAAGGATACCGAGCCTGGAGCGTCCCGCGCCGCTCTCGCACCACCCTCGCGCCGCGGCACGCTGCTCCCCATATGAGGGCCTGTCGAGGACGTGCCCCTGCCCTTGCGCTTCCGCCGGTTTGGCGTGATGCCGCCGGACCGGCCGTTCTCCCGCCCCTTTCTCCCAGCCCGACACGGAGAGCCCATGAGCTCCGGACACGCCTCTTCCTCCATGCCGCCCATGCCCTCGCTCGAGGGCGGCGACGACGCCGTGCTGCCCTTCGCCGTCGAGGCGCTGGATCTGCGCGGTCGCGCGGTGCGGCTCGGGCCCTCGATCGACACGGTCCTGCGCCGCCACGGCTATCCCGACGCCGTCGCCCGGTTGATCGGCGAGGCGGCGGCGCTCACCGTGCTGCTCGGCGCCTCGCTCAAGCTCGAAGGCCGCTTCCAGCTCCAGACCAAGACGGACGGGCCGGTGAACATGCTGGTGGTCGATTTCGAGGCGCCCGACCGCGTGCGCGCCACCGCCCGCTTCGACGCGGAGCCGGTGGCGGCCCTCGGTCCGAAGGCGCGCGCCGCCGACCTGATGGGCCGGGGCCACCTTGCCATGACCATCGACCAGGGCCCGACCCAGAGCCGCTATCAGGGCGTCGTCGCGCTCGAAGGCCAGAGCCTGGAGGAGGCGGCGCACCAGTATTTCCGCCAGTCCGAGCAGATCCCGACGCTGGTGCGCCTCGCCGTGGCCGAGCAGATGGAGGGAGGAGAGAGCCGCTGGCGGGCCGGCGGCCTGCTGGTGCAGTTCCTGCCGACATCGCCCGACCGGATGCGCCAGGCCGACCTTCCCCCCGGCGACGCACCGGAGGGTCATGAGATCCTCACCGGCGCGCCCGCCGAGGACGATGCCTGGACCGAGGCGCGCAGCCTCGTCGGAACGGTGGAGGATCACGAACTGATTGATCCGGCGGTCTCGAGCGAACGGCTGCTCTACCGGCTGTTCCACGAGCGCGGCGTGCGGGTCTTCGACGCGCAGACGGTAGTCGAGCGCTGCCGCTGCTCGCAGGAGCGGGTGATGGGCATGATCCGCTCGTTCTCGGCCGAGGAGCGTCGGGACATGGTGGCGGATGACGGCACCATCGCCATCACCTGCGAGTTCTGCTCACGCCGCTACGTGCTCGATCCGGCCGAGGTGGAGCGGGAGATCGCCGCCGCGCCGGGGGCGTGAGAGGACCGACACGGACGCCCTCGGCGGAGCGGGACGCGATCGTATTCGATCGGACGAGCGCACGGCCGCGTCCACAACACCCTTGGAAACGACGAGAGCGAAAACGAGCCTCCGGCAATCCGGTCGCGTTGTGCGTCCTCTCCGATCGAGCGATTCAGCCCTGCGGCGGAGCGGTCCGCCGCGGCGATGCGCCGCTGCAGCCGGAGGGTGATGCGCACGCGGCATTCGGATCGCTCCGCGCCGCGGGCGGCCGCTGAAAATGGCCCCTGTCGACGTCGGGGGCCGGACAATGAAAACGTTCTCACAAGCGTGATGCTGTTTGGACTCTCTCCATGTTAAGGGGAGCGCGGGCCCCGATCTTGCGGGCCTGCCGTGCCGTCGAAATCCGAACGAGGCGAACGAGCCATGCCGGAGCTTCACCCCGAGGTCGCCGCGGTCACCGAACGCGTCATCGCGCGCTCCCGCGACAGTCGCCGCGCCTATCTCGACCTGATCGAGCGCGAGAGGGAGGCGGGCGTGCACCGCCCGACGCTCGCCTGCGGCAACCTCGCCCACGGCTTCGCGGCCTCCGGCGAGGACAAGCCGGCGATCATCGCGGGCCGCGCCATGAACATCGGCATCGTCACCGCCTACAACGACATGCTCTCGGCGCATCAGCCCTACGGGCGCTATCCGGAGCAGATCAAGATTTTCGCCCGCGAGGTCGGCGCCACCGCGCAGGTGGCCGGCGGCACGCCTGCCATGTGCGACGGCGTCACCCAAGGCCAGCGCGGCATGGAGTTGTCGCTGTTCTCACGCGACACCATCGCCCTCTCCACCGCGGTGGGCCTGAGCCACGGCATGTTCGAGGGCGCGGCCCTGCTCGGCATCTGCGACAAGATCGTGCCGGGCCTGATCATCGGGGCGCTGCGCTTCGGCCACCTGCCGGTGATCCTGATCCCGGCCGGGCCGATGCCTTCGGGGCTCGCCAACAAGGAGAAGCAGCGCATCCGCCAGCTCTACGCCGAGGGCAAGGTCGGCCGTAAAGAGCTGCTGGAGAGCGAATCGGCCTCCTATCACGGGGCCGGCACCTGCACCTTCTACGGCACGGCCAATTCCAATCAGATGATGATGGACGTGATGGGCCTGCACATGCCCGGCGCCTCCTTCATCAATCCGGGCACGCGGCTGCGGCAGGCGGTCACGCGCGCGGCGATCCACCGGCTGACCGAGATCGGCTGGAACGGCAACGACTACCGCCCGCTCGGGCGCTGCATCGACGAGCGGGCGATCGTCAACGCCATCGTGGGGCTTCTCGCCACCGGCGGCTCGACCAACCACGCGATTCACCTCCCGGCCATGGCGCGGGCCGCCGGCATCGTCATCGACTGGGAGGATTTCGACCGGCTCTCCGGCGTGGTGCCGCTGATCGCGCGGGTCTATCCCAACGGCGCGGGCGACGTAAACCACTTCCACGCGGCCGGCGGCATGTCCTACGTCATCGCCTCGCTGATCGATGCAGGTCTCCTGCACGACGACATCCTCACGGTCGCGGGCCGCAGCCTGCGCGACCACGCCCGCGACCCGAAATTCATCGGCGACGGAGACGAACTGACGTTCGAGGACGCGCCGGCCGCGCCGCTGGACGAGACGATGCTGCGCCCGCCCTCCAACCCGTTCCAGCCCGATGGCGGGATGCGGCTGGTCAAGGGCAATCTCGGCCGGGCCACCTTCAAGACCAGCGCGGTCGATCCCGAGCGCCGCACCATCGAGGCCCCGGCCCGCGTCTTCTCCGATCAGGACGAGGTCATCGCCGCCTTCAAGGCGGGCGAACTGGAGCGCGACGTCGTCGTGGTGGTCCGCTTCCAGGGCCCGCGCGCCAACGGGATGCCGGAGCTGCACAAGCTCACGCCGCCGCTGGGCGTTCTGCAGGACCGCGGCCACAAGGTCGCGCTCGTCACCGACGGGCGGATGTCGGGCGCCTCCGGCAAGGTTCCGGCGGCGATCCATCTCAGCCCCGAGGCCGTCGGCGGCGGCCCGATCGGCCGCATCCGCGACGGCGACATCATCCGCCTCTCGGCGGAGCAGGGACTGTTGGAAGTGCTCGTCGATCCGGCCGAGTGGGACCGGCGCGAGGATGCGGTGCGGCCGCCGGACGGTCTCGGCACCGGCCGCGAATTGTTCGCCTTCATGCGCCACGGCGCCGACGACGCCGAGCGCGGCGGCTCGGCGATGCTGGCGGCGGCAGGACTCTGAGGCGTCCGCGACAAGCCGAACCGATACCGGAGGAGATCCCATGAGCACCATCGACGCGCTGATGCGCTCCGTTCCCGTCATCCCCGTGCTGGTGGTGGAGGATGCCGCCGACGCGGTGCCCATCGCCGAGGCCCTGGTCGGCGGCGGGCTCACCGCCCTCGAAGTCACCCTCCGCACCCCCGCGGCGCTCGACGTGATCCGGGCGATGTCGAGCGTCGAGGGCGCGGTGGTCGGCGCCGGCACGGTGCTGAATGCGCGCGATCTCGAGGCGGCCATCGGTGCGGGTGCCCGGTTCATCGTCAGCCCCGGCCTGACGGCGCCGCTGACGGAGGCCGCGATCGCGTCCGGCGTGCCCTACCTGCCGGGGGTCGCGACCTCCGCCGACATCATGCGCGGCCTCGATCATGGGCTCGACCGCTTCAAGTTCTTTCCGGCCGAGGCTGCGGGCGGCCTCAAGGCGCTGAAGGCGCTGGCCGCCCCCTTCGGCCAGGTGCGCTTCTGCCCCACGGGCGGCATCACCGAAGCGACAGCGGGCGAGTGGCTTGCCCATCCCGCCGTGCTCTGCGTCGGCGGAAGTTGGGTCGTCCCTCCGGGCAAGCCCGATCCGTCGGCGATCCGGCGGCTCGCCGAGGCGGCCGCGACGCTGCGCGCCGGCCGGTAGGGAAGTCAGCCGCGAAGGCGCGCGACGGCTCGGGCCCGGCAGGCTGCGTCCGAGCCCGTGCATCCGAGAGCCCCTCTCGGCCCCCGGCTCAACCTCGCATCGCGTCGACCCGCACCACCGCCCCGGAACACATTCGTGATGATTGGCTTCGCGCGCTTCCAACCGCGAAAACATTCCGCCGTGATCAGGGCGAATCACACCGCCTCGGACGGGGCTTTCGCCGCCGCGGCCCTCTTCGATGCGCGCGTGAGCGAGCAATTTACAACAATTCTGATCAACACCGTTGCGATTCAGCAACAAAGTTTCTGCGTTGCACAGATTGAAGCAGTTCTATTCTAGGAAAGTTGCGCGACTACGCAGTACCTTGGCACGAATTCACGAATTATTCCAAACAAAAACATTGCTTTTGTTGTCTATCATCGCATCCGGCCCGCTTGATCCCCGTCGAGTGATGCAGCCATGAGCGCCAAGGTCATAGGACGACATCATCAAATGTCGCCAAGAAGACGGGGAACTGATCTTGAGACGTCGCGCAGCGAACGAAGTCGCGTTTGCACTTCTGGCAGGTACGGCTGCCGCAATCACCAGCCCTGTCCAGGCTCAGCCCGTCCTCCAGGCCGCGGTGCCGACGGCGGTCGCGCTGGATGAGCTGGCCGTCGAAGGCCTCGGACGCGGCGTCCCCCGCCTCGAACCGCAGGGCGGCGTCACGGTTGGCTATCTCGGCAAGGCGACGCGCTCCGCGACCAAGACGCCGACGCCCCTGCTCGATACGCCGCAATCCGTCTCGGTCATCACGCGGGAGCAGATCCTCGACCAGGGCTTCCAGTCGATCGGCGAGGCGACGCGCTACGTGCCGGGCGTGATCCAGGCCCAGGGCGAGGGCAACCGCGACGAGCTGATCATCCGTGGCCAGCGCTCGAATGCCGATTTCTTCGTCAACGGCATCCGCGACGACGTGCAGTACTATCGCGACCTGTACAACATCCAGCGCATCGAGGTCCTGAAGGGGCCCAACGCGATGATCTTCGGCCGCGGCGGCGGCGGCGGCGTCATCAACCGGGTGCTCAAGGAAGCCGACGGCGTGCCGGTCCGCGAAATCGTGGCCCAGGGCGGCCAGTTCGCGAACAAGCGCGTGGCGCTCGATGTCGGCGACCGCCTCTCGGACAACGTGTTCTTCCGTATGAACGGCGTGTTCGAGGACACCGCGACCTACCGCGACTTCGTCGACATCCGCCGTTACGGGGTGAACCCGACGATGACGTTCCTCATCGGGCCGCAGACGACGCTCAAGCTGTCCTACGAGTATTTCCACGACGACCGCACCACCGATCGCGGGATTCCCTCGCAGTTCGGCCGGCCCTACCGCTACCGCGACAATACTTCGACCTTCTTCGGCAATCCGTTCCTGTCGCAGACCTACGTCAACGCGCATATCGCGACGGCGCAGCTCGACCACGTGTTCGAGAACGGCGTCGTGATGCGCAGCCAGTCGCGCTTCGCCGACTACAACAAGTTCTACCAGAACGTCTTTCCGGGCGGCGCCGTGAACGCGGCCGGCACGGCCGTCTCGCTCTCGGCCTATAACAGCCAGACCGACCGGACGAACTATTTCAACCAGACCGACTTCACCTATCAGTTCCTCACCGGCCCGGTTAAGCACACCCTGCTCGGCGGGTTCGAGCTCGGCTACCAAGAGGGCCTGAGCCTGCGCGAGACCGGCTTCTTCGCGACGCCCGGTGCACCGCAGAGCCTCGTGGTCAACCCGCTCGCGCCGGTCTCGCGCGTCGGCGTCACCTTCCGCAACATCGCCAGCGATGCCAACAGCCGGTACGACCTCGGCCTCGCCGCGGCCTATGTGCAGGACCAGATCGAGCTGAACGAGTACGTCCAGCTCATCGGCGGCCTGCGCTTCGACCATTTCGACTTCGCCGCAACGGACCGGCGCACCAACGTCACCAATGCCCGCATCGACGATCTGGTCTCGCCGCGGGCCGGCATCGTCGTGAAGCCGCTGCCGAACCTCGCGCTCTACACGAGCTACAGCGTCTCCTACCTGCCCTCCTCGGGCGACCAGTTCAGCGCGCTGACACCGGGTCTCGTCATCGCCGAGCCGGAGAAGTTCGAGAACACGGAAGTGGGCGTGAAGTACGACGTCTCACCCGTGCTTCAGATCACCGGCGCGCTGTTCAACCTCGACCGCAGCAACCAGCGCCTCGCCGACCCGAACCGGCCCGGCTTCTTCCTGACCTCGGGACAGACCAACACGCAAGGCGCGGAGATCGGCGCCAACGGCTACGTGACGGATTGGTGGTCGATCGCGGGCGGCTACGCCTTTACCGACGCACGCATCACCAACCGGCTTTCCGATACGATCCTTCCCGGCAACTATGTCGGTCTCGTCCCTCTCAATTCCTTTACGTTGTGGAACAAGTTCGACATCGACCCGCGCTTCTCGGTCGGCGTCGGCTTCATCAATCAGTCGCACTCCTTCGCGACCTCGGACAACACCGTGCGGCTTCCGAGCTACTCGCGCTTCGATCTCGGGCTGTTCTACAACATCAGCGAGAACGCGCGCGCGCAGGTCAACATCGAGAACCTGTTCGATCGCCGCTACATCGTCTCGGCGCACAACAACAACAACATCCTTCCCGGCGCCCCCCGCACGGTCAGGGCCCAGATCGTCGTGCGCTGGTAACCGCCCGGCGGTGATGTCATCGATCCCGTCGCCGGGCCCGCCCGGAGGCGGGATCACACCGCCCGCAACGGCCCCTCCAGCACCCCGATGACGCGGGCGAGGTCGTTGCCGCGCTTCATCACGAGCCCGCTCGCCGCAATCACCGCGTAGGCGCCCTGGCGGCGGGCGAGCTTGGGATCCTTCTCGATCCGGTAGAGCGGCATCTCGGAGGTCCGGCGATAGATCGAGAACACCGCCTTGTCCCGGCGGAAATCGAGGGCGTAGTCGCGCCACTCGCCCTCGGCGACGCGCCGCCCGTAGAGATTGAAGATGGTTCGCAGCTCGTCGCGCTGGAAGGCGACTTGCGGGCTCGTCGAGGACGGAAACGGGATGACCTGACTGTCTCGGTCGTTCGAGCGGTGATCGACGCTCTGCCCCTCACTCATCGTCGCTCCCGTAGCGGTGCCGGCCTGTCTGCGGCGAGGGGAGATGATGGGACTCGTCGGAGGCGCCCGCAAGGTGCTTCGCCGGCCATCGTTCACCGCGAACGCCCGTCGGGCGATTTCGCACCGAGGCGCGAGACTCATGTGCGTCGCCGCACGGTGAGGTGGCAAACATCACGGTCTTGCCGCGATCCCGCCTTGCCATCGCCACCGCGAAACGCTTTCACTGTGACCTGAAACCTCGTCGGTCTGTCCACCGCGGCGGCGCCTGAACCCGAGCTCCCCAGCCCTCGGGCAATGCCGCGGATCCCGGCCAGCCGACACCCGGAGGTTTCGAGACCCAAGGACTTCAGGCGGCCTCCTCGGAGCGCCGCCCTTTTTTCGTGCCGATGCCGGGCATCGCGAACCCGCAACCACGAAGATCGAGAAGACCATCTTGGCAGCCGCGCCCGCCGGCGCGAGAAAGCGGCGGCGATGTCTCAGCTTCCCCCCTCCCTGTCGATCGGTCCGCCCGTCTTCGACGCGGCCTTCCGGGCACGCCTCGCGGATCTCTTCGCGTGGCGGCGGGACGTCCGGCGCTTTCGCGGCGACCCGGTCGACGAGGCCGTGCTGCGGACCTGCCTGGATCTCGCGACGCTGGCGCCCTCCGTCGGAAACAGCCAGCCCTGGCGGTTCGTGCGGGTCGCCGATGCCGGCCGGCGCGCGGCGGTCGCCGCGAGCTTCGAGCGCTGCAACGCCGCCGCCCGCGCGACCTACGCCGACGAGCGGAGCGCGCTCTATGCCCGCCTGAAGCTCGCGGGCCTGCGCGAGGCGCCGGTCCACCTCGCGGTGTTCTGCGATGGCGCGACGGAGGCCGGCCACGGCCTCGGCCGGGCGACCATGCCGGAGATGCTGCGCTACTCGGTGGCGGCCAGCATCCACGCCTTCTGGCTCGCCGCCCGCGCCCACGGACTCGGCGTCGGCTGGGTGTCGATCCTCGAGCCCGCCGCCGTGACGAAAGCCCTTGCCGTTCCGGGCGCGTGGGAGCTGATCGCCTATCTCTGCGTCGGCCATCCGGTCGAGGAGCATGCCGATCCGGAACTCGTCCGCCACGGCTGGCAGGACCGATGCCCGGAGGCGGGCCGGCTTCATGAGCGCTGAGGGCGTTGCCGGCAGGCAAACCCGTTACTTAAAATTTGCCGGAATCCCTGAGCCGGGGATTCGCCCTTCCCCCAAGAGCCCGTGCATGAGGCCCGCATTTCGCCGCGCGTAAAGCAGAACGGCAAGCTGGAACGTTGGATCGTCTTCGCCAGTTACGCTCCAGCTTGGAAAGGCGATCTTCGATGTTCGGAACAGACAAGTACAGGGCGCGTCTCGCGGGCGCGTTCGTGGCGGTGCTGTGCGCGGCGGGCGCCGCGCAGGCGCGGGAGATCGTCCCCTTCGCCGACGGGCTCGGAGCGGGCACGATCGTCGTGCGCACGAACGAGCGCCGGCTCTACCTCGTCAACGGCGACGGCACGGCGATCCGCTACCCCGTCGCGGTCGGCAAGCCGGGCAAGCAGTGGAGCGGCGCCACCCAGATCGACGGCAAGTATTACCAGCCCGATTGGTCGCCCCCGGCCGAAGTGAAGCGCGACCACCCGCGCCTGCCCAGCCTCATCCGCGGCGGCTCGCCGAGCAACCCGATGGGCGTGGCGGCGATGACCCTGCGCGGCGGCGAATACGCGATCCACGGCACCAACCGGCCGAATTCGATCGGCACCTTCGCCTCCTACGGTTGCATTCGCATGTACAATCAGGACATCGCCGACCTGTTCGAGCGTGTCTCCGTCGGCACGCAGGTGTATGTGATGCGCTGAAGCCGGGCATATCGCGCCGCAGGCTGCCGGCGGGCCTCCGCGCCCGCCGACTACGGGGACCGTCGGTGACCGCATCGCCCACCATCCTGATCGCCGATCCGGACGAGGAGATCCGCCTCGCCCTCGCGGAGGCGGTGACGCGGATCGATCCGGGGGCGAAGGTCATCGAGGCGGCCGACGGGAGCGCGCTGAACCGCGCGCTTGCCGGCAGCCGCATCGACCTGCTGTTCGTCGACGTGCTTCTACCGCAGACCAACGGTGCCGACATCCGCCGCTGGCGCGAGACCGGCAACCCGCAGGGGCTCGTCGTCCTCGTCACCGACATGCTCGCCCCCCGCTGGTCGGCCACGGCGCGGCGTGTCGGCGCCTACGACGTGATCCTCAAGCCGCTGGGCGACCTCCATATCGGCCGCCTGATGGCGGCCCACCGGATCCTGTCGCGCTCCCTCGACTGCCTCGTCGTCGATCCGGGTCAGGCGACGCGCATGCTGGTGCGCAAGCTTCTCGGGCAGAGCCACTTCTCGTTTCGCGTCCTGGAGGCGGCGGGCGGGCGGGACGCCGTCCGGCTGGTCGAGCGGGAGCCGGTCGATCTCGCCATCATCGAGATGAGCCTGCCCGACTATCCCGCCCTCGAGGTCGCCTGCCGCATCAACGACCGCCATCCCGCCGCCCGCATCCTGATGACGGGGCCGCGGATCGAGGAGGGCGTCCAGCGCCAGCTCGCGACCTTCGGCGCCTCGGGCTTCCTGGCCAAACCGTTCCAGTTCTTCGACATCGACAAGGCGGTGCACGAGAGCTTCGGGCTCTGGCATCCCTACCTCATCAACGCGCTCCGGCGCGAAAGCCTGCTCGACGCAGGGCCCGCCGTAGGGCAGACTGTCTAGCCCATCGTCTCGGGCGGGGCCTCCGGCTCTCGGGGGCCGACGGTGCAAAAACGAGAGACGAGCGCCCTCCGAGCCGGCACGGGCCGGCTCCGGAGCGCCGAACCGCCGCCATGGACAGAGCTTTCCGGCCGAGACCGATGCAGGACCAGACGCCGGACCGCCGCCCCGGCACGCAGCATCCCTACGCGCGGGCGCCTCAACGACCTCGTCCGGCGCATCGAGGACGCCCTGCGCAGCGGTGACGCGGTGCTCCAATCCAAGCTCGTGCTGCAATCGGCGGAACTGCTGACCAAGCGCTGGTCGCGCCTTCCTCCGCCGGACAAGCCCGCCTTCGATGCGCTGCTCGTGACCCTGTGCGGCCAGATCGATGCGGCGGCGCGCCGGGCCTTCGCCGAGCGGCTCGCCCCGTTGCGTCTCGGGCCGCCGCGCACCTCGCAGGTGCTCGCCCGGGATGCCTCGGCCGAGGTCGCGGCGCCGCTCCTCACGGGCGGCTCCAGTCTCGGCGACGACATCCTGGCCGAGGTCGCAACCTCAGGGAGCGACGGGCACCGCCGCGCCCTTGCGGCGCGGCCGAAGGTGCCCCCGGCGCTGACGAACCTGCTTTTGCGCCACGGCGATGGGCACATCGCCGCGCGGCTGCTCGACAATCCCGGCGCCGACTTCTCCGAGACCGGGTTTGCCGATCTGATGGCGCATTCCGAGCGGACGGAGGCGGTGACGCTGCGTCTTGCCCGCCGGCCGGACCTGCCGCCCGGGCTCACCCCGGTGCTTCTCACGCAAATGCGCCGACGGGCCGCCGAGGCGCTGGAGACCGATCTCGCCGAAGACCGCGCCGGGGCGGACCGCCTGCTGGACCGGGCGGCGGACACCCTGGTCCAGCCGGTGGCGGACGTCCGCGTCGCGCGGTTTTACGCCTCGCTCGACGTCATCGGCCGCCGGTTCGCCGGCGCGCGCCGCGGTCCGACATCGTCCGAACTCGAACGCTGGCTGACCCTGAACCGCATCGAGGACGGGCTCGCCGCCGTCGCCCACGCTGCCGGCCTCCCGTTGACCGCAGCCGTCGCCGCCTTCGATGCCCCCGCGCCGCTGGCACTCGCCGCGATCCTGCGCGGACTCGATCATCCCTGGCCGGTGCTGAAGGCGCTGCTCTCCCAGCGCTTCGGCGAGACGCTTCCTCCCGAAACGGCGGACGAGAGCTGGTGGCTTCACCGGCGTCTTCGGCCCGCCACGGCGCGCCGCCTGATCCGCTTCGCGGCGATGCCCCTGGGCTGCGCGGCCTTCCTCGACGCGGCCGAAGTGGATGACGGTCTGTCGACCGAAGAGCCCCTATAGGCTTACGCAACAGGACCTCGGCGCTGTTGCGTGCAACTCGATATTGGTCGGTTCGCCCTTGGCGAGGCAAGCGGATCGCCGGACGCAGGCCGGGCCACACGATCCCATATCGGAGCGTTTTCCCCGGCGCGGCTCGGGGGCGGCCCTTGCTTCGGCCGAAGCTCGAGCCTTCATGACCCGATCAACTCCGGACGTTGTGAGGTGCACACTCGTGGGTCCGGGTGCGGTCGCAAGGCAGCCCATCGCTGGGTCAGGCAAACACATTCCGAGCTGAGGCGGCGCGGGGGGCACCAAGAGGCGACATGCCAGGCAGCCTATGAAACGGCGGGGCAGCATCACGGTGCGAAAGAACGAGGATGAGGCACGAAATGAGGCAAGATCGCTGCGCCCCGCCCGAGCGGAGGGCTCCGGAGGCGTGAGCGGCCCCGATCCCGCGCGGGAGAGGCTCGGCTGGGCGGCGCAGCTCGCGCCGTTCTTCTGCCTCTACGTCACCTTCGGCACGACGCTCGGCTTCCTCATCAGCGGCGCGCCGCTGATCCTGCGGGCCCGTGGCATCGATCTCGCCGAGGTCGGGTTTCTCCAGCTCATCAACCTGCCGGTCGGGCTCACCTTCCTCTGGGCCGTGCCCGTGGACCGCATCCGCCTGCCGCGCCTGCCGCATCGGCTCGGCTGGATCGTGCTGATGCAGGGTTCGGCCATCGCCCTGCTTCTGATCCTGAGCCGGGGCGAGGCGTGGCCGCTGCCGCTGCTGTTCGGGCTCGCGCTGGCCACCTGCTTCTGCGTCGCCACCATGGACATCGCGCTGGAAGCCCTGGTGGTCGAGACGGTCGGTCCGGAGCGGCGGCCCTACGTCGCCTCGGCGAAGCTCTGCGGCGCCTCGCTTGGCGGCATCTTCGGCGCAGGCCTGCTGATCGCCGAGTATGACCGGATCGGCTGGGCCGGCGCCGTGCTCGCGGTGGCGGTCTTGAACGGGCTCTGCCTGCTGCCGATGCTGCGCTATCCCGAGCGGGCCCTGCGCCGGCCCTCCGCGGAGGGGCCGCGCGGCGCCCTGGCGCTCGGGCGCCTGCGTCGTCTCGGCGGGCGCGTGCTGGTGCTCGGCCTCTACTTCGCGGCGATGTTCGCGCTGACCGGCTCGAACAACCTCGCCCTGCTCGATCTCGGCGTGCCCCTCGGCGAGGTCGGACTCGTCACCGGCGGGCTGTCCTCGGGCATCAATCTCGTCATGGCGCTGGTCTCGGGTGTCCTCGTGCGGCGGATCGGCACGCTGCCGCTCATCACCGTCTCCGCCGCCGGCGTCGCGGCCTCCGGGCTGCTCATGCTGTGGGCGAGCGCCGCCGCCGCGCCCAATCTCGGCCTCGCCGCTTCGATCCTCGGCATCCTCTGCGGCGGCGGCCTCGGCGTCCCGGTCTTCAACATGATCTATCGCTGGGCCCAGGGGCCGCAGCCGGCGACCGATTACGCGCTCCTGTTCGGCGCCGCCTTCTTCGCCGCCATGCCGCTGCGGGTCGGGGCGCCGGCCTTCGCCGGGGCGGTCGGCTGGCCGGTCTACTTCGCCCTCGCGGTGCCGCTCTACGGCCTCGCCGTACTGCTCCTGCGCGGCGCCATCGCGCGCACGCTGAACGCCGACCGCGCGGCCGGCCGCGCGGTGTCGTGAGAGGCGCCCCGCGCGGCCGCGTCTGGCGCATCGAGGCCGGCTCGCCTATGCGCTGGACCATCGAATCCGCCCTCTTCCGGACAGAGACAGCCGTCACAGCCGCGCCATGCTGAAGGCCTTCCTCGCCTATTACCGGCCGCACAGGACCCTGTTCCTGGTGGATTTCGGCTGCGCCGTGCTCTCCGGCCTGCTCGAACTCGGCTTTCCGCTCGCGGTCAAAGCCTTCGTCGACCGCCTGCTGCCGCAGCAGGATTGGGGCCTGATCGGGCTCGCCGCCGCGGGGCTGACGCTGCTCTACGTCACCAATGCCGGCCTGATGGTGGTCGTCACCTATTGGGGCCACGTGCTCGGCATCAACATCGAGACGGAGATGCGCGCCCGCGCCTTCGATCACCTGCAGAAGCTCTCGTTCCGCTTCTTCGACGGGCAGAAGACCGGCCATCTCGTGGCCCGCGTCACCAAGGATCTGGAGGAGATCGGCGAGGTCGCCCATCACGGCCCCGAGGACGTGTTCATCGCCGTGATGACGCTGGTCGGCGCCTTCGTGCTGATGTTCCTCGTCCACCCGCCGCTGGCGCTGATGACGCTCGCCATCCTGCCGCTGATCGCCTTCGTCACCATCCGCTACGGCGGGCGCATGACCCGCAACTGGCAGGCGCAGTACGGGCGCGTCGGCGCCTTCAACGCCCGCATCGAGGAGAATGTCGGCGGCATCCGCGTGGTGAAGGCCTTCGCCAACGAGGCGCATGAGCGGGCGCTGTTCGCCTCCGACAACCTGAAATACCGCACGACCAAGCTCGAAGCCTACCGCCTCATGGCGGGCGCCCTGTCGATCAATTATCTGGGCCTGCGCCTCGTGCAGATCGTGGTGCTCCTCGGCGGCGCCGCCTTCGTGGTGCGCGGCGACCTGACGGCCGGCGGTTTCGTCGGCTTCCTGCTGCTGGTGGGCGTGTTCTACCGGCCGCTGGAAAAGATCGGCGCGGTGATCGAGACCTATCCGAAGGGCATCGCGGGCTTTCGCCGCTACCAGCAACTGCTTGCCACCGAGCCCGACATCGCCGACCGACCGGGCGCCGTCCCCGCCCCGCCGCTCAAGGGCGAGATCCGCTTCGAGGGCGTGCGCTTCGGCTACAGCCCGGACCGGCCGGTGCTCGACGGCGTCGATCTCACGATCCGCGCGGGCGAGACGGTGGCCTTCGTCGGCCCCTCGGGAGCCGGCAAGACGACGCTCCTCTCGCTGATCCCGCGCTTCTACGAGGCGGAAGGAGGGCGCATCACCATCGACGGCCACGACATCCGCGACCTGACGCTGGCCTCGCTGCGCGGCCAGATCGGCATCGTGCAGCAGGACGTGTTCCTGTTCGCCGGCACGATCCGCGAGAACATCGCCTATGGCCGGCTCGATGCGAGCGAGGCCGAGATCCTGGACGCCGCCGCCCGGGCCCGGCTCGACGGCCTGATCGCCGCCCTGCCCGAGGGGCTCGACACGGTGATCGGCGAGCGCGGGGTGAAGCTCTCGGGCGGCCAGAAGCAGCGGCTCGCCATCGCCCGCGCCTTCCTCAAGAACCCGCCGATCCTGATCCTCGACGAGGCGACCTCGGCGCTGGACACCCAGACCGAGCGGGAGATCCAGGCCTCGCTGTTCGAGCTGGCGGAGGGGCGCACGACCCTCGTCATCGCCCACCGCCTCGCGACGATCCGGCACGCCGACCGCATCGTGGTGGTGGCCGAGAACGGCATCGCCGAGCAGGGCCGCCACGACGCGCTCCTGGCCGCTGACGGCTATTACCGGCGCCTGCACGCGGCGCAGGTAGAAGAATCCCTTTCGACCGCGCCGCGCACCGCGGCGGAGTGAAGGTTTCCCCTCTCCCCCTGCGGGGAGGAGGCTTTCTCTCAGGCGCCCCGCTCGGCCTCGGCCAGCAGGCCGTCGACGAAACCCGGCAGGCCGGTGCGGCGGGTGCGCTTGAGGCGTTCGGCCGTCAGGATCGCCTGGAGCGCGCGGAAGGACTCGTCGAGGTCGTCGTTGACGATGACGTAGTCGTACTCGCTCCAGCGCTGCATCTCGTTGCGGGCATTGGCCAGCCGCCGCTCGATGGTCTCGGGCGAATCCTCCGCCCGCCGCTCCAGGCGGTTGCGCAATTCCGAAAAGCTCGGCGGCAGGATGAACACCGTCACCACGTCGTCCTGCAGCCGCTGCCGCACCTGGCGGGTGCCCTGGTAGTCGATGTCGAAGATCATGTCCCGGCCCTGGCTCAGGGTCTTCTCCACCGGGCGGCGGGGCGTGCCGTAGAAATTGCCGTGGACCTCGGCCCATTCGAGCAGGTCGTCGCGGGTGCGCAGATCCTCGAACGCCTCGCGGTCGATGAAGCGGTAGTGCCGCCCGTCGATCTCCGAGGGGCGGCGCGCCCGGGTCGTCACCGAGATCGACAGGTCGAGACCCCAGCCGCCGTCCTGGGCGATGGCGCGGGTCAGCGTGGTCTTGCCCGCGCCCGAGGGCGAGGACAGGATCAGGATCAGCCCGCGCCGGGCGATGTCCGGCCTGCCATGCGTGGCGTCCTGCGTCATCGGCCGTTCACTCCGCTGCCCACTGCTGGCGTCCTCACTCGACGTTCTGCACCTGCTCGCGGAATTGCTCCACCACGGCCTTCAAGTCGAGTCCGATCCGCGACAGGCTGATGTCGCCGGCCTTGGCGCAGAGCGTGTTGGCCTCGCGGCCGAGCTCCTGGGCCAGAAAATCGAGACGCCGTCCGATCGCGCCCCCTTTCGCCAGCAACTCGCCGGCGGCGGAGAGATGGGCGCGCAGGCGGTCGAGCTCCTCGCGCACGTCGGCCTTGGCGGCGAGCATCACCGCCTCCTGATGCAGGCGGTCGGGGTCGAGCCCCCCGGTGCCGACGAGCGCGGCCACCGACTCCGCGAGCCGGGCGCGCACCGCCTCGGGGCGGCGGGCGGGGCAATCCTCCGCAGCCTGTGTCAGGCGGGCGATGTCCGCGATTTGGTCGCTCACGATCGCGTGCAGCCGCGCGCCCTCCGCCCGGCGGGCGGCGACGAGATCGGCGACGAGGCCGTCGATCCCGGCGACGAGATCCCGGTTCAGCGCCTCCGGGTCGGCCCCGGCCTCGTTCTCCGTCTCGACGACACCGCGCACGGCGAGCAGCCCGTCGAAGGTCGCCGGACCGACGCCGGCGGGGCGCGGCACGCGGGCGACCGCCGCGGCGAGGCTCGCCAGCAGGCTCTCGTCGATGCGAACCTTGGCGGCGGCCTCGGGCCGGGTCAGCGTCAGGTTGAGCTGGCACTGCCCGCGGGCGAGCGCCTTGGACAGGGCAGCGCGGGCCGCCTCGCCCGCCGCGTCGAAGCCGTTCGGCACGCGCACGCGGATGTCGAGCCCGCGTCCGTTGACGGTGCGGATCTCCCACAGCCACTGCACCGCACCGGTCGTGCCGGCGCAGCGGGCAAAGCCCGTCATGCTCGCGATCGTCTCGCTGGCGAAAGTGTCTCTGCCGAAACTCTTGGCCAAGACGTGTCACTCCCCCGCAGATCCGCCCGGAATGACAATCCTTCCGCCCGCGCCCGCTCGCCGCGGGAACGATGGGGACCGGTCCGGCTTGTCCGGATACGCGCATTCCGTGAACGAGCGCAATGCGACGGCCCGCGAGAGGCAGGTCGCATCAGGAAGCCTGGGTTGGCTTTTGCGACGCAGCAACGACCGCAACGCCCTGTTCTGCACAAAAACTATGCAAGCCATATAACGATGCAATAGCCCAACGTCGAAGCAGGCACGAATACTGTGCATCAGCTTGACGCTTACTAGTCGTCTTTCTAACTTGAGGACGATCAAGAGGGCACCGAACAATCGAGCGGGGACCCATCCATGACGAACCCCTTCGACATCAAGAATCGCTTCCGCGCCCGCCTGCGCGCGGCCGACGCGCAGAAGCATCGCATCCGCGCCAAGCTTCTGCAGGAGGGCACGCGAGCCCTGGCTCCGATCATCGAAGCCTTGAACCTCATGGCCGAAGTGCTGGAGGAGGACGGCATCGAGCACGGCCGGATCACCTGCCCGGCCCCGGAGGTGGATCGCGACGACTTCGTCGGCTTCACCGCCACGCTGTACAATGGCGCCGATCAGGAACACCGGATCACCGTGAAATACGGCCCCGTACTGGGCGGTCGCAACTTCATCGCCGTGACGGGCCTCGGAGCGGAGTACAACGAGCGGCTCCTCACCCTGGCCAGCAACGCCGCGCCGAGCCTGGGCCGTTCGGTCGGCAACGACGTGCATGTCGAAGCGGATCGCGGCGCCGACCTCGCGGAGATCATGCGGGAGATGATCGAGGACTTCTTCGCCGGCCACAGCGAGCCGCCGATCCGCACCGGAGCCTCCGAGGCGCGCGGCCGGCTGGCGCTCGTTCAGTAGGATTTCGCGGGACGCCGCGCCGCCGGGAACGGGCGGCGGCCTTGCCGGCAGCTGGAGGTTGCGCAATCATCGGCGGGATCGCCGTTGAAGTGGCAATGATTCGAGCACGGCTGGGAGCGATGGACTCCATCGACAGCGAGGGGTGCGACGAGGACTGGGATCAGGACCTCGCCGATGATCTGATCGGATCAAGTCTCCTCGTCGGCCTGACCTATGTCGACCCCGAGGGCGCCCTGCTCGGTCGGCGCCAGGTCTTCGGAATTGTCGAGACGGTCGATGCCGAGGCGGGCATCGTCATTCGGACCGGCGACGGGCACGCGCCCTTCACCGTCGCCCCCCTGCTCGACGCGATCGAGGTGGGCGAGCCGGGCCTCTATCAACTCGCGGATCAGGACCGGGTCGTCGAGAACCCGGATTTCACCGCCCTCTTCACCGTCACCAGACCGCGCCGGAACTGACGCCCCTCCTCACGGATCGAGACGGCGGGCGCGGGCCGCGCGGGCCATGGCGATGAGTTCGTTCGCGGTGAGGCTGCGCGGCGGCAGGCGCGTCTCGGGCTCGATCGGGTGCAGCTCGACCGTTCGCCGGTCCAGCGGCGACGGCACGGCGGAAGGCGCGCCCGGCTTCCAGCTCGGCCAGAGACTGCGAATCCGAGAACGCTTCCTGGTCGCCGATACCGCCATGCCGCCTCCGAAGCCGATCGCTTAAGAGGATGATAACCAAGCCTGGCGGCGAGAAACATTCTTGACGCGCGCCGATGTGGTGCTTCGCCGATTCTTTTGTCGGCTCTGCGTCGCGACGGCGGGGACTGCGCGGCAGAAGAATGCGCACCAACGAGAAGGGCGGGCGCGATCCTGCACGATCGCGCCCGCCCCGCCCGACTCCCAATCGATCGGATCCGCGGCTACTCCGCCGCGTCGAGGCGCGGGCGCTCGATCTCGGCGCGCTCGCGCTTGACCAGCTCGGCGGTGAGGAAGGCCACCTCCAGCGCCTGCTCCGCGTTGAGGCGCGGGTCGCAGTAGGTGTGGTAGCGGTCCTGCAGGTCGTCGGCCGTCAGCGCCCGGGCGCCGCCGGTGCATTCGGTGACGTCCTTGCCGGTCATCTCGAGATGGATGCCGCCGGCGATCGTGCCCTCCGCGCGGTGCACGCCGAAGAAGCCCTCGATCTCCTGCATCACCCGCTCGAACGGCCGGGTCTTGTAGCGGCCCGCGGCGATGGTGTTGCCGTGCATCGGGTCGCAGACCCACACCACGTTGCGGCCCTCGCGCTGCACCGTGCGGATCAGGTTCGGCAGGTGGTCGCCGACCTTCTCCGCGCCGAAGCGGCAGATCAGGCTGAGGCGGCCGGCCTCGTTCTCCGGGTTGAGGAGGTCGATCAGCCGGATCAGCCCCTCGGCCGTGGTCGAGGGCCCGCATTTGAGGCCGATCGGGTTCTTGATGCCGCGGGCATATTCCACGTGGGCGTGGTCCGGCTGGCGGGTGCGGTCGCCGATCCAGAGCATGTGGCCCGAGGTGGCGTACCAGTCGCCGCTCGTCGAATCGACGCGGGTCAGCGACTCCTCGTAGCCGAGCAGCAGCGCCTCGTGGCTGGTGTAGAAGTCCGTGGTGCGGACCTCCTGGTGCGTCTCCGGATTGATGCCGATGGCGCGCATGAAGTCGAGCGCGTCCGACATCCGCTCGGCGACATCCCGGTAGCGCGAGGATTGCGGGCTGTCCTTCACGAAGCCGAGCATCCAGCGGTGCGCGTTCTCGAGGTTGGCGTAGCCGCCGGTGGCGAAGGCGCGCAGCAGGTTCAGCGTCGCCGCCGATTGCCGGTAGGCTTCGAGCTGGCGCTTCGGATCGGGGATCCGGGCCTCTTCCGTGAAGGTCAGGCCGTTGATGATGTCGCCGCGGTAGCTCGGCAGCGACACGCCCTCCAGCGTCTCCGTCGGCGAGGAGCGCGGCTTGGCGAACTGCCCGGCGATGCGGCCGACCTTCACCACGGGCGAGCCGCCCGCGAAGGTGAGCACCATCGCCATCTGCAGGAAGACGCGGAAGAAATCGCGGATGTTGTCGGCCGAGTGCTCGTCGAAGCTCTCGGCGCAGTCGCCGCCTTGCAGCAGGAAGGCTTCGCCCGCACCGACGCGCGCCAAGGCGGACTTCAGCTTGCGCGCCTCACCGGCAAAGACGAGCGGCGGAAAGCTCGCGAGCTGCGCCTCGACGGCCTGAAGAGCGCCCGCGTCCGGATAGGACGGGACCTGCTGGATCGGCAGGTTGCGCCAGGTTTTCGGGGTCCACCGCTCGGCCATGATACTCTCTCCGCTCACCCCACCGGGTGATGCGCGCGGGCCCTCCCGCCTCGCGCGAAGCCGGGCTTATAGAGCGGTTTTTTGCCAGTGGCGAGTTGGCTGTTCCCGGGGCCGGCGGGTTCGCGGGGCCGATCCGGGCGATGGCGCGGCCGTCACCAGATCCAGTCCGGCCCCGGCGCAGGTTCCGTGCAGGTATCGTCGAAGGGCCAACGGTCGTGATGAGACTTTCCGGTGCGGACGAAGCAGCGATAGGTCAGCAATTCGATTCGCTCGGCCTCCGTGAGATCCATGCAGTCCGGTGATAGAGATCGCGGCAGGGATTCAGGATCGGGCGGCGTGACAGCCCCCAGAACCGCCCGGCCGTCCACGTTGTAGCGCAGCACCGCGCCGTCGGCGTAGTCGCGGCGGAACGCGGTCGCCCATTGCGAGTTGCTGCCCCAGCCGTGCGAGAGGTCCCGCGCCGGACGGCGGGCGCGATTCCACGCGAAGTACAGGGTCGAACCCGTGGCGAGGCCCGGATCGAGCCGGGCGCGGGGCCCGCATCGTATCCCGACGCCGGCACGGGCGAAGACGAGATCCCCGAACCACAGGCCAGGCCAGATCTCTTCCTCGACGAGGATCGCCTCGCCCAGCGCCGGATCGCGCTCGGCACGGACCACCTCGTGGAAGAAGGGGTGATAGCAGGATTGGACCTGCATCGGTGCCATGCCGAAGGCGCCGAAGAAGTCGATCAGCGCATCGCGCGCAAGGGCGGCCGATGCGAGCGCATGCAGCCTGGGCGGACAGGTGTCCGAGAGGCCGATGCGAGCCTGGACGCCGAGGATCAGCCGCTCGAACACGCGACTGAGGGCATAGAGGGTGAACAGATCGTTCCACGCGCCGCACCCGCAGGGGACCGGGGGTGCGGATGCGAAGCGGCGATAGCGGGCATAGGCCGTCGCGAAGCCGGGCCCGTTGGACATCGCCGGCACCAGTGCCCTCTCGACGAAGCCGCAACGCCGTGAGTCATGCTGCGTGATACTCTCGAAGAGCGCCGGGCCTCCCGCGGTCCGAACCCCGACCGGCTGCCTATGTCCGGCTCGGCCGCATACCGGCTCTCCCGCCCGCCGCGCGCCATGATGACTCCCCCTCCCGGCCGCGCTGTTCCCTCAGGCCGAACCTTGGGTGACGGCATCCAATTGGCTGCTCCCGCACGGTCCTGCGGCATGAGAGCGGCATGAGAGCAGCCGCCGCCACGGGCCGCAAGGCGGCGCGCGCTGGGCGGCGTGATGGGCGGCATCCTCCCCTCCCCGGCGCGCCGGCACGGCTTCCTGCCGGGCCGCGACCTATCGCGGCAGCGCCGTACCGGCGAGCAGGCCGACGAGTTCGGCTTGGCGCGAGACGCCGGTCTTCTGGAAGACGCGCTTGAGCACGGTGCGGGCGGTGCTGGGGGTGATGCCAAGCTTGGCCGCAGCCGGAACCGGCGCGTCGCCCGCGGCGATCAGAGCCGCGAGCCGGGCCTCCGCCGGCGTCAGGTCGAACAGACCCTGGACAACCTCCGCGCCGGGCACGTCGCGGGCGACGACCGGGGTAGCGACGAGCACGAAGCGGGCGCGGGCGAACACGTCGTGGGCCGCACCCCGGATCGGCACGAGATGCAGGATCACCGGGGGCCGATCCTCCCGCGCCGCGATCGGAATCGAGCGCACCGGCTGTTCCTCGGCCGAGCGCTCCAGGGCCTCGCGCAGCAGCCGGTCGGCGGCCGGGTCGACGGCGGCGAGCCGCGAGGGTTGGTCACTCAGGGTATGGGGCATCATCGCCACGAGGGAGGGATTGGCGCCGATGAGGCGCCCGCCGCTCCCGAGCACTGCGGCGGGCAGGCCGAGCGCTTCGAGCGTCCGGGTGGTGGTGGCGACCCGCTCCATCTCCAGCCGTGCGGAGAGCAGGGCGGCCCGGGCGAGATGGGGGCGCAGACCGTTGAGCGCGGCCAGCGTCTGCGGGCCGAAATCCCCCTCTGCCCGGGCGCGCTCGCAATGGACGATCACGCTGTCGCCGCTCGGGACCAGGACGGTCGTCGCGGTTCCGGCGCCGTAACCCCGCGGGATCAGGAAGTCCTGATAGAGCGGCAGCGTCGCGATCTCCTCCTCCGTCACGACATCGAGGTCGTTGAGAAAGCCCGGATGGCGCAAATCCAGCAGCCGCCCGGTGCGGACATTGCCGGGAAAGCGCAGGTGCTCGGCAACGAGGAGATCGAATTCCGGCGAGGTCGTCACGACGTCGCGAAAATGCGTTCCGGTCGTGACGATCATCACCGCCTCCCGTGCTCGGGCGAAGCGGGCAAGTCCGCTCAGCACGTCGCGCCACAGCTCGGGCACGGCCGCCGCCTCGTAGATCCGGTCGATCAGGGCCGCGCCCTCCGGCGACAGGGCGGCCGGCTCGATCGAGACCGGGCGGGGGAGGGGAATGGAGCGGGGATGGATCGTCATGGACCGGAAAAGAAACGTGGGACAATCGCGGTCATACAGCGGGACTTTGGCGCCTTCGCAAGCATTTGGATACCGTATGCAGCCCGAAGAGGCGGGATTTTCTTCGCATCTCTCCACGGCAAAATCGGATTGCCTTCACTCACATCCAGTCTCCGGCACCTCGCTCATCACGCGACCTCCGAAAACGCGCTTCGAGTTCCCGTCTTTACAGCGGTTTCTCGATGGAAATGAGGTACCGCCGCCGAAGCGCTCCCCTTGCCGATTGCGGAAACAGGAGAGCGACCGCGGCACGGCTCGCAGACGGGCGGAAACTTGCCGGCCGGATCCGGTGTCGGACGATTGCCGCAGCCGCCCAGCGACCGAGATCACCGGGAAGGCGAACGGCCGAGCGTAACGGGTAAGAGACAGGGGAGAGATCCATGCGGCTCCAGGTTCTCGGCTGCGGCGACGCCTTCGGCTCGGGCGGGCGCTTCAACACCTGCTTCCACGTCGATCCGTCGGCCGCTGCCGACGGGGATGCCTTCCTCATCGATTGCGGCGCCTCCTCGCTCATCGCCATCCGCCGCTTCGGCGTCGATCCGAACCGGATCCGCACGGTGTTCCTGACCCATCTCCACGGCGACCATTTCGGCGGCCTGCCCTGGCTGATCCTCGACGGGCAGCTCGTCAGCGGGCGCACGCAGCCGCTGACCGTCGTCGGGCCGCCGGGCACGGCCGAGCGGCTTCAGGCGGCGATGGAGGTGCTGTTTCCCGGCTCAAGCACCGCCGAGCGCCGCTTCGCGGTCGAGGTCGTAGAGATGGAGGCCGGGCGGCCGGTCGAGACCGGGGGCGTGCGCACCACCGCCTTCACCATGCGCCACCCCTCCGGCGCCCCCGCGCACGCCCTGCGGATCGAGGCCGCGGGCAAGGTCGTGAGCTATACCGGCGACACCGAATGGGTGGAGGACATCGTCGCGGCGGGGCGCAGGGCGGATCTGATGATCGCCGAGAGCTACACCGTGGAGCGGCCGGTCAAGTTCCACCTCGACTGGGCGACGCTGAAGCGGCGCCTGCCCGAGATCGCCCCACAGCGGGTGATGCTCACCCATATGAGCCCGGAGATGATCGCCCACCCGCCGGACGGCTACATCGCCGCGGAGGACGGGCTCGTCCTCACGCTTTGACCCCGCCCCCCGTGGTGGTCGCGATCAGCGCTTACGCACGAATTCCGTGCGCAGGACGAGGCCCTTGATGCTGTCGTGTCGGCAATCGATCTCCTCCGGATCGTCGGTGAGGCGGATCGACCGGATGACGGTGCCCTGTTTCAGGGTCTGGTTCGCACCCTTGACCTTGAGATCCTTGATCAGGGTGACCGCATCGCCGTCGGCCAGGATGTTGCCGGCAGCGTCGCGGACAGGTGCCCTCGCAGCCGGTGTCTCGGCCACCGCGCCAGCGGGGCGCCATTCGCCGAGCGCTTCGTCGTAGATGTAGGCGTCGTCCGTATCCGGCATCGTCGGGCTCCTGGCGGTCACGCCGCCGTGAGCGCGGCCATAGCGGCGCCTTGGGCGGGCCGACAAGCGCGTTGCGGGCATAGCTCCGAACCGACTACCGTTCCGCGAGCCGGTACCGGGTGTTGCGAGGATCACCGTTGCCTGCGTGTCATCCCGCCCGGGTAGACAGCCCAACCCCATGCTTACGACCGGAGAAACACCGACCATGCGCCAGGAACTGCTCTCCGGACTGCTCGGCCTCGGCCTGCTCTGCGCGCCGGCCCTCGTCGCGGGCACCGCTCCCGCCTCGGCGCAGGCGCCCGCCAAGCCGGCCGCCCCGGCCGTCACCGCCGATCCCGAGCGTCTGGCCGCCGCCCGTGAGGTCGTCGCCGCCGCGCAGGGAGACCGGGCCGCCGTGCTCGCCGCGATGAAGGCGCCGATGGCCGGCGTGATGCAGCAGATGGGCATCACCGACCCGAAGAAGGCCCAGGTGATGGTGGACGAGGTCGTCCTGCCCACGCTCTCCGAACATTACGACGACCTGCTGGCGGTCCAGGCCCTCAGCTTCGCCTCCGTCCTCTCGAAGGAGGATCTGAAGGCGGTCGCCAGCTTCTACGCCACGCCGGCGGGCAAGAACCTCGTCAAGGCGCAGCCGCAACTGAGCCAGGCGATGCTGACGGGCATGCAGCAATGGATGGGCACGCTGATGCCGGAGCTGAAGGACAAGGTCGAGAAGGCCGCCGCGGCGCATGGCTGGGCGAACGAGGGCAAGCGGCGCTGAGGTTGCTCACCGCCGCGCTTCGAACAGGGCCGCGGCCTCGGGCCCCTGCGGGAAGGTCAGGGGCATCCGGATCACACCGCGGTGGTAGGGGAAGCGGGCGCGCTGAAGCGGGTCCGGACCCGTGAAGATCAGGCGCGGGCGGAATGAGACCGGGCTGACGCAGAGCAGGTAATTGCGCAGGGCGCGCTCGTCGGGCACGAACATCGCCTTGTCGAGATAGCGCGCCTCATGGCGCACCCAGGCCGGGATGGAGGGCAGACGCCAGCGCCGGGCGAGATGCTCGCCGACCCCGCCGAGGAAGGCATCGGGCCGGGCCGCTCCGAGGAACCCGGGATCCTCGGCGATCATCGCGCTTTGCACCGCGATGTCGCCGTCGTGCCGATAAAAGGCGTCGAGGAAGTTCTGGAGGTGATGATCCCAGTCGCCGTCCCCGCGCGCCCGCTCAACGACCTCGCGCAAGGAAGCGGGTCTCATCGCGGCGGATCCTGAAGAACCGACCGGAAGCGCAGGCTCGTCTCGTCCGCAGGCGCCTCGTCGTAGACGGACACGTACAGATCATGCAGTGCCTGCGCGTCGCGGATGCCGAGATGAGCCGCAAGCTGCCGCGCGTCCCGCAGATCCCGGTCGCCGCGATCGACATTCCGCAACGCGTGCAGCTTCATGGCGAGGAGGTAGCGCGGCGTGGCGACGAAGGTCCGCAGGCCCGGCGTCCCCTCGGCCGGATAGAGGCCGGCCGCCGCGAACAGGGATTCGTCCTCGTCCAGTGGCGTGAACATGCCGACGGCGTTGTTGAGCCAGTCCGGCGGCAAGCCCATCTGCTCCGCGACGCGGCCGACGGAGGGCGCGAGCGCCGCCTCGTCGAAGCCTTCCCGGACAACGGCGTCCACGTCGTCGGTGCCGCGCCGCCACGCGAATTGCAGCATCAACGCCCCGCCGCCGTAGACGGCCAGTTCGACGAACAGGCCCCGCGCGGACAGGTCCGCGCCGAGCCGTTCGAGAGCCTGGAGGAGACGGGTGCGATCGAAGGCCGGGGCCATATCGGCAGTGTAGCGGCTTCGGCCCCCGCGAAAAGCCTACTCCGCGGCCGCTGCGAACACCGTTCCGGCCCGCGGCAGGTCGAGCGTGTCCCAGGTCTCGACCAGCGCCGCGGTCAGCGCGCCGATGCGCTCGTCGTCGTGGAACGGCGAGGGCGTGATCCGCAGACGCTCGGTGCCGCGCGGAACGGTGGGGTAGTTGATCGGCTGGATGTAGATGCCGTGGCGCTCCAGCAGGTGGTCGGCCGCTGCCTTGCACAGCTCGGCATCGCCCACCATCAGCGGAACGATGTGGGTCTCGGTGCGCAGCACCGGCAGGCCGGCCGTCTCCAGCGCCGCCTTGGTGCGGGCGGCCTGGCGCTGGTGCGCCTCGCGCTCGGCCTTCGAGCGCTTGAGGTAGCGCACCGAGGCTCGCGCCGCCGCGGCAACCGCCGGCGGCAGGGCGGTGGTGAAGATGAAGCCGGCCGCGTGCGAGCGAACCGCGTCGCACAGCACGCCCGAGCCGGTGATGTAGCCGCCGACGCAGCCGAACCCCTTGGCGAGCGTGCCCTCGATCACGTCGACCCGGTGCATCACCCCGTCGCGCTCGGCGATGCCGGCGCCGCGCTCGCCGTAGAGGCCGACGGCGTGGACCTCGTCGAGATAGGTCATGGCGCCGTAGGCGTCGGCGAGGTCGCAGATCGCCGCGATCGGCGCCACATCGCCGTCCATGGAGTAGACCGACTCGAAGGCGATGAGCTTGGGCCGGTCGCCCGCCTCGGCGAGCAGCTGCTCGAGATGCTCGAGGTCGTTGTGGCGGAAGACGCGCTTCTCGCAGCCGGAATGGCGCACGCCCTCGATCATCGAATTGTGGTTGAAGGCGTCCGACAGGATCAGGCAGTTCGGGATGAGCTTGGCGATCGTCGAGATACCGGCCTGGTTCGAGACGTAGCCCGAGGTGAAGACGAGACCCGCCTCCTTGCCGTGGAGGTCGGCGAGTTCACGCTCCAGATCGACCAGCGGCGAGTTGTTGCCGGCGATGTTGCGGGTGCCGCCGGCTCCGACGCCGCAGCGGGCGGCCGTCTGCGTCAGGGCGCCGACGACTTCCGGATGCTGGCCCATGCCGAGATAGTCGTTCGAGCACCATACGGTGATCTCGCGGTTGCCGCCCTCCGGCCGCCGCCACGTCGCCTGCGGAAAGCGGCCCGAGATACGCTCGATATCGGCGAAGACGCGATAACGGCGCTCGCTGTGCAGCCGGTCGAGAGCCGCGCGGAAATGGCCTTCGTAATCCGTGCGCGGGCCGGCGGGGCGGACCGGAGGCCGCTCGAATCTGGCCCGGCCGTTGCTTGCACCGGTCTCGTCCACGCCGCCATCACCGCCCACGATCGACTCGTCGGACAGGGTGGCGCTGTCGGCAGCGTTCACGGGCATCAGGTTCACGGGCATCCGTCCTCGACGCTTTCGGCTGGCCGGGCGTTCTTCTTGGGACGCCTCGGGTAAAGAATTCGGGCTCGCGCACCGTCCCGAAGGGCGGTGTCGAACCGTTCGCAGCCGGGCGGTGATCTCCCAAGGTTCAGCCCCCGGGGAGCGGCGCGGCCTGGCCGCGCGTCATCGTCCAACCGGCGGCTCCCGCTTGCTTCCGGGACGAGTCCCGTGCCGGCGCCGCTGTGGCCGCAAGATAGGAGGTATTTTCGAACTGGTTCAAGGTGAGTTCGAGACATTCCTGCTTTGCGCCGGCTTTGCACCGGCTCGAACACCCTCGCGATCTTGTCCGTATGCGTGCCTGAACCCTCGGATGGTCCCTCGCGCAGCGGCGCCGCGGGCGCCCTCGGGCACGGCCGAGGATGAGCAGAGCCCCCGGTTCCCGCTCCCGACCGTGCCGCCGCTGATCCGGACCATGTCGGCGGTGACGATGGGTCGCGGCGCGAATCACGACGCGGACCCTGCCGCCATCGAGGGGGAGAGGGTGGCGGCCGGAGGCACGATCCCGGGCGCTGGCGAAGGGCGCGAAACCGCGATACGGCCATTTCCGTGACAGCCGCGCCCGCAGGGATGGGTCGGCGGTCCAGAGGCGGGATCGGCTCGGAACGCGTGCGATGGCGACCAAGGACGACGAGCGCGCGGCGCGGCTGAAGGCGGCCCTGCGCGACAACCTGCGCCGCCGGAAGGCGCAGGCCCGGAGCCGGGCCGACGAGGCGCCTGGCTCCGCCGCCGATACCGGCCCCGATGCCAGCCTCGTTGCCGGCTCTGAGCCCGCGCCGAAGCGGCAGCCGGCCGGCAAGGGCTAGCGCCCGCCGCCTCGATGCCTCGCCTGGCCTCACCTCACCTCGCGGGAGCGATGCGCCGGGTGCAGGAGGGAACCGAACGGCCACGCTTCTTCTTTTTGCCGGATACCGCCTATACCTCCACCCTGAACGAGGGGCGCCCGCGCGCCCGGCACGCAAGGCGACCTCCGTCACCGGCACGGAGGTACTCCGAGGATCCCGATGGACCGCATCCACATCACCGGCGGCACGCCGCTCAACGGCACGATCCCGATTTCGGGCGCCAAGAACGCGGCGCTGCCGCTGATGATCGCGAGCCTTCTGACCGGGGAAACGCTGGAGCTCATCAACGTGCCGCGGCTCGCCGACATCGCGGCGCTGACGCGCATCCTCGGCAATCACGGCGTCGATCACATGATCGTCGGCAAGCGGCCCGGCCAGACGGCGGAGACCGGCCAGACCATCCGGCTCACCGCCTCGAACGTCATCGACACCACCGCGCCCTACGAACTCGTCTCGACCATGCGGGCGAGCTTCTGGGTCATCGCGCCCCTGCTGGCCCGCTTCGGCGAGGCCAAGGTATCGCTGCCCGGCGGCTGCGCCATCGGCACCCGACCGGTCGACCTGCTGATCATGGCGCTGGAAAAGCTCGGCGCCGAGATCGAGATCGACGGCGGCTACGTCGTGGCCAAGACCAAGAACGGCCTGCGCGGCGCCGAGATCACCTTCCCCACCGTCACCGTCGGCGGCACCCACGTCGCCCTGATGGCGGCCGCGCTGGCCTACGGCACGACGGTGATCGACAACGCCGCCCGCGAGCCGGAAGTCGTCGATCTCGCCGAGTGCCTGATCAAGATGGGCGCGCGGATCGAGGGCGCGGGCACCTCCCGCATCGTCGTGGAAGGCGTCGCGCGCCTGGGCGGCGCCCGCCACGAGGTGCTGCCGGACCGGATCGAGACCGGCACCTACGCCATGGCGGTGGCGATGACCGGGGGCGACGTCTCCCTCGTCAACACCCGCACCGACCTGCTGGCCTCCGCCCTCGACGTGCTGGCCTCCACCGGCACCGAGATCACCGCCCTGCCCGACGGCATCCGCGTGCGCCGCAACGGCGGCGGCATCAGCCCGGCGGACGTGACCACCGACCCCTTCCCCGGCTTCCCGACCGATCTCCAGGCGCAGTTCATGGCGCTGATGACGCTCGCCAAGGGCCAGTCGCGCATCCGAGAGACGATCTTCGAGAACCGCTTCATGCACGTGCAGGAACTGGCGCGGCTGGGCGCCAGGATCCGCCTCGACGGCGATCTCGCCGTGGTCGAGGGGGTGGAGCGCCTGAAGGGCGCGCCGGTGATGGCCACCGACCTGCGCGCCTCGGTCTCGCTGGTGATCGGCGCGCTCGCCGCGGAGGGCGAGACGCAGATCAACCGCGTCTACCACCTCGACCGCGGCTTCGAGGCCCTGGAGGCCAAACTCGGCCGCTGCGGGGCACGGATCGAGCGCGTGCGCGCCTGATTTCCGAACCCGGCGAGCCCTTCGGGCCGCGCGAACGCCGGGCGGCCTGGCCGATGCACTTCCTGTCACGGCGAGGGCGGCCTGCACCGGATCGTGCAGGCCGGGAGGCCGGGTCCGTTCCGCAGCCTCAGCGGCCGACGGCGCCGCGCTTGACGCCGAAGCCGGGAATGTCGCAGGCGCAGGGCGAGTTCACCGGTGCGAACCCGGTGGGGCAATTGCCGCGGGCGGTCACGCAGATGCTGCCGCCGCCGCGGCCGTAGCGTGGGGGCGGGGGACCACGGAAGCGCGAACGGTCGTCCTCGTCCTCGTAGCGGCGGCGGCGATAGCCGTCATCGTCGTCGCGGTAGCGGCGGCCATAGCCGTCGTCGTAGCGGCGCGGGCCGTCGTAGCCGTCGCGGTAATACTGAGCGCTTGCCGGGCTCGCCACGAACCCGAGGGCCAGGACGACCCCCACGGTGCGCCCGATGGCCAGAACTCCGCTTCTCATCGTCCTCATCCCCTCCGGATATCTCGCGAACGTCACGCTCAGCCTTAGCCGCGCGCTCATGAACGCGCGATGAGCCCAAAAGAGCCTTCGCCTCGCGCAGCCGTGCCCGGCTACGGTGAAACCGGTCACGCCGGGCGATCCTCACAGCATTTTTCGCCGCCGAACCCGCCGCCGCGGCCGAAAAGCACGGGTGAAGAGCCGACAACGGCGCTCTCGCCGCCCAGGCTGCCGGTTGCCGCAGGCGGGTCGCCTCGCTACCTACGCTCCCAAATCCGCTTCCCGCGCGTTCGGTCGGGGAGCCCGGAGCGTAAGCATGGAGCTTCTCAAGCTCGCCGCCCTCGACGCCGAGGATCTCGCCGTCATCTCCGCCCACCTGCAGGATGCGATCCTGCGGGCGGAGGATCTCGCATGGCTGCCGGGCGAGCACCGCTTCGCCCTGGCGGCGCGCCGCTTCGACTGGTCGGTGCCCCCGGGACAGCCGCCCCGGCGCCGGCTCTCGGGTCTGCATTTCGAGCGGGTGCTGTCCGTGAAGGCCAAGGGCATCACGCCGGGGGCGACCTCGGGCGATCCCCTGAGCCTTCTGGCCATCACCTTCGAGGAGACCGAGGCACCCTCCGGCATCGCCACCCTGGTCTTCTCCGGCGGCGCCGCGATCCGTCTCGAACTCGAATGCATCGAGGTGCGCCTGAAGGACCTCGGCCCCGTGTGGCAGGCCGACGGCCGCCCCGATCACGAGGCCGCGCGCAGTCTCGTCGAGAGCCGCCCGTGACCCCCCTCCCCCGAACCGCCGATATCAGCCGATGATCCGCCTCGACAGCCGCTCCCCCGATTTCGGGGAGGCCTTCAAGCGCCTGCTCGGGCTCAAGCGCGAGATCTCGGAGGACGTGGACGAGACCGTGCGCGGCATCATCGCCGGCGTCGTCTCCGGCGGCGATGCGGCTCTGGTGGACTACACCCGCCGCTTCGACCGGCTCGGCCAGGATTTCTCGGCCGCATCCCTGCGCATCACCGCCGAAGAGGTGGAGGCGGCGGTGGCCGCCTGCCCGGCCGAGGCGCGCGCCGCCCTGGCGCTCGCCGCCGAGCGGATCGAAGCCTATCACCGCCGCCAGATCCCCGAGGATCACCTCTCCACCGACGACCTCGGCGTCACCGCCGGCTGGCGCTGGACCGCGCTCGAATCGGTCGGGCTCTACGTGCCCGGCGGCACCGCGAGCTATCCTTCTTCGGTACTGATGAACGCGGTGCCGGCCCGCGTGGCGGGCGTGCCGCGCATCGTCATGGTGGTGCCGACCCCGGAGGGCCAGCTCAACCCGCTGGTGCTCGCCGCCGCGCAGCTCTCGGGCATCACCGAGATCTACCGTGTCGGCGGGGCGCAGGCGGTGGCCGCACTCGCCTACGGCACGGAGAGCATCGCGCCGGTGGCCAAGATCGTCGGCCCCGGCAATGCCTGGGTGGCGGCGGCCAAGCGCCGGGTGTTCGGGCAGGTCGGCATCGACATGATCGCCGGCCCCTCCGAGGTGCTGATCCTGGCGGATGCTCACGCCAATCCCGACTGGATCGCCGCCGACCTCCTGGCCCAGGCCGAGCACGACGAGGCGGCGCAGTCCGTGCTCATCACTGATTCGGAGGAACTGGCCGAGGCGGCGGAAGCGGCGGTGGAACGCGCCCTGGCGACCCTGCCGCGCGAGCGGATCGCCCGCGCCAGCTGGCGCGATTACGGCGCGATCATCCGCGTCCGGGATTTCGACGAGGCGGTGCCGCTGGTCGACGCCATCGCCCCCGAGCATCTCGAGATCGAAACGCAGGACGCCGACGCCCTCTCGCGGAAAATCCGGAACGCGGGGGCGATCTTCCTCGGCTCGCACACCCCCGAGGCGATCGGCGACTATGTCGGCGGCCCGAACCACGTGCTGCCGACCGCCCGCTCGGCGCGGTTCTCCTCGGGCCTCGGCGTGCTCGACTTCATGAAGCGCACCTCGATCCTGCGCTGCGATCCGGCCGCCCTGCGGGCCCTCGGCCCGGCGGCGATCGCGCTCGGTGAATCGGAGGGCCTCGACGGACACGCCCGTTCGGTGGCGATCCGGCTCAACCTCTGACGTCGGCCCCGTTCGGGGCGGACGATCACTTTTCGGGCCGCCCGCACGCCACAGCTTGCCTGTGGGACGGGCTTGCGGCTCATGTGACGGCAAGAGGCGCCCGGATTCGGGCACCGGTGCGAGAAGGCGGCGGCGATGAAGGCCGAACCGAAGCAGGGGGCGGACGGGACGCCGGAGAAGCCGAGGAACCGGCTCGCGGCGGTGCGCCTCGACGAGGCCTCGATCGGCCGGGGCAATCCCGATCAGGAGCACGAGCGCGCCATCGCGATCTACGACATCCTGGAGGAGAACTGCTTCACCCTGCCCGACCGCGACGAGGGGCCCTACGGGCTGGTCCTCGGCCTCGTCGAGAACAAGCTGTCCTTCGCGATCGCGACGGAGTCCGGCGAGCCGGTGATGACCCACCTGCTCTCGCTCACCCCCTTCCGCCGCGTCATCCGCGATTACGAGATGATCTGCGAGAGCTATTACAGCGCGATCCGCACCGCCTCGCCGACGCAGATCGAGGCGATCGACATGGGCCGGCGCGGCCTGCACAACGAGGCCTCCGAACTCCTGCGGCAGCGCCTCGAGGGCAAGGTCGATCTCGACCACGACACCGCCCGGCGCCTGTTCACCCTGATCTTCGCCCTGCACTGGAAGGGCTGAGCGAACCGGCAGCATCCTGCCGCGAGAGGGGCACGCGTCGGCAAAACGATACGCTTCCGGGAAGCGCGGGCCGGTCCTATATCAGCGTGTGCACGAGCACGTCACGAAACGCCCGATCCGTGGTGCATCGGCGCGAGGGGGCGGGGGCGTTTCGCGAGAGGGCACGGTGTCTGCATCGACTTTTCCGACCGGCCGGCGCCCTACTCTCGGGACCATGCTCTCAGGCAGGGCATGACGGACGACGCGATCCCGGGGACCGGGCCGCAGAAGCGGCGGGTTCAATCCGTCCTGTTCATGTGCAATTTCAACGCGGTGCGCTCGCTGGCGGCGGAGGCGATCGCGCGCCACTATTTCGGCAAGTCCACCTACGTGCAGTCGGCCGGCGTGCGCTCGGGCGAGCCGAGCGACCCCTTCATGATCGCGGCCCTGGACGAGATCGGCATCGACGCCTCCCGCCACAAGCCGCGCACCGTCGAGCAGCTCGAGGATTGGGAGGGGCTGAACTTCGACCTGATCATCACGCTGTCGCCGGAGGCGCACCACCGCGCCCTCGAACTGACCCACACCCTGGCGGCGGATGTCGAGTACTGGCCGACGCCGGACCCGACCCTGGTGCAGGACGGCACCCGCGAGCAGCGCCTCGACGGCTACCGCGACGTGCGCGACGGACTGACCTACCGGATCAAGTCCCGGCTGAAGACCTGAGAGGGCGCGCCACGAGGATCCGTTACGTCGAGGGCGACATCTTCGCTGGTCCGGAACGCGTCCTCGTCCACGGCTGCAACGCCTTCGGCGGGATGGGCGCGGGCCTCGCGGGCGGATCGTGGACGGCCCCTTCGCGGATGATCGAGGAGGAGGCACGGGCCTTCGAGCCCGTGGTCCACCTGTTCGACGGGAAGCGGCCGGAATCCTGAGCGGGGACACCGCGCCCTGCCCGGCCGTCCCGGTCCGCCCGCTCGATGAGCGGCGCCCGCTTCGGAGCGGGCGCCGGCTTGTGGATCAGGAGGCGGCGGAGACCGGCCGGCCCTCGCGGGGCTCCTTGGCGCCCTTGCGCGTGAGGCTGACGAGGGCGGCGACCACGGCCACGGCCAGGATCACGAGCTGGGTGCCGAGCGCCTCCCAGCTGCCGTTGCTGAGGCCCCAATCGGAGACGAAGGCGGGCACGCCCTCGGTGGTGAAGGGGATCAGCGCCTGCTCCTGCAACTCCTGGAACGCCTCGCCGACCATCCGCAGGCCCATGAAGAACAGGAAGGCCGAGGTGACGATGAACATCGGGCGCAGCGGCAGGCGCAGGGCCAGCCACTGCATCGCCACGAACATCGCCACCAGGGCCAGCGCCGCCGCGGCCAGACCGCTCAGGAGCGAGGCGTCGAAGCCGTTGCCGGACTTGGCGAGCGCGTGGACGAACAGGATCGTCTCGGCGCCCTCGCGGAACACCGCGAGGAAGGCGATGCCGGCCAGCGACAGCACGGTGCCCGCCCCGAGAGCCCGCTCGGCGAGCCGGTTGAGATCGGCCTGCCACGCCTTCGGGTCCTGGCGGACGAACATCCAGCCGCTCATGTAGAACAGCAGAACCGCGGCCGCGAGCATCACGCCGGCCTCGAACAGGTCGCTGTGGTTGCCGTCGTAGAAGGTCGCGAACACCCACGCCATGACCACGCTGGCGACGACGGCGGCGAGCGCCCCCGCATAGACCGGCGCGATCCGTTCCGCCGCATTCGCGCGGCGAAGGAAGGCGGCGAGCGCCGCGATCACCAGCAGAGCTTCCAGTCCCTCGCGGAACAGGATGATGAAAGCCTGCACGAACGTCGATCCGTCCGCCATCCGATTGCTCCCGTTTCGATCCGCGGGACGCGCATCCCGGCGGGTTGTCTGTCTCAATGGCGGCACAGCTCCTCGCGGCACCGCGAATACTGGTCACGCCGTCCTAATATTCTGATGCAAATCGCAGCTTAGAAACGTTCCTAACAAGAAGATCGGATCAGTTCCCAGCGACGAAGCGGCGTTTTTTCGCTCGCTGTGCCAGTACAACTCTTTGCACCATCCTCGCAAGCATCGGACTGAGCCGGCGAGATCGCGCCGTAGCGCCGCAGGCAAGACCGCGGTCGACCGACAAATTTTCGCCGTTTTCCGGAAGGTCGCGCGAAACCCAACGGCCACGTTGGGGATTGTTGATGCAAATGCGGCGGCGCCTGCACGGCGGGCCACCGGCCGCTCCAGCTGAACCGTTGAAGCGCGCCCGCCACGGCGCGCGGGCAGGATACCATGATCGCGCAACCCACCGCCGCGGCCGCCTTCGCCGGCCTCGTCCTGATCGGCTTGACGGCAGCGCCGGCCCTCGCCGCCCCGCCCGCCGGCCGCAGCGCCACCCAGTTGGCGGAGGCGACCCAGGTCTCCCAGACGGCCACGGCCTCGGACAGCGAGGAGGACAGCGCCAACTGCAACAAGCAGCGCCGTCGCCTGTGGATCGAAGGGGAAGGCTGGATCGTCCGTCGCGTCACGATCTGCCGCTGACCCGGCACCCGTCTCAGCACTCTGCATCGGCTGGCGGGACCAGGGCGGGTGGAACGAGCATGGGCGCGGCCGCTTTCACCCCCCTGAATCGCGTCCCTCGGAATGCGCCACCGGAGAAGCCTCGATCCATGCGCCACACCCTGCGTCCCACCCCGCGTCCCGTCCTCGCCCGCGCCGCCGGTCTCGCCGCCCTGATGGTCCTCGGCGCCCCGGCGGCCACCGCCGAGCCGTACGGGTCCCCATACGCCTACACGTACGGATACGGCGATGGCGGGTACCGCTTCGCCGGTCCGCTGGTCGAGGGCACCTATGTCGGCGCTCCGTTCACGCGGCTTCCCAGCACGAGCCGGCTCGTGCCGCCGGCCTGGGGCTACGGCACCTACGGCGTTCCCACCGTTGCCGGCATCCGCGAGGCCCCGACCGCGCGCCCGACGTTGACCGTGATCGAGCAGCAGGGCCCCGTCCGCGGCCGCGCCGCGCTCCGGCGGCCCGGCGCCCGCGTCCTGTCGAAGGATTCCAAGGGAATCTGGTCCGATCCGGCCCCCCGCTCCGAGGGTGAGGTCGGCGCGCAGGTGGTCTCGGTCCGGGTGCCTGCCCGCGCCCGGTAGTCCGAGCGGGCGGCGATCCAACGGCGTTCGCGACCTCCGGCTGAACCGCCGCTCTAGCGCATCGTGCTGGATATCGGATCCAGCACGATGCGCTAGGGATCTGTTTTTGCATCATCTTTTTCCGAAAGCCGCAAACCACCTTTCGGGATGATGCTCTAGACGGCCCCTTAACTTGTCTTGCGCACAATCTCCCTCGTTCAGGGGGAGCCAGGGCCGTGCACATCGTCATCGTGGATTCGAGTCGCGTCGTTCTGCGGATCGTGGCCGGCATGCTCGAACCGCGCGGCCATGTGGTGACGCAGTTCACCGACTCCGCCGAGGCCCTCGCCTACGTCACCGACACGCCGAAGGTCCGCGCCCTGATCACCAGCCTGGAGGTCCGGCCGCTGAGCGGGCTGGAGCTGTGCTGGTCGGCCCGACTGCTCGCCGAGTCGAGCCGCCCGCTCTCGATCATCGCCATGTCCTCGGCCCGCAACGCCCGCAACCTCGCCGAGGCGCTGGACAGCGGTGCCGACGACTTCATCGACAAGCCGCCGGGCGCCGAGGAACTGCAGGCACGCCTGCGGGCCGCCGAGCGGCTCACCACGCTCCAGGGCGAGCTGATCCGGCTCGCCGAGACCGATCCGCTCACCGGCCTGCTCAACCGCCGCGCCTTCCTGCACCGCACGCGCGAGGCCGCCCAGAAGACCGGCTCTTTCGGGCATCTCTGCGCCGTCCTCCTCGACATCGACCATTTCAAGCGCATCAACGACGAGCACGGGCACGATGTCGGCGACGCGGCGATCAAGGCGGTGGCCGGGCTGCTCGAGGCCGAGGGCATTGCCGGGCGCCTGGGCGGCGAGGAATTCGCGGTGGTGCTCGCCGGCCAGCGTCTCGCCGATGCCGAGACGATCGCCTCCCGCCTGCGCCTCAAGGCCTCCGACCTGCTCATCCGCTCGCCCAAGGGTCCGGTGCGGCTCACCTGCAGCTTCGGCGTCAGCGAGTGGTCCGAGGGGGAGACCGTCGAGGGCCTCCTGAAACGGGCGGACATCGCCCTGTACGAGGCCAAGACGACCGGGCGCAACCGCGTGGTCTCGGCGATGACCGACCTCGTCCTCGCCCGGGCAGGCTGAGACGCGGGCGCGCGCGACGGGTCCCTGCAACCGCGCCGCAACGGGAAAGATTGGGCCCCGCGCGTCCCGCAGCGGGACGCCGGCGGCCCCGAGGCTCCGCGCGGGGACGATTCAGCATTTGAATCGCCCCTAAGCCGCTGGAACGACTCTTGTTCTTCTCCATCCGCACAAGCCGCACCGTTCTGCGGCGGGACGAGAGGGGAGCGGCATGAGTCAAGCCGTCAATCACACCGTCGGCCACACCGCCAGCCGGGCCGTCGAGCTGTTGATCGTCGATGAGGCGACCGGGCTGGACGACCGGTTGCGGGCGGGGCTCGAGCACGCGCCGTCCCTGCGCACGATCGGAGAGGAAGACCTTCTTCGGGGCGGCCCGAGGCCGGCGGTGGCGCTGGTTCCGGTGGACGGCGCGCGCGCGGAGGCCGGCTGCGCCCGGATCGTGACCCTGCGCGAGGGACGGCCCTGGCTGCGGGTGCTGGCCGTGTTCCGGACCCTCGACGCGTCGGCGATGAACCGGCTGATCACGGCCGGCACCGATGCCTTCATCGGGGCGGGCACCCCGGCGGAGGAGGTCTGTGCCAGCGTGATCGCCCTGGCGAAAGGGGCAGCCCCCGCCCCGTCGGCCTCCACTCGGTCCACGGCCGAGGATCCCGCCATCGGCCTCACCCCGCGCGAGGCGGAAGTTCTGCGCTTCCTCAGCGCCGGCTTCAGCAACAAGGAAGTCGCCCGCCGGCTCTCGCTGAGCGTGCGGACGGTCGAGACCCACCGGCTGAACCTGCGCCGCAAGACGCAGACCGGCCGCCTGAAGGATCTCGTCACGCTCGCCCGGCAGCTCGGCCTCGCCCCGGTGCTCGATACCGAGACGCCGCGCGGCCCGGCCCGCCACGCTCCCCTCGCCGCCCGGGCCTGAGACGGTCTCCACTCGATCGAAGCGGAGACCGTCCCGGTACGTCCGCGCGGCACCGGAGCGAGACTCGAATCGGCCCGCGGCAGGGACCGGATCGCCGATCAGACCGTCCGCGCCTCCAGCCGCTCGTCCACGGCCGAGAGCGGCCGCTTGGGCTTGCGGCCGACATCCTCGCCCGGCACCGAGGGCTCGAACGGCTCCGGGCCTTTGCGCAGGAGCTTGGCCAGGTAGTAGCTGCCGAAGCCGAAGATGATCGCGTAGGCGACGATGAAGGCGATCAGCGAGGTCGTCACCGCCTGGGCGGTGAGCGGGGAGTGGGCGTCCGCCGTCTTGAGCTGGCCGTAGACGATGTAGGGCTGGCGCCCGATCTCGGCGGTGAACCAGCCGAAGATCACCGCGCCGAAGCCGGATGGCGTCATCAGCATGGCGCAGGTGAGGAAGATGCGGTTCGTGAACAGCGTCCCCTTCCAGCGCAGGTACAGGCTCCACAGGCTCAACAGCAGCATGGCCATGCCGATCGCGACCATGGCGCGGAACGAGTAGAAGACCGGCCAGACCGGCGGGCGCTTGTCCGGCGTCACGTCCTTCAGGCCCGGCACCACGCCGGAGAAGTCGTGGGTCAGGATGAACGAGCCGAGCTTCGGGATGCCGATCTCGAAGTCGTTGCGCTCGGCCTCCATGTTCGGGATCGCGAACAGCAGCAGCGGCATGTTGGCCTGGGTGTCCCAGTTCGCCTCGATCGCCGCGAGCTTGGTCGGCTGGTGCTTGAGGACGCCGAGTCCGTGGGTGTCGCCGACGAAGATCTGGATCGGCGTGAAGATCAGCGCGAACCACAGGGCCATGGAGAGCGAGACCCGCGCGCCCTGCACCTTCTCCGGCGGCTCCTTGCGGGCGCGCAGGATCATCCAGGCGGCCATGCCCGACACCGCGAAGGCGGTGGTGAGGAAGCAGCCGAGCACCATGTGCGCGTAGCGGATCGGGAAGCTCGGATTGAAGATGACCTGCCACCAGTCGGTGGCGACCGCCCGGCCGTTCTCGATCGTGAAGCCGGCCGGCGTCTGCATCCAGGAATTGGCGGACAGGATCCAGAAGGCCGAGATCAGCGTGCCGAGCGAGACCATGCAGGTCGCCAGGAAGTGCAGCCGGTCGCCGACCCGGTCCCAGCCGAACAGCATGATCCCGAGGAAGCCCGCCTCGAGGAAGAAGGCGGTGATGACCTCGTACTGGATCAGCGGACCGAGCACGTTGCCGGTGAAGTCGGAGTAGCGCGACCAGTTCGTGCCGAGCTGGTAGCTCATCACGATTCCGGAAACGACGCCGAGGCCGAAAGAGACCGCGAAGGCCTTCACCCAGAAGCGGTAGAGCACCCGGTACATCGGGTTTCGCGTCCACAGCCACTGCGCTTCGAGCCGCACGAGGAAGGCGGCGAGGCCGATGGTGAAGGCCGGGAAGATGATGTGGAAGGCCATCGTGAAGCCGAACTGGATGCGCGAGAGCATCAGGGCGTCGAGTTCCATCGCGTCACCTTCCTGACCAAAAAGGGGGCCGCGATCGCAGCGCAGCAGCGGGCCTCGTACGGCAGCCTCGGCTACCGCGATCTCTTACCTTCAACCGGATTGCCGTGCCGCGGTTCGCGGCGCCGGGCGATTGCGGCGAGCCATCGCGTCGCGGCACGCTTTCGGCGGGCCTTGCCGCCGGATCGACCGCCGGCCGCGGCGGGTGATCGGCCGATTGGCGGGGTATTTCCAGCTGTCAGGCCTTCGCAGGTGAAGGCGGACGCCTCTTACATCTATGTTAATCTTGAAATCGGAACAATGGCCCACACGCAGACCGGGTCATTGCCATGACGGCACCAGCATCAGTTCACTCCCTGTTCCACGGTGCGGTCGCGCAGCAACCGGACGGCGGGCCGACCACCATCGCGGACCTGACCCGGGAGGTCGGGCGCATCGCCCAGGACCGGGTCGGACGCATCCGGCAGATCACCGCCCAGGCGAAGATGCTCGCCCTCAACGCCCCGATCGAGGCGGCCCGCGCCGGGGAGCACGGGCGCGGCTTCTCGGTGGTGGCGCAGGAGGTGCGCGGCATCGGCGCCGAGATCGAGGCGCTGGCGCAGGAACTGGAGACCGGGCTGACGACGCGGATCGCCGAACTGCAGCACGGTGTCGATGCGATGACGGCGAAGGCGGAAGGAGAGCGCCTGGTCGATCTCTCCCTCAACGCCATCGAGCTGATCGACCGCAACCTCTACGAGCGGACTTGCGACGTGCGTTGGTGGGCCACCGATGCCGCCGTGGTGGCCTGCGCCGCCCGGACGGACGGAGACCGCGCGGCCGCGACCGCCGACCACGCGTCGCAGCGGCTCGGGGTGATCCTCTCGGCCTACACCGTCTATCTCGATCTCTGGCTGTGCGGCCGCGACGGGACCGTGCTCGCCAATGGCCGGCCCGATCGCTTCCCGGGCGTGCGCGGGCGCAGCGTCGCGGGCGAGACGTGGTTCCGGGACGCGATCCGGCTTCGCGGCGGCGGCGACTACGTTCCCGGCGATGTCCGCCGCGAGACGCAGCTCGGCGGCGCGCAGGTGTCGACCTATGCCGCCGGGATCTACGAGACGGAGGGTGGACCGGCCTGCGGCGTCCTCGCCATCCATTTCGACTGGGAGGCCCAGGCCAAGGCCATCGTCGAGGGCGTGCGGATCGCGCAGGAGGACCGGGCGCGCACCCGGGTGCTCCTGGTGGATGCGCAGAACCGCGTCCTCGCCGCCTCCGACGGCCGGGGCGCCCTCACCGAGACGCTCGCCGCCGATCTGCACGGACGGGAGAGCGGCCTCGTGCGCGATCCGCGGACGGGCGCCGTGACCGCCTTCCACCGGACACCGGGTTACGAGACCTATCGCGGGCTCGGCTGGTACGGCGTCATCGTCCGGGGCGGGGCCTGATCGGGGCCTTGAGCCTCATTCAGGCCGCCCGACGGCCTCCGGAGCTGCCCTTCCTGCGGGATGCTCCGGCAGCCGATCCCTTCGCCCGGCGGCCTCCGGTCTGACGCGGCGGCTCGATCCGCGCCGTGCCCTCCGGACTGTCGGGATCGGCCCCGGCGGCCTTGGCTGCCCGGTCCAGCCGCCCCCGCAGCAGGCTCAGCACCGCCGCCTCCTCCGGGCGCAGCGCATCGAGGCCGTTCTTGAGCTCGCCCTCGACCGCCTCCTTCACCTGCAGGAGCATGCCGCCTTCGAGATAGCAGTCGAGGATCTGCGGGTGGATGTAGCACTTGCGGCAGATGGTCGGCGTGTTGCCGAGCCGCCCGGCCACCGACTCGATCGCCGCGCGAAGGTTCTTCTTGGCCTTAGCCTCGCTGTCGAACGTCTCGAACTCCCGCAGCGCCAGGGCGGCGAGGACCGTGCCGGCCCAGGTGCGGAAATCCTTGGCCGTGAAATCCTCGCCCGTGATCTCGCGAAGATACGCGTTCACGTCCGAGGAGGTGACGTCGCGCCGCTCGCCGTCCTCGTCGAGATACTGGAACAGCTCCTGACCGGGCAGGTCCTGGCAGGCCTTGACGATCTTGGCGACGCGCCGGTCGCGCACCGAGACCGACCATTCCTTGCCGCTCTTGCCCTTGAAGCGGAAGCGCATCTCGGAGCCGGCGATCTTCACGTGCGGGTCGCGCAGGGTGGTGAGGCCGTAGCTCTTGTTGGCGCGGGCGTAATCGTCGTTGCCGACGCGGATCAGCGTGGTCTCCAGGAGGTGGACCACAGTGGCGAGCACCTTCTCGCGCGGCAGCCCGCGCTTGCCCATATCGGCGTCGATGCGCTGACGGATGCCCGGCAGCGCCTCCGCGAAGGCCATGATGCGGTGGAACTTCGAGGCCTCCCGCGCCTCGCGGAAGCGGGGATGGTAGCGGTACTGCTTGCGCCCCTTCTCGTCGCGCCCGGTCGCCTGGATGTGGCCGTTGGGATGCGGGCAGATCCACACATCGGTGTAGGCCGGGGGGATGGCGAGGCTCTTGAGCCGGGCAATCTCCTCCGGGTCGCGGATCGCGGCGCCTTTCGGGTCGATGTAGCGGAAGCCCTTGCCGTTGCGCTTGCGCCGCAGGCCGGGCTTGGAATCGTCCACGTAGCGCAGCCCCGCATCCCGCGCGGCCTCGCGGGGATCGACCACGCCGGCTCCGACCTCGTCCGACAGCATGACGCCCTCCCTGATCCGTGGGGCGACAACCGGGCGGAGGGCGACGCTGTTCCGGATCGCCCCCCGTGCTATGGCCACGCAGGATGACCGCCTCAGCTCATTCCCGTTCCGACCGGAGTTTCGCCGGCAAGACCCTCGTCTTCGTCGTGACCGAGGACTGGTTCTTCGCCTCGCACTTCCTGCCGATGGCCCGCGCCGCCCGCGAGATCGGGCTGTCGGTCGCGGTGGTGACGCGGGTGCGCGCGCACCGCGCCGTGATCGAGGCGGCCGGCATCCGCGTCGTGCCGCTGGAGGCGGAGCGCTCCAGCCTCAACCCGATGGCAGCGGGCTACGCCGCGGGCCAGCTCTCGGGTATCCTCAAGGCCTTGAGCGCCGACATCGTCCACTGCGTCGCGCTGCGCGGCATCCTCGTCGGCGGCACGGCGGCGGCGATGGCCGGCATTCCCCGCCGCGTCTTCGCGCTGACCGGCCTCGGCCTGCTCGGCGCCCGCGCGGACGCGACCGGACGGCTCTCGCGGCTGGCGCTGAAAGGTCTGATCCGCGGCCCGCTGGCAAGCCGGCAGACCCGTTTCCTGTTCGAGAACCCGGACGATGCCCGCGCCCTCGGTCTCGACCCGTCCGACACCGCCGTCACCCTGGTCGGCGGCGCGGGCGTCAATCCCGAGGCCTTCGCCCCCCGTCCGCTGCCGCCGCCGACGCCGCTCAGGGTCGCGATCGTCGCGCGGATGCTGTGGTCGAAGGGGATCGACGTGGCCGTCGAGGCCGTGCGGCAGGCCCGCGCCGGGGGCGCCGCGATCGAGCTGTCGCTCTACGGCGCGCCCGACCCTTCCAACCGCCGGGCGATTCCCGAGGCGACCCTGCGGGACTGGTCGCGCGACGGCGTGACGTGGCACGGCCCGACCACGGACGTCGCGGACGTCTTCGCCGCCCACCATGTCGGCGCCCTGCCCTCGCGCGGGGGCGAGGGGCTGCCGCGCACGCTGCTGGAAGCGGCCGCCTGCGGCCGGGCGATCCTCACCAGCGACGTGCCGGGCTGCCGCGACCTCGTGCGCGACGGCGTCGAGGGGCTGCTCGTGCCGCCGGGCGACGCCGCCGCGCTCGCCGCCGCGCTGACCCGGCTCGCCGCCGATCCGGCGCTCGTCGCGGGGATGGGCACGGCGGCGCGGGCGCGGATCCTTGAGGGGGGCTACACGGAAGCGGCCGTCGCCGAGACGGTGGCGGGGCTCTACGCGGAGCTACTGGCCTGACGCGTCCGATCAATGCGGGCCGCGCAATAGTCGACGATCCGATCGCGCTCGCCGGCCGGTATCGCGGCTTCGGGAAGAGCGATCAGGATCGCACCATTGCTCTCGAAAAGGAGCAATCCGCCCTCGGAGTGCACACCCGTCAGAACCGGCCAAGCCTGGAAGACGGTGGCATGGGAGCCCTCGACGGTAATGCCGCGGTGATCGATTCGTGCGCCCGTCCACGCCATCCTCATTTGAGCGGCCCACTCGGTCCGGGCGGCTTGGGAGGCTAAAATGCGCAGATTCTCCCATTGCGACGACGCCCCGGACACGAACAGGAACAAGGTCGTCGCGATCACCCATGCCCCGCTGACAGCCACGCTCCCATCAAAACCGATGAGCTCGAGAGGTCTGACGAGAAAGAACTCGCTCATTCCCACCGTTAAGCAGATCAAGATGACGAAACCGGTTCCGATCGCTCCGGTTCTCGAATGCAAAATGCGTCGAGCTCCCACCGCATCCCGATATCCTTTCCAGGACAATTCCTAGAAAATCTTATATTCTTCGAGGTCTAATGGCCAGGCGGAAAATATGATTAAATTATTTTCGTCCATGTCAATCATCTTCGGCGAATGACGAAGTATCAATGCCAAATGAGGCCTGACTTGGCAAATCCCGGCGCGCCGACGCGCGACCCCGTCCGCTTCATTCGCGAGCACACGGCGCTGCGCCCCGTCCCGCACGCCCCCGAGATCGTCCTGCACGTCGCGGACGAGGCCACCGCCCTGTGGCAGAAGACGGAGGACGAGCTGGAGGCGATCGGACTGCCGCCGCCGTTCTGGGCCTTCGCCTGGGCCGGCGGGCAGGCGCTCGCCCGCTACATTCTCGACAACCCTGCGACGGTGGCGGGGCGGCGGGTGGTCGATTTCGCCTCGGGCTCGGGGCTCGTGGCCATCGCCGCGGTGAAGGCCGGGGCGGCCCATGTCACCGCGAGCGACCTCGATCCCTTCGCTCTGCACGCGATTCCGCTCAACGCCGCCGCCAACGGCGTGGCTGAGCGCATCACCGCGACCGGCACCGACCTGATCGGCACCGATGCGGATTGCGTGCTCGCCGCCGACATCTTCTACGAGCGCGACCTCGGCGCGGCGGTCGGCGCCTGGCTCGGCGACCTGCACGGGCGCGGCCGCCGGGTGCTGATCGGCGATCCGGGCCGCTCCTACCTGCCCCGCGAGCGGCTGGCCCCGCTCGCGACCTACGAAGTGCCCGTCACCCGGGCTCTGGAGGATGCCGAGATCAAGCGCTCCTCGGTCTGGCGCTTCGCCTGATCCGGGCGCCCCGGGCCGAACCGGTTGCGGCACTGGCCCGGATCGCGCATCCGCCTTCGAACGGTGCAGCTTCGCCCGCGATTCGGACGAAAAGAATGCTCGACAGGTTGTTCCATGCCGGCGCGAGCCTCGCCCTGCTGCTCGCGGTGGCGTGGCTGTTCTCGGTGAACCGGCGGGCGATCCGGCCGCGGGTGGTGTTCGCCGCCCTGGCGCTTCAGCTCGGGATCGGGGCGCTGATGCTGTTCGTGCCCGCCGGGCAGGCGGCCCTCGGCGCGGTGGCGGATGGCGTCACCACCGTGCTCTCCTTCGGCGACCGGGGCACCGCCTTCCTGTTCGGCGGCCTCGTCGAGCCGCGCATGTTCGAGCTGTTCGGCGGCTCGGGCTTCATCCTCGCCCTGCGGGTCCTGCCGCAGATCCTCTACGTCTCGGCGCTGATCGGCGTGCTCTACCATCTCGGGGTGATGCAGACTCTGGCACGCTTCCTCGGTGCCGGCCTGCGAAAGGTGCTCGGCACCTCGGCGATCGAGTCGTTCTCGGCGGTCATCACCATCTTCATCGGGCAGAGCGAGATCGCGGTGGCGCTGCGCCCCTTCCTCGCGACGCTCACCGCGGCCGAGCTGTTCGCGGTGATGACGAGCGGGGCGGCCTCCACCGCCGGCTCGATCCTCGCCGGCTACGCCGCGCTCGGCGTGCCGATGCCCTACCTCCTCGCCGCCTCGTTCATGGCGATCCCCGGCGGGCTGCTCTACGCCAAGATCCTCGTGCCCTCGACCGAACCGACGCGGATCGTCACCACCCGGGTCGAGTTCGGCGAGGCGCGCGCGGCCAACCTGATCGAGGCCGCCGCCGACGGCACGCAGAAGGGCCTCGGCGTCGCGGTCGCCGTCGGCGCGATGCTGATCGCCTTCGTCGGCCTGATTGCGCTGGTCAACGCCGCGATCGGCTGGGCCGGCGGCGTGTTCGGCTTCGCCGGCCTCTCGATCGAGGGCATCCTCGGCGTCGTGCTGGCGCCGCTGGCCTGGCTCCTCGGCGTGCCGTGGGAGCAGGCGACCCTCGTGGGCGGGGCCATCGGCCAGAAGATCGCCTTCAACGAGTTCCTGGCCTATGCCGGCCTCTCGCCGACCCTGAAGGCCGGCACCCTCGACCCGCGCACGGGCGCGATCCTGTGCTTCGCGCTGTGCGGCTTCGCCAATCTCACCTCGGTGGCGATCCAGCTCGCGAGCTTCACCAGCCTCGCCCCCGAGCGCCGGCCCGAAATCGCCCGGTTCGGCCTGCGGGCGATCCTGGCGGGCACGCTGTCGAATCTCACCAGCGCGGCCATCGCCGGATTGTTCATCGCCGCGTGACCGGCACGACGAGCGGGTGCCGGCGAACCTTTCGGCCCCCATCCTCATTCTGAGAGGATGGAGAGCGCGCGCACGATGGAACGGGTCCGAGCCACACAGACACGAGGCACACAGGCTGAGAGCCGAGCCGAAAGCCGGGCCGATCCCCAGGGCCCGGCGCCGGTCACGGCGCGCGATTGGGACGAGCGGGTCGATCGCGCCAGTCAGAAGCTTCCGGAGCGCGTGCAGCGGATGATCCGGTGGCTGCGCGAGCCGGCGCGCTTCCCCGTGCGGCTGCTGGCCGCGATCCTGCTGATCCTCGGCGGCATCTTCTCGATCCTGCCGGTGCTGGGCCTGTGGATGCTGCCCCTCGGCCTCGCCCTGCTGGCCCAGGACGTGCCCGGCCTCAAGGTGCCGATGGAGCGGGCTGCCCGCTGGATCGAGCGGCAATGGCGGCGCTGGCGCGGGCGCTGATGCCGGCGCGGCCCCCGGCGCTCGGCCGCGCTTGACAGGATATCCGCGGCGGACGACCCATCGCGAATGAGCCCCAGCCGAGAAAGGCTCTTCGGAGACAACCTGTGATGCCGTTGCGTCTGTTCTCCCGCGGGCTCGCCGCCCTCCTCGCGGCGGCGGTGCTGGCGGGGGCCGTGTTCCTTCCTCCGCCGGCGCGCGCCGAGGAGGCGGTCTTTCCCCCGAGTTCCCGCTTCGGCTTCAAGCCTCCCTCGGACATGGTGCCCTCGAAGCGCTTCACCGGCTTCGAGCGGATCGGCGGCGGCGCAATGCTCTCCGTGGTCGAACTGCCGGCCGGCGCCTATCCGGAACTCAAGCAGAGCTTCACCGACGAGAACCTCAGGACGCAAGGGCTCGTGGTCCAGAGCCGCGAGCCGGTGACGCTCGATGGCGGCGCCGAGGGCGTGCTGTTCACCGGCGAGCGGACGCCCGCCGACGGCAAGGGCATGCCCGAGGCGCGCAAGTGGCTGCTGATCGTCGGCGCCAAGGAGGTGACCGGTATCATCATCGCTCAGGCGGCGGTCGATGCCGAGACCGACGAGACCATGCGCGGCCTGCTCACCGGCGTGCGGATCCGCGGGGCGCTGAGCCTCGACGACCAGATCGCCGCCCTGCCCTTCCGCATCGGCGACCTCGCGGGCTTCCGCCCGGTGCGGGCGCTCGCCGGCAATTCCGTGCTGCTGACGCTGGGCCCGCGCGACCAGGTGTCGAACCTCGAACAGCCGATCCTCGTCGTCGCCCAGGCGGTGCAGCAGCCCACCCCGCAGGAGCAGCGCGACGGCTTCGCCCGCGCCTCGCTCTACGCGAATCAGACGATGAAGGAGTTCGTCATCGAGCGTTCGCAGAGCTACCGCCAGAACGGCGTCGACTGGCACGAGATCGTGGCTCGCGCCATCGACATCCCCTCGGGCCAGCCGGTGGTGGTCTCGCAGACGATCCGCTTCAACCCGGACGGCTACATCCGCGCCGTCGGCGTCACCCGCGCCGACCAGCGGGAGCAGATGCTGCCGCTGTTCCGCCAGGTGGTGGACAGCCTGCAGCCGCGCTGAGCAATCGCGGTCCGTGCGCCCTCCCCGCAGGCGGGGAGGGGCATCGCTATCGCCCGGCGACGCGTCACTCGCAGACGCGGACGCGCCGGACGTAGATGTCGCCGTAGGGATCGATGGTCTCGCGGCGCTCGAAATGGCAGACCGGGCCCTCGACATAGACCGGCGGCGGCGGCGCCCGGTAGACCGGCTTGCCCGGATAGTACGGGTCGTTGGCGGCCGCGATCGCGCCGCCGACGGCGAGACCGCCGAGCACACCGAGCGCGGCCGCGCCGCCCGGACCGATGCCGTCCCGCGCCTGGGCGGCGGGCACGGCGCCGAGCGTCAGAGTGCAGGCCAGCGCGCCCGCCATCACGCCACCGAGAAGGAAGCCCCTCATCGTCGAAACTCCTCAAGATGCGCGCCTCGCGGGCGCCGTCGTGTCGTCACCGCCGCCGAGGCTGCGGCTCAAGCGCAGCGGTGTCAGGCGGAGAGAAGAGCGCGCGATTTGAGGCCAATCTTCGGCAAGCCGTGTCACCCGCTCCGAGCCGTTTCCTTGCCTACCGGCCCCAAATCGTTGCAGAAGTGCGCGCCGTTCCGGACGTGTCCGCTCGCCAGACCGCTGCACAGGCGGGCTTTCGCGCGGCGGCGACCGTCGGGCGGCGATCCGGAACAGGTCCGGTGCCCACGTCCATTACGGTGCGAACTTCCATGACGCAGACCCTTCGCCTCGGCATTGCGGGGCTCGGCACGGTCGGTGCCTCCGTCCTGGCCATGATCGCCCGCCGCGCCGAGGCGCTCACCGCCGCGACCGGACGCACGATCACCGTCACCGCCGTCTCCGCCCGCGACCGGAGCCGCGACCGCGGCGTCGACCTCTCCGGCCTGCACTGGTTCGACGACCCGGTCGAGCTGGCGCGCTCGGGCGAGATCGACGTGTTCGTCGAGCTCGTCGGCGGTTCGGAGGGCGCGGCCAAGGCGGCGGTCGAGGCGGCGCTTGGCGCCGGCAAGCATGTCGTGACCGCCAACAAGGCGCTGCTCGCCCATCACGGCGCGGCGCTGGCCCGCATGGCCGAGGAGCGCGGCGTCGCGCTCGCCTACGAGGCGTCGGTGGCGGGCGGCATCCCGGTCATCAAGGCGATCCGCGAGGGACTGTCCGGCAATGCGATCAGCCGCGTCTACGGAATCCTCAACGGCACCTGCAACTACATCCTCAGCCGCATGGAGGCGGAGGGGCTGACCTTCGAGGCCTGCCTCAAGGACGCGCAGGCGCTGGGCTATGCCGAGGCCGACCCGACCTTCGACGTCGAGGGCTTCGACACCGCTCACAAGCTCGCCATCCTCACGAGCCTCGCCTTCGGCGTGGAGATCGATGCCGAGGGCGTATCCGTCGAGGGCATCTCGGCGATCCAGCCCCTCGACCTCACCATGGCCGACGAACTCGGCTACCGCATCAAGCTCCTCGGCGTCGCCCAGGCGACCGCGGAGGGCATCGAGCAGCGCGTCCACCCGACCATGGTGCCGAAGGCCTCGGCCATCGCCCAGGTGATGGGTGTCACCAACGCGGTCAGCGTCGATGCGGACGCGGTCGGCGAGCTGACCCTGATCGGCCCCGGAGCCGGCGGGGCGGCCACGGCCTCGGCCGTCGTCGCCGACATCACCGATGTCGCGCTCGGCCTCGTGCGCCCGACCTTCGGCCAGCCGGTCGCGCGCCTCGCAGCCCCGCGGCGGGTCGAGATGCAGCGCCACGAGGGCGGCTACTACATCCGCCTCACCGTGCACGACCGCACCGGCGTCGCCGCCGGCGTCGCCACCCGGATGGCGGAAGCCAACATCTCGATCGAAAGCATCGTCCAGCGCCGCTCGGCCAAGGCCGCCTCCAGCGATCCGCAGGGGCTGTCAGGCCAGCCGGTGCCGCTGGTGCTGATCACCTACGCCGCCACCGAGGGCAACGTCCGCGAGGCGCTGGCCGCGATCGACCGGGACGGCCTGCTCGCCGAGGCGCCGCAGCTGATCCGCATCGAGCGCGAATAGGCGAGACGCCCACCGCCATTTCCGGCAAGATCCTGCCGGACATCATGTCCCGCCCGCGAATGCGATGTCATGACATCGCACCGCGTCCCGGGCGGCCCCGATCACCGCCGGGGCGAAGGGCGATCATCGGCACCGGCCGCAAACAGGCCGGGCCCCGGGGATAAGGAACGGAGCGCGATGTCGGCGGTCAATACCGGGATCTTCAGCGATCCCACGGCGCGGGGCCTGACGCTCGAACTCGTGCGGGTGACCGAGGCGGCGGCCATCGCCGCGGCCCGCCTGCGGGGGCATGGCCGCGAGAAGGAGGCCGATCAGGCCGCCGTCGACGCCATGCGCACCGAGCTGATGGCACTCCCGATCGAGGGCAGCGTGGTAATCGGCGAGGGCGAGCGCGACGAGGCGCCGATGCTGTTCATCGGCGAGCGGGTCGGCACCGGCCACGGACCGTCCGTGGACATCGCGGTCGATCCGCTGGAGGGCACCACGCTCTGCGCCAAGGACATGCCGGGCGCCATTGCGGTAATGGCGCTCGCCGAGCGCGGCTCGCTGCTCGCCGCGCCCGACGTGTACATGCAGAAGATCGCCATCGGCCCCGGCTACCCGCCCGGCACGGTCGATCTCGACTGGAGCCCGGCCAAGAACATCGCCTCGCTTGCCCGCGCCAAGGGCGTCGAGCCCTCGGGCATCACCGCGATCATCCTCGACCGGCCGCGCCACATGGACCTGATCGCCGCCGTGCGCGACACCGGCGCCGGCATCCGCCTGATCTCCGACGGCGACATCGCCGCGATCATCCACTGCACCAAGCCCGACGAGACCGGCGTCGACATCTATATGGGCACCGGCGCCGCCCCCGAGGGCGTGATCGCCGCCAGCGCCCTGCGCTGCATCGGCGGCCAGATGCAGGGCCGGCTCATCCTCGATTCCGCCGACAAGCGGGCGCGGGCAGCGAAGATGGGCATCACCGACCCGAACCGGAAATACGACATGCACGACATGGCCCGCGGCGACGTCATCGTCGCGGCCACCGGCGTGACCACCGGGGCGCTGCTCTCGGGCGTGCGGTTCAGCCCCGGCCTGATCGAGACCGAGACGGTGGTCTACCGCTCGAACACCGGCACGGTCCGCCGCATCGCCTGCGAACACCGCCGGCTGGAGAGCGCGCCGGGCTCGGGCTGACCGGCACGGGGCGCGGGCCCAGCCCCACCCGCGCCGGCCTCAGCGTCAGACGGCGGCCCTCTCGCCGAACAGCGCCCTGGCCAGCCGAACCGGCTCGATCGGCTTCTCGCAGTGGATCGTGTCCCGCAGACGCTTCGGAACGGCGTTCTCCTCGTAGCCGGTGGCGAAGACGAACGGTACGCCGCGCGCCCTGAGCGCGTCGGCGACGGGGAAGACCATGACCTCGCGCAGGTTGATGTCGAGCACGGCGCCGCCGATGCGCGGGGTCTCGTCGATGATCGCCAGGGCGTCATCGATGCTGCCCACGGGGCCGATCACCTGCGCCCCGTTTTCCTCGAACACGCGCCGCATGTCGTCGGCTATAAAGTACTCGTCCTCAACGACGAGGACGCGCCTTCCATTGAGCAGTTCGGATCCATCCGGCATCGGCCTACCCTCCCTTCGCCCTGACCCGTTCGTGATCGCGTCGGGATTGGAAGTATAGAGCGGGAAACGTCGTTCGGATAAGTCTCTTCACAGATTTCAAGTTGCCCGCAACCGGAACGAGGTTGCACCCTCGCCGGAACCCGAGCGCCTCCGCCCGCCGAGATCGAAGGGAACATCTCGATCGGTGCGGGCGAAGCCAGCCGACCTCGTCGCCCGGGACGGGAAGTAACTCATGGGTTAGCCCGCCACGCGCAGCGGGGCCGGATGCTGGCTCCAGGAATTCCCTACGAAGAGGATGCCCTAGAACAGGCCGCCCTGCATGCGGCCGATGCCCTGCTTGGCCACGGCGTTGTTGGGATCGAGACGGGCCGCCTGCTGGTAGCTCTCGCTCGCCTCCTTGCGGCGGTTCGCCTTCTCGTAGGCGAGGCCGCGATAGGCCCAGGCCGAGGCGTCCTTCGCGTTCACGTTCAGCGCCGCGTTGAAGTCCTCGATCGCCTTGTCGTACTGGCTCAGCGAAATCAGGCTCTGACCACGGGCGGCGTAGGGCGCGGCGACGAAGGGATTGCGGTCGATGGCCGCCGCGAAGTCGCCGATCGCCTCGGGATTGTGACCCTGCTTCTGCCGCACGAGGCCGCGGGCATGGTACGCCTCGGCCGATTCGGGCGCGAGACGGATCGCGACGTTGAGGTCGTTGAGCGCTCCGTCGAGATCGCCCTGGGCGCGCTCCAGGTTCGCCCGGCCGATGTAGGCGGCGGAGAAGTTCGGATCGTTGGCGATGGCCTTGGAGAAGTCCTGCAGCGCGGCGTCGTTGCGGCCGGTCTGGCGGTAGGCCAGCGCCCGGTTGTTGTAGGCCGAGGCCGAGCTCGGATCGAGCTGGATCGCCTTGGAGAAGTCGGAGATCGCCTCGCCGAACTGGCCCGAGCGGGCATAGGCCGCGCCGCGGGTGACGTAGGCGCCCGCATCCGACGGGTTGCGCGAAATCACGTCGCTGAGCGAGGCGATGTTGACGTTGGTGGCGCCCGTGGTGTCGGTCTCCAGCACCGCGAACTGACGCGGAGCGGTCGCGCTGCCGTAGGTCTCGCAGCCAGCCAGCGCCGCGGCGGTCAGCACGAGGGCACCGATCCGCCTCGCCTTGCGTCCGTCCAGCGTCATCCCGATCATCTTCACGTTCTCCCCCGCGCCCGCTCGTCCGGATCTCCGCGGCGGCCCCTGAAGGGCCCGGATCATCCCGTCGCGCGCACGCTGCCGCAACACGGTGAATGGGCGCTTAAACGGTCTCGCAAAACGTCCGATCGCCGGCGCGGGCAGCGCCTTGAGGCGGAGATTTCCCGAGACGCATCCGGAAAGAGCGGGCGGGCTCGTCCGGCCCGAGACCGGAGAACGCGCATGCGGCTTCCGCGGATGCCCCGTTACCTCCGCTGAAACCTCGGGATGTGGCGAAGGTGTGGCCCCTGGCTTCACGCTTTCGCCGAGGGCTTCGAACCGGGTTCGACTGTGGTTTGCTGTTGCGCGGAGGCGACAGATCGAATGGTTAAGCTTTCGAATTCCTCGATGCCGTCTCTCGGCCCCGTCGACGCTCCATGGCGCGTCCTTGCGCCGGGATCGGCCCCATCCTGGCGGAAGACGCCTCAGCCCAGCGGCCTGAGGCGGGTGACATGGCCCATCTTTCGGCCGGGGCGAGCCTCGGCCTTGCCGTAGAGGTGGAGATGGGCACCCGGTTCGGCGAGCAGGCCGGCCCATTCATCGGCTTGAGCGCCGATGAGGTTTTCCATCTCCGCCGCCATGCCGCCGGTGCGGGCGGTGTCCCCCAGCGGCCAGCCGCAGACGGCGCGCACGGTCTGCGCGAATTGCGAGGTCAGCGCGCCCTCGATGGTCCAGTGCCCGGAATTGTGAACCCGGGGGGCGATCTCGTTGACGACGAGGCGGGCGGCGCCCTCGGGCCCGGCGACCTCGAACATCTCGACGGCGAGCACGCCGACATAGCCCAGAGCCTCGGCGATGGCGCGGGCGATGGCGACCGCCGCGTCGCCGGTGGCGCGCGTCAGCCCCGGGGCGGGCACGCGGGTGAAGGCGAGGATGTGATCGCGGTGCTCGTTGGCGCAGGGGTCGTAGGCCGCAAACGCCCCGTCGGGGCCGCGGGCGGCGATCACGGAGATCTCGCGCTCGAACGGCACGAACCCTTCGAGGATGCAGGGAACGCCCTTGAACTCGGCGAGCAGAGCGGCCGCGTCGTCGCCCTCGCGGATCATGCGCTGGCCCTTGCCGTCGTAGCCGAAGCGCCGCGTCTTCAGCACGGCAGGACGGCCGAGCGCCTCCAGGGCCCGCGCGAGGTCTTCGGCCGAATCGACTGCCCGATAGGGCGCGGTCGGGATGCCGAGCGCGGTCACGAAGTCCTTCTCCGAGAGGCGGTCCTGCGTGGTGAGCAGCGCCGTCGCGCTCGGATGCAGGGTCGCGTGCTCGGCCAGCACCGCGGCGGTGGCGTGGGGGATGTTCTCGAACTCGTAGGTGACCACGTCGCAGGCATCGGCGAAGGCCGCCAGCGCCGCCGCGTCGTCGTAGGGCGCGAGCGTGTGGGCGTGGGCCACGTCGAAGGCCGGGCTGTCGGCATCGGGGGCGTAGATGTGGACCTTGAGGCCGTAATTGGCGGCCGCGAGCGCGATCATGCGCCCGAGCTGGCCCCCGCCGACGATGCCGAGGGTGCCGCCGGGCCGGACTTTCGGCGTGGAGGTGGAAGAGGCCATGTCGATTCGTGTCGTTGTCAGGCTTGCGAGGGGTCCGGACGCTCGGCGACGGACTTGGTCTGGCGGGCGCGCCACGCATCGAGCCGCCCGGCGAGGCCGGCATCGGTGAGGGCCAGGACGGCGGCGGCGAGCAGGGCGGCGTTGACGGCACCGGCCCGGCCGATCGCCAGCGTGCCGACGGGGATGCCGGCGGGCATCTGCACGATGGAGAGCAGGCTGTCCTGCCCGGAGAGCGCCTTCGACTCGACCGGCACGCCGAAGACCGGCAGCGGCGTCATCGCCGCCGTCATGCCGGGCAGGTGCGCCGCTCCGCCCGCGCCCGCGATCACCACCTTGAAGCCGGCCTCGCGCGCGCCCTTGGCGAAGGCGACGAGCCGGTCCGGGGTGCGGTGGGCCGACACGATGCGGGCGTCATAGGCGATGCCGAGCGCGTCGAGCGTCTCGGCGGCATTGCGCATGGTCGCCCAGTCCGACTGGCTTCCCATGATGATCGCGACCGGGGGCGATCCCAGCATCGTCGTCTGGCCCATTACGAGGGAGCGGGCCTGTCAGCCCGCGAGAGGGCCGAATAACAGGGGGTGCCGCACCCCGGCAAGGCGGGGGGCGGGGCAAGGTGTCGAGACGGCAGGAACCCGGTCGGCCGATGCCCGCAAAAATCTCGTCGATTCCCCGCCCATCGCCCGGAGCCGAAATCGACGAACCGCGTTGTGAGGGAAACGGCCGTCGGCGGCCGGGCCCCTTACATCAGCGAGCCTTCAAATGTCCTCCGCGGACCAGACCACGCGCGCCCGCAACGCAACCCATATCGACATCCACGACAGCACCACCCGCAAGCACTGGGCCGACCTGCTCCAGGTCTCCGACGAACGCCTGCGCAAGGCGGTCCGGATGGTCGGAACCCGCGTGTCCAGCGTCTCGGCCTACCTCGCCAAGTAAGCTTCCCCTCGCCGAGTAAACGTCTCCGCTGCGGCAGAAGCGGAGGGGAATTGTCGGCAGGAGAGGCCTGCAACGGCGCTCGCGAACGGCAGCGACAGGCCGGGAGGGTCCGATCCTCTCCCGGCCTTTTCTACGCGATGATGTCCGGCGTGATCTGATCTTCGAGGTGGGTGATCCGGTCGCGCAGGACCAGCTTGCGCTTCTTGAGCCGCTGCAGCTGGAGCTGATCGACGGCGACGCTGAGCTTCAGCGCCTCGATGGCTTCGTCGAGATCCCGGTGCTCTTCCCGCAACCGACTGAGTTCCCCGGCCGGATCTGCGACCGCATCGTTGGCAACCTCGTCCGCCATCATTGCTCGAAACACATCACCGGCCTTGACCGGGGGCGACCATGCGCCAAGCCCGACCCCGGGGCAAGGCGCGAGAGCCGGTTCTCCCGCCCCGTCGGAGCTGGCAACGGTCAAGATTAGCCCCGGCCGTCACTTCGCCCTCACGCCGGAAGATTTGAAATCACCTTGTTACGGACTCATCCATTTTGCCGCCGAATGGCTTCGACACGCCGGCCATCCTGTGCCAGTCTACCCCGCGTCCGAAACAGTGACAGGAGCGACACCTCATGTCCTTGCAGACGCATTTGAGCCAGCTCGCCGCCAAGCACGAAGCCTTGGAGCGCGAGCTTCACGACGCGATGCAATCCCTCGCCAGTGACGATCTCCGCATCGCGGAACTCAAGCGTAAGAAACTGCACCTCAAGGACGAAATCGAGCGCCTGCGCGAAGACACCCTCCACTAGCGGCGCCCCGGCCGGCCTCGCCCCGGGAGACGTCGCCGGCTCCTCTTCCTCTCCCGACTCGGACCAAGACGTCACCGCCGCCTGGGAGACCAGCGCGGCGGTTCTGCTGTCAGAGCGGGGCGCGGCGAGAAATTCCGCGCTATCATCGTCCTCGAACGGGCCGGACCAACCGGCCGCACGAGGAAACGCCGATGTCCGTCACCCCGCCCACTGACGGTGCCTACGCCGCCCTTCACGCCGCCTCGCTCGCGGACAGGGAAGGCTTCTGGCTGAAAGCCGCGGCGGCGATCGACTGGGACGCTGCCCCGACCCGCGCCTTCGACCCCGAACAGGGCGTCTACGGCCGCTGGTTTCCGGACGCCCGGCTCAACGTCTGCCGCAACGCCGTCGACCGGCACGCGGAGGGAGGGCGCGCCGACCAAGCCGCGATCATCCACGATTCCCCGGTCACCGGCACCAAGCGCACGATCACCTACGGCGCATTGCGCGACGAGGTGGCCGTGCTCGCCGCCATCCTCGCCGATCTCGGCGTGGGCAAGGGCGACCGGGTGGTGATCTACATGCCGATGGTGCCCGAGGCCCTGTTCGGCATGCTCGCCTGCGCCCGGATCGGCGCGATCCACTCCGTGGTGTTCGGAGGCTTCGCTGCCAACGAACTCGCCGCGCGCATCGAGGACGCCGCGCCCAAGGTGATCCTGGCCGCCTCCTGCGGCATCGAGCCGACCCGCACCGTCGCCTACAAGCCGCTGCTCGACGCGGCGATCGCCCGCTCCAGCCACAAGCCGGACGCCTGCTTGATCCTCCAGCGGCCGCAGGCCGAGGCGAGCCTGATCGAGGGCCGCGACCGGGACTGGGCGGAGAGCGTGGCGCGGGCGCGCCGCGCCGGGCGCCGGGCTGAGCCGGTGCCGGTGGCGGCGACCGACCCGCTCTACATCCTCTACACCTCGGGCACGACCGGCCGGCCCAAGGGCGTGGTGCGCGACAGCGGCGGCTACTGCGTCGCGCTCGCTTGGTCGATGACCAATCTCTACGGCGCGGCGCCCGGCGAGGTCTATTTCTGCGCCTCCGACATCGGCTGGGTGGTCGGCCACTCCTACATCGTCTACGCGCCGCTCCTGCACGGCTGCACGACGGTTCTCTACGAGGGCAAGCCGGTCGGCACGCCGGATGCCGGCGCCTTCTGGCGGGTCGCCGCCGAGCACGGCGTCCGCACCCTGTTCACCGCGCCGACGGCTTTGCGCGCGATCAAGAAGGAGGATCCGCGGGCCGAGCGGATCGGCAGCTACGATCTGTCGAAGCTGCGCGCCCTGTTCCTGGCCGGCGAGCGCGCCGACCCGGATTCGGTCGCCTGGGCCGAGCGGGCGCTGGACCGGCCGGTGATCGACCATTGGTGGCAGACGGAGACCGGCTGGGCGATCGCCGGCAACCCGCTCGGCATCGAGCGGCTTCCGGTGAAGTACGGCTCCACCGCCAAGCCGATGCCGGGCTACGACCTCCACGTGCTCGATGAATCCGGCAAGCCGGTTCCTCCCGGCACGATGGGCACCATCGCCCTCAAGCTGCCGCTGCCGCCGGGCTGCCTGCCGACCCTGTGGGGCTCGGACGCGCGCTTCCGCCAGAGCTATCTCTCCACCTTTCCCGGCTACTACGACACCTCGGATGCGGGCGTGGTGGACGCGGACGGCTACGTCACGGTGCTGGGCCGGACCGACGACATCATCAACGTCGCCGGCCACCGCCTCTCCACCGGCGGGATGGAGGCGGTGCTGGCCTCCCACCCGGACGTCGCCGAATGCGCGGTGATCGGCATCCGCGATTCGCTCAAGGGCGAGGCCCCCTGCGGTTTCGTGGTGCTCAAGGCGGGCGTCGCCAGGGATGCGGAGACGATCGAGCGCGAGCTGGTCGCCCGGGTACGCGACGAGATCGGCCCCGTGGCCGCCTTCAAGCTGGCGGTCACCGTCGGGCGCCTGCCGAAGACGCGCTCGGGCAAGATCCTGCGCGGCACGATGAAGCGCATCGCCGACGGCGAGGCGTTCTCCATGCCCCCGACCATCGAGGATCCGGCCACGCTGGAGGAGATCGGCGACAGCCTGAAGGCGCGCGGGATCGGCGGCTGAAATCGAGGTTTCGAAAGGGCGAGCCCTTTCGCGGGTCTAAAGCATCATCCCGAAAGGTGGTTTGCGGCTTTCGGAAAAAGATGATGCAAAAACAGATCCCTAGCGCAGGGAGATCGGGGCGCTGCCCCGATACCCCGGCAAAGGGATGATTCCTTTGCAATCCCCGGATCGAGGCCTCAGGCCCTGAAGCGTGCGGCCGCGATCAGCAGGCGGTAGAGCACCACCGCGTTGAGCACGTGCCAGAGGAAATGCGTGCCGAGCGGCAGGCGCGGGCAGAGGCCCAGATCGGCCGTGCGGAAGGTGAGCGAGACGAGGAAGAGGCCGGCGGTCACGAGCACGGAACGGGCGGTGCCGGGCGCCCGCTTCAGCAGCGCGAGGCCAACGCCGAGGAGTGCCAGCACCGCCGGCACGTAGTCGATCGAGCCGTTGGTGAGAGCCGAGACCGAGCGCCCCGTCAGCGCGTCGAGGGCCGGGCTCAGGCCGAAACTGAGGGCGGCGAAGGCCATGGTGATCGCGGTGGCCGCCAGCGGACGGAGGTCGAAGAAGCGGGCCATGGCGAGGGCGAAGTAGCCGTAGATGAAGACGGCGATGGGGATCACGTCGGCCAGCATCGACCAGCGGTTCGCCAGGGTGTGGAACAGGAACGAGCCGATCCCGACCACGAAGGTCACGGCAGCGAGCGCCAGGACCGGCCCGTCGCCGCGGGCGCGCCGCGCCGCGAGGCCGGCCGCGACCAGGAAGGCGGCGTTGGTCAGCGCGTTGACCGGCTCGGCCCAGAAGCCGGCATCGCCGCGCTCGCAATAGGCCCGCACCGGCTCGAACCACGACGGGACTGTCAGGATTTCCGTGTGTGGCCGGGCGGTTGATCATCAGGCCGCCATGGCTCTGATGAAACGTTCGCCGAAGATCACGGCAAATTGCGCCTTCGCCATGGTCCACTCACGTGGTGGCATCTTCCACTCTTTCTCCGACCGATTCAAGATCAGGTAGAGCAGCTTGGTGGCGGCCTCGTCGCTGGGGAAGTGTCCCCTGGCCCTGACAGCCCGCCTGAGCTTCGAGTTCAAAGCTTCGATGGCGTTCGTAGTGTAGATGATCCGGCGGACCTCGTCGGGGAACGCAAAAAACGGGATCACCTCGCCCCAGGCGCGCCGCCAGCTCTGGCCGATGGCGGGATAGCGCTGCCCCCAAGGGCCAGCCTCAAATGCTGTCAGCGCCTTTTCGGCGGCATCTGCGTCGGTGGCACGGTAAATCTCCTTGAGCGCGCTGGCGAGGTTCTTTCGGTCCTTCCAGGAGACGAAGTCCATCGAGTTGCGCAGCAGGTGAACGATGCAGGTCTGGACGATCGCATCGGGGAACACTGCGGTGATCGCATCGGGAAAGCCCTTCAGGCCGTCAACGACGGCCAGCAGGATGTCTTCAACGCCACGGTTGCGAAGCTCGTTCATCACCCGAAGCCAGAACTTGGCACCCTCATTCTGCTCGAGCCACAAGCCGAGCACCTCCTTTGCGCCGTCGGCGCGGACGCCCAGCGCAATGTGGATCGCCTTGTTGCGCACCATGCCCTCGTCGCGGATCTTGACCCGGATCGCGTCGAAGAAGACCAGCGGGTAAACCGGATCGAGCGGCCGCTGCTGCCAAGTGGCGACCTCATCGAGCACGGCGTCGGTCACCGTGCTAATCAAATCGGGTGAGACGTCGATGCCGTATAGATCGTGCAGGTGCCTGGTGATCTCGCGGGTGCTCATGCCGCGCGCGTACATCGACACGATCTTGTCGTCGAAGCCGGGAAAGCGGCGTTGATACTTGGCGATCAACTGCGGGTCGAAGCTCGACTGGCGATCGCGCGGCACGTCGATCGCCAACTTGCCGGTGTCGGTCATTACCGTCTTCCGACCGTAGCCGTTGCGCATGTTGCCGGCGCCGTCTTCGCCAGCGAGGTGGTGATCCATCTCCGCATTCAGGGCACGCTCTGTCAGCGCCTTCTTCAGCGAATCGAGCAGACCGCCCTGCTCGAAGGCGGCACTGGCAGTGCCGCCCGCCAAAAGCTGATCGAGAAGCTCATTCGGTATGGCAGGTTCTTTGCGTCGTGACATAGTGGGACTCCTTGTTGCCCATTATGCCCGGCCACACACGGAAATCCTGACAGTCCCACCACGACGCGTCCAAGGGTTTCTCCTCTGGCCTCACGCGCCGGCAATCGCCTTCGCGGCCCCAAGCTTTTCGCTTCGTCGGGCGCTGTTCACGCCCGCCGCGCCGTGCCCGCCTTGCCAGGACCGCGCGAAGGCCCGATGACGGGAGCCCCTCCGGCCGAGCCTCCTCCGAGCCCCATGCGGATCACCACTTGGAACGTCAACTCGATCAAGCAGCGGGTCGGCCACCTGCTGGGCTTCCTCGACGAGGCGAGGCCCGACGTGGTCTGCCTTCAGGAGCTGAAATGCCAGGATGCGGCCTTCCCGCGGGAGGAGATCGAGGCGGCGGGCTACGCGGTCGAGACGCTGGGGCAGAAGGCCTATAACGGCGTCGCCCTGCTGGTGCGCGCGCCGCTTCGATACACCCAATTGCTGCGCGGCCTGCCGGGCGACGCGGAGGACGAGCAGGCGCGCTACATCGAGGCGCTGGTGCATGGCGAGGACGTGGCGCCGGTGCGGGTCGCCTCGATCTACCTGCCGAACGGCAACCCGGCGCCGGGGCCGAAATACAGCTACAAGCTCGCCTTCATGGCTCGCCTGCGGAGCCATGCCCGCGCCCTGATGGCCTCCGAGGACGCCCTCGTGCTGGCGGGCGACTTCAACGTGATCCCCGAGCCCGAGGACGCCGCCGATCCGGCCGCCTGGACCCAGGACGCGCTGTTCCTGCCCGAGACCCGCCGCGCCTTCCGCGCGCTGCTCGCCGAGGGCTTTACGGACGGCCTGCGGGCCTGCGAGCCGAGCGCGGGGCTCTACACCTTCTGGGACTATCAGGCCGGGTGCTGGCCGCGGAATCAGGGCATCCGCATCGACCACCTGCTGCTCTCGCCCCAGGCCGCCGACCGCCTCGTCTCGGCCTCGGTGCAGAAGCACCTGCGCGGGCTGGAGAAGCCGTCCGACCACGTGCCGGTGACGGTGGAGCTGAGCGACGGGTGAATCGTCGCCTGCCCCCTCGCCTTCGCGGCAGCGGGCAGGCTCCCGTGGATTACGGGTGAGGGAAGCGCCATCGTCAACGCTGGCCCCTCGCCCCTCGGGCCCGCGAGGCGCTCCCCGCCCTTAGTCAGGCTCGCCCGACTCGGGCGAGCGTTTGCGGATCTCGGACGGGCCCGGGATCCATGGGTCAGCGCTGACGGAAGTTACCGCCGCCGCCGGGTCGAGCCCGTGGGCAACGATTGCGCCTGCGCCAGCGCGTCGGCCCGGTCGGCCTCGCTCGCCGAGGCCCAGGCCTTGTCGTAGAGGTTGACGATCCAGCTGTCCGCCGTCCCCTGCACGCCGGTACGGGCGATGGCGAGCCAGGTCAGACCCTTGACGGTCTGGCGCTGGACGCCGGTGCCGTTGACGAGCATGTCGCCGAGCAGCGCCTGGGCCGGGCGGTGGCCCTTCTCGGCGGCGAGGTTGAACCAGCGCGCGGCCTTGCGCGGATCCTGCTCGACGCCGGTGCCGTCGAGGTAGAGCCGGGCGAGGTTGTACTGCGCGTTGGGGTCGCCGAAATATGACGCCGCGTAGTTGAACATGTCGTAGGCGCGCTCGGCGTTCGGGCGCACGTAGGTGCCCTTGATCCCCTCGAGGAAGTAGGTTCCGAGCGCGTTGAAGGCGCTCGCCACCACGCCCGAATTCGGGGTGTCGGGGGAGTCGTCGGTGTTGTCGTCGGCGATGCGCGAGAAATACTCGAACGCCTTGAGATCGTCGTGGGGCACGCCGTCGCCGTCCGCATACATGCGGCCGAGCTTCCACAGCGCCAGGGTCTGGCCCTGGTCGGCGGCGTATTCGAGCGCGCGCACGGCGCCCTGCTTGTCGCCCGCGTTGTAGTCGCGCACGCCCGAGCGCAGGGCGTCGCGGCCCGAGCGATACCCCTTCTCGGGGACCGGGGTGCGCGCGGTCGCGTCGAGCGCCGTGCCGGGATCGACGGCGGCCACCGCCAGGCAAAATCCCAGAAATCCAGCGAGCAGACCCGCGCGGAGCCGACCTAGATCGACCCCGGCCGGCCGCGCGGGCCGGAAAGGGACGGTCCTAGATATCGGCATAGCTCTGCGTCTCCCTGGCGCCGCCCGGATGGGTCACGGCGCCGTTCACCGCAGGCCCGACGGTCTGCGCATATTTCCAGAGGTAACCGGAGGTCGCGGAATTGCCCCGCGGCGTCCACGCGGCCCGGCGCTGGGCGAGCTCCTCGTCGGAGAGCGCCACGTCCAGCGTGCCCTTGATCGCGTCGAGCGTGATGACGTCGCCGTCGCGCAGGAGACCGATCGGCCCGCCGATGGCGGCTTCCGGGCCGACATGGCCGACGCAGAAGCCGCGGGTCGCGCCGGAGAAGCGCCCGTCGGTGATGAGCGCCACCTTGTCGCCCATGCCCTGGCCGTAGAGGGCGGCGGTGGTCGAGAGCATCTCGCGCATGCCGGGGCCTCCCTTCGGGCCCTCGTAGCGGATGACCAGAACTTCACCGGGCTTGTAGGTGCGGTTCTGCACCGCCTCGAAACAGGCCTCCTCGCCGTCGAAGACGCGGGCCGGTCCGGTGAAGACCTGTTTCTCGGCCGACATGCCGGCGACCTTCACGATCGCCCCCTCGGGGGCGAGGTTGCCCTTGAGGCCGACCACGCCGCCGGTGACGGTGATCGGCTGGTCGGCCGGGCGCACCACGTCCTGATCCGGGTTCCAGGCGACCTTGGCGAGGTTTTCCGCGATCGTGCGGCCGGTCACCGTCAGGCAATCGCCGTGCAGAAAACCGTGGTCGAGCAGCGTCTTCATCAGCAGCGGGATGCCGCCGACCTCGAACATGTCCTTGGCCACATACCGCCCGCCGGGCTTCAGGTCGGCGATGTAGGGCGTCTTGCGGAAGATCTCGGCGACGTCGAACAGGGTGAACTCGATGCCGCACTCGTGCGCGATCGCCGGCAGGTGCAGGGCCGCGTTGGTCGAGCCACCGGAGGCCGCCACCGTCGCGGCGGCATTCTCGAGCGCCTTGCGGGTGACGATGTCGCGCGGGCGGATGTTCTTGGCGATCAGCTCCATCACCTTCTCGCCGGCGGCGGCGCAGAATTGGTCGCGGATCTCGTAAGGGGCGGGCGCGCCGGCCGAGTAGGGCAGCGCGAGGCCGATCGCCTCGGAGACCGTGGCCATGGTGTTGGCGGTGAATTGCGCACCGCAAGCGCCGGCCGAGGGGCAGGCGACCCGCTCCAGTTCGTCGAGATCGTCGAGGCTCATGTCGCCGACGGCGACCTTGCCGACCGCCTCGAACAGGTCCTGCACGGTGACCGGCCGGCCGCGGAAGGATCCGGGCAGGATCGAGCCGCCGTAGATGAAGATCGAGGGCACGTTGAGGCGCACCATCGCCATCATCATGCCGGGCAGGGACTTGTCGCAGCCGGCCAGGCCGACCAGGGCGTCGTAGGAATGGCCGCGGATGGTCAGCTCGACCGAGTCGGCGATGACCTCGCGCGACGGCAGCGAGGCGCGCATGCCGCCGTGCCCCATGGCGATGCCGTCGGTGACGGTGATGGTGCAGAACTCGCGCGGGGTGCCGTGGGCGGCGGCGACGCCCTTCTTCACGGCCTGGGCCTGGCGCATCAGCGAGATGTTGCAGGGCGCGGCCTCGTTCCAGCACGAGGCGACACCCACTAGCGGCTGGTGGATCTGCTCGGTGGTCAGGCCCATGGCGTAGAGGTACGAGCGGTGCGGCGCGCGCTCGGGCCCTTCCGTCACGTGCCGGCTCGGCAGCTTCGACTTGTCGGTCTGACGCGCGTCCATCGCTGATCTCGTGCCCCGGTCCCGTTACGCCCCCGAGGCCGCGCTGCCTGTTACGGTCCAGCGCGGAAAAACGTCCTTCGACGCCCTCGAAACTCCGCGGTAAGGCGTTGGAGCGACAGCGTTTACCGCGACCCCGGAAGTCGTCCCGGTTTATGGTGGGATTGCGGCGCTCAAAGGCACAGCTCAAGGCAAAGTCAGGTTGCTTTCGCGGTGTGTCGGGGCCGCAACAGCCGAGCTTACGCCGGTCTCCGGAAGACTTTGCACGGTCAACGTGCATCCACCCTCCCGCGGTCCCGCGAGAGGGTGATTTTCCCGGTCAGAATTCTGGACGTTCTCGTCCTCGGACCGCGAGGCCTGCGGCGGCGCAACCGGCCATGACGACTGCGCCGGATCAGTATCCGCGGCGATCCCCGGCATCGACACCTGGATCCTGCCCGCGGCAATATTGCGAGGGCAGGCATCTCACTTCGGGGCGAGGCTGTCGCGCTGCGTCGAGCGGGCTCAGCGCGCGGGGATCGCAGGATCAGGAACGCTCGCCTCGATCAGGCGGTCGCTCTCGTCCTTCAGGTTGACGCCCGTCAGCCCGCGGGAAAAGGCCTGGGTCAGCAGCCAGTCCAGCTTGAACGCGGCGAGCTCGAAGCTGAGGCCCGCCGGGCGGACGTTCGAGATGCAGTTTCGCTCCGCATCCGAGCGCCCGGGCCTGGGATCGAAGGTGACGTAGAGGCCGAGGCTGTCGGGCGAGGACAGGCCGGGGCGCTCGCCGATCACCACCACGACCGCGCGGGCCTTCAGCGCCGCCCCGGCCATGTCCCCCAGCGCGACACGGGCCTGCGTGGCGATGGTCACCGGGGCGAGGCGCCAGCCGGCCCGCTCCGCATAGGGCTTGAAGGCGGCGAGCAGCGCGGCGGCACCCTCGTGGACCGCGCGGGCCGAGAGGCCGTCGGCGACGACCAGGGCGAGATCGACGGGCTCGCCCGCAGAATCGGACAGGACCTTCAGGCTCTCCGGCGAGAGCCGGCGCCCGTAATCGGGGCGGCGCAGATAGGTCGCCCGATCCTCTGCGCCGGAGGTCACGGTCACGGTCGGCAGACCCAGAGCCTCGACGGCCTCCGCGATCGCGGCGGCATCCATCGGGGTGTGGACGGCGTCGCGCGCCTGGGCGTGGGCGAGGCCGAACTTGAGCACCTCGCGGGTCGGCAGGCCGGCGCCGGCGCGGCCGAGGCCGATCCGGGCGGGGGTGAGGCGGGCGAGCCGCTGCCAGAGGGGATCGGTCTGCGTGCTCATGCGGCCAGCTCCGGGGCGGCGGTGAGCAGGCGGGCCTCGGCCCCGCCGGGCAGAAGCGCGCCGTTCGCGTCGGTGAGACCGATCCGGGCGAGCCATTCCTCGAATTCGGGCGCTCGCCTCAGGCCCAGCACCTCACGGATGTAGAGCTGATCATGGAACGAGGTGGACTGGTAGTTCAGCATCACGTCGTCGGCGCCGGGAATGCCCATCACGTAGGTGCAGCCCGCCGCCCCGAGCAGGGTCAGCAGCGTGTCCATATCGTCCTGATCGGCCTCGGCATGGTTGGTGTAACAGACGTCGACGCCCAGCGGCACGCCCATCAGCTTACCGCAGAAATGGTCCTCCAGGCCGGCGCGGATGATCTCCTTGCCATCGTAGAGGTATTCCGGGCCGATGAAGCCGACGACGGTGTTGACGAGGAGCGGCCGGTAGCGCCGGGCGACGGCGTAGGCGCGGGCCTCCAGGGTCTGCTGGTCGATGCCGTGATGGGCATCCGCCGAGAGCGCCGAACCCTGGCCGGTCTCGAAATACATCACGTTGTCGCCGAGCGTGCCGCGCTTGAGCGCGAGCGCCGCCTCATGCGCCTCCTGCAGGATCGGCAGCGTGACGCCGAAGCTCGCATTGGCCCTTTGCGTCCCCGCGATCGACTGGAACACCAGATCGACCGGCAGGCCGCGGTTCATCGCGTCGAGGGTGGTGGTGACGTGGGTGAGCACGCAGGCCTGCGTCGGAATTTCCAGCCGGCCGATGATGCTGTCGAACAGGCTGAGCAGGCTGCCCATGGTCTGGATCGAGTCGGAGACCGGGTTGATGCCGATCACCGCATCGCCGCAGCCATAGGCGAGACCGTCGAGGATCGAGGCGGTGACGCCCGCCGGATCGTCGGTCGGATGGTTGGGCTGGAGCCGCACCGCGAGCGTCCCGGGCAGGCCGATCGTGTTGCGGAACCGCGTGATCACCCGGCACTTCCGGGCGACCAAGATCAGATCCTGGTTGCGCATGATCTTGCTCACCGCCGCGGCGATCTCCGGCGTCACGCCGGGAGCGATTCGCGCCAGCGTCTCGGAGGAGGCGGTGAGCAGGAACTCGCGGAAATCCCCGACCGTCAGACCGGCGATCTCGGCGAAGGCCGTCTCGTCGTGGTCGTCGAGAATCAGGCGGGTGACATCGTCCTCCTCGTAGGGAATCAGCGGACGCGACAGGATCTCCCTGAGCGGAACCTCGGCGAGGCACCAGCGCGCGGCCATGTTCTCCTCGGCCGATTCGGCGGCGATGCCCGCGAGGCAGTCGCCGGAGCGCACCGGGGTCGCCTTCGCCATCAGCGTCGCCAGATCGGCGAAGACGTGGGCTCTGGGACCGACGGTGTGGCGATAGGGCATCGACTGGCTCCTTGGCCTCGCCCGACAGGATGCAAGGATCGGCCGCCCTGTCGAGGTGATTTGCTGCGGGATGATCTGCTGCGGCGCCGGGGCATCCGCTCCCGCCGCGCGACCAAGCAAGATCGGCGCCTGACCGGGCGCGCGATCGAACCCGCCGAAGCCATCGCCCGAAAGACGAAGCGCCCGGAATCCGGCTATTTCGTTGCGATGCCAGCGTAACGGTACCGAGGTCTCCGCACCCCACGAGGCTGTTTGCAAGACGACCCAGAGATGAGGCCGTGGTCGGGATGCCCAATCCAGCGGCGCGGCTTCACGGCCCGGATCGCATCAAATGCATCATTCCCCAGCCTCAGCCCGCCACATTCCGCCGGCCGACGAGGCAGTTTTCCGTGGGGTTCCATCGTTTCATCCTTCCGTTCCCTCACTTTCGTGTCAGGTTGGGCATTATTTCGCTTGCCTGCATGCCTGGCATACCAAATAATGCATACCACTGCCTGGGAGGAGACCGGCCCTCGGATCCGACCGGCAGAGGAAGGAATCGCAACAACCCTGCACCGACGCTTCTCAAGAGAAACACGCCAAACCTACACAACAAGCCTTCACGTCTGTGCAGGCACGAGGGAGCACGCTCATGGCACTATCGTCCACTGCCCCGGATCAACCGGTCGTATCGTCGAACCGATGGCTTCAAATCGTCCTTGGTGTCGTCTGCATGGTGGCTGCGGCCAACATCCAGTACGCCTGGACCCTGTTCGTCCCTGAAATTCAGAAAACCTTCGGCTGGGATCGCGCCGCGATCCAGGTCGCCTTCACGATCTTCGTCGTCGTCCAGACCTGGCTGACCCCGATCGAGGGCTACTTCATCGACAAGTACGGCCCGAGCCGTGTCGTGATGTTCGGCGGCCTGATGACCGGCGCGGCCTGGGTCGTGAACTCCTACGCGACGTCGCTGAGCGGGTTCTATCTCGGCTCCGTCCTCGGCGGCATCGGCGTCGGCTGCGTCTACGCCACCTGCATCAACAACGCCCTGAAGTGGTTCCCGGACAAGCGCGGCCTGGCCGTCGGTCTGACCGCGGGCGGCTACGGCGCGGGCTCGGCGCTGACGATCATCCCGATCGCCAAGATGATCGATGCCGGCAGCTACGCCCAGGCCTTCTTCACCTTCGGCCTGATCCAGGGCTCGGTCATCATCCTGGCCTCGCTGTTCATGCGCTCGCCGGCCAAGGACGAGGTCAAGTTCTCGACCAAGGTGCTGCAGACCCGCCGCGACTACACCCTCGGTGAGGCCCTGCGCACGCCGGTCTTCTACGTCATGCTGCTGATGTTCACCTGCACGGTGACCGGTGGCCTGATGGCCGTGGCGCAGCTCGGCGTCATCGCGACCGACCTCGGCGTGAAGAACTTCCAGGTGAACCTGTACTTCTTCGCCATGGCGGCGCTGCCCTTCGCCCTGATGCTCGACCGCGTCATGAACGGCATCTCGCGCCCGCTGTTCGGCTGGATCTCCGACCGGATCGGCCGCGAGAAGACGATGTTCATCGCCTTCGCGATGGAAGGCATCGGCATCGTGGCGCTGGGCTACTTCGGCTCGAACCCCTGGGCCTTCGTGATCCTGTCCGGCATCGTGTTCCTGGCCTGGGGCGAAGTGTACTCGCTGTTCAGCGCCACCGCCGCGGACACCTTCGGCTCGAAGCACATCGGCAAGATCTACGGCGTCCTCTACTGCGCCAAGGGCTTCGCCGCGCTGTTCGTGCCGGTCGGCAACCTGATCATGCAGGCGACGGGTACCTGGTCGACGGTGCTCTACACCGTGGCGACGATGGACCTGATCGCGGCAGCGCTGGCGGTGGCCGTCCTGCGGCCGATGCTGAAGCAGCACCACCTCAACAACAACGCGGCGGTGCCGAACGCGGCCCTCGCCCACGCCTGATCACGCCCCTCCGGTCCCCCGGGACCGGAGACCGAGGATCGGAGAGCCCCGCCGGAAACGGTGGGGCTTTCCTTTTTGGAAGCGGGCTGCCGGAGGGCCCGGGCCCGTCGTCCGACGCGGGGCGCTCGGCCGCGTCGGCGCGGCAACCACGCACGAACCGGCGAGTCGTTCAGCAAAGAATTTGGACAAAGAAAAAGGCCCCGTCTCCGGAGCCTTGGTCTCATCGTCCATCCCGTCTGGCGGAGATGGTGGGCGCGACAGGGATCGAACCTGTGACCCCTACCATGTCAACGTACTCACGTCGACCCGGCGCTGAGCTCTGAACCCGCCGGTTTCCCGAGGCGGATCAGTCGCTTGCGGTGCGTTCCCGTGCAACGCCGTCCGATCCCATCGCGCCCCGTGAAACCGGGGTTTCCGACCCGGGGTCGGAAACATCCCGCTACGCCGCCGCGGCCCGCTTCTGGTACTCCGCGTGGGTGTGGCCGTACACCTCCAGCACCATCTTCACGGTCATTCCGAGGTACTCGCCGACCTCGTGCGGCGGCACCCCGGCGCGGAGCATCAGCGTCGCTCGGGTGTGCCGCAGGATGTGCGGCGTGGGCATGCCGAGGTCGTCGTTCGGATCCTCGTTCCCGACCCGCCACGAGCCGTCGATCTCCCGGCGGTCCAGCCCAGCGAGCCAAGCCGCCCGGCCGAAGGCGCCGTCGATCCGGCCGAGCGGGACGCCGCGCTCGTGGATCACGTGGGTCACCGGCATCGGCTTGCCCTCCGCGTCGCGCAGGTCCAGGGCCATGTCCGCCTTCCGCCATTCCAGGAGCCGGGGCAGCAGCCGGTCGTGGATCCGGCACGGGGGCTGGCGCTTGCGGCTCGGCGGTGCCTCCGGGCCGGCCCTGAAAAGCGTCACTCCGTTGAAGTCGATCCAGCCGTCGATCCGGTCCCGCTTCCACCGCAGGCCCAGCATCGCGCCGGACCGCGTGCCCGAGTAGAAGCCCACCTCGCAGGCACGTTCCAGGTGATCGTCGTGGACGTAGGCATCCCCTGCCCGCTCCTTCCAGGCGGCGACGAACGGCGTGTCCGGCGCCCGCTCCCAGACCGGCTCGCGCGTCGCCAGGTCGGACGAGACCCAGCGCCACCCCTGCGTCACCTTGAGGAGCCGCGCGTACTCGACCTCGGTCAGCCAGTCGACGTGCGGCTTGGCCTTCGTCGGCAGGGTGATGACGGGCTTGGCGTGGAGCGTGAACTCGCGATGCCAGTGACCGACCGCGGCCGAGAGCGTCTGTAGCTCGCGCCCGGCCGTCGCCGGCTTGATAAGCTTCCCCTCCCCCTTCGATCCGGGCGGCCGCCACCGCTCCTTGCAGCGCGCCTCGACGTAGGCCCGGCAGGATGCGGCCTTGATCTGCGAGAGGTTCTTCCCGCCCCAATGCCGGAGGAGGTTCGCGATGTGGTGCCCGACAAGGCTCGCGTTCGATCCGCCCTCCATGGCCTGCCCGTAAAATGCGAGCGACGTGGCGATGCTGACGAGGCGCGGATCTTGGTTCGTCGGGTCGTCGTCCTCGGGGACGACGCGGGCCTCCTCCTCTAGCCGGCGGTCCCGCTCGATGACGTAGAGCGCGAGCTCCGCTTCAGCCGCTGCGCGATCGCCAGGGCCGTGCGCTGTGCGTCGCTTGAACTCCCCGTCGTGGATGGCCCAGACCCCACGGTCGAGGTCGAGCTTGAGGCGGGCGGGCTTCCGAGGTCTAGGCATCTCTCTCTCCACTCCTTGAGTTCGCGTCGTGTCACGAGCAGGCCGTGACCGGGCCTCATCGAGCGGAGACGTTTCGGGCCCCGCGCCTTCGTGGCGGCGCGGAGCTGCGCGACGGAGAAGATCGCGAAGCCATGGGTGTCGGTGACCTCGGGTGCCCACGCCGCGTCTTCGAGCGTGATCAGGGTGTCGAGGTCGGCGCTCTTCAGGCGGGCCCACGCCCCGTTCGAGGGGTCCCACTTGGCGACGATGAGCTGGAACTTTGACATGACGCGATGATCCCGCACCGCTCTCCCGGCCGCAAGGGCAGAAGAGAACGGAGGGTAAACAGGACGTCGCCCGCCGCGCCTGGGCTCGGGCCCGCCGGCCAGGGTTCGGGCAACCTTGCAGGTGGGTCGGCCTTGCGCCGGGGCGGCCGATCGGCGAGGCTCGCCCCCATGACGCACGCCCCCTCGAAACTCGACCGCTTGCCGGCCTGAGGCCAGCCACCCCGTCCGGAAATCCGGACGGTCGCCGCGTTCCGTTCGAGGGTCCTGCCCGTGACGACCTACCTGGTTTCAGACACCCACTTCGGGCATCTCGGGATGATGTCCGACCGCATGGCCCGGCCCCGGCCGTTCGCCTCCCGGGAGGAGCATGACGAGACGCTGATCGGCCTCTGGAACAACCGGGTTCGCCGGGACGACACGGTGATCCATCTCGGCGATTTTGCCTACGGGTGCAGTCTATCCCATGCTCAAGCCGTGTTCTCGCGCCTGAACGGCAAGAAGTTCCTGATCCGCGGAAATCATGAGCAACGAGGCGAGCGGCTGGACTGGGCCGGACCGATCCGGGACGTGGCCCGGGTGTCCGTTCAGGACAGCGGCATGCGGCGTCCGGTCGACCTATGGCTCAGCCATTTCGCGCACGTGACCTGGCCGGACGCGCACCGCGGCCGGCTCCACCTCTACGGCCACTCGCACGGCAGCCTCGCGCCGACCGCCCGATCCTGCGACGTCGGCGTCGACGCCTGGCGCTTCCGACCGGTGACGGCCCCCGAGATCCAGGAGCTCCTCGCCGACGTCGCCCGGCGCGAGGGCGGCCCGGCCGCGGCGGCCGCCCTGGCGGAGGCCGCTTAGAGCCGGAGAGGGATCCACTCCCCGGTGTCCGCGGCCCAGCAGTACCTAGTCCGCGGCAGCTGCCCCATCACCCGCCACTCGTAGGCCGGGTCGACGGCACGCCACCGCACGGTCACCCGCGCCTCCTCCCCGGTCGCGAGGAGCAGGACCACGTTAGCCTCGGCCTCGCCGGACCGGAGCGAGAGCATCCGCGTTGCCGTGGGGAAGCCGGGCGGGCGCCGCGCGTCGAGGGCGTCGAGGGCGGCGTCGGCCTCGGGACACCGAGGCTCGCGCAGACCCTGCAGCATGGAGAGCCCGAGCCCGGCGAGGTAGGGATCCGGCTCGGTCGCGGGCGGCGCAAGCTCGGGGGCAGGCGGCGGAGGAGCCTCCACCTCGTCCGCCTCGGCATCCTCGTCCTCTTCCTCGGGGGCCTGCGCGGCGGCCCTGGCGGCGATCGCAGCCTCGGACCGCTCGCGCTTCAGCCTGGCCCGCTTCTGGGCGAGCTCCGACGGCGGGGAGATCAGCCCGCCGAAGTGCGCCCGCATCATCTCGTCGAACGGCATCCTCTGCCGCACGTACCACGGCCTTTCGTCGGCCGGGGCCGCGGGCGCTTCCATCATGTCGACGAGGTCGCGCGGCCGCTCCGGCGCGGGGGCCTTCTTGGGTTTCGGGTGCACGAGCAGGGGCGGCTCCACCGGCCGGTGGAAGGGGGCCTCCGCGGCGGAGGCGACCCATGCGCGGTGGGCGGCGAGGTCGTGGGCGGGCAGCGGGGGACGGGCCATGGCTACTCCTTCATCCCGATCAGGCGCCCCGGATCCAATTCGCGCGCTTCTGCGCACGGGGCAGCTCGCGGTATGCTTCCTCGGCGACGGCGAGCAGGCGCGCCCGCAGGTCCAGGGCCTCCGCTTGGAGGGGGTGGCGCGCAAAGTGGTCATGCTTCGCGATGATCAAGCGCGACCCGACCGCGGCTCCCGCGGTCGCGCGCCGGTACCACGCGTCGAGCACCTCGCCGCGGTGCGCCGGCTCGCGGCCCCGGTAGTGAAAGCCGGCGTCGAATTCGGCGACCGCCTTCCTCGCCTCGATGACGGCCGGGGTCAGGTGGTCCAGCTCGATGCGCGCCGGAGCTCCGTCCAGCTCAGGTTGATCCAGTGCCCCGGGCACAACCTCGGCCGGGGGCCGCCCGGCCACCGGGGCTCCCCCGGAAAAGGGCGCGGCGCGGCGGCCTCCTCAACCGCCGGGGCAGGCTGCTCGGGAGCGGGGGCGGGCTCGGCCGCGGGCAGGGCCGGCCTGGACGGGAGCGCCTTCAGGAGGGCGACCGCCTCAGCGCCGGCCTCGGCCACTCCGCCATGGGCCTTGGCGTAGGCGCGCACGATTTCCACGGGCATGCCCGTGTGCTCGGCGCTCCCGTCGCCGGGTTCGTGGAACGTCTGGAACCGGCCGAGGCCGGTCGCGTCGACCGCCGGGTCGCGGAAGTCGGCGAAAACCGTGATCCCTCCGCCCATGCGCTCGACGGAAAAGACCCGGCCGTCCTTGCAGCGGATCTCGGTGGGGCTGACAGGGCGGGTCATCTCACGGCCTCCAGGGCGGTCATGTCGGCGTCGGGGATCTCGACGGTCTCGGGCAGGGCGACCTGCTCGGCCTGCCGACGGCCGGGCCGCACGATCGCGA